>NZ_BOOU01000013.1 GCF_016863395.1 Sphaerisporangium rufum | reverse complement strand
GTAGCCGATCTCGAGGATCTTCTCCCGGATGACACCGGGGATGTCGACGTAGGTCTCCGTCGTCACCTCGCCGGCGACGTGGACCTGCCCCGTCGTGATCATCGTTTCCACGGCCACGCGGCTGGTGGCGTCGTCCTTGAGCATGGCGTCCAGGACGGCGTCGCTGATCTGGTCGGCGATCTTGTCCGGGTGACCCTCGGTGACCGACTCGGAGGTGAACAGGCGGCGGGACAACTCAGTGGCTCCTCATGCAGCGGCTGCTGACGTCGTTGGCTTGGCGCGGGCGGCCGAAGCGCTCCGCCGAGTGTAGCCCGACCTGCGGCGCTCCGCGCGGCCCGTCTCGCGGGCCGGGACCCGGCTCCCGGCCTACAGATCCGGTAGCGGATCCTTCGGCAGGTCGCCCGGCGAGAACGCCTCGGTGTCGGCCGCCCCGACGACAGCGGCATATTCATCGTCGACCTCGAAGACCGTACCACCCAACCTGATCGTGGCCGGGGCGCCCGCGGCCAGCGGGCCGATCCGGGTGTGTCGCGGGTGGGTGACCCACACCGCGGCGGGCTCGAACCTGCTGAACACCTTGGTCGCCAGCACGATGATCGACCGCCCCGTCACCACGACCAGGTGACCGGTCGCCCCGCCGGAACCGGCGAGCGTGGCGGGGAAGACGTAGTGGATCTCCTCGCCGGGGGGCAGCAGCGCCCGGCAGCGTTCCCTGACGGCGGCGGTCACCGGCATTCTTCGGCTCCCTGTGTCCGGCATCCTCCTGGAGTATCCGCCTATGGCGGGCTCCGATCAAGCGCCGGGGGCCGTCTCCCGCAGCCGGGCGGCCACCAGGTCCCAGACGGTGTCGGCGAGCTCCTCCTTGGGCCCGCGCGGGATCTCCACCGGGTCGCCGCCGGCGACCAGCACGACGGCGGCGTTGTCCGGGGTGCCGAAGGCCAGCCCGGCACCGACCTGGTTGACCACCAGCAGGTCACAGCCCTTGCGGGCGAGCTTGGCGCGGCCGTTGGCCAGCACGTCGTCGGTCTCGGCGGCGAAACCGGCGATGACGCCGGGCGCGGGCCCCGCGCCGCGGCGGCGCCGCTCGCACAGCTCGGCGAGCACGTCGGGGTTCTCGGCCAGCCGGATCGGCTCCGGCTCGCCGGGCACTTTCTTGATCTTGGAGTCGCGCGGGTCGGCGGGCCGGAAGTCGGCGACGGCCGCGGCCATCACCACCACGTCCGCGCTCTCGGCCGCCGCCAGCACGGCGGCGCGCAGGTCGAGGGCGGACTCCACCGGGACGACGGTGGCGCCCGCGGGGTCGGGCAGGCCCACGTTGGCGGCGACCAGGGTCACCTCGGCGCCGCGGGCGGCCGCGGTGCGGGCCAGGGCGTACCCCTGCCGGCCCGAGGAGCGGTTGCCGATGAACCGGACCGGGTCGATCGCCTCCCGGGTGCCGCCCGCGGAGATGACCACGCGCCGGCCCGCCAGGTCGCGGGGCCGGCCGGCGAGCACCCGGCGGCACACCTCGAACAGCTCGGCGGGCTCGGGAAGCCGGCCGCGCCCGGTGTCGGCGCCGGTCAGCCGGCCCACCGCCGGGTCGATGACCAGGCAGCCGCGCTCGCGCAGCGTGGCGACGTTGGCCCGGGTGGCCGGGTGCTCCCACATCTCGGTGTGCATGGCCGGCGCGAACACCACCGGGCAGCGCGCGGTGAGCAGCGTGTTGGTGAGCAGGTCGGCGGCCAGGCCGTGCGCGGCCCTGGCCATGATGTCGGCGGTGGCCGGCGCGACCACGACGAGGTCGGCCCACCGGCCGACGCGCACGTGCGGCACCTCGTGCACCGACTCCCACACCTCGCTGGTGACGGGGTTGCCCGACAGCGCGGCCCAGGTCGGCTCGCCGACGAAGCGCAGCGCGTCACGGGTGGGCAGCACCCGCACCTCGTGCCCGGACTCGGTGAACAGCCGGAGCAGCTCGCACGCCTTGTACGCGGCGATGCCCGCGCCGACGCCGAGGACGACGCGCGGCCGGGAGCCGTCCTGGCTCGCCATCACGGTTCCGGAAGGGATCGGACGGTGGGGGTGGCCGCTCAGCCCTCGATCGGCTCGGAGGTGAGCAGGCCCTCGGAGACCTCGCGCAGCGCGATGGACAGCGGCTTCTCCTGGGCGTGCGTCTCGACCAGCGGGCCGACGTACTCCAGCAGGCCCTCGCCGAGCTGGGAGTAGTAGGCGTTGATCTGGCGCGCCCGCTTCGCGCCCATGATGACCAGGCTGTACTTGCTGTCGACGACCTCGAGCAGCTGGTCGATCGGCGGGTTGGTGATGCCTTCGGCAACCGGGGCAGTGCCTGCCACGTCGTCGGCCTCTCAGTCGGAGTGCTAATGGGTCCTACGGCCTCGAAGGATACCAAGCTCGCGCGGTGGATCCGCGCGCCCGGGCCGCCGGGGTCAGTTCATCACCGCGATGAGCCGCTCGCAGACCTCGCCGATGGCGGTGTTGACCAGGGTGAGGTCGAACTCCTTCTCGGCGGCGAGCTCGACACGCCCGGCGGCGAGCCGGCGCTCGATGACCTCTTCGGGCTCGGTGCCGCGGCCGCGCAGCCGCTTCTCCAGCTCCTGCCAGCTCGGCGGGGCCAGGAAGACGAGCAGCGCCTCGGGCATGCTCCGGCGGACCTGCCGGGCGCCCTGCAGGTCGATCTCCAGCAGGGTGGGCACCCCGGCGGCGAGCCGCTCCTGCACCGGGCCGCGCGGCGTGCCGTAGCGGTTGCCGGCGAACTCGGCCCACTCCAGCAGGTCGCCGCCGGCGACCAGCCGGTCGAACTCCGCCGCCGAGACGAAGAAGTACTCGACGCCGTGGGTCTCGCCCGGGCGGGGCGTCCTGGTGGTCACCGAGACCGACAGCCACACCTCAGGGTGGGACCGCCGAAGCTCGGCGACGACCGTGGACTTGCCGACGCCCGACGGCCCGGACAGGACCGTCAGGCGCTTTCCCGTCGGTCCGGAGGAGACGACCGTCGCCTCCGGACTCCCGGATGGGGGCATGGGGTCACCGTCACGTGTCCCGCCCCTGCCGAACACGGGCGCCTCGTGGGCTCCGCCCTCGTCGGGCCAGGACGTACCGGTCACACCAAACCCCCGTGAATCATGTTCCGCGGTCCGAGATCAGCTCTCGGAGCCGCCGAACTCCCGCTCCAGAGCCGCTCGCTGGTTGGCACCGAGGCCCCGCACGCGGCGGGACTCGGCGATGCCGAGCTTCTCCATGAGCTGCTTGGCGCGGACCTTGCCCACGCCGGGGAGCGACTCCAGAAGTGCCGACACCTTCATCTTGCCGATGACGTCGTCGGTCTGACCATCCTTCAGCACCTCGGCCAGAGAAACCGCGCCGTGCTTCAGCCGGTTCTTGACCTCGGCACGCTCCTTGCGGGCCTTGGCAGCCTTCTCCAGGGCTGCGGCGCGCTGCTCGGGGGTCAGGGGAGGAAGAGCCACGCCGGGTCACCTCGAATTTCTGTCGATGTACTCGGACGGGAGGGGAAACTAGCTGGTCTTGGGCCTTCAGGCAACGTCAAGACCGGTTTCTCCCCCCACAAAATTGATTTCATCACTCTTCGTGTTCGCCGCATGGCGGAGTGTCGACGAAACCCCCCGTGTACTGGTACCTCTCGGGCTAGTCATCAACGGGCCCGCGGCGGCCCGCCGGGCTAGTCATGAAGGGACCTCCGGGCCATCTTTCGCGGCGGGGAGATCAGCCGGAAACGACCCGGCGGAGCGTGGCGGCGATGGCCGCGGCGGCCGCCCCCGGGTCGGCGGCACCGGTGATGGGCCGGCCGATCACCAGAAGGTCGGCGCCGTCGGCCACGGCCCGCTCCGGGGTGGCCACCCGCGCCTGATCCTGGGCCGCCGCACCGGGCGGCCGGACGCCCGGCGTGATGAGCATGATCTCCGGGCCGACCTCGGCGCGCACGGCGGCCACCTCGCGCGGCGAGCACACCAGTGCCTGGGCACCGGCGCCGACCGCCTCGACGGCCAGACGGCGCACGGCGTCCCCGGCGGGTCCCCTGACCCCGATCCGCTCCAGATCGGCCTCTGAGAGCGACGTCAGGGCCGTCACGGCGGCGATGCGGGTGTGCGGGGCGGCGTCCACCGCGGCCTGGATCATCGTGCGCCCGCCGGCGGCGTGGACGGTCAGGATGGCGGGCTTGAGCCGGGCCACCGCGCGGGCGGCGCCGGAGACGGTGTTCGGGATGTCGTGCAGCTTGAGATCGAGGAACACCTGCACGCCGGTGGCGCCGCGGACCGAGGCGATCACGTCGGGGCCGTAGCGCAGGTACAGTTCGAGGCCGACCTTCACGGTGCTCACGTGCGGAGTGACCAGGGCCGCCCAGCGGGCCGCCGTCTCCAGGTCGGGTGCGTCCAGGGCGACGGCGATGGGTGCGGACGTCACAGCGGGCTCTCCTCCAGGTCGGTTCGGTGCCGGGGCGCGGCCCCGGGCGGCCGGTGGGCCAGTCCCACCGCGTCGGCGAACCGCTCGAAGCCCCGCTCCTTGAGCAGGTCCTCCAGCTCCCGCAGCACGCGCAGGCCGGCGTAGGGGTCGTGGAACAGCGCGGTGCCCACCGCGACGGCGCAGGCGCCCGCCAGGACGAGCTCCAGGGCGTCCCGGCCGGTGGACACCCCGCCCATGCCGACGAGGGGCACCCCGGGCAGGGCGGCGTGCACCTGCCACAGGCAGCGTACGGCGAGCGGCCGGACGGCGGGCCCGGAAAGGCCGCCGGTGCCCGCGGCGAGCGCGGGGCGCATCGTGTCGACGTCGATCGCCATGCCGAGCGGCGTGTTGATCAGCGCCAGGGCGTCCGCGCCGCCGTCCACGCAGGCGCGGGCGACCGCGACGATGTCGGCGGCGTCCGGCGCCAGCTTGGCGACGACCGGGACGTCGTAGCGCATGGTGGCGCGCACCGCGGCGACCACCTCGGCGGAGGCGGCCGGGTCGCGGGCGAAGACCCGGCCGAGGTCGGCCACGTTGGGGCACGACAGGTTGACCTCGACGGCGGTGACGCCGGGGGCGTCGGCCAGCCGGCGCGCCAGCGCGGTGTACTCGGCGACGCTGCCGCCGGCGATGGACACCACCGCGCGCGCCCCGCGCTCGGCCAGCCGGGGCAGCTCGGCGGCCAGGAAGGCGTCGACGCCCGGGCCCTGCAGTCCGACCGCGGTGAGCAGCCCCGAGGGCGTCTCGGCCAGCCTGGGCGTCGGCCGGCCGGCCCGCGGCGCCATGGTGATCGAACGGGTGACGACCGCCCCCAGCCGGGAGACGTCGAAGAACTGGGCGAGCTCGGCGCCCGATCCGGCGCAGCCGGCCGCCGTGGTGATCGGGTTGGCCAGCTCGACGTGCGCCAGGTAGGTCCGCATGTCAACCGACATTCCGGGTGTGCGCACCTCCCTCCTGGGCGCGTCCCCCGGGGGCTCCGAGGGCATCGAACGGGATGGTGCCGACGTCCTCGAAGCGCACCCGCTCGCCGCGGAAGACCGGCCCCTCGACGCACGCGCGGACCATGCGGGTGACCCCGTCGTCGTCGATGACCGGCAGGACGCAGGTCATGCACACCCCGTACCCGCAGGCCATGGCCTCCTCCACCGAGACCTGCACCGGGATGTCGAACTCGGCGGCGACCGCGGTGACCCCGCGCAGCATCGCCATCGGGCCGCACGCGTAGATCACGTCGGCCCGCGCGTCGGCGATCACCGCGGGCAGCGCGTCGGTGACCCGCCCGCGCAACCCGAGCGAGCCGTCCTCGGTGGTGAGCGTGGTGGTCTCGCCCATCCGGCGGGCGCGCAGCGCGCCGAAGACCCGGTCGGCGGAGGCGGCGCCGAGCACGAAGTCGACCCGGCAGCCGCGCTGCTGCAGCGTGTCGGCCAGCGCGAACAGCGACGCCGAGCCGTACTCGCCGCCGGCCAGCACGCACCCCACCGGGTCGCGCGGCACCGGGAACGGCCGGCCGAGCGGCCCCACGATGTCGAGGGTGTCGCGAGCCCGCCGCTCGGCGAGCCAGGCCGTGCCGCGGCCGCGCACCGCGAAGACCAGCTCCACCGTGCCGCCGTAGTCGGGCTTGACGTCGTGCACGGCGAAGGCACGGCGGGCCGGCATCGAGGTGTCCGGCCCGCCGACCGCGACGGTGACGAAGTGCCCGGGGCGGAAGCGCTCGGCGATGCCGGGCGCCACCACGGTGAGGGCGTGGTAGGCGTCGACCCGGCGCGTGGTCAGCACCGTGCCCGTGACCTGGACCGGGGTTACGGCCAGTCTCCTTCACCTCCCGCCGCGGGAATCAGCCCCGGAGCCGCCGCGCGTGCTCCTGCAGTGACCGTACGCCCACCGAGCCGGCCGCGACCGCCTGGATGCCCTGGACGGCCGCGCCGAGGCCCTGAACCGTGGTGACGCACGGGATGCCGCGCAGCACGGCCGCGGTGCGGATCTCGTAGCCGTCCAGCCGGGGACCGGACTGCCCCGGGCTGCCGAAGGGCGTGTTCACGATGAGGTCCACCTCGCCGGACAGGATGCGCGACACGATGGTGGGCTCGCCGTCCGGGCCCGGGCCGTCGCTCTGCTTGCGCACGATCTTGGCATGGACGCCGTTGCGGCGCAGCACCTCGGCGGTGCCCTCGGTGGCCAGGATCTCGAAGCCCAGATCGGCCAGCGCCTTCACCGGGAAGATCATGGCGCGCTTATCGCGGTTGGCCACCGAGACGAACGCCCGCCCCTTGGTGGGCAGCGAGCCGTACGACCCGGCCTGCGACTTGGCGTAGGCGGTGCCGAACACCTCGTCGATGCCCATGACCTCGCCGGTGGAGCGCATCTCCGGCCCGAGGACGGTGTCCACCCCGTGGAACCGGTTGAACGGCAGCACCGCCTCCTTCACCGCGATGGGGGCGTCCAGCGGCAGGGTGCCGCCGTCGCCGTCGGCGGGCAGCATGCCCTCGGCGCGCAGCCCGGCGATCGTGGCGCCCATCATGACGCGCGCCGCCGCCTTGGCCAGCGGCACCGCGGTCGCCTTGGACACGAACGGCACCGTGCGGCTGGCCCGCGGGTTGGCCTCCAGCACGTAGAGGACGCCGGCCGCCACGGCGTACTGGACGTTCAGCAGCCCGCGCACGCCGACGCCCCGGGCGATGGCCTCGGTGGCGGCCCGGATGCGCTTGATGTCGAACCCGCCGAGCGTGATCGGCGGCAGCGCGCACGCCGAGTCGCCCGAGTGGATGCCGGCCTCCTCGATGTGCTCCATGACGCCGCCGAGGTAGAGCTCCTCGCCGTCGTACAGCGCGTCCACGTCGATCTCGATGGCCTCGTCCAGGAACCGGTCGACCAGCACCGGGTGGTCGCTGGCCGCCCCGGCGCGGGCCATGTACGCGCCCAGCGTCTCCTCGTCGTACACGATGGCCATGCCCGCGCCGCCCAGCACGTAGGACGGCCGGACCAGCACCGGGTAGCCGATCTCGGCGGCGATCTCGCGGGCCTGCTCGACGGTGACCGCGGTGCCGTGCTTGGGGGCCGGCAGCCCCGCCTCGGCGAGCACCCGGCCGAACGCGCCGCGCTCCTCGGCCAGGTGGATGGACTCGGGGCTGGTGCCGACGACCGGCACGCCCGCGTCCTTCAGCGCCTGGGCCAGGCCGAGCGGCGTCTGCCCGCCGAGCTGGACGATGACGCCGGCCACCGGGCCGGACTCCTGCTCGGCGCGCACCACCTCCAGCACGTCCTCCAGGGTGAGCGGCTCGAAGTAGAGCCGGTCGGAGGTGTCGTAGTCGGTGGACACCGTCTCGGGGTTGCAGTTGACCATGACGGTCTCGTAGCCGGCGGCCGACAGCTCGAAGGAGGCGTGCACGCAGGCGTAGTCGAACTCGATGCCCTGGCCGATCCGGTTGGGACCGCTGCCCAGGATGATGACCTTGCGGCGGTCGCCGGGCGGGACCTCGGTCTCCTCGTCGTAGGTGGAGTACAGGTAGGGCGTGCGGGCGGCGAACTCGGCGGCGCAGGTGTCCACGGTGTTGTAGACGGGCCGGACGCCGAGCTCGTGGCGCAGCTCGCGCACCCGCTCCTCGGGCAGGCCGCGGATCTCGGCGA
This sequence comes from Sphaerisporangium rufum, assembly GCF_016863395.1. Classification (GTDB taxonomy): domain Bacteria; phylum Actinomycetota; class Actinomycetes; order Streptosporangiales; family Streptosporangiaceae; genus Sphaerisporangium; species Sphaerisporangium rufum. Next base: position 275,807 of record NZ_BOOU01000013.1, on the reverse strand, counting down.
TCTGCGCGTCGCTGAAGCCGTGCCGCTTGGCGCGCGTCAGCACGCCGGCGGTGAGGGTGTCGGCCGCGCCCACCGCGCGCGCCTCCTCGTCGATGAGCAGGAGCTGGTCCAGGAACCACGGGTCGACGCTGGTCGCCTCGTACAGCTCCTCGACGGTGGCGCCGGCCCGCAGGGCCTGCATCATGGCGCGCAGCCGCCCGTCGTGCGGGGTGCGGCAGGCCGCCAGCAGCTCCGCCCGGTCCCCCGGGTCGCCCGCCCAGGCGAACGACGCCCCCTTCTTCTCCAGCGAGCGCAGGGCCTTCTGCAGCGCCTCGGGGAAGGACCGGCCGATGGCCATCGCCTCGCCGACCGACTTCATGTGCGTGGTGAGCGTCTGGTCGGCGCCGGCGAACTTCTCGAACGCGAAACGCGGCACCTTGACGACGACGTAGTCCAGCGACGGCTCGAAGGAGGCCGGGGTCTCCCGGGTGATGTCGTTGGGGATCTCGTCCAGGGTGTACCCGACGGCGAGCTTGGCGGCGATCTTGGCGATCGGGAAGCCGGTTGCCTTGGAGGCGAGCGCGCTGGAGCGCGACACCCGCGGGTTCATCTCGATGACGATCATGCGCCCGGTGCGCGGGTCGACGGCGAACTGGATGTTGCAGCCGCCGGTGTCCACCCCCACCTCGCGGATGACCGCGATCGCCACGTCCCGCATGTTCTGGTACTCGCGGTCGGTGAGGGTCATGGCCGGGGCCACGGTGACGCTGTCGCCGGTGTGCACGCCCATCGGGTCGATGTTCTCGATGGAGCAGACGATGACGACGTTGTCCGCGCGGTCGCGCATGACCTCCAGCTCGTACTCCTTCCAGCCGAGGATCGACTCCTCCAGCAGCACCTCGCTGGTCGGCGAGGCGTCCAGCCCCGCGCCCGCGATGCGCCGCAGCTGCTCCTCGTCGTGGGCGAAGCCGGAGCCGGCTCCGCCCATGGTGAAGGAGGGCCGCACCACGACCGGATAACCGAGCGAATCGGCCGCGGTCAGGCACTCGGCCAAGGTGTGGCAGATGGCCGAGCGCGCCGACTCGGCGTTCAGGCCGTACCGGTCGGCCACCCGCGCGACGATCCCCTTGAACTGCTCGCGGTTCTCCCCCGCCTGGATCGCGGCGATGTCGGCGCCGACCAGCTCGACGCCGTACCGCTCCAGCACGCCCGCCTCGTGCAGCGCGACCGCGGTGTTGAGCGCGGTCTGGCCGCCGAGGGTGGGCAGCAGGGCGTCCGGCCGCTCGCGGGCGATGATCTGCTCGACGATGCCCGGGGTGATCGGCTCCACGTACGTGGCGTCGGCGAACTCCGGGTCCGTCATGATCGTCGCGGGGTTGCTGTTCACCAGGATGACCCGGTAGCCCTCGGCCCGCAGCACCCGGCACGCCTGGGTGCCGGAGTAGTCGAACTCGCAGGCCTGACCGATCACGATCGGCCCGGAGCCGATGACCAGGATCGACCGGATGTCGGTCCGCTTAGGCACGCTCCCCGCCCTTCGCCGTCGCGCCCGCCATCAGCGCGCAGAACTCGTCGAACAGTCCCGCGGCGTCGTGCGGCCCCGCGGCGGCCTCTGGGTGGTACTGCACGCTGAACGCCGGGTAGTCCAGCAGGCGCAGCCCTTCCACGCAGTCGTCATTGAGGTTGACGTGGCTGACCTCCGCCCGGCCGTACGGCGTCTCGAACGGCCCGGACAGCGGGGCCTGCACGGCGAAACCGTGGTTGTGCGCGGAGATGTCCACCTTGCCGGTGCGCCGGTCCTGGACCGGCTGGTTCACCCCGCGGTGGCCGTAGCGCAGCTTGTAGGTCGGCAGGCCGAGCGCCCGGCCGAGGATCTGGTTGCCGAAGCAGATGCCGAACACCGGGCGGCGGGCCGCGAGCACCCCGGTGAGCGCCTCGACCGCGTAGCCGGTGGTCGCCGGGTCGCCCGGCCCGTTGGACAGGAACACCCCGTCGGGGTCCACGGCCAGGATCTCCTCGGCGGTGGAGTCCGCCGGCAGCACGTGCACCTCGCAGCCGCGCTCGGCCATCCGGTACGGCGTCATCGCCTTGATGCCGAGGTCGAGCGCCGCGACGGTGAACCGCTTGGTCCCGTGGGCCGGCACCACGTACGGCTCGGGGGTGGAGACCTCGCGGGCCAGGTCGGCGCCGGCCATCTCGGGGCTGCTGCGCACCCGGTCCACCAGCTCCTCCACCGGCGCGGCGGGGCCGGTGAAGATCCCGGCGCGCATCGCGCCGCGCTCGCGCAGGTGGCGGGTGAGCGCCCGGGTGCCGGGCATCGCGATGCCGACCACCCCCTGGGCGCGCAGTTCCTCGTCCAGCGATCGGCGCGCCCGCCAGCTGGACGGCACCCGGGCCGGCTCGCGCACCACGTACCCGGCCACCCAGATCCGGGAGGACTCGGGGTCCTCGTCGTTGACGCCGGTGTTGCCGATGTGCGGGGAGGTCATCGCGACGATCTGGCGGTGGTAGGAGGGGTCGGTCAGCGTCTCCTGGTAGCCGGTCATCCCGGTGTTGAACACCATCTCGCCGAAGGTCTCCCCCTCGGCGCCGTACGGCGTGCCGTGGAAGACCCGGCCGTCCTCCAGCACCAGAACGGCGGTGGTCGCGCGCGTCACGTGAGCTTCCCTTCGAGAACGGTGGGGCGGCCGCGCAGGAAGGTCGCGACGACCCGGCCCGGCAGCGTCATCCCCTGGTAGGGGGTGTTGCGGCTCTTGGAGGCGAAGCCCCACGGGTCGACCTCCCGGCGGACCGCCGGGTCGTACAGGGTGATGTTCGCCGGCGAGCCCGCGCGCAGCGGGCCGCCGTGGCCGGCCAGCCGGCCGATGCGCGCCGGGCGCGCGGACATGCGGTCGGCGACGCCGGCCCAGTCCAGCAGCCCGGTCTCGACCATCGCCTCCTGGACCACCGGCAGCGCGGTCTCCAGGCCGATCATGCCCATGGCCGCGCCGGGCCACTCGGTCTCCTTGGCCTCGACCGGGTGCGGGGCGTGGTCGGTGGCGACGCAGTCGATGGTGCCGTCGGCCAGCGCCTCGCGCAGCGCCTGGACGTCGGCGGCGGTGCGCAGCGGCGGGTTGACCTTGTAGAGCGGGTTGTAGGGGCCGACCGGCGAGGTCTCGGCGCAGGAGTCGGTGAGCAGCAGGTGGTGCGGGGTGACCTCGGCGGTGACGTCCCAGCCCTTGGACTTCGCCCAGCGGATGATCTCCACCGAGCCCGCGGTGGAGACGTGGCAGATGTGCAGGCGGGAGCCCACGTGCGCCGCGAGCAGGCAGTCCCGGGCGATGATCGCCTCCTCGGCGACCGCCGGCCAGCCGGCCAGGCCGAGCCGGCCGGACACCGACCCCTCGTTCATCTGCGCGCCCTCGGTGAGCCGCGGCTCCTGGGCGTGCTGGGCCACCACGCCGTCGAACGCCTTGACGTACTCCAGCGCCCGGCGCATGAGCACCGCGTCCGACACGCACACCCCGTCGTCGGAGAAGACCCGCACCCGGGCCTCGCTGTCGGCCATGGCGCCGAGCTCGGCGAGCTGGCGGCCGGCCAGGCCCGCGGTCACCGCGCCCACCGGGCGCACGTCGCAGTGCCCGGCCTGGCGGCCGAGCCGCCACACCTGCTCCACGACGCCCGCGGTGTCGGCCACCGGGGAGGTGTTGGCCATGGCGTGCACGGCGGTGAACCCGCCGAGCGCCGCGGCGGCGGTGCCGGACTCGACGGTCTCGGCGTCCTCCCGCCCCGGCTCGCGCAGGTGGGTGTGCAGGTCGACCAGCCCGGGGAGCGCGACCAGCCCGCCGGCGTCCACCACCGTGGCACCGGTGCCGTCCACCTCGCCCGGCGCGCCGACGGACGTGATGTACTCGCCCTCGACCAGCACGTCGCGCGGCTCGCCGCCCAGGACGCGGGCGGCGCGCAGAAGGTAGCTCACTGGGGTCCCCCGATCGCCGACTCCGAGCCGGACAGCAGCAGGTACAGGACGGCCATCCGCACGGTCACCCCGTTGGTGACCTGCTCCACGATGGTGGAGCGCGCGCAGTCGGCGACCTCGGCGGCGATCTCCATGCCGCGGTTCATCGGGCCCGGGTGCATGACGATCGCCCCCTCCGGCATGCGGGCGAGCCGGGCCGGGTCCAGGCCGTAGCGGCGGCTGTACTCGCGGGCCGAGGGGAAGAAGGAGGCGTTCATGCGCTCGTGCTGGACGCGCAGCATCATGACCGCGTCCGACTTGGAGAGCACCGCGTCGAAGTCGTATGAGACCTCGCACGGCCAGTCGCCCATCGCCACCGGCAGCAGCGTGGGCGGCGCGACCACGGTGACCTCGGCGCCCAGGGTGTGCAGCAGGTGGACGTTGGAACGGGCGACCCGGCTGTGCAGGATGTCGCCGACGATGGTGACCCGGCGGCCGTCCAGGTCGCCGAGGCGGCGGCGCATGGTGAAGGCGTCCAGCAGGGCCTGGGTGGGGTGCTCGTGGGTGCCGTCGCCGGCGTTGACCACGCTGCCGTCCACCCAGGTGGCCAGCCGGTGCGGCGCGCCGGAGGCGCCGTGCCGGACCACCACCGCGTCGGCGCCCATGGCCTGCAGGGTGAGGGCGGTGTCCTTCAGGCTCTCGCCCTTGGACACGCTCGACCCCTTGGCCGAGAAGTTGATGACGTCGGCGGACAGCCGCTTGGCCGCGGCCTCGAACGAGATGCGGGTGCGGGTGGAGTCCTCGTAGAACAGGTTGACCACGGTGCGCCCGCGCAGCGTGGGGAGCTTCTTGATGGAGCGGTCGGCGACCTGCGACAGGTGCTCGGCGGTGTCCAGGATGAGCACCGCGTCGTCGCGGGACAGGTCGGCGGTGGACAGCAGGTGGCGGTTCATCGCTGGCCTCCCCGCAGCAGGACGGCGTCCCGTCGGTCGATCTCGCTGAGGCAGACCCGCACGGTCTCGGCGCGCGAGGTGGGCAGGTTCTTGCCGACGTGGTCGGCGCGGATGGGCAGTTCGCGGTGGCCCCGGTCGACCAGGACCGCCAGCCGGACCGCCCGGGGGCGGCCGAGGTCGTTCAGCGCGTCCAGCGCGGCCCGGACCGTGCGGCCGGAGAACAGCACGTCGTCCACCAGGACGACGATGCGGCCGTCCACCCCGCCGGCGGGCAGTTCGGTGCGGCCGAGCGCGCGGGCCGGGCGCAGCCGCAGGTCGTCGCGGTACATCGTGACGTCCAGGGAGCCCACCGCGACCGGGCGGCCCTCCACCTGCTCGATGCGCTCGGCGAGCCGGCGGGCGAGGAAGGCGCCGCGGGTGGGGATGCCGAGCAGCATGAGGTCGTCGGCGCCCTTGGCGCGTTCGAGGATCTCGTGGGCGATGCGGGTGAGGGCCCGGCCGATGTCCGGGGCCTCCAGGACGGCCCGCTCTCCGGCGTGCTCCGGGCCGGGCGGATCGCCGGGCTCCGAGGGGCCGTCGTGCCGCCGATCGTCGTCGCGCCCCTGTTTTCGGGCGACGTTCATGAAGGTCACCGCCTTTCCCGCCTCACGGGACGGGTCTTAAAGGAACTGGCTCCAACACGTTATCAGCCGGTCCCCGGCGGATCCGCACCGGTCGGCGGCGCGGCGGGCCGGGCGGACGCGGGCGTCCCGGAGGGCCCGCCGGGCGGCCGGACCGGCGGCGCGGTCACCGGGGGCCGCATGCCGGAACCGGACAGGATTCGGCATCTTTTTTCCAATCAGCTTGACCAATCACGCCCACACCTTTACCGTCACTGTCCGTAACCACACCTCGCGACGTTCTCGGGTAAACCCAGACGATCCGGTCTCCGGTGGTGCCTGCCCCGGGTGCCACGGCATTCGTCGCAAGGCGCACAATTGGTGAGAACGTTTCATAAGAAAGCCGGGGGGCCAAACGATGCCGTCTGACTACGCCAAGTCGCTGGGCGCACGACTGCGCGCCATCCGCACGCAACAGGGGTTGTCGCTGCACGGAGTCGAGGAGAAGTCACGGGGGCGGTGGAAGGCCGTCGTGGTCGGCTCCTACGAGCGCGGCGACCGGGCCGTGACCGTGCAGAAGCTCGCCGAGCTGGCCGATTTCTACGGGGTGCCGGTGTCGGAGTTGCTGCCCGGCGGGTCGGCGCCCACTCCGCTCGGGCCCACGCCGAAGCTGGTCATCGACCTGGAGCGGCTCGCCCAGCTGCCCAAGGAGAAGGCCGGGGCGCTCGCCCGGTACGCCGCCACCATCCAGAGCCAGCGGGGCGACTACAACGGCAAGGTGCTGTCCATCCGCCAGGAGGATCTGCGCTCGCTGGCGGTGATCTACGACAAGTCGCCCAACGAGCTCACCGAGGAACTCATCAACTGGGGTGTGCTGGACGCCGAGGCCCGCCGGGCCGTCGAGTCCTTCTGATCCATCGACGGCGGCCGCCGGCCGGCTGATCCGCCGGTGGCCGGGGACGTGCCGGGGAGCCATCGCCGGTGCCCGCCGGTCCGCGTACGGCGGCACCGGTGGCGGGCGGTGGCCCGTGGCCGGCGTGCCGGGTCGGCAACGGGGTGCGGCCGGCGCGGGGCACCGGGCGCCGGGACCGCGGGCGGTTCAGCCCGCCATCGGGGCGCGCAGCGGCAGCGCGGACTGCCCGGGCACGCCGAGCAGATCTTCGATCACCGCGACGAAGCCCTGCGCCTCGGCGAGGAGATCATCGGCGTCCGGCGCGGAGACCACCCGGACCATGCCCGCCTCGGCCATCGCCCGCTTGCGGGCGCTCTCGGCGAAGAACGCCGCCCACTGGCCCAGCTTCGGCTCGGCCTCGGGCAGCAGCTCCCACGCGCTGCGCAGCCGCCGCCGGCGGGCGTCCATCGGCCGGGGCAGCGCCGCCAGCACCGCCGCCGCCGCGCGCAGCGCCGCCAGGTGCGCCGCGACGTACCGCTCGGCGGGCGCGCGGGCCGCCGCGGCGTCGGCCAGGCAGGAGTGCGCGTCGGCCAGGTGCGCCCGCACGGCAGGTGATAGCCGGGGACCTTCTCCGGACTCTCGGGTCATGCCACCCTCCTTGGGGTCGTGGCCCCGGCGGTGACCGCCGGTGATAACACGGTCGCAGACGCCACCGACAATTCCGGCGACCCGCCTGGTGACCATGTGCCGGGCTCGTACCTCGTTCCCTCGCCCGGCGGGCCCGGCCGCACGGCCGGACCTGCCCGGGTGCTCTCGGTGCCGGCGCGGACTCCGCGCCGGCCGCCCTTCCGCGCGCCGCCCGTCGCGGCGCGCCTCGCCCGATCTCTCCGGCCGGACGAGGAGCTTCCCCTCTCCCCGTCCGGCCCTTCGGTCCGCGTGGAGGGCCGGCGACGACCCTCCCCCCGCCGGGAGTGAGGGCGGGCCGCGAGTCCCACCCCCACTGTGTCGAACATAAATTCGATGACCATGCTTGTCAAGCATTAAGCGAACACAGGTTCGATCGCGGGGTGACCGGCGATGACACGGCCGTCCAAGGGCCGCGGACGACGCGGGGCCGCGACCGCCGTGGCGGTCGCGGCCCCGCGGGCACGCCTGATGCGGTCGTCAGCGGCGGAAGGCGCCCCTGACGTGCACGGGCACTCCGGTGCCGAGCAGCCCGGGCAGGGCCTGGGCCACGTGCATCGGCAGCCGCACGCAGCCGTGCGAGGCCGGGTAGAGCGGCACCGACAGCGCCCCGTGCAGGGCGATGCCGCCGTTGAAGAAGATCGGGTTGTACAGCTGGCCGAGGTAGGAGCGGTGCCAGCCGGAGCGGCGCCAGGTCGTCTTGTAGTCGCCGGTCGGGGTGCGCGCGCTGCCGCAGAACCGCTGGGTCTTGCCCTGCCAGGTGGCCGTCTCACAGTAGGGCACGCCGCTGCCGGAGGAGATGTGGGTGACGAGCCGCACCCGGCCCGCCCGGTACAGCACCGCGACCTGCCGGGTGAGGTCGATCTCCACCCGGTCGGGCCGGCCCTTGGGCACCAGGACCCGCGGCGCCCGCGGGCTCTCCAGGGCGCGCCAGGTGCGGGCGGCGATCGTGCTGGTCGGCCGGATCCCTTGCACCTTCTGGAACGCCCACACCGCCGACTGCGTCGCGCCGCCGTACCGGGCGTCCAGCGGCCCGGGGGCGTAACCGAGCTCCTTGAGCCTGGCCTGCAGCAGCTTGACCGGCGCGCCCTTGGCGCCGAGCCGCAGCGTGCGGCCCGGCGCGGTGAACGGCGCGGTGAACGGCGCGGTGAACGGCGCGGTGAACGGCGCCGCGGCGCGCACCCGACCGGCGGCCGGCGCGGCCGCGCCGGCCGGCTGGACCGTGCCTGCCGTACCCGCCGTGCTCACCGTCACGGCCGCCCCGGCGGGCGTGACGGCGGCGGCCGGCGCGGCCGGCCCGCCGGGGACGAGGATGGCCGCCGCGGTGAGGAGCGCCGCCGCGGCCGGCCGCCGCCTGCTGATCCTCATGTCACGCATTCCCTTCGTAAAGACCACGAATAGACGAGGGACACTAGCGCACCGGCAATGGCCCGCCTCGGCGCGTCATCCAGATGTAATCGATCGCCCATGTCCGCCCTTCCCCTTTAGAGTTGCCGGGTGGCGGAAAAGTTGCACCCGAGCGTGCTGAACGTGATGGCGACCCTGCGCGAGCGGGGGGCGTCAGGTGACGTCGTCGTGCTGGACGACGCCGCGCCGACCGCGGCCGCCGCGGCGGCGCAGGTCGGCTGCGAGGTGGGCGCGATCGCCAACAGCCTGGTCTTCGAGGCGGCGGGCGCCCCGCTGCTGGTGCTGACCAGCGGCGCGCACCGCGTCGACACCGGCAAGGTCGCCGCGCTGCTCGGGGTGGAGCGGGTGAGCCGCGCCACTCCGGAGTTCGTCCGGGCGGCCACCGGCCAGGTGATCGGCGGCGTGGCGCCGGTCGGGCATCCGGCGCCGATCCGCACGCTGGTGGACACCTGGCTCGGCAGGCACGAGGTCGTCTGGGCCGCGGCCGGGCACGCGCACGCGGTCTTCCCGACCTCCTTCGCCGAGCTGGTGCGCATCACCGAGGGCACCGCCGCCGACGTGGGCTGACCGGCCGCGCGCCGGGCCGTCACATTCGCGGCCTTCGTCCGCCGGTCGATCACCCTCCTGCTAGGGTCGACGGGTGATCGACCTGCGACGCGCCGGTCCGGGGGAGTTCATCGCGGCGCTGCCCGCCGTCCTCGACGTCTACACGGCGGCGATGCGGCCGCCGGCCGACCAGCTGTCCGGCCGGCAGGGCATCATGCGCAACCACGCGACGTTCCCGGGCTTCACCTGCCTACTGGCCCGGACGGCGCAGGGCGCGACGGTGGGCTTCGGCTACGCCTTCCACGGCGCGGCCGGGCAGTGGTGGCATGACGTGGTGCGCCAGGCCCTGGCCGAGCGGGCCGGCCCCGGCTCGGCGTCCGGCTGGCTGGACGACGCGCTGGAGATCGCCGAGTTGCACGTGCACCCCGACCACCAGGGGCGCGGCATCGGACGCCGGCTGGTGCGCGGGCTGTGCGAGGGCCGGCCGGAGCGCAGCGCGGTGCTGTCCACCCACGACCGGCCCACCGCCGCCCGCCACCTCTACCGGCGGCTCGGGTTCGTCGACCTGCTCACCATGTTCGTCTTCCCCGGCGGTTACGAGCACTACGCGATCGTCGGCGTACCGCTCCCGCTGCCCGCGCCGCGCTGACCGCCGCCGGCGCCGGCGGCGGTCAGGGCGTGGCGGTCACGACGTGGCGGGGACGGCGGACGGCGCGGTCAGCGCCTGGTACACCTCGCGGGTCGCGCTGGAGCGGTTGAAGGTGATGAAGTGGATGCCGGGGGCGCCCTCGTCGAGCAGCCGCCGGCACATCTCGGCGGCGTGCTGGACGCCGAGGTCGCGCACCGCGGCCGGGTCGTCGGCGACCCGGGCGAAGCGCTCGGCGACCTCCGGCGGGAAGGGCGCGCCGGACAGCTGCTCCGACCGCGCGATCGTGCTCATCTGGGTGACCGGCATCACGCCGGGGATGATCGGCGTGTCGCAGCCCTTGGCCGCCACCCGGTCGCGCAGCCGCAGGTAGTCGTCCGCGCGGAAGAACATCTGGGTGATCGCGTAGTCGGCGCCGGCCCGGCACTTGCGGATGAAGTACTCGGTGTCCGACTCCACCGACGGCGAGCGCGGGTGCCGGTAGGGGAACGCGGCCACCCCGACGCAGAAGTCGCCGGCCTGGCGGATCAGCCGCACCAGGTCCTCGGCGTAGGCGACGCCCTCGGGATGGCGCACCCACTCGGCCAGCGGGTCGGCGCCGGGCGGGTCGCCGCGGACCGCCAGGATGTTGCGCACCCCCGCGCCGGCGAACCGGCCGACCAGGTGGCGCAGCTCGCGCAGCGAGTGGTTCACCGCGGTGAAATGGGCCACCGGGGTCAGCGTCGTCTCGTGCGCGAGCCGCTCGACGATCTCGACGGTTCGGTCGCGGCTGGAGCCGCCGGCGCCGTAGGTGACCGAGACGAACGTCGGGCGCAGCGCCTCCAGCTCGCGGATCGCGCGCCACAGCTGCCGCTCCCCCTCGTCGGTCTTCGGGGGGAAGAACTCGAAGGAGAACGAGCGGTCTCCGGCGGCGAGGAGTTCGCGGACCGTCGGGACGCGGTCCGGCATCATGGATGGACGACCCAGCGACATGCTTCAAGGCTACAGGTTCAGACCAATCCGCACCCGTGGCCGGCGTGCTCTCCCGGCCGGATTCGAGGGAGATTCGAGCGTTCCTCCGCCGTCCCTCCCCGGCAGGTTGGGGCGGTATAACCCGGTATAGCCGCCTTCGGCGGGATAAGTCGGCATAGCGGGGTATGTGCCGCGACGCGCTTAGGGTGGTACGGGAGATCTGTCGTGTTCGGCGGCCGGTTAATCTCGGAGCATGACCACATCTTTCACCCGGTTGGACGACCTTCACACCGAGGTGGACCACCGCCTGCGGGCGTTCGTCGACCGGCAGCGCCCGCTGGTCGGCGGTCCGGAACTCCGCCCGCTGCTGGACGCCCTGGACGACTTCCTGTCCGGCGGCAAGCGGCTGCGCCCGGGGTTCTGCTACTGGGGCTGGCGGGCGGGCGGCGGCGGGGATGATCCGGCCATCGTCACCGCCGCGGCGTCACTGGAGCTGCTGCAGGCGAGCGCGCTGATCCACGACGACGTGATGGACGCCAGCGACCTGCGCCGCGGCCGTCCCTCGGTGCACCGCCGGTTCCAGGCGCTGCACGAGGAGTCCGGGTGGCAGGGGTCGGCGGCGCAGTTCGGCGAGGGCGCGGCCGTGCTGCTCGGCAGCCTGCTGCTGGTGTGGTCGGGCGAGATGTGGCGGACCAGCGGCATGCCGCCGGAGGCGCTGGCCGCGGCCGAGCCCGTGCACGACCTCATGCGCACCGAGCTGATGTGCGGGCAGTACCTCGACCTGCTGGAGCAGGCGCACGGCGGCGGCACCTTCGACAGCGCGCTGCGGGTGGCGCTGCACAAGAGCGGCAAGTACTCCGTCGAGCAGCCGCTGCGCCTCGGCCTGCTGCTGGCCGTCCGGCGCGAGGAGCCGTGGATCGACCGGGTGTGCGTCGGGTACGGCCAGCGGGTCGGCATCGCCTTCCAGCTCCGCGACGACGTGCTCGGCGTGTTCGGCGATCCGGCCGAGACCGGCAAGCCGGCCGGGGACGACCTGCGCGAGGGCAAGCGCACCATGCTGATCGCCCGGACGCTTTCGGCCGCCTCCCCCGGGCAGGCCGACCAGGTGCGGCGGCTGCTCGGCGACCCGGCCCTGGACGGCGAGGGCGTCGCCCGGCTGCGCGAGATCATCGAGGAGACCGGCGCGCTGGCCGCCAGCGAGGAGATGATCAAGCGTTACCTGGACGACGCGCTCACCGCGCTGGAGCGCGCCCCGATCACCGCCGAGGCGCGCGAGGCCCTGGCCGGACTCGCCGTCGCCGCCACCTCCCGCCGCAGCTGACGGCGCCCGCGCGCCGGCCCCGGCGGCCCGGCGGGGCGGGCGATCCGGCCCGCGAGGCGGTCAGGCGCCGCCCAGCCGGCGGGCGAACTCCTTGGCGGCGGCCGCCGGGTCGGCGGCCTCGGTAATGGCGCGCACCACGACCACCCGGCTCGCGCCCCGGGACAGCACCTCGTCCAGGGTGTCCAGGTCGATGCCGCCGATGGCGAACCACGGGCGGTCGGTGCCGAGCGCGGCCGCGTGCTCCACCAGCGCCAGGCCCGGCGCGGGCCGGCCCGGCTTGGTGGGGGTCGGCCACACCGGGCCGCAGCAGAAGTAGTCGACCCCGCGCGCCACCGCCGCGGCGGACGCCTCGGCGGCGCTGTGGGTGGACATCCCGATCAGCAGGTCCGGGCCGACGATCGCGCGGGCCGCCGGCACCGGCAGGTCGTCCTGGCCGAGGTGCAGGATGTCCGGGCCGGCCGCGTGCGCGATGTCGGCCCGGTCGTTCACCGCCAGCAGGGCGCCGTGCCGGTCGCAGGCGGCGCGGAACACCTCCAGCAGCGCGAGCTCCTCGGCCGCCTCCAGGCCCTTCTCGCGCAGCTGGACGATGTCGACGCCGGCGCCGAGGACCGCGTCCAGGAAGCGCTCCAGGTCGCCCTGGCGGCGCCGCCCGTCGGTGCAGAGGTAGAGCCTGGCGTCAGAAAGCGAGCGCCTGGGCACGCCGCTTCACCTCGGTGTGCCGGCCGGCCGCGATCGCCTCGATCGGGGCCCCCGGCAGGGAGTCGTCGGCGGTGAACAGCCAGCGCAGGGCCGCGACGTCGTCGTAGCCCGCGTCCGCGAGCACGGTCAGCGTGCCCGGCAGGCCCTTCACCACGTCGTTCCCGGCGATGAAGACCGCCGGGACCTCCGGCTGCGGCCCGCCGCGGCGGACTCCGACCAGCTTCTTGTCCTTGAGGAGTTGCTTGGCACGGCCGATGCTGAGCCCGAGCCGCCCGGCCACTTCCGAGAGGGGAAGCCACTCTCCGACGAGCTGGTCGGTCTCCCGGTCGATCTGTGCAACAGAAAGCGTCACGGAACCACAAGTACCACGGGGCGCCGCACCTCAAACACCCCTGAGGGGTTCACAAACAGTCACGCAAGGGTGTCGACGGGTCCTTCGCCCGATCCGTGTCAAGTCTTTGCCTGCTCTGGATGATGCGGCGACCCTGCACCAGGTCGCGGGGCAGGTCGACGGTGAGGATGGCCACCAGGCGTTCCTCGGCGTCCAGCCAGCAGGCGGCCCAGCCACGGCCGGCGACCGGGTCGCCGCGCCACATCAGCCGGGCGCCGCGGTGGTCGCCGGCGTACTGCACCATGCGGTCGAACTGCTCGGACCAGAAGTACGGGATCGGGTCGTACACCGCCGGGTCGCCCAGCAGCGTCGCGACCGCGGCCTCCGGCGCGTACAGCGCGCCGTCCCAGTGCTCGACGCGCATCCGGCGGCCGAAGCGGCGCGACCACCAGTTCGCGCAGTCGCCCGCGGCGACCACGCCCGGCAGCGAGGTGCGCAGGTGCTCGTCGACCATCACGCCGTCGTCCACCTCGACGCCCGAACCGGCGAGCCAGCCGACGTTCGGGCGGACCCCGATGCCGGTGACGACCACGTCGGCCGGGACCCAGGAGCCGTCCATCATGGTGAGGCCGCCGGGATCGACCGACCCGACCATGGCGCCGAGCCGCAGCCCGATGCCCGCCTCGGCGTACCAGGACGCGGTGCGCCCGCCGACCTCCGGGCCGAGGGCGGCCGACAGCGGGGCGGCGGCGGCCTCCACGACGGTCACCTCGCAGCCGGCGCGGCGGGCCGCGGTGGCGACCTCCGCGCCGATCCAGCCGGCGCCGACCACCGCGACCCGGGCGCCGGGCAGCAGCAGGGCCCGCAGGGCCAGCGCGTCGTCGATGGTGCGCAGCACGTGCTGCGGGCCCTCGCCGCGCAGCCGGATCGGCGCGGCGCCGGTCGCGATGACCAGGCCGTCGTACTCGATCTCGCCCTCGGTGGTCTCCAGGGTGCCCGGCCGCAGGCCCTTGGCCGCCACGCCGGTGCGCAGGTCGACGTCGAGCGCGCCGAGGTCGGAGTCGACCAGGGTGGAGTCCATGCCGCCGGAGAGCACCGCCTTGGACAGCGGCGGCCGGTCGTAGGGCCGATGGACCTCGTCGCCGATCAGGGTGACGCGCCCGCGGTACCCGCGCGCCCGCAGCGCCTCCACGCTGCGCACCCCGGCCAACCCTGCTCCCACCACCACGACATGATTCACAACCTGACCCTAATCGGCGGGGCGGGTAACCCGGCAATCTCGGTTCCATAACAAAACGGCTCACTTTCGCGAACGCAGGGTAATGAAATGCCGCAAGCGAGGGCGCCGGGCATACCGGGGGAGGAATAGGCTGGTCGTCTGACCGACGCGCGGGAGTCCGGCGAGACCGGGCTGAGAGGAGGGCTGACGGCCCTCGACCGCCACCGACCTGATCCGGATCATGCCGGCGAAGGGAGCGATGAAGATGGACCCGGCACGGGCCGCCGACGTGGTCGTCGTGGGCGGCGGCGTGATCGGGCTGTCCGCCGCCTGGCGGGCGGCCCGCCTCGGCCACCGGGTGACGGTGGTGGACCCCTCCCCCGGCGCCGGGGCGACGCACGCCGCCGCCGGCATGCTGGCCCCGGTCAGCGAGGTGACCTACACCGAGGAGCCGCTGCTGCGGCTCGGCCTGGCCTCGCTGGCCCGCTGGCCCGGCTTCGCCGCCGAGCTGGCCGAGGAGTCCGGTGTCGACGTCGACCACCGGGCGACCGGCACGCTGGACGTCGCCTTCGGCGCCGACGACCTGGCCGCGCTCTCCGACCTGGCCGATTTCATGACCCGGCTCGGCCTGCCGGTGGAACGGCTCACCGGCCGCGAGTGCCGCCGGGCCGAGCCGATGCTCTCCCCCGCGGTGCGCGGCGGCCTGCTGGCCGCCGGCGACGCCTGGGTGGACCCGCGCCGGGTGACCGCGGCGCTGCTCGCCGCGCTGTCCCGCCGCGGGGCCGCCCTGGTGACCGAGCGCGTCGCCGCCGTCGAGGTGGCCGGCGACCGGGTGCGCGGGGTGCGCACCGAAAACGGCACGGCGATCCCCGCGGGCCGGGTGCTGCTGGCCGCCGGCGCCTGGTCGGCGTCGATGCCCGGCCTGCCGCCCGAGGCGCTGCCGCCGGTCCGCCCGGTCAAGGGCGAGATCATGCGGTTGCGCGGCGCCCCCGGCCTGCTCGGCCGCTGCGTGCGTGGCACGGTGCACGGCTCGCACGCCTACCTGGTACCGCGCGGCGACGGCGAGATCGTCCTCGGTGCGACCCAGCACGAGATGGGGTTCGACACCCGGGTCACCGCGGGCGCGCTGTGGGAGCTGCTGCGCGACGCCCGCGAGCTGGTCCCCGGGGTGACCGAGCTGGAGGTGGCCGAGGTGCGCGCCGGGCTGCGGCCGGGCACCCCCGACAACCTGCCGGTGATCGGGCCGTCGGTGCTGCCCGGCCTGTTGCTGGCCACCGGCCACCACCGCGGCGGGGTGCTGCTCGCCCCGCTGACGGCCGACGCCATCGCCGCCGAGCTTGGCGGGCCCGCCCCCGTCGCCGGACCCGACCGGCCCGGCGGACCCGGCGGGCCGGGTGCGGCCGGCCCGGCACCGGACGTGCCGGTGACCGCCATCTGCTCACCGTCGCGGTTCCGGGGGAAGGGCGCCCCGGCGCCGTCCCCGGCCGGGCGACGACCGTGACCGAAGGAGGGACGGGGCCCTGCCGGCCCCGGAGCGCGATGAAAGTGACGATCAACGGTGTCCCCCGCGAGGTCGCGGCGGGCACGACCGTGGCCGAGGCGGTCAGCGAGATGACCCCGGCCGCCGCCGGCATCGCGGTGGCGGTCAACGACGAGGTGGTGCGGCGCGCCGACTGGGCCGCGACCCGGCTCGGCCCGGGTGACCGCGTCGAGGTGCTGACCGCGGTGCAGGGTGGCTGAGATGACGGGCATGCCGGAGATGACGGGGGTGACGGGGATGCCGGGAGCGGCGACGACCGGGACGCGGGGACCGGAGCACGCGGACGCGCCGGACGGCGCCGGGGACGCGCTGGTGCTGGCCGGCGAGAAGTTCGCCTCCCGCCTGATCATGGGCACCGGCGGCGCGCCGTCGCTGGAGGTGCTCGGCGAGGCGCTCGACGCCTCCGGGACCGAGCTCACCACGGTCGCCATGCGCCGGCTGGACCCCACCGTCGCCGGGTCGGTGCTGGACGTGCTGGGCGAGCGGGGCATCCGGGTGCTGCCCAACACCGCCGGCTGCTTCACCGCCGGCGAGGCGGTGCTCACCGCGCGGCTGGCCCGGGAGGCGCTCGGCACCGCGTGGGTGAAGCTGGAGGTCATCAGCGACGAGCGCACCCTGCTGCCCGACCCGATCGAGACCTTCGACGCCGCCGAGCGGCTGGTGGCCGACGGGTTCACCGTGCTCCCCTACATCGGCGACGACCCGGCGCTCGCCCGGCGGCTGGAGCAGGCCGGCTGCGCGGCGGTGATGCCGCTCGGCTCGCCGATCGGCTCCGGGCTCGGCATCCGCAACCCGCACAACATCGAGCTGATCGTCGAGGCCGCCGGGGTCCCGGTGATCCTGGACGCCGGCGTCGGCACCGCGAGCGACGCGGCGCTGGCCATGGAGCTCGGCTGCGACGCGGTGCTGCTGGCCAGCGCGGTCACCCGGGCCCGCCGCCCCGGCCTGATGGCCGCCGCCATGCGTGACGCGGTACTGGCCGGACGCCGGGCGCGCCTCGCCGGCCGGATCCCCCGCAGGCGGTACGCTGAAGCCTCCTCGCCCGCGATCACCCCGGGCGGCACGGCGCCGTGACGCCCATATGACGGGAGAACATGTCGGCATCGGTTTGGGATGAGCGTGCCCTCGGCCCGGCAAACCGCCCGTAAACTCGCTCTCGTGGACACGACGGTTGCGGACCCCCTCGTAGGGCGGCTGCTGGACGGGCGCTATCGCGTTGAGTCCCGGATCGCCCGGGGCGGGATGGCCGCCGTCTACCTGGCGATGGACATCCGGCTGGACCGCACGGTGGCGCTGAAGGTGATGCACCGCTCGCTGGCCGAGGATCCCGATTTCGTGCGGCGGTTCATCGGCGAGGCCAAGTCGGTGGCCAGCCTGTCGCACCCCAACGTGGTGCACGTGTTCGACCAGGGCACCGACGGCGACCACGTCTACCTCTCCATGGAGTACGTCCCGGGCCGCACGCTGCGCGACGTGCTGCGCGAGCGCGGGCGGCTGCCGGCCCGCGAGGCACTGGAGATCATGATCCCGGTGCTGGCCGCGCTGGGCGCCGCCCACCAGGCCGGCATGGTGCACCGGGACGTGAAGCCGGAGAACGTCCTGCTCAGCGATGACGGCCGGGTCAAGGTCGTGGACTTCGGCCTGGCCCGGGCCATCGGCGCCGGCCACCAGACCCGGACCGGCATCATGATCGGCACGATCGCCTACATGTCGCCCGAGCAGGTGACGGCCGGCACCACCGACCAGCGCAGCGACGTCTACGCCGCCGGGGTGATGCTGTTCGAGCTGCTCACCGGGCAGCAGCCCTACCAGTCGGAGAACCCGATGTCGGTGGCCTACCGGCATGTCCACGACCAGGTGCCGGCGCCGTCCACGCTGGTGCCGGGCGTGCCGCGGGAGCTGGACGCGCTGGTGCGCGCCGCCGCCGCCCGCGAGGCGGCGCACCGCCCGGCGGACGCCACCGCGCTGCTGGTGGCCGCGGTGGACGCGCACCGTGCCCTCCCGCCGGACCTCGGCACCGGCCCCGGTGCCCCCGCCGCGCCGCCCCCGCCCGCCGCGCCGTTCCCGGCCGGCGGGCCCGGCCCGGGCGTGCCGCCGGCCAATCCGACGCTGGTGCAGTCGCGCACCGAGATGCTGACCTCGCCGGCCGCCGGGCCGGCGGCCGCCCCGGCCGCCCGGCGGCGGATCGGGCCCATCGTGGCGATCTCCGCGCTGGCCGTGCTGATGATCGCGGCGATCGTCGGCACCGGCTACTGGTTCTCCGAGGGCCGCTACGTCAAGGTGCCGGACCTGCTCGGCATGAACGTGGAGGTCGCCCGGTCCCGGGCCGCCCAGCAGGGCTTCGATGTCAAGATCGGCACTCCGGTGCACGACCGCAAGGTCGGCGAGGGCAGGGTGCTGCGCACCGACCCGGTGGCGGGCCGCGAGGTCACCCGCGACCAGACGATCACGCTGATCCCGTCGGCCGGCCCGCTGAAGATCACCGTGCCCAACGTGGTCAACCTCAGCGAGGCGGACGCCCGGGCCAAGATCTCCGAAGCCGGGCTGACCCCGGGGAGCGTCACCCGGGTGCCCAACGACACCGTCCAGCGCGGTCTGGTGATCAAGACCAGCCCGCAGGTCGGCAGCAAGCTCACCGAGGGCGCCAAGGTGACCATCACGCTCAGCGCCGGCCTGGTGATGCCGGACGTGGGCGGCATGCAGTGCGACCAGGCGCAGGGGGTGCTGCAGCAGAAGGGCTTCCAGGTCGCGGTGGTGCAGCAGACCGACCAGGCCGCGCCGAACACGGTCATCGCGCAGAACCCGGCGGCCCGCGCCGAGGTGACCGCGAACCAGGCGGTACAGATCACCTGCTCCAAGGGACCGGACGGCGGGTTCCGCTGGCCGTGGGAGCGCAACGACGGGAACGTCCAGCCGGGCAAGGCGCCGGTGCCGATCCCGGACGTGCGGTTCAAGAACGTCCGGGACGCGGTGACCGAGCTGCGCGGCGCCGGGTTCAAGGTGAAGGTCCGCAAGATCGCGTTCGCGGGCACCGGCACGGTGGTCGCGGAGAACCCGCTCGGCCAGGCACCGGCCGGCACCCGCGTCACCCTCTGGCACTGAGCCCGCCGGCCCGGCCGGCCGCGGGCCGCCGCCGCCCCGCACGCGGCCGATGCCGGACGCGCCGGCGAACCCGGGGCACCGTACCCGCCGCGGCCCTGGTCAGGAGGAACCGGTGGGCGACCCGGGTTCCGGCCGGTCAGCGGGCGGGAGGATCGGCGGGCAGGCCGTGCAGGCGCAGCCGGCCCATGCCGCCGTCGGGAAAGATGTCCAGGCGCACGTGCGTGGCGACCCGCGCGCCGGCCAGCCGGAAGCGGTGCCGGGTGTCGGGCTGCAGCCGGGTGCGCGGCAGCAGGTCGAACCACTCGGTGTCCGGCCCCGGCTCGCCGCCGCCGGGGACGGCCGCCGCGGCCAGCGCGGCCTGGCCAGGCGCGTTGTAAACGAGGTTGGTGGTGTCCAGCTCGGCGACGCGTGCCACGCCGGGCACGCCGAGCCGCACCACCAGCCAGTCGTTGCCGCCGTCGCGGCGCCGCGCGGTCTCCCAGCCCTCGGCCTGGTGCCGGGGCAGGCCGGGGGCGATGACGTTGCCGGGCGAGGAGTAGAACTCGTCGGAGCAGCCGACGACCAGCCCGCCGTTCTCCAGCGCGGCCAGGTCCAGGCCGAGCCCTTCGTACAGGGTCAGGTCCGGCACCACCTCGCCGTGCACGCGCAGCCGGGCCACCCCGCCGTCGGGGTGGATGTTCAGCCGCACGTGGGTGAACCGCCGCGGGTCGGTGACCGGGAACTCATGCCGGGCGTCGCCGGTGAGCGGGACGCGCGGCACGATCTCCGTCCAGCCGGCCACGTCCAGCTCCTCCGGCGCCGGGTGGCCGGGCGCGGCGCACGCCTCCACCGAGGCGAACGGCGGGTAGTTGCCGGTGAACCACGAGGTGTCGATCACCACGCCGCGGACGACGCCGGGCAGGCCGAGCCGGACCACCGCCCAGTCGTGCCCGGCCTCGCGGCGGCGCCGGGTCTCCCATCCGTCGTAGACCTGGCCGCGCGCGCCGAAGGTGTGCGGCCGGAACCCGGGCGGGCCGGGAAGGATCAGCGCCTGGCGCTCGGCGAACGACTCGTCGCTGGCGGCGACCACCGAGCCGCCGTGCGAGCGCGACGCCAGGTCGGGCAGCCGGGTGAACCCGGCGGCGCCGGAGGTCAGGTCGGGCACAGCAGCTCTCCGAACGGGGGGTCGTCGTCGGTGACCGCCCGGCCGCGCAGCCAGGTGGCGACGACCGTGCCAGCCAGGGTGCGCCCGTGGTAGGGCGTCACCGGGTTGCGGTGCCGCAGCCGGGCGGCGTCCACGGTGAACTCGGCGCCGGCGTCGAAGGCGACCAGGTCGGCGTCCCGGCCGGCGGCGATGGCGCCCTTGGCGACCAGGCCGGCCAGCGCGGCCGGGCGGGCGGACATCCAGTCCACCACCCGGTCCGGCCGGTATCCGCGTTCGCGCGCCTCGGTCCACACCGCGGGCAGGCCGAGCTGCAGCGAGGAGATGCCGCCCCAGGCGGCCGCGAAGTCGGGCACCTTCAGGTCGGGCGTGGCCGGGGAGTGGTCGGAGACCACGCAGTCGAGCACCCCGGCGGCCAGGCCCTGCCACAGCTCGTCCCGGTTGCCGTCGTCCCGGATCGGCGGGCAGCACTTGAACTCCGGCCCGCGCACCTGGGCGGCGGTGAGGGTCAGGTAGTGCGGGCAGGTCTCGGCGGTGATCCGCACCCCGTCCCGCCGGGCGGCCTCCAGCGGTTCCAGGCAGGCGGCGGCGGAGACGTGCAGGATGTGCGCCCGCGCCCCGGTCTGCCGGGCGGCGGCGATGACCCGCTCGACGGCGCGGCGCTCGGCCGCGCCGGGCCGCGAGGCGAGGAACTCGGGGTAGGAAGGGCCGGCCGGCTCCGACAGCAGCGCGGGGTCCTCGGCGTGCACCAGCACCAGCCCGTCGAAGGCCGCCGCCTCGCGCAGCGCGGCGCGCAGCCCGGCGTCGTCCAGGTGCGGGAACTCCGGCACGCCGGAGGGCGACAGGAAGCACTTGAAGCCGAACACCCCCGCCTCCCGCAGCGCGCGCAGCCCGCCGGCGTTGCCGGGGACCGCGCCGCCCCAGAAGCCGACGTCCACCGCGCACTTGCCGGTGGCCGCGGCGCGCTTGACCGCCAGCGACTCCACGTCGACGGTGGGCGGCAGCGAGTTGAGCGGCATGTCGACGATGGTGGTCACCCCGCCGGCCGCGGCGGCCCGGGTCGCGGTGGCGAACCCCTCCCAGGCGGTGCGGCCCGGCTCGTTGACGTGCACGTGCGTGTCGACCAGGCCGGGCAGCAGCAGGACGCCGCCGAGGTCCACCTCGGCGAGCGCCGTCGCGGGCGCGTCGTACGGCAGCACCGCGGCGATGACGCCGTCCCGGACGCCGACCGCCGCCGGGCGCTCGCCGCCGGGCAGCACCGCCCGCCGGGAGCGGACCACCAGGTCGAAGCCGGTCCCCGGGTCACGGACCGGCGCCGGGGTCACCCTGGCCACGCACTCGCCCACCGGCACCGGATCACCCATGGGGAAGATCTCCCCCGTTCCGGGCGCCCCACTCCCCGGGCGCACACGTCCGGGCCCGGTGCCGCCGGGCGGGCGGTCAGCCGCCGGCACCGGGAAGGTCCGCACCGGGGACCGGACCAGGGACGGCCCCCGGGACGGGGCCGGGCACGGACCTGTCGGCCCCGGCGCCCCCCGACGCGGGACCGGCGGCCCGGAGAGCGGAGCCGGGCCGGGCCGGGGCGGGCAGCCGGTCGGCGGCGACCTGGGCGGCCAGCCGCTCCAGCAGCGGCCCGGCCTCGGCCATGCACCTTCGCACGTCGTCCTCGATGTCGGAGAGCGCGTAGGCGGCCTCGATGCCCGCGGCGCGCAGCCGCCCATCGTCCAGCGCGCGCCGGCCGCACACCGCGACCACCGGCACGCCGGCCCGGGCGGCGGCCGCCGCCACCCCGGCCGGGGCCTTGCCGCGCAGGGTCTGCTCGTCCAGCGAGCCCTCGCCGGTGACGACCAGCAGCGCGCCCGGCAGGTGCTCGGCGAAGCCGACCAGGTCCAGCAGCAGGCCGATGCCCGGTTCGAGCCGGGCGCCGAGGAACGCCATGGCGGCGAAGCCGACACCGCCCGCGGCGCCGGCGCCGGGCCGGTCGCGTACCCGCACGCCGAGGTCCCGCTCGGCTACGTCGGCCCAGCGGGCCAGGCCTTCTTCCAGGACCGGCAACTCGGCCGGCCCGGCGCCCTTCTGCGGCCCGTACACCGCGGCCGCGCCCTCGGCGCCGAGCAGCGGGTTGTCCACGTCGCAGGCCACCACGAACTCCACGCCGGGGGCACGTTCGAATCCGGTCAGGTCCAGCGCGTCCAGCCGGCGCAGCGCCGCGCCGCCGGGCGGCAGCTCCCGGCCGCGGGCGTCCAGGGTCCGCACGCCGAGCGCGCGCACCAGCCCGGCGCCGCCGTCGGTGCAGGCGCTGCCGCCCAGGCCCAGCACCACCCGCCGGGCGCCGCCGGCCAGCGCGGCGGCGATCAGCTCGCCGGTACCCTCGCTGCCGGCGTCCAGCGGCGCGAGCCGCCGCAGCCGGTGCAGCCCGGAGGCCTCGGCCAGCTCGATCACCGCCACCCCGTCGCGCTCGGCGTAGCCGGCGGTCACCGGCTCGCCGGTCGGGCCGGTGACGCGGGCAGTCCGGCGGGTGAACCCGGCGGCGACGGCGGCCTCGGCGGTGCCGTCCCCGCCGTCGGCGACCGGCAGGGTGACCACCGGCAGGTCCGGCCGCGCCGCCCGCAGCCCGGCGGCGACCCGTCCGGCCACCTCCACCGCGCTCAGCGACCCCCTGAACTTGTCCGGCGCCACCAGGACGAACCCCGGCCCGCTCGCCGTCACCCGCCCATCCCCTCGGCCCGTCGCCCGGCGCCTGCCGGCGGCTTGTCGAATCCGTCCGGCACCGCCGGAACGCTCGGCGTCACCCGCGCACCTCCCTGGCCACGGTGAACCCTCGGTCGGCGGCCAGCCGCAGCAGCCGGTCGCGCGCGGCCGCCCCGGCGCGGGCCGCGGCGTCCTGCGGCACCGTGCGCAGCTCGCCGTCCGCCACGAGGGTACGGCCGCCGACGATCACGTGGGACACCGGGGGTGCCGGGCCGAAGACCAGCGCGCACAGCGGGTCGGCCACCGCGGCGGCGAAGCCGTCCACCCGCCACAGCACCACGTCGGCGAGCTTGCCGGGCTCCAGCGAGCCGATCTCGCCGGCCCGGCCCAGGCAGCGGGCGCCGCCCATGGTGGCCATCTCCAGGGCCTGGCGGGCGGTGAGCGCGGCCGGGCCCAGCCGGGCGCGCTGGAACAGCAGGGCCTGGCGCATCTCACCCGACAGCGTGGTCAGCTCGCTGGAGGCGCTGCCGTCCACGCCGAGCCCGACCGCGGTGCCGGCGGCGAGCATCTCGGTCACCCGGGCGATGCCGGCGCCGAGCCGGCCGTTGGAGCTCGGGCAGTGCGCCACCCCGGTCCCGGTGGCGGCGAACCGGTCGATGTCGTGGTCGCGCAGGTGCACCGCGTGCGCGACCCACACGTCCGGGCCGAGCCAGCCGATCTCCGCCATGTGGTCGACCGGCCGGCGGCCCAGCTGGGCCAGGCAGTGCTCCTCCTCGTCGACCGTCTCGCACAGGTGGGTGTGCAGGCGCACCCCGGCCGCCCGGGCCAGCGCGGCCGACTCGGTCATCAGATCGGTGCTGACCGAGAACGGCGAGCACGGCGCGACCGCGATCCGCAGCATCGAGCCGGGCGCGGGGTCGTGGTAGGTGTCGATGGCCTCGGCGGTGTGCGCGAGGACCTCGTCCAGCGTCTCGACCACCTCGTCCGGCGGCAGCCCGCCGGCCGAGGCGCCGCGGTCCATCGAGCCCCGGCACGGGTGGAAGCGCAGGCCGATCTCGCGGGCCGCGTCGATCTCGGCGGCGAACAGGTCGCCGCGCCCCTTGGGGAAGATGTAGTGGTGGTCGGTCGTGGTGGTGCATCCGGACAGGGCGAGCAGGCCGAGCCCGGCGGTCGCCGCGCCGTGCGCCACCTCGGCGTCCATCGCCGCCCACACCTGGTAGAGGGCGGTGAGCCACTCGAACAGGGTGGCGTCCTGGGCGAGGCCCTGGGAGGCCCACTGGTAGAGGTGGTGGTGGGTGTTGACCAGGCCCGGGGTGGCCAGCAGGCCGGTGCCGTCGATCCGGGTGGCGCCGGGCACCTCCGGGGCCGGCCCGGGGCCGAGCGCGGCGATCCGGTCGCCGCGGATGTGCAGGTGGCCGCGAGGGATCTCCGGCCCGGTCACCGGGGCGATGGCCACATCGGTCACCAGCACGTCCCCGGGCTCGGCGGGCCGCGTCATCCGGACCTCCTCCGGCGTCGAGCGGCGGGCGCGGCGGACCGGACCGGCGACGGGCGCGCCGGGACCGGCGTAGACGGGGGGGACCAGGAGGGCGGCGCGGGCGCCGGCGAGGGGGGCCGGGGCGGCGCGGTCACGCGGTGCCCGCCTTGCGGGCGGCGGCCAGCCGTACCGCGTCCATGATCTTCTCGTATCCGG
This sequence comes from Sphaerisporangium rufum, assembly GCF_016863395.1. Lineage (GTDB taxonomy): Bacteria > Actinomycetota > Actinomycetes > Streptosporangiales > Streptosporangiaceae > Sphaerisporangium > Sphaerisporangium rufum. The sequence continues at coordinate 251,476 of NZ_BOOU01000013.1, read as the reverse complement.
TGCACCGGCACAGGTTGCCGGCCAGCGCCTCGCGGATCTCCTCGTCGCTCGGCGCCCCGACCCGCTCGATCAGGTCGTGCGCCTGGACGACCAGGCCGGGGGTGCAGAAGCCGCACTGCACCGCGCCGCACTCGACGAACGCCTCCTGCACCGGGTCCAGCCGGTCGCCGCCGGCCAGCCCCTCCACGGTGCGCACCTGGCGCCCCTCGGCCTGCCCGGCGGCCACCAGGCACGCGCACACCGGCAGGCCGTCGAGGTAGACGGTGCACGAGCCGCACTCTCCCTGCTCGCAGGCGTTCTTGGCACCGGGCAGGCCGACCCGCTCGCGCAGCACGTAGAGCAGGCTCTCCCCCTCCCAGACGCCGTCGACCTCCTCGGGCCGGCCGTTGACGGTGAGGTTCACGCGCATGCCGCCGCCTCCTTCCGGTAGTCGTGCCACGCCCAGGCCAGCGTGCGGCGGGCCAGGACGGCGATCGCGTGCCTGCGGTAGGCGGCGGTGCCGCGCACGTCGTCGATCGGCTCGGCCGCGGCGGCGGCCAGCTCGCCGAACCGCGCGGCCAGGCCGGGGTCCAGCGGGGCGCGGCCGGCCCAGTCGAGCTCGGCGGCGGCGAACTCCTCGGCGGCGGTGGCGCGGCGGGGCGTCGGCGCCGCCGAGCCGACGCCGGTGCCGGCCCGGCGCTCGCCGGGGTGCAGCGCGACCGCGAAGGAGCACACCGCGATGACCATGGCGTTGCGGGTGCCGACCTTGGCGAAGTACTGCGGGCCGGTGGCCGGGGGCGCCCAGAACGCGCGGACCAGCTCGTCCGGCGCCAGCGCGCTGCGCTTGACGCCGCGGTAGAACTCGGTCGCGGGGATCATGCGGGTGCCGCGGGCCGCCGAGGCGACCTCGATCTCCGCGCCGGTGGCGAGCAGCGGCGGGTGGCTGTCGCCGGCCGGCGAGGCGGCGCCGAGGTTTCCGCCCACCGTGCCGCGGTTGCGGATCTGCGGCGAGCCCACGGTGCGGGCGGCCTGCGCCAGGCCGGGCAGCCGGTCGCCCAGCTCGGCGATCAGCCGGGCGTAGGTGACCCCGGCACCGACCCGCAGCCGGCCGTCGGCGGCGACCTCCCAGTCGGCCAGGTCGCCGACCCGGGTCAGGTCCAGCAGCGCCGGCGGGCGCCGCACGTCGAAGTTGATCTCCACCATGACGTCGGTGCCGCCCTGGACGGGGACCGCCTCCGGCAGGCCGGCCTTCGCCGCCAGGGCCTCCGCCCAGGTGGCGGGGCGCAGGAACTCCATCCGTCCTCCCCTAGTCCCAGGCCGGGCCGGCGGGCGGCGCGGCGTCGTCCAGTACGGTGCCCTCGATCAGCCCGTACGGCCGGTCGGCGGCGTAGTACACCTCGCCCGGGTTGTCCAGGCCGAACGGGGCCAGGTCGACCAGGAAGTGGTGCCGGTTGGGCAGCGCCAGCCGCACCTCGCACAGCTCCGGGCGGCGCTCAAGCACCCGGCGGCCCATGGCGTACAGGGTCTGCTGCAGCGACAGGCTGTGGGTGCCGGCGAACGCCTCCAGCAGGCACTCCCGGGCCCCGGTGTAGGAGTCGGCGTACGAACTCGCGTACGAATCGGCGGAGGACCCGGTCCCGGGCCCGGCGTGCCGCCACCCGGCGGTCACCGCGGTGGCCAGCACCCGGTCGGTGGCCGGGGCCAGCGTGGTGTAGCGGTCGGTGGCGAAGCCGTGGAACTCCGAGCCGGTGGAGTTGAGCAGCACCAGGTCGCGCAGCCCGGAGACCACGCTCGAGGTGCCGTCCCGGTCGTGGTGCACCAGGCAGGTACGGACCTCGGTGCCGTCCCGCACGAACGAGTGCGGCCCGCGCCGCACCCAGGCGTGCTCGTCGATCGCGACCCGCGCGTGGTGCACGGCCTGCTGGGAGTCCACGAAGTGCCGGGCGAGCAGCAGGGCGAACTCCTCGATCTCCCCGATGCCGTGCTCGCGGGCGAAGGCGTAGACGGTGTTCTTCTGGGAGTCGGTGGGCAGCACGGCGGCGTTGTCGCCGGCCAGGTGCACCGCCTCCATCGCGCCCGACAGCGCGATCGACACGGTGCAGTCCTTGAGGTGGTGCACCTCGCCCTCCCGGGCGACGCGGACCACCCGCGTCTCCGCCTTGCCGTAGCGGTTCGGGCCGAGTACGACGGCCATCGGCTAGCTCCCCCGGTAGGTCGAGTAGGCGAACGGGCCGAGCAGCAGCGGCACGTGCAGGTGCTCGGCCGGGTCGGCGACGGTGAAGGCGACCACGACCTCCGGGTAGAAGGTCGCGACGCCGGCCCGCGCGAAGTAGGCGCCGGTGTCGAACACCAGGTGGTGCACCCCCGGCCCCGGCTCGCCCGCCGGCAGCCAGTCGCGCAGCCGGCCGTCCTGGTCGGTGACGCCCTCGGCCACCAGGCGGTCGCCGCTGCGCAGCCGGACGGCCACCCCCTCGGCGGGACGGCCGGTCCCGGAGTCCAGCACGTGGGTGGACAGGCTCATGTCGTCTCCTCGTCCAGCAGCCTGGCGACGCGGAGCCGGGCGATGGCCGCCAGCTCGGCGCCGACCACCTTGCGCTCGGTCTCCTCGTCGTTGCCCAGCCTGCCACGCAGCCGGTCGAGCACCTGCCCGGCGGTCAGGCCGGTGGCGCAGACCAGGAAGACGTGGCCGAACCTCTCCTCGTACCGGCGGTTCCCTTCGGCCAGCGCGTCCCGCTCGGCGGCGCCGGCCCGGCCGGCCCGCTCCTGCTCGCGGCGCGACCAGCGCGACTCGGCGCCGTCACCGGCCGGCCGGTCGCCGATCCGCGGGTGGGCGTCCAGCGCGGCCCGCACCTGCGGCCAGCCGAGCTCGCGGGCGGCGGCCTCGGCCGCGGCCAGCAGCCGCCCGCGGTCGCCGTAGGGCCGGCCGGCGGCGACCCGGCGGGCGAACTCCGGCGCGGCGCAGCAGGCGAGCAGCCGCCGCTCGGCCTCGGCGGGCGGCAGCGCGTCGAAGGCCGGCACGCCGCCCGCGGGTGTCGGGTCTGCCATGCCAGAAGTAGACCGTCCCGGGGCGGGCCGGGTCCAGCGGCCGGAACTCCGAACCGTCCGCGGCCACCGGCGCCGCGTTTGTGGCATGCTCCAAGCGGCCCGGCCGCCGCCGCGGGTCTCCTAGGCTTGGACCACCATGAGCGGCACATCCCTGATCGGTAGCCACGTGTACGTCGCGGGCGGCCTGGCCACCGGCGGCCTGCGGCGCGCGGCGGAGATCGGCGCCGAGTTCGTCCAGGTGTTCGTGACCAACCCGCGCGGATGGGCGCTCGCCGCCGGCGACCCGGCGCAGGACGCCGCGCTGCGCCGCTCCGGTGTCCCGGTCTTCATCCATACCCCCTACCTGGTGAACGTGGGGTCGCCCGACCCGGCGGTGCTGGCCCGGTCGGCGGCGAGCATCCGGCACGCGCTGGCCCGCGGCTGCCAGATCGGCGCGCGCGGGGTGGTGGTGCACACCGGGTCGGCGGTGTCCCAGCCGCGCGCGGACGCGCTGCGCGGGCTGCGCGAGCACCTGCTGCCCATCCTGGACGAGATCGGCGACGGCGGCCCGGACCTGCTGCTGGAGCCGATGGCGGGCCAGGGGGCGATGCTGTGCGCCATGCTGCCCGACCTGGAGCCCTACCTGGCCGCGCTGGACGGGCACCCGCGCGCGGGAATCTGCCTGGACACCTGCCACGCCTTCGCCGCCGGGCACGACCTGGCCGCGCCGGGCGGTGCCGCCGCGCTGCTGTCGTGCCTCGCGGCGGTGGCGCCGGGCCGGCTGCGGCTGGTGCACGCCAACGACTCCAAGGACCCGTGCGGCTCCAAGCGCGACCGGCACGAGAACATCGGCGACGGGCACATCGGCGTCGCGGCGTTCGGCGAGCTGCTGCGGCATCCGGTGGCGGCCGGGGTGCCGTTCTGCATCGAGACCCCGGGCGGCCCCGACCGCCACCGCGCGGACATCGAGCTGCTGAAGGGCCTGCGCGGCGGCTGAGCCCGCCCGGGCCGGGCGGGAGGGCGGGGTGCCGCCCGCGGATCCGGTCGCCCCCCTATGACCGGATCGGCGCGGCCCGGCCTCGCGGCCGGCCGGCGGCCACCCCGCCCCGCCGGGGCCGGCGGACCCCACCCCCCGGTAAGGGCCCGCCGGCCCGGGACGGCCGTCCGGTCGTCGCCGCGCGTGGGCCGCGGGCGTCCGGCGCCGTCTCGGTCCGCGTATCCCGGGTCCGCCGGCCGTCCGGCCCGCTTTCCGGTAACGCAGTGTGGCTTCTCGACGGGAACGACACTACGGTCGGTCATCGGTTCCGCGCGGGCGGTCGCGGCCCGGCTCGCCGAACGGTGCGTAGCCGGCGCCATGCGGAGCGTGACGGCGCGACGAGCGGCCGCTAGCCGCCGACGAGCGGCGGCATGGCGTCCGGGACGTGGCGGGGCATCGCCTCGGCCGGCGGCCCGGCCCGGAACTGCCGCACCAGCTGCTCGCGCACCCGGCGGGTGTGCCGGCGGCTCACCGGCACCGTGGTGCCGCCGACCCGCAGCATCGCCCGGCCCTCGTCGAACCGCATCTCGGTGACGTGCCGGGCGGACACCAGCGTGCTGCGGTGCACCCGGATGAACCCGGAGGCCGCCCAGCGGCGCTCCAGCGCGGCGAGCGACATCCGGACCAGGTGGGTGCCCTCGGCGGTGTGCAGGCGGACGTAGTCGCCGCTGGCCTCGGCGTAGGTGACGGCGTGCTGGGGCACGAAGCTGGTGCGCCCGCTCAGCTCGACCGGGATCACGTCGTCCATGGCCGCCTCGGCCGGCGAGGGGCCGAGCGTGGCCGACTCCAGGCGCCGCACCGCCTCGGCCACCCGGTCCGGGCGCAGCGGCTTGAGCAGGTAGTCGACCGCCTGCAGCTCGAACGCCTGCACGGCGCGGTCATCGTGCGCGGTGACGAAGACCGGTTTGGGCGGGGCGGGGAAGGCGGCGACCAGCCGGGCGAGGTCCAGCCCGTCCAGCCCGGGCATCCGGATGTCCAGGAAGACCCCGTCCAGCCGCTCCCCGGCACCGATGATCGCGGCCATGTCCTGCAGGGCGGTGACGCCGTCGGTGGCGGTCAGGACGCGCTCGACCCGGGCGTCGCGCCGCAGCAGGTAGGCCAGCTCGGAGAGCGCGTGCACCTCGTCGTCGACCGCTAGAACTCGCAGCATGGCTCCACGCTGCCCCCTGCCGTGCCCTCCCGGCAAGAGGTACGGCCACGTCGGGTGCCCGGACGGATCCGTTCAGTGACCGGGCGGGCGATTCTTCGGCACCCGCATGCGCACCGTGGTGCCCTCGCCGGGCGCGGTGTCGATCACCAGCCCGTACTCCTGGCCGTAGATCTGCCGGAGCCGCACGTCCACGTTGGCCAGGCCGATGCCGCCGCCCTCGCCGCTCGGCGGCTCCCCGCCGAGCAGCTCGCGGACCCGGGCGGGCTCCATGCCGGCCCCGTCGTCCTCCACGGTGATGTGGACCTCGCAGCCCACGTCGCGCACCACCACGCGCACCTCGCCGGTGCCGCCGCCGTGCCGGATGCCGTGCGTGATCGCGTTCTCCACGATCGGCTGCAGGCACAGGAACGGCACCGGCACCGGCAGCGCCTCCCGGACGACGTCCACCACGAAGCGCAGCTTGTCACCGAACCGGGCACGTTCCAGCAGCAGGTAGCGGTCGACGCAGGTCAGCTCGTCCGACAGCGTGGTGAAGTCGCCGGCCCGGCGCAGCGCGTGCCGGGCGAAGTCGGCGAAGTCCAGCAGCAGCTCGCGCGCCCGGTCGGGGTCGGTGCGGGTGAACGAGGCGATGGTGGCCAGCGAGTTGCACACGAAGTGCGGGGAGATCTGCGCGCGCAGCGCCCGGGTCTCGGCGGCCAGCGCGCGGCGGCGCACGGCGTCCAGCTCGGCCAGCTCCAGCTGCCCGGAGGCCCACTGGCCGACCTCGGTGGCCGCCCGGACCAGGGCCGCGCTCACCTGGGTGTCATAGGCGGCCAGCGCGCCGACCACCCGGCCGCCGACGGTGGTGAGCGGCACCACCACGGCGTTGCGGATCGCGCAGTTCTCCGCCTCACAGAACAGCTCGTCCCCGGCGATCAGGTACGGCCGGCCGCCGGCGAGCATGCCGTGCACGTGGCCCAGCAGGTCGCGGACGTGCGCGTCGTCGGGCGGCTCCCACGCGCCGTCGAAGGCCAGCACCTGGTCGGTGGAGGTCACCGCCAGCGCGGTGGCGCCGAGCAGGGACCGCAGGTGGCGCACCGCCCGCCGGGCCGAGTCGCGGGCGAGCCCGGCCCGCAGGTACGGGGCGGCCATCGCGGCCAGGTGCAGGGTGGCGAAGGTGGCGCCGTCGCCGCCGGGGCGCGCCCGGGCACCGCGGCGGCCGAGGACGTACCCGACCACGCCGATCAGGACGCACGACAGTAACCAGCCGGTCTCCACCATGCGGGCAACCGTAATCGGTCACGATATGTGATCGGGCCGGAACGCGGCGAGTACGCCGGGCCGGCGGCGGATCAGGGCGGGCCCTCGCCCGGGTCCTCCTGGTAGGAGTAGCGCTGCTCGCGCCAGGGGTCGCCGACGTTGTGGTAGCCCCGTTCCTCCCAGAATCCGCGCCGGTCGGCAGTCAGGTACTCCACCCCGCGCACCCATTTCACGCTCTTCCAGGCGTAAAGGTGCGGTACCACGGCACGTACCGGGTGGCCGCGCTCGGCCGACAGCGGCCGGCCGCCGAGCCCGGTGGCCAGCAGCGTGGTGTCGCGAGCGAAGTCGGCCATCCGCACGTTGGCGCTGTAGCCGTACTCTCCCCAGACCATGACGTGCGCCACGCCCGGAGCGGGCGGTACGGCGCTCAGCAGCGCGCCGGCCGGCACGCCGGACCACTCGTTGCCCATCAGCGAGAACCTGGTGACGCAGTGCAGGTCGGCCAGCACGGTGACCTGTGGCAGCGCGGAGAACTCCGGCCAGCTGAGGCGGGTCTCCTCCCCCGAGGCGGTGGCCCCGAACACCGACAGGCTCCAGCGCTCCGGCCGGAAGCCCGGAACCCTGCCGTAGTGGACGACCGGGCGGCCGCGGGGGACGTACTGCCCGGGAGGCAGTCGATCTTCCTCGGTTGGATCCGGCACGCGGCAATCCTGCCATCGCGCGCCCGGCCGGGCGGCACCGGCACCCCGGTATGCCCCGGACCGCCGGGCGGGACGCCCCCGGATCACCGCACCGGTCCGGCGCGCCCGGCGGGCGGTGCGCTACCATGGCCCGTGATGCATGAGGCGCTGGTGTTTTGGTATGGCGACGGACCCGTGGAGCGGACCGCTCGCCACCAGACGCTGCGCCGATAGGCGAACGTCGGCGAAGGCCCCGGGTCCACCAAGGATCCGGGGCCTTCGTCGTTTCCCGGGCCGTACCGGCCGGCGCCCGCCGCCCGACCGGCCCCGGGAAGGGCAGCTCTCGACCGGAGAAGAGGCAGCAGCATGGTCATCGTCATGGCTCCCGAAGCCACCCAGCAGGACGTCGACGCCGTCGTCGACCTGGTCGTCACCGCCGGTGGCGACGCCTTCGTCAGCCGGGGCGTCAGCCGCACCATCATCGGCCTGATCGGCGACATCGCGCACTTCGGCGCGCTGAACCTCGGCACCATGCCGGGGGTGGCCGACGTCATGCGCGTCTCCACGCCGTACAAGCTGGTCAGCCGGGACCACCATCCGGATCGGTCGGTCGTACGGGTGGGCGGGGTGCCCATCGGCCCGGGAACCGCCACCCTGGTGGCCGGCCCGTGCGCGGTGGAGACGCCCGACCAGACGCTGGCCGCCGCCCGGATGGCCCAGGCCGCCGGGGCCACGCTGCTGCGCGGCGGCGCCTACAAGCCGCGCACCTCGCCGTACGCGTTCCAGGGGCTCGGCGAGGCCGGCCTGCGCATCCTGGCCGACGTGCGCGCCGAGACGGGGCTGCCGGTGGTCACCGAGGTGGTGGACGCCCATGACGTGGAGCTGGTGGCCTCCTACGCCGACATGCTGCAGGTGGGCACCCGCAACGCGCAGAACTTCGCGCTGCTGCAGGCGGTCGGCGCGGCCGGGCGGCCGGTGATGCTGAAGCGCGGCATGAACGCCACCATCGAGGAGTGGCTGATGGCGGCCGAGTACATCGCCCAGCGCGGGAACCTCGACATCGTGCTGTGCGAGCGCGGTATCCGCACCTTCGAGACGGCGACCCGCAACACCCTGGACATCTCGGCGGTGCCGGTGGTGCAGCGGCTGTCGCACCTGCCGGTCATCGTGGACCCCTCGCACTCGGGCGGCCGGCGGGACCTGGTGCTGCCGCTCACCCGGGCGGCGATCGCGGTGGGCGCCGACGGGGTGATCATCGACGTGCATCCGCGGCCGGAGCAGGCGCTGTGCGACGGCCCGCAGGCGCTGGTGGACGACGACCTCGCCGAGCTGGCCGCGATCATGACCGACCTTCCGCCCATGGTGGGCCGGGTGCCCGCCGCGCTCGCCGCCGCGGGCTGACCGCGCCGCCGCCGGCCGCCTCGGTCAGTCCACGTCGACGACCAGGCCGCCCGCCGCGACCCGGGTGTCCCCGGGGTAGGCGCGGCGGGCGGCCCGCAGGGCGTCGCCGGGCCGCGTTCCGGGCATCAGGTGGGTGAGCAGCAGCCGCCGGACGCCGGCCTGGGCCGCGGTCCGGCCGGCCTGGGCCGCGCTCGACAGGAAGGCCGCGGAGTCGGCCGGGACCACCTCGGGGTGGCTGGCCTCGGCCAGGAACACGTCGGCGTCCTGGGCGAGCGGCTCCAGTTCGGGACTCGGCCCGGTGTCACCGGTGTAGGCGAGCACCCGGCCGCCGGCGGCCAGCCGCAGGCCGGCGTTCGGCACCCAGTGCGGCAGCAGGCGGGTGTCGACCCGGAACGGCCCGGCCTCGAAGGTCTCACCGGGGGTGAAGTCGCGCCGGGCGCAGGCGGCGTCGAGCATGCCGGGCCGGTCCAGGGCGAGCACGGCGTCCAGCGCGCCGGGGGGCGCGTGCACCGGCAGCGGCGGCGCGGGGTCGTCGCGCAGCGCGCGGGCCCGCAGCAGCGGGTTGAGGTCCGCGCAGTGGTCGGGGTGGCCATGGCTGACCAGCACGGCGTCCAGCCGCTCGGCGGGCAGGTACCGCAGCAGCACCGGCAGGGTGGCGTAGCCCGGGTCGATCAGCAGCCGGAAGCCCTCGTGCTCGACCAGATAGCCGCTGCACGCCCCGCCGGCCCGCGGCCAGGCGCCGCAGCCGCCCAGAATGGTGATCCGCATGCGCCCGAGACTAGTGCGGCGGCCCGCTCAGGCGTCGAGGCGGTACTCCTGGACGGAGTCGGCGAGCCGGACGGCCAGCTCCTCGGCGTCCAGCCGCCGCTCGATCTGCCGCAGGTCGTCGATCCGCGCCCGGGTCTCGGCCTTGCGGGGGGCGAGCAGGCTGCAGCAGTCCTCATCGGGCAGCTCGGAGATCCGCAGGGTGCCGATCCGGCGGGCCTCGGCCATGATCTCGGTCTTGTCCATGGCGATCAGCGGGCGCAGGATCGGCATGGCGACCGCGTCGTCCAGCGCGGTGATGTTCTGCAGGGTCTGCGAGGAGACCTGGCCGAGGGAGTCTCCGGTGACCAGCACCTGGCGCCGCAACCGGTGGGCGACCTCCTCGGCGGTCTTGAGCATCAGCCGGCGCTGGGCCACCACCTGCAGCCGGTCGGCGCCGGAGGAGCGCAGCGACTGCTGGGCCTTGCCGAACGGCACCACCAGCAGCCGGGCCTTGGCCTGGAACCGGCCGAGCTCGCGGACCAGGGCGTAGGCCTTGTAGATCGACTCGGAGGTGGTGAACGGGATGCCGGAGAAGTGCAGGAAGTCGACCTGCAGCCCGCGGCGCAGCATCCGGTAGGCCGCGACCGGGGAGTCGATGCCACCGGACATCAGCACCAGGCCCCGGCCACTCATGCCCACCGGCAGGCCGCCCTGGCCGGGGACCGCGTCGGAGAAGACGAACACCTCGTCCCGGTCGACCTCGATGTGCACGGTGAGCTCGGGGTCCTTCAGCCGCACCGGCAGGCCGTACTTGTCGTTGATCGCGCCGCCGACCACCCGGTCGAGCTCGTTGGAGCGCAGCGGGAACCGCTTGTCCCGGCGGCGGGAGCGGACCGCGAAGGTGGCCTGTCGCTCGACCTCCGGGCGCCCGGCGACCAGCTCCAGGGCGGCGGCGGTCACCGCCTCGACGTCCTTGGCGACCCGCCAGGCCCGGTGGATCCACACCACGCCCATCACGTCGGCGACGCGGGCGGCGACCGCGTCGGCGGCCGCCGCGCCGGTGGCCTCGGGCAGCAGGATCGCGATGACCCCGTGCCGCTGGCGGATCTCGACCTTGATGTCGAGACTCTTCAGCGCGGTCCTGATGTTGTTCTGCAGCCTGCGCTCGAAGATCTCGCGGTTCTTGCCCTTCAGCACGATCTCGCCGAGCTTGAGCAGCACGCAGGGCTCGCCCAGGGCCGAGGGGGTCAGCACGGGCACGGGTCGCCTCCGGGCGGTGTGGGACGGTGTGGGACTGGCGGTGCGGGACTAGGGGAACGCCGGCCCCGGGCGGAGGGGCGGGCCGGAGCACCCACCAATTTATCCCGGATCGCCGATGGACGGACCCCGCCGGCCGTACCGCGGCGCGCCGCCCGGCGACCGGCCCGCCGCCGCGCCCTGACCCGCCGGTAACGGGTCACCCACTTTGGACGGTCAGTGACCGTCGAATCACGGAGTTGAGCCTTATAACGCTCCAAATGGTCTATTGTCTGGATTCAGATGGATCGAACGCTGTTTGGCGGTTCGTCCGGCAAGGAGGGTTCGTGGGGCATATCAATCACTTCTCCCAGGGCGCGGTCACTCCGGTGGCCGCGTACGTCATGTCGGTGCTCGGATCGCTGCTGGGCCTGCTGCTGGCCACGCGCGCGCGGGGCACGGCCGGCGCCGCCCGGACGCGGTGGCTGGCGGCCGCCGCGCTGGCGATCGGCGGCACCGGGATCTGGGTGATGCACTTCATCGCCATGATGGGCTTCAGCGTGCCGGGAGCCCAGATCCGCTACGACGTGCCGCTGACCGTCCTGTCCGCCGCGGTCGCGGTCCTCATGGTCGGGGTCGGGCTGGGCGTGGTGGCGTGGAGCCGAGGGCGGCCCGCCGCGCTCGTCGCGGGCGGGCTGCTGACCGGGCTCGGCGTGGCGGGCATGCATTACATGGGCATGGCGGCGATGCACCTGCCGGCCGCCATGGACTACGACCCGGTGCTGGTCGTCGTGTCGGTCCTCATCGCGGTCGCCGCCGCCACCGTGGCCCTGTGGTTCACCACCCGGATCGAGGGCTGGCTCCCGACGACGGGCGCCGCGCTCATCATGGGGGTGGCCGTCTGCGGCATGCACTACACCGGCATGTTCTCGCTCAGCGTCTCGCCGGTGCGGCCGCAGGCCGCGGGAGCCGAGCACGGCGCCACGGCGCTCAGCTTCCTGCTCCCGCTCCTCGTCCTGATCAGCCTGGTGACGCTGGCGCTGCTCCTGGTGGTGCTGCTCTCGCCGTCCCGGCAGGAACTGGAGAGCGAGAACGCCCTGCTGGCCCGGCTGGAGGCGCGCCGGGCGGCGGACGCCGCCGGCCCCGGCCCGCACCCGCCGGCCGCACCCGCCGGGCCGCCGGCGGACTCGCTGTTCCGGCCGCCCGCCGGCCCCGGCCGCTGAGAAACACCGCCGCCCCCGGCCGACGCGGCCGGGGGCGGGCGGGACGGGCGGGATCAGCCGAAGAAGACCTCGGCCTCCTCGTAGCGGGAGACCGGCACGGTCTTCAGCTCGGCGGTGGCGGCGTCCAGGCCGACGCGCACGATGTCGGTGCCGACCAGCGCGACCATCTTGCCGTAGTCGCCCTCGTGCGCCGCGTCGATCGCCTGCAGGCCGAACCGGGTGGCCAGCACGCGGTCGAACGCGCTCGGCGTGCCGCCGCGCTGCACGTGGCCGAGCACGGTGGTGCGGGCCTCCTTGCCGGTGCGCTTCTCGATCTCCTGGGCGAGTTGCTCGCCGATGCCGCCGAGCCGGACGTGGCCGAAGGCGTCGAGCTCGCCGGCCTGCAGCGCCATCTGCCCCTCGACCGGGTGCGCGCCCTCGGCGACCACGATGATCGGCGAGTAGCGGGTCTGGAAGCGGCTCTCGACGTAGGCGCACACCTTGTCGATGTCGAACGGCTTCTCCGGGATGAGGATGACGTTGGCGCCGGCCGCCATACCGGCGTGCAGGGCGATCCAGCCGGCGTGCCGGCCCATGACCTCGCAGATCAGCGCGCGGTGGTGCGACTCGGCCGTGGTGTGCAGCCGGTCGATCGCCTCGGTGGCGATGTTGACGGCGGTGTCGAAGCCGAAGGTGTAGTCGGTGGCGTTGAGGTCGTTGTCGATCGTCTTCGGCACGCCGACGACGTTCACGCCCCGGTCGAAGAGCTGCTTGGCCACGCCGAGGGTGTCCTCGCCGCCGATCGCGATGAGGGCGTCCACCCCGGTCTCGGCGAGGTTGCTCTTGATCCGGTCGACGCCGCCGTCGATCTTGATCGGGTTGGTGCGCGAGGACCCGAGGATGGTGCCGCCGCGCGGGAGGATGCCGCGGACCGTCTGGATCTCCAGGGGCATCGTCTCCCCCTCCAGCGGGCCGCGCCAGCCGTCCCGGAAGCCCACGAACTCGTGGCCGTAGGTGCCGATGCCCTTGCGGACGACGGCGCGGATGACCGCGTTCAGGCCGGGGCAGTCGCCGCCCCCTGTGAGCACTCCGATACGCATGGCGGGTTCCTCCCGATGGGGTGTTCAAAGTCAGACTATGACGCGCCGGAGGACCACCGGAACGCCCACCGGTCACTCCCGGGGCCGCCGACGCATGGCATTGTGCCGCAGCGTCCCAGATTGGTCTAGACCAAGGCCCGGGCGCAAGTCGGCGGCCTCGGCCGGGGCTAGACCGGCCGAGGCAGCACGCAGGTCGGGCTGCCGACCTGGCAGGCCTCGCCGGCCGGCACCGGGATGCCGTCCCGCATCTCCAGCACGGTGACCACGCCGGACCGCTCGCAGGCAACGTACATGTACCCGCCGGCCCGCGCGAAATGCCGGGGCCAGCGGCCGCCGCAGCCGACCTCGGCCACCCGGGTGACCCCAGGGCCCGCGCCGCCGCCCAGTTCCAGGACCGAGACGGTGTCCGGCCCGCGGTTGCCGACGTAGGCGAAGCGGCCGTCGGCGGAGATCTCGATGTGCGAGACCTGGTTCGGGCCGGCGGCGCCGCTGGCCGGTACCCGGCCCAGGCAGCGCCACCGGTCGTCGTACACCGCGACGGTGCCGTCGAGCTCGCCGGCGACGTACCAGCGCCCGCCGTGCCAGGCCAGGTGGCGCGGGCCGCTGCCCGGCGCCATCGGCACCGGGCCGTCCGGGTGCGGGGCGGGCCGGCCCGCCAGCGTGTAGCGGCGGATCTCGTCGGTGCCCAGGTCGCTGACGTACAGCACGCCGTCCGGCCCGAAGACCGCCTGGTGGGCGTGCGGGCCGGCCTGGCGGCCGGAGTCGGGGCCGTGGCCGTGGTGCGGGAACAGCAGCGCCTCGCCGGCGAAGCCCCCCGCGGCGTCCAGCGGCCGCAGCGCGAGCGTGCCGTCACCGTAGTTGGCGACCGCCAGCCAGGCGCCGGTGGGGTCGACCGCAAGGTGGCAGGGGTGGGAGCCGCCGCTCGGCACCCGGGCCGACGGCTCGGGGCGGCCCGAGCCGGTGACGAAGGACGCCACGGCGCCCTGCTCCTCCTCCAGCACCGCGTAAAGGACGGGCAGCGCCGGATGCGCCGCGAGGAACGAGGGGCCGGGCACCGCGGTCTCGGCCACCGCCTCCAGCGTGCCGTCCGGCCGCCGGCGCGCCGCCGTCAGGCCGGGGCCCGACCCTCCGGTGCCCGGCGTGTAGCCGCCGATGTACAGCAGGTCGTCCCCGGATGTCATGTGATCGAGGATAGCGACCGCCGCCCGGCCGCCCTCACCGATACGGGGACCGGCGGTGCCCTGGATCTTCGCCGGCAAATATGCTTGACTTCGGCAATGAATCAGTTGACCGAAGCAACGGTTGACGGGCAGGTCGCGGAGGTCCGCGCCTTCAACCGCTTCTACACGCGGGTGATCGGGGTGCTGGGCGCCCGCATGCACGACACGGCGTACTCCCTCACCGAGGCGCGCGTGCTGTACGAGCTCGGGACGCGCGCGGAGATGGAGACCGGCGAGCTGCGCCGGCTGCTCGACCTGGACGCCGGCCACCTCAGCCGGATGCTGGCCCGGTTCGAGGCCGGCGGGCTGCTGGCCCGCGAGCGCTCGGCGGCCGACGGGCGGCGGCACGTGCTGCGCCTCACCCCGGCCGGCCGCGCCGAGCTGGACACGCTGAACGCCGCCTCGGCGAGCGCGGTCGGCGCGCTGCTGGACCCGCTCGGCGCGGCCGAGCGCCGGCGGCTCGCCACCGCCATGGCGGCCATCCGCCAGGTGCTCGGCGACGCACCGCGCCCGGCGTCCGGCACGCCGTACGTGATCCGGCCGCCGCGACCCGGCGACCTGGGCTGGATCGTGCACCGGCACGGGGTGCTGTACGCCGAGGAGTACGGCTGGGACCACACCTTCGAGGGGCTGGTCGCGCGGATCGCCGCCGACTTCGCCGAAGGCCACGACCCGCGCCGGGAGGCGTTGTGGATCGCCGAGGTGGACGGCCGGCCCGCCGGATCGGTCTGCTGCGCGCGCGGGGACGACGACCGGACCGCCAAGCTGCGGCTGTTGCTGGTGGAGCCGTCCGCCCGCGGCATGGGCATCGGCGGCCGGCTGGTCGACGAGTGCGTGGAGTTCGCCCGCCGTGCCGGGTACCGGCGCATGGTGCTGCTGACGGTGGCGGACCTGGCCGCCGCGCGCCGCATCTACCGGCGCGCGGGCTTCCGGCTGGAGGAGAGCGAGCCCGGCGTCCCGTGGGGCGGCACCACGGTGACCAACGAGACCTGGTCCCGGGACCTGTGATCGGCTCACCGGCAGCGGACGGGGGAAATTTCCGGTAAAGGGGCGGGATGGGGATTCCGGGCCGCCGCCGGGACCGGCCTCGGGTCTGTCACGATGCGTGCCAGCGCCGCTGCACGGCCCCGGCGTCTCGGGGGCGCCGGGCGTGCCGGCGGCCAGGGGAGCCCGCCGATGACCTCGCTGATCGTTTCCGCGCCGCCGGCACCGACGATCAGGGCCCGCAAGGCCCTGGTCTTCCTGGACCGCGAGACCGGCGCCGGCCCGGCGGGCGGCGCCGACCGGCGGCTGGTGCACGCGCTGACCGCCGAAGGATACGCGGTGCGCACCGCCGGGTGCGGCGCCGCCGACCGGCACGGCGTCGGCGCCTTCCTGGACACCGTCGAGCCCGGCGACCTGCTGCTGGTCCGCTGGTCGACCGAGTCGGGCTGGGGACGCGGCGAGTTCGGCGCGCTGATGGAGGAGTTCGCCCGCCGGGTCGAGCGGTCCGACGGGGCCGCGCTGCTGCTGGTGGTGGATTTCGGCTGGCTGGTCACCGCCAGTCCCGACCAGCCGCAGGAGAGCGTGGGCCGGCTGCGCGTGCGCGGCGAACCGGTGGCCGCGGCGGCGGCGCTCACCACCAGCGCCGCGCTGCCCGGCACCCGCCCGGGCCGCACGCCGTCCCTGACCGGCGTCATCGCCGACGGCATCATCTCCGGGGACGCCGACCTGGACGGCGACGGCACCGTCACGGTGGGCGACCTGCACCGTTACGCCGAGGAGCGCTACGCCGAGCTCGGCGGCGACCGCCGGCCGTACCTGCTCACCTACGGGGAGGGCGAGCTGATCGGGGTGGCCGCCGCCCGGGCCCGGGTCCCCGACCTCGGCCCGGCCTTCGACGCCGCCCTCGCCCGGCTGGCCGTCCTCGGCGACGCGGTGCCGGCGGCCTCGGCCGCCGAGCTGGCCGGCCGGATCTACGACGTGCACCTGGGCGAGGACGCCAGGCAACTGCTGCGCCGGGCCGCCCTGCTGGGCGAGGACGAGCCGCTGACCCCGGGCCTGGCCCGGCTGCTCACCGAGGGCACCCCGCCCGAGGAGGCGCTGCGCGAGCTGGCCGGCTGGGGCCTGCTCGGGCGGGACACCCCGTTCGCCGACCCGGCCGTGCGCCGGGCGGCCGCCGCGCGCCTGCCCGCCGAGGAGCTGGCGCACGTGTCCGCGGTGCTGCGCCGCCACCGGGCCGAGCACCGCGCGGTGCGACCGCACGCCCGCCTAACCGGGGACCGGTGGACCATCCACGACCGGCTCGGCCACCGGGTGCACGCCGAGGCCATCGCGGCGTTCGTCCGCCACCCGGGCACCCGGCCGCCGCTGACCATCGGCGTCAAGGGCCCGTGGGGGGCGGGCAAGACGTCGCTGATGCGGATGGTCCAGGATCTGCTGGATCCCGGTGCCGCCGAGGACCGGCCGGCCGAGATCCACCTGGACCGGCTGCGCGGCGGATCGGGCCAGGTGACCAACGCCGAGGTGCTCGCCCGCACCCGGGCCCCGCGGGACGGCGGCACGGAGTACGCGGTGCCCGGCGAGCTGCCGCTGCGGCACGCCGACTGGCGGCCCACCGTCTGGTTCAACCCGTGGATGTACCAGAGCGGGGAGCAGGTGTGGGCCGGGCTCGCCCACGAGATCATCAGCCAGGTGACCGGGCGGCTGCCCCGGGGCGAGCGGGAACGCTTCTGGCTGACCCTCAACCTGGCGCGGATCGACCGGGAGGCGGTGCGCCGGCGGGCCTACCATCTGGCCGCCACCCGCCTGCTGCCGGTGGCCTTCGCGCTCGGCGCGGTCGTCCTGCTCACCCTGGCCTCGCTGGCCGCCTCCGCGCTGATGCCCGCGCTGCGGCCGGCGCTCACCGCGGTGGCGGCGGCGGCCGGCTCGGGCGGCTCGCTGATCGTGCTGGGCGCCGCGGTGGTGCGGCTGGGCCGCTTCCTCGGCGAGTCCGCCGACGGCGCCTTCCAGCGGCTGGTCCGCCAGCCCGACCTGCTCGGCGCGGCGCCGGACCTGGTGAAAGGGCTGCCGCCCGATCCCGGCTACCGGTCGAAGGCCGGGTTCCTGCACCTGGTGCAGGCCGACATGCGGCGGGTGCTCGGCATGGTGGCCACCGAGCGGCGCCCGCTGGTGGTGTTCGTGGACGACCTGGACCGCTGCACGCCCGGCACCGTGGCGCAGGTGATCGAGGCGGTCAACCTCTTCCTGGCCGGCGAGTTCCCGAACTGCGTGTTCGTGCTGGCCATGGAGCCGGAGATCGTCGCGGCGCACGTGGAGGCGGCCTACCGGGACCTGGCCCGCACCCTGCCGCCGGACGCCGAGGAGCGGTCCGGCCTCGGCTGGCGGTTCCTGGAGAAGATCGTCCAGCTGCCGCTCAGCGTGCCGCTGCCGGACGGCGAGGTGCCCGACTACCTGCGCGGGCTGCTGGAGGTGGGCGCTCCGGCCGAGGCGCCCCCGCCGGCCGGCGGCCCGCCCGGTCCTCCCGGCGAGGGCGGCGCGGACGCCCGGCCCGCGACGGGACCGGCCCGGCCCGATCCGGAACTGGTGGACCGGATGGAGGCGGCGATCCGGGCGCTGGCGCCGACCACCGAGACGCTGGACGCGGTGGCCAGGCTGGTGCAGGAGTCGGCCGGCTCCGAACGCCCGGCGCGGCCGGCCGCCCCGGCGGACCCGGCCCGCTCGACGGGCTCCGCACGCCCGGTGGACCGGGCCGGTGCCGGCGCCGCCGCCGCGGGCCGGAAGGCGCGCCGGGACGGCGACGGCGACGGCGGGAAGGGTTCTGGGACAGCCGCGGAGCGGCCCGGGTCGCCCTCGCCCACCGGATACGGCGCCCGTTCCGGGACAGGCGCGGAGCGGCCCGCCGGGGATGCCACCGGCGCGGACACCGAGGACGGGGACGGCGCGATCGGCGGATTGTCGGCGGCGGTGCGGCTGGCCGCGGACCGGGTGTACGACGATCTCTACAGCGACCGGAACGCCTACGCCGCCATCGAGCGGATGCTGCCCGCGCTCGCGATGTGCAACCCGCGGGAGCTCAAGCGATACGTGAACGTCTTCCGGTTCTACTCGTTCGTCACCTACCGGCGGGCGCTGGCGGGGGCCCCGCGCGCCGAGGACCGGGAGGTGGCCAAGCTGGCCGTGCTGACCATCCGGTGGCCGCACCTGCTGTCCCTGCTCGCCCGCGACGCCCCGCAGCCGGGCGCCCCGGCCGGAACCGATCCCTCGGCCGCCACCCTGTTCCGATCGGGCGGCCGGCCCGGGACGACCCCGCCGGCCGGGACGAGCGAGCCGGCCGAAGCGGGGGGCGGGCCGCCCGGTGCCAGGCCGGTCGCCGGGCGTACCGTGCTCGGCCTGCTGGAACGGGCGGCCGCCCGGCCGGGCACCGAGGAGTGGACCCTGGCGCTGGTCGAGGCCGGGCTGCTGCGCGGCCCGCGGGCGGGGGCCGGGCGCTGGGACCCGCTGCGCGCCCTGCTGGCCACCGCCCCACCGGTCGCCGGGCTGGCCCGGGAACTGCTGTGACCCGGGCCCGCGCCGCCCGGCGACGCCACGGTCCGGTGGCCTGTTCACCCGCGCCCGGCGGCCGGGCCGGTCAGCGCTGCGCCTGGACCATCCAGTGGTGCTTCTCCAGCTCCTGGGTGATCTCGATCAGCAGGTCCTGGCTGATCGGGTCGGCCTCCTCGGTGACCTGGACGCGCTCGCGCATCCGGCCGATGATCCCGCCGAGGATGTCGGTGAAGGCCGACACGACCTTGCCGTCCTCGATGTAGCCGGCGTCGAGCCCGCCGATCCGGCTGTCCCTGGCGATGGTGGCCGCCCGGCCGTCCGGGTTCACCCCGATGGCCACCGCCCGCTCGGCCGCGGAGTCGGCGTAGGTCCGCGCGGTCGCAACGATCTCGTCCAGCTGCAGGTGCAGGGCCCGGAAGTTGCGGCCGATCAGGTTCCAGTGCGCCTGCTTGCCCGTCAGCGACAGGTCCAGCAGGTCGATCACCGTACCCTGCAGGGCCTCCCCGGTGGTCTTCTGCTTGTCCGCGGGCAGCGGGCTGGTGATCTGCGACATGAGTCGTCTCCCCTCCGATCGAGCGCGGCAAATCCGTCTTATCACGGCGTAACCGCTACGATTCGGACTAAACGTTGACAGTGTCATAATTGCAGTGTCAGTATGACCACATGAGCGACATCTGGACCATCGCCGAGCTGGCGGAGCACGCGGCGGCCACGCTGCGCCGCGACGCGCCGCCGGCCAGCGGCCGGGTGCGCGAGGTGCCCAACGAGCGGCTCATCCGCTGGTACACCACGATCGGGCTGCTCGACCCGCCGCTGACCCGGCGCGGCCGGGTCGCGCTGTACGGCCGGCGCCACCTGCTCCAGCTGGTGGCGATCAAGCGGCGGCAGGCCGAAGGGCGTTCGATCGCCGAGATCCAGGCCGAGCTGGCCGGGGCCACCGACTCGGGCCTGGCCGCGGTGGCACGCCTGCCCGCCGCCGCGCCCCCCGCCGCCCCCACCGCCGCCACGCCCGCGGCCACCACCCTCGACGGCGAGGCGGCCGCCGGACCGGCGCCCGCCCGTCCCCGGTTCTGGGCCGACCGGCCGGCCGGCCCGGTGGCGGCGCCCGCCTCGCCACCGCCGCCCGCCTTCCCACCGCCGGCCGGCCCGTCGGCCCTGCCGGTCCCGCCGGCACCCCATGCCCCGGCGACTCCCCCGCTCGCCGGGCCGCCGGAACCGCCAGGCCGGTACGGGCCGCCCCCGGTGCCCGCACCGGAGCCGGTGCCGATCGCGCGGCCCGGCGTCCCCGCCGCTCCGCCCGACCGGCTCGCCCCCGCCACTCCGCCCGACCGGCTCGCCCCGCTCGCCCCCGCCTGGTACGGCCGCCGGCCCGCCGCTCCCCCGCCGGGCGGGCCGCCCCCGCCCGCGGCCCCCCTGGAGGTCGCCGGGCTGCTGCACGGCGTGCCGCTCGCCCCGGAGGTGACCCTGCTCATCGGCGGCCGCCCGCCCGGGGCCGGCGACGTCGCCGCGCTGCGCCGGGCGGCCGGCCCGCTGCTGGCCGCGCTGCGCGACCTCGGCCTCGCGGCCGGCCCGCCCGACCTGACCGACCTGACCGAGACGACCGAGACGACCGGCGCGGGCGGCCCGCCGCCCGCCGGCACCGCTCCCCGGCCCGAAACCGGGACCGCCACGCCCAAGGAGACGTCATGACCGTCCAGATCACTCCGCTCCGGCCCGGCGAGTACCGGCCGCTGCCCGACGACGCGGGTCTCGGCGCGCTGCGCACCGAGCAGGGCAACCTGCCGCTGGAGCGGGTCGAGGTGACCGCCCGCGTCACCGGCCTGACCGGTGGCGTGCAGGTCGTCCAGGGGTTCCGTAACCCGCACGACGTACCGCTGGAGGCCACCTACATCTTCCCGCTGCCCGACCGGGCCGCGGTGACCGCCTTCCGGATGGAGGCGGACGAGCGGGTGATCGACGGCGTGCTCAAGGAGCGGGCCGCGGCCCGGCGTGACTACGACCAGGCGATCGCCCAGGGCCGCCGCGCCGCCATCGCCGAGGAGGAGCGGCCGGACGTGTTCACCATGCGCGTTGGCAACATCCTGCCCGGCGAGCGGGTGACCGTACGGCTCTCCCTCAGCCAGCCGCTGCCCTACGAGGACGGCGCGGCCACCTTCCGCTTCCCGCTGGTCGTGGCGCCCCGCTACGTCCCGGGCGCTCCGCTGCCCGGCCCGCCCGCCGGGGACGGCACCGTGCCGGACACCGACGCGGTGCCGGACGCCTCCCGCCTCTCCCCGCCGGTGCTGCTGCCCGGGTTCCCCAGCCCGGTGCGGCTCTCGCTGGAGGTCCACGTCGACCCGGCCGGCCTCGGGCTGCGCGAGATGCGTTCCAGCCTGCACGCGGTCGAGCAGGGGGACGGGGTGGTGCGGTTGCGCCCGGACGAGCGGCTGGACCGCGACTTCGTGCTCCGGCTGGCCCTCGACGCCTCCTCCGCGCTCGCCCTGGTCCCCGACGCGCCGGACGTCTCCGGCGTCCCGGACGTCTCCGGCGACGCCGGGCATGCCGCGGGTGCGGCGTCCGGCCCGGAGGGCGGGCGGCCGGACGGCGAGGGCACCTTCGTCCTCACCGTGGTGCCCGAGGCCCCGGCGGCCGCGCCGCGTCCCCGGGACGTCGCCCTGCTGCTGGACCGGTCCGGCAGCATGGCGGGCTGGAAGATGGTCGCCGCCCGGCGGGCCGCCGCCCGGGTGGTGGACACGCTGACCGGCGACGACCGGTTCGCCGTGCTGTCGTTCGACTCGGTGGTGGAACGGCCCGCGGAGCTGGCGGCCGGGCTGGTCCAGGCGACCGACCGCAACCGCTTCCGGGCGGTGGAGCACCTGGCCCGGCTGGAGGCGCGCGGCGGCACCGAGATCCTGCAGCCGCTGGAGCAGGCCCTCGACCTGCTGGCCGACGACGGCCGCGAGCGGGTGCTCGTCCTGGTCACCGACGGCCAGGTGGGCAACGAGGACCAGATCCTGGAACGCCTCGGCGCGCGGCTGGCCGCGGTGCGCGTGCACACGGTGGGCATCGACCGGGCGGTCAACGCCGGGTTCCTCGGCAGGCTGGCCGGGCTGGGCGCCGGCCGGTGCGAGCTGGTGGAGTCGGAGGAGCGGCTGGACGAGGCCATGGAGCACATCCACCGGCGGATCGGCTCGCCGCTGGTCACCGGCCTGTCGCTGGTCCCGGACGGGCTGGAGGTGCTGCCGGGCACCGTCACCCACCTCGGCTCGCTGTACCCGGGGGTGCCGCTCACCGTCTCCGGCCGGTTCCGCGGCCCGGCCCGGGGCGCGGTCGTCGTGCGGGGCACCGGCGCGGACGGCGGCCCCTGGGAGCGGCGGCTCGCCGGTGTCCCGGGCGAGGGCGACGCGCCGCGGGCGGTCTGGGCGCGTGCCCGGCTGCGCGCCCTGGAGGACCGGTACGCGACCGGGGACCACCACCTGGAGCGGGAGATCGTCGGCACCTCGCTGCGCCACGGCGTGCTGTGCCGGTTCACCGCCTTCGTCGCGGCCGACTCCCGGGTGGTCGCCGAGGGCGGGCCGGGCCACCGGGTGGTCCAGCCGGTGGAGGCGCCGAGCGGCTGGGACCTGGCCGGGCCGCCGGTGCCGATGGCCGCGGCGGCGCCGATGGCCTTCACCACGGCGGCGGCCGCCGCGCCGGCCGCGCCGGACTGGTGGGCCGTCGAGGCGGAGCTGCCCCTCGGTGGCCCGGCCGGGCCACCGCCCGGCGGTCCGGCCCCGGCGCCCGGCGGGCCGGCCATCGTGCCGGCCGGGCCGGCCGCCGGCGGCGGTCCCAGGTTCGCGCGCAAGGCGGCCGACCGCGGCTTCGCCGCGCCGCTGGCGCCCATGGCACCGCCCGCGCCGATCCGCCGGCCGCTGGAGGCGGTCGCCACCCAGCTCGCCGAGGAGCTGGCGCGGCTGCGCGACCTGGCGTCCCGCCCGGACGGCGAGCGGCGGCGCCACCTGGCCGACCTGGGCAGCCGGCTGTCGGCGCTCGCGGCCTACCTGGGCGGCGGCGAGGAGCGGCTCGCCGCGCTGGCCGGCGAGCTGGCGGCGGCCGAGAGCCCGGGCGCCGACGTCGAGGCGCTGTGGCGGCGCGCGGTGACGGTCCTCACCGAGCTGACCGCCGGCACCGGCCGCACCAGGGGGCCCGGCCACGCCGGGGGCGGCTCCGCCCCCGCGCCGCGCCGCGGCCCGTTCTGGAAGCGCTCCTGACCCGCCCGGCCGGCGGGCTCGACCGGCCGGGAAGGCCGCGCGACCCGGCGCGGACGGGCCACGGACCGCGCGCCGGGTCCGGCCTGCCGGGCCAACGCGGCGGTCCGCCCGCCGGGTTAACGTGGCGGCTCGGCGCGGCGGGTCCGGCCGCCGGGTCCGGCCGCCGGGTCCGCCCGCCGGGTCCGCCCGCCGGGTCAGCGCGGTGGGTCAGCGCGGCGGGTCCGGCTCGCCGGGGAGGGCGCGGTAGGCCGGGCGCAGCAGGTCCACCAGCGGGATGTGCCGGATCTTGACGGCCGGGGGCTCCAGCAGGCGCAGCAGCAGGCCGGCGGGCGCGGCCGGTCCGGCGGCCGGCGGGCGCAGCCGGCCGAGCGGCACCGGCGCGGCGTAGAAGTCGCCCGCCCGGGCGGCCAGCGGCTCGTCCGGGACCGCCGGCTCCAGCGGGTCCGCCGGGTCCGCCGGCCCGGCCCGCTCCCCGCGCAGCGCGTCCAACAGGTCCTCGCGCGGCCGGCCGCGCCAGGCCAGCACCAGGAACGGGTCGTCGTCGAACGCCTCGGCCAGCAGGTAGAGCACCGCCGACAGGTGCTTGCAGGGGTGCCCCCAGTCCGGGCACGAGCACGTCATCTCCAGCTCGCCGGGGCCCGCGGGGAACAGCGGCAGGCCGAGCCCGGCGAACACCTCCTCGATCTCCGGCGGCATCTCGCCGGCCAGCAGCTTGGCCCGGTACACCGCGCGGCCGGCCAGCGCGGTCACGATGCCCGCCCACTCCCGCGGGCCGTACGCCGGGACGCGGACCGCGACCCGGTACGGCTCGGGCCGCGAGCCCTGGACCCGGGCGGCCACCAGCCCGGCGGACACCTCGATCTCCAGCACCTGCCCCTTGCGGGCGTAGGAGCGGCCGCGGGCAAGCCGGCCGGCGTCGCAGACGCCTTCCAGGATGTCCACGAAGCGGCGGGACCACCATTGCTCGCCGATGCTGCCGCGCCTGCTGCGCGCCCGGATGCCGCCCTCCACCCGGATGGGGGCTCCACCCTCGAACCAGCCGTCCCGGCCGACCGGCACCTCAGCTCACCGCCTCGGGGCCGAGCCGGAACAGCTCGCGCAGCTGCTCGGTGGACAGCCCGGTGATCCAGTCCTCGCCGGCGCCGACGACGCGCTGCGCCAGCGCCTTCTTGCGCTCGATCATCTCGTCGATCCTCTCTTCCAGGGTGCCGGCGCAGATGAACTTGCGCACCTGGACGTTGCGGGTCTGCCCGATGCGGAACGCCCGGTCGGTGGCCTGGTCCTCCACCGCCGGGTTCCACCAGCGGTCCACGTGGACCACATGGTTGGCGGCCGTCAGGTTCAGGCCGGTGCCGGCCGCCTTCAGCGAGAGCAGGAAGATCATCGGCTGGTCGTCGCCCTGGAACCGCTCGACCAGCTCGTCGCGGCGTTTCTTGGGCAGCCCGCCGTGCAGCCACAGCACCGGGCGGTCCAGGTGGGCGGCGAGGTACGGCTGCAGCATGGCCCCCCACTCGGCGTACTGGGTGAACACCAGCGCCTTGTCGCCCTCCTCGACGATCTCCTGAGCCAGTTCCTCCAGCCGGGCCAGCTTCCCGGACCGGCCGGCCAGCCGCGAGCCGTCCTTGAGCAGCTGGGCGGGGTGGTTGCACACCTGCTTGAGGCGGGTCATCGCCGCCAGCACGTTGCCGCGCCGCTCGATGCCGTCGCTGCCGTCGATGCGGTCCATCATGTCGCCGACCACCGCCTGGTAGAGGCTGGCCTGCTCGGGGGTGAGCGTGCACCACACCTTCATGTCCAGCTTCTCCGGCAGGTCGGAGATGATCGTCTGGTCGGTCTTCAGCCGCCGCAGCACGAACGGCCCGGTCGCCCGGCGCAGGGCGCGCGCGGCGTCCTCGTCGCCCCGCGCCTCGATCGGCTCCTGGTAGCGCTCGCGGAACCGCCGGGCCGGGCCGAGCAGGCCGGGATTGGCGAACTCCATGATCGACCACAGCTCGGCCAGATGGTTCTCCACCGGGGTGCCGGTCAGCGCCAGCCGGGTGCGCGCGGGGATGCCGCGCACCGCCTGCGCCTGCCGGGCCGCGCTGTTCTTGATGGCCTGCGCCTCGTCGCAGACCACCCGGCCCCAGCCGAAGCCGGCCAGCACCGGCGCGTCGCGCAGTGCCGTGCCGTAGGTGGTGACCACCAGGTCGGCCGCGGCCACCTCGGCGGCCAGTTCCTCGCCGCGCCGCCGCCCGGCGCCGTGGTGCACGTACACCCGCAGTGAGGGGGCGAACCGCGCGGCCTCCTTCTGCCAGTTGCCGACCAGGGACATCGGGCAGACCAGCAGGGTGGGCGCCGGCCGCCCCGCGGTGCGCTCGGCGAGCAGCAGCGCCAGCGTCTGCGCGGTCTTACCCAGGCCCATGTCGTCGGCCAGCACGCCGCCGAGCCCGATCCCGGACAGGAACGCCAGCCAGGACAGGCCGCGTTCCTGGTAGGGCCGCAGCGTCCCCTGGAAGCCGGGCGGGGTGGCGACCGTGGTGAGCCGCCGGTCGGCCTCGCCGGACAGCAGGTCGCCGAGCGGGCCGTCGGCGTCCACGGCCACCAGCGGCAGGTCCTCGTCCCCACCGGCCACCACCTCCTGGAGCACCTCGCCGGCCGACATCTCGCCCGAGCGCCGCCGCTCCAGCACCGCCAGCGCCGCCTTCAGCTGCCGGTCGTCCAGCTCCACCCACTGGCCGCGCACCCGGACCAGCGGCACCTTGAGCCGGGCCAGCTCCGCCAGCTCCTCCTCGCCGATGGTGTGGTCGCCGATCGCCAGGTCGATCCGGAAGTCGACCAGCTCGGCGAGGCCGAAGCCCTGTCCGGCGGCGGCCCGGCCGGGCGCCGTGCGCGAGCGGGTGGTCAGCTTGAGCCCCAGGTTGCGCCGACCGGCCCAGTCGGGCAGCCGGACGCCGAAACCGGCCGCCTGCAGCAGCGGGGCCGCGCGGCGCAGGAAGCCGAACGCCCACGCGGTGTCCACCACCATGCCGCTCGGCGCCGGGTCGGCCAGCGCCGCGTGCAGTTCGGGGCAGAGCCGGACGGCCCGCCCGAGACCGGCCAGCAGCGTCTCGTCCGGCCGGCCGGGCAGCCCGGGGATCCGGCCCTCCCGCCACACCACCGCCGCCGGAACGTACAGGCTCGGCTCGTCGACGGGCTGCAGCGCGAACTCCAGCTCCCAGGCGTCCTCCTCGCCGGCCGGCTCGATCAGCCGGAAGCACACCCGCACCGGTCCCTCGGCCCGGCTCGCGGCGGCGAACCACTCGCCGAGCGTCGTGCCGAGCTGGCCGGCCTCGGCCGGATCGGCGCCGGGCAGCGCCGCGTCGTCGCCGGTCAGCGCGAACAACCACCGCTCGGCCAGCGGGGTGCGCGTCCCGGGCCGGTTGCCGCGCAGCAGCCGGTCGGGCAGCGCGCGGCGGACGGCCTGGTCGGCGAGCGCGCCGAGCGCATCCGCCAGCACCCGCGCGGCGGGGTGCTCCCCGCCGGCGGCGCGGCAGACCGGCGGCATGGCGCGGGCGAGGTCGCCGAACGCCGCCGCGTCCGCCCCGGTCACCACCGGGCGCCAGCGGGCGGCGTGCCCGCCGTCCTCCTCGGCGAGCTGTGGCAGTACCCGGCCGCGCCGGACGAGGGCGCGGGCGTGCTCGGCCACCACGGCGAGGTAGCGCAGCGACCCGCCGGCCCCCCACTCCGGCACCTCGGCCCGGCCCGGCTCCAGGTCGCCGCCGGAGGGCTCCCCCGGCCCCGCGTCCAGCCCTGCGACCGGCCCGGTGACCTGCTCGGTGCCGCGCCCGGCGACCGGCACCGAACCCGGCCCGGTGTCCGGATCCGCGTCCGGATCCGCGTCCGGCTCGCCGTCCGGTCCCGCGCCCGGCCCGGTGCGGGGCGTGCCCGGGCCGGAGGCCGGTGACGTTCCGCCCGGGGCCGGGCCGGCGAGCCGGCCGAGCAGGTCGAGGGCGGCCGCCGGGCCGAGCAGCAGCGCCGGAACCCGCCACGACGAGATCTTCGGGACCCGGAGCCGGGTGGCCAGCCCGGACTCCGGCGAGGGCAGCGGGCCGGCCGGCGACCCGGGCAGCAGCACCTCCACCTCGGCCCGCTCCGCACCGCCCGCGGCATCGCCCAGCGCGGCCGCCAGCCTGCCGTTCGCCGCGGCGAACGGATGGTCCTTGGCGCCGCGCCGGCGAGGCCGCGCGGCTCCCGCGCCGGTGTCCGTCCCGGCTCCACCCCTGGTGGCCGTTCCGGTGGCCGGGGCGCCGGGCGAGGTGGTGTCCTCCGCCCACAACACCAGCCGCCGGCCCTGCCAACCGCCGTGTACCACCAGCACCTGATCCGACTCCTGTCCGCCCGCGCCGCCCGGCGGGACCGCCCCCTGCCCCCGGCGCCGGCACGCCCGCACCGTACCCCGTCCGGAGACCCGGCGCCTATGGATCGTTCCATCGCCCTGCCGGGCCGCCGGCCGGCCGTCCCGATGCCCGGCACCTCGGGCGGCTGACCGGCCATTAGGGTATTTAGGTGACTTTTCTCCCCGAAGAGACCGATGTCGTGATCCTGGACGGCGGCCTCGCGACCCACCTGGAGTCGCTCGGGCACGACCTGGGCGATGAGCTTTGGTCGGCCCGGCTGCTGCTGGAGAACCCAGAGGCCATCCTCCAGGCCCACCGGGACTACTTCGCCGCGGGCGCCGACGTGGCCACCACCGCGACCTACCAGGCGAGCTTCCCCGGCTTCGCCCGGCGCGGGCGCAACGAGCACGAGGCCGAGGCCCTGATGCAGCTCGCGGTCGAGCTGGCCAAGCAGGCCCGCGACGAGGCGGGCGGCGGCGGGGTCGTCGCGGCCGGGGTGGGCCCCTACGGCGCGTCGCTGGCCGACGGCTCGGAGTACACCGGCCGCTACGACCTGGACGAGGAGGGGCTGTACGCCTGGCACCGGCCCCGGTGGGAGGTGCTGGCCGGCAGCCACGCCGACCTGCTGGCCTGCGAGACCATCCCCTCGTTCGCCGAGGCCCGGGCGATCGCCCGGCTGCTCGCCGATACGCCCCGGACCAACGCCTGGGTGAGCTTCTCCTGCCGGGACGGCGGGCACCTCGCCGACGGCACCCCGCTGGAAGAGTGCGCCGCGCTGTTCGCCGGGAACCCGCAGGTGGTGGCGGTCGGGGTGAACTGCGTCCCGCCGAGCCTGGTCGGGAAGCTGATCCCCCGCCTGGACGGCGCGCCGGTCATCGTCTATCCCAACTCCGGCGAGAGCTGGGACCCCGCGGCCCGCCGGTGGCGCGGGATCGCCGACCCCGAGGAGTTCGGCGACGCGGCCCGGGCCTGGCGGGACGCCGGCGCCGCCTACATCGGCGGCTGCTGCCGGACCACCCCCGACCACATCCGCCGGGTGCGCCAGAGCCTGTCCGCCTGACCGCCCCGGCCCGCGGGCGACGGCCGGGCACTACCCCGCCGGGCATCCTGACCTGCGGCCCGCCGGCCTCATACACCCCGCCCCCGGCATCCTGACCCGTGGGCCCCTCGCGGGGCGTTCGGCTCTGATCGGGCCGGTGCCCCGTCCCGGCGAGTCCGCCGGCCCGGCCCCGTGCTCCGGTCCGAGAGGCGACCGCCTTCGGCTCGCCGGCCGGCGGGTTCGTTGTGCTAGCGGACCCGCCGGGCGAGACTGATCTTCGTGAACGGGCGTGTCCGGACGCTGGTCCGGGTCGACGGGATCGTCCAGGGGGTGGGTTTCCGGCCTTTCGTGCACCGGCTGGCGGCCCGGCTCGGGCTGTCCGGGCACGTGGGCAACGACGAGCGCGGCGTGCTGGTCGAGGTGGAGGGTCACCCCGCCGCGGTGGCCGAGTTCCTCGGCGCGGTGCGGGACCGGCCGCCGCCGGCGGCCGTCGTCGAGCGGGTCACCGCGCGCGAGATACCGGCCACCGGCCGGCCCGGCTTCGTGATCGGCCCGAGCGCCGGCGACGGCCGCGGCCGGGCGCTGATCTCGCCGGACATGGCGACCTGCGACGACTGCCTGCGCGAGCTGGCCGATCCGGGCGACCGGCGGTACGGCCACCCGTTCGTCAACTGCACCGGCTGCGGCCCGCGGTTCACGATCGTGCGCTCCTCGCCCTACGACCGGGCCGCGACCACCATGGCGCCGTTCGCCATGTGCGCGGCGTGCGCCGCCGAGTACCGCGACCCGGCGGACCGCCGCCACCACGCGCAGCCGGTCTGCTGCCCGGCCTGCGGGCCGCGCCTGCGGCTGCTGCGCACCGAAGACGGCGGCGTCGCGGACGGCGCCGGGGACCCGGGCGATCCGCTGGCCGCGGCGGCGGAACTGCTGCGGGCCGGCCGGATCGTCGCGGTGAAGGGCGTCGGCGGCTACCACCTGGCGGTGCGCGCCGACCTGGAGCCGGCCGTCGCCGAGCTGCGCGCCCGCAAGCGCCGCGAGCACCGGCCGTTCGCGCTGATGGCCGCCACCCTGGCCGCCGCCCGGGAGCTGTGCGCGGCGGACGCGGCCGAGGCGCGGCTGCTCACCGCGGCGGCGCGGCCGATCGTGCTGCTGCGCCGCCGCGCCGGCGCCGCCGTGGCGCCGTCGGTCGCCCCGGGGACGGGCCGGCTCGGCGTGATGCTCCCCTACTCGCCGCTGCACCACCTGCTGGCCGCCCGGGTGGCGGCGCCCCTGGTGCTGACCAGCGGCAACCTGGCGGGCGAGCCGATCGCGCACCGGGACGAGGCGGCCCCGGCCGCGCTGGCCGACGCCGTCCTGCTGCACGACCGGGTGATCCACGTCCGGGCCGACGACTCGGTGGTGCAGGTCTTCCGCGGCCGGTCACTGCCGGTCCGCCGCTCCCGCGGGTACGTCCCGGCGCCGATCGTCCTGCCGCGGCCGGCCCGCCGGCCCGTCCTCGGCTGCGGCGCCGAACTCAAGCACACGTTCTGCCTGGCCGGTGGCGGGCGCGCGTTCGTCTCCGCGCACACCGGCGACCTGGCCGACGCCGCCACCCACCGGGCGTTCACCGAGGGGGTGGCGCACTTCGAGCGGTTGTTCGGCATCGTCCCGCGGGTGGTGGCGCACGACCTGCACCCGCAGTACCTGTCCACCCGGTACGCGCTGGCCCGCGCGGACGCCGAGCCGGTCGGCGTCCAGCACCACCACGCGCACATCGCGTCCTGCCTGGCCGACAACGGGGCGGCCGGGCCGGTGATCGGCGTCGCGTTCGACGGCCTCGGCTACGGCCCGGACGGCACGCTGTGGGGCGGGGAGTTCCTGGTCGCCGACCTCACCGGATTCGTGCGTGCCGGGCACCTGGCCCCGGTGCCGATGCCCGGCGGCGCCGCCGCGGTCCGCCAGCCCTGGCGGATGGCCGCCGCCTACCTGGGGGACGCGGCACCCCCGGACCTGCCGGTCCGCGCACGCAATGCCACGCACTGGGAGGCGGTGGTCGCGATGGCCGCGCGCGGGGTCAACGCACCGGCCACCTCCAGCGCGGGGCGGCTGTTCGACGCGGTGTCCGCGCTGGTCACCGGGCGGGACGCGATCACCTACGAGGGGCAGGCCGCCGTCGAGCTGGAGGAGGCCGCCGACCGGGCCGAGCGGGGCGCCTACCCGTGCCCGATCGACGGCGGGACGCCGTTCGTCGCGCGGGGCCAGGACATGGTCGCCGCCGCGGCGGCGGACCTTTCGGCCGGCGTCCGGCCCGGCGTGGTCGCGGCGCGCTTCCACAACGGGCTGGCCGGCCTGGTCGCCGCGGGCTGCGCGCTGGCCCGCGAGCGCACCGGCCTGGCGGCGGTGGCGCTGTCCGGCGGGGTCTGGCAGAACCTGCTGCTGCTGGAGCGGGCGGTGCCGCTGCTGGAGGCCGCCGGGTTCCAGGTGCTGCTGCACTCCCGCGTCCCGCCCAACGACGGCGGCGTCAGCCTCGGCCAGGCCGCCATCGCCGCCGCCCTGGACCACCCGTCCCGGCGGCGCCGTAGGTGACACGACACCGTCCCCCGCCCGGGCAGGGCCGGCAACGCCCTGGCGGCGTGCGCTCCCGCCCTCCCGGCGGATCGTGCCGCCGGGGGCGACCGGAGATCTCAGGCTTCGGGGGTGGGCGGGGGCTGCCTGCGGCGGGCGGCGCGGGCCATCTCGACCTTGGCGCTGGCGGCGTACTTGTCGACGTACTCCTGGCCGGACAGCTCCATCAGCGCGTACATGATCTCGTCGGTGACCGCGCGCAGGACCAGCCGGTCCTCCTCCATGCCGTAGTAGCGGGAGAAGTCCAGCGGCTTGCCGTAACGCACCCCGGGGCGAATGCCGAGCTTGGGCAGCGGCCGGCCGGGCGGCATCATCTCGAAGGTGTTGACCATCGCCCACGGGATCACCGGCACCCGGGCCTCCAGCGCCAGCCGGGCCACCCCGGTCTTGCCCTTGTAGAGGCGCCCGTCCGGCGAGCGGGTGCCCTCGGGGTAGATGCCGAGCACGTGCCCCTCGCGCAGCACCCGCAGCCCGGTGCGCAGCGCCGCCTCGCTGGCCTTGCCGCCCGACCGGTCGATCGGCACCGTGCCGACGCCTTTGAAGAACGCCTTGCTCAGCAGCCCTTTCAGACCCCGGCCGGTGAAATATTCGGCCTTGCCGAGGGAGATCACCTTGCGCGGCAGCGGCAGCGCGCCGAAGAAGTGGTCGGCGAAGGAGAGGTGGTTGCCGGCCAGGATGACCGCCCCCTCGCGCGGAACGTTGTCGGTGCCCTCGGTCCATGGCCGGAAGACCAGGTGCAGGAACGGCGAGAGAACGGCCTTGACCAGCCAGTAGAACACTCCCGGCATCCCTTCTCCGGCCTGTGGTGTCGTTCGCCCGCGTTACGGCGGCGTGGCGTCATCTTCGCATGCCTGGCATGCCACCCCTACATCCCCGGACGCGACATCCGCGACACCGGGGATGTCGGACCTCGCGGAGAGGCGCCGGAACATGCGACGATCAGGCGAGCCGCACCACGAGGGGAACCGTCATGCCGCTGATGCCCGGCTCCGCGCCGTACCAGCACGAAGGTGGCCAGGTGGGCGTCCTGCTCTGCCATGGGTTCACCGGCACGCCGCAGTCACTGCGCCCGTGGGCGGAGCACCTGGCGGCGGCGGGCCTGACCGTATCACTCCCCCGGCTGCCCGGCCACGGCACCACCTGGCAGGAGATGAGCCACACCCGCTGGGAGGACTGGTACGCCGAGCTGGAGCACGCCTTCGAGAGCCTGGCGGGCCGGTGCGCCGAGGTCTTCGTGATGGGCCTGTCCCTGGGCGGCTGCATGGCGCTGCGACTGGCCGAGGTGCACGGCCCCTCGGTGCGCGGCCTCGTCGTGGTGAACCCCTCCATCGTGAACGACGTGTGGCTGCTGAAGCTGGCCCCGCTGCTGAAGTTCGTGGTCCCCTCGGTGCCCGGCGTCGCCAACGACATCAAGAAGGAGGGCGCGGTCGAGCTGGGGTACACCCGGACGCCGGTGCGGGCGGCGGCCACGCTGCCCCGGCTGTGGTCGCTGGTGCGGTCGGAACTCCACCTGATCACCCAGCCGGTGCTCGTGTACCACAGCCCGGAGGACCACGTGGTGAAGCCGCACAGCGTCCGCCTGCTGCGCCGGACCCTGGGCGACAATCTGGAGGTGCGCGAATGCCCCGACAGCTATCACGTCGCGACGCTGGACAACGATGCCGAGCGGATATTCGAAGGGAGCCTCGAGTTCATCAGGACGCATGCCTCGGTACCCTTGCAGAGGGACTGATCCGACCCCGGCGGTGAGCCACGCGCGAGGCCGCGGCCAGACCCGGGCGGCCGGCCGCCGGCCATGACCGTCCGACGAACACCACCCGCACGATCGCCAGCACCAGCCAGCCAGTGGATCACGAGCATGGGAAACGAATCGAAGTGACCGGTGACGCCACAGAGCGATGAGGACGAGGTCTGGCGTCAGATCGTCGCCTCGTTCAACGAGACCGCCGAGCCCGGCACGGCCGGGCATCCCTGGCCGGACCGGGAGAACGTCTCCGAGGAGGATGCGGCGCCCCCGGCGACGCCGGCACCCCCCGCGGTGAAGGACCCGCCCGCCGCCGAGGACGGGGCCGCGGCGGAGGACGAGGAGCGGCCCCCCGCGCCGGAGGAGGACGAGGACCACTACGTCCCGCCTCCGCCGCCGCCGCTGCCCAAGATGGACGGCGGCACCAGGGCCGCCTGGCTCGCGCTGTTCGGCGGCCCGGCGTACCTGCTGCTGGCGGCCCTGCTGAACTGGCCGATGGACGGCTGGATCGTGTTCACCGCGATCGCCGCGTTCATCGGCGGCTTCGTGGCGCTGATCGTCCGGATGGGCGACGGCCCGCCGCCCGGCTCCGGCTGGGACGACGGCGCGGTGATCTGACCGCCCGGACCGCTCGGGAGGGCGGGCGGAGAAGCCCGGGTCGCCCTGGTCAGCGCGCGGCGGGGCCGGTGTCCCGCCCGGTGCGGCCGGTGGCGGCGGCCCGGGTCGCGCCGGGCTGGAACCGCTCCACCACGTCGGTGTAGCGGTCGCGGGCGTCCACCACGTGCCCGACCGCCATGGTGAGATCGCCGACGTGCGTGACGGCCAGCAGGCGCACCGTGCGCGAGCCGCCGGCGGCCTTGCCGCGGACGGCCTTCCACCCGGCGGCGCCGCCGCGCAGCAGGAACGCCTGCCCGGGGGTGCCGGGGTCATGGCCGGACGCCCAGAAGTGCCCCTTGCCGTCACCGGTGACGCCGTACAGCTCGGCGGGGCGGTCCGGAAGTCGGGCCCGGCTCCAGCGCCGGCCGTTCCAGGAGAGCACCAGCGGGGCGATGCCGCCGTCGTCGTGGTAGACGCCGCCGACGGCGACCGCCTTCTTCGCGCCCTCCGCCGTCACGTCGCGCAGGAACCCGCCGGGGATGTCCGGGATCTTCACCGGCTTCGCGGTGCCGCCGGACACCTTCATGATCAGCGGCTCGCCGTCACCGTCGCCGACCGCCCAGCTGTCGCCCTTGCCGGCCGGCGTGACGCCGTACAGCGTGCCGGCGGTCTTGCCGGCGGTGACCGTCCACCCCTTGGCGGTGACCGTGGCGATCAGCGGCTTGCCGCGCCGGGCGCCGACCGCGACCGTGCGGCCCGGTGCCGCGGCCACGCCGCCGAGCCAGTCGCCCGAGCCGAACTCCGGGACGCTGATCCGGTCGAACACCGAGCCGTCCCCGCGCACCACGTACGGCAGGCCGTCGTGGGCGTCGCCCACCGCCCAGATCTCCCGGGGGGAGGCGATCGCGACCGACCTCAGGTGCCCCGCCCCCGAGGCGTCGTTGCGGATGCCGAGCTCGGTCCAGGCCGAGCCGTTCCAGTGGGTGATCACGCCGCGGTTCTGCCAGGCCTCCCAGACGTCCTCCTGGCCCACCGCCCAGACGTTCGACTTGGACAGCCCCGCGACGTCGGAGAGCGAGCCGTCGGCCCGCAGCCGCGCGGTGGCCGACTCCTGGACCAGCGTCGCCGGGCCGCGCTCGGCGGCGCTCGGCCGGGACGGGTCGGCGTGGGCATGGGCGGAACCGCCGTGGAGAAGGCCCCCGGCCAGCACACCGGTCACCAGCACGCACAACGGCGTCACACCCGGCGGCAGGCGACGGGACATGTCCAAATCGTACGTGTCCTGCCATCCGGTGCGTGGCACGTACCCCACACTTCACCGAATCATCTACCTCAGGTGGCCGTGAGGTCGGCGATCACCGGCAGGTGGTCGGTGGCGGCCCGCAGGTCGGCCGGGTCGGCGGCCACGCCGCCGCAGGATCGCACGGCGAGCGCCGGATCGGCCAGCACGACGTCCAGCCGGCTCTCCGGCCGCCGGGCGGGGAAGGTGCGCCCGTCACCGGACGGCGCGATCAGGTAGCAGTCGGCCAGCCCCCGGGTGAGGTAGCCCCACACCGGGCCGCCGGGCCGCTCGTTGACGTCGCCGGCCACCACCAGCGGCGCGCCGAACCGGTCCGCGACCGCGCCGGCCAGGCCCATGATCTCGCCGGCGTGGCACAGCCGGGCACCGGCGTGCAGGTCGAGGTGGACCGAGGCCACGGTCAGCCGGGTGCCGGCGTGCTCGGCGACCGCGATCGCCACCGCCCGCCGCTCCAGGCCGGTGAACGCCCGCAGCGGGTGGCTCTCGGCGTGGATCACCCGGGTCCGCGGCCCGGCCAGCACGGCGACGCCGCCGAGGCGCCGCCCGGTGACCGGCCGCAGCCCGGCGGACCGGGCCAGCCGCTCCCGGGCGCCCCGCCAGCCGGTGAACCGGGGCGCCTCCTGGACGCACAGCAGGTCGGGGGCCATCGTGGTGATGACCCGCGCCAGCGCGGCGGTGTCGTCGTACATCGACCGCACGTTGTAGGTGCCGACGCGGATCACCGGCGGCTCCTAGGGGTGGCGCGCCAGGTCGGCCGCGCCGACCAGGCCCGCCGCGGCGCCGAGCTCGGCCACCCGGATCTCCGGGTGCGGGCGGTGCTCCCGGGCGGTCAGCGCGCGCAGGAACGCGGCCCTGGTCTGGTCGACCCACAGGTCGGCGGCGCGGGAGACGCCGCCGCCGAGGATGAAGCAGCCGGGGTCGAGGATGGCGGCCACGTCGGCCAGGCCCTGGCCGAGCCAGTCGGCCAGCGAGGTGAAGGCGCTCAACGCGGCCTCGTCGCCCTCGCGGGCCGCCTGGGTGACGTGCTCGCCGGACAGGTCGGACACCGACCCGCCGGCCAGCTCCAGCATGCGGCCGGCCCGCTCGGGCTCGGCGGCGGCCAGCCGGCGGGCCTCGTGCACCAGGGCGTTGCCGCTGGCGTACTGCTCCCAGCAGCCGAGGTTGCCGCAGCCGCACAGCCGGCCCTCCGGGACGACCTGCATGTGGCCCATCTCGGCGCCCATGCCCCAGCGGCCCCGGTACAGCGCGCCCTGGATCACGATGCCGCTGCCGATGCCGGTGCCGACGGTGACGCACACCACGTGGCTCTCGCCGCGCCCGGCGCCGAAGCGGTACTCGCCCCAGGCCATGGCGTTGGCGTCGTTCTCCACCACGACCGGCAGGCCGGTCCGCTCGGCCAGCTTCTTCTGCAGCGGCTCCTCGCGCCAGGCGAGGTTCGGCGCGAACCTCATGATCGACCGGGTCTCGTCGACGAATCCCGCCGCGCCCAGCCCGAGGGCCTCCACGTCGTGGCGGCCCGCGAGCTCGCGCACCGCCTCGGCGATCGTGTCCGCCACGTCGTCGGGGCTGTCCGCGGGGGTGGGCCGCAAGAGGTTCTCCACGATGTGGCCGTCCTCGTCCACGACCCCCGCGGCGATCTTCGTACCGCCCACGTCAACGCCGATCGTCAGCGCCATTTCTCATCCCTTCTGCCCGAGGGCCACCGGGCGCTCAGCCCAGGTCGATGTGCTCCACTCGGGTGCCCGCGTCGCCGTCGCGCGGCGGCGGGGCCGGCCGCGACACGGCGTCGGCCATCCCGCGCAGCGCGGCGAACAGCTCGCCGCCGGCGGCGAGCAGGTGGCCGCCGACGTCCCCGCCCGCGTCGCGCCGCGCCGCCTTGGCGCGGCAGACGGGGCAGGCGCGGCAGATGTACTCGTCGTGCTCGGTGACCGCCTCACCCCACACGTCGCCCGCGCGGCTCGGGCGACCGCCGCCGAAGGCCTGGCCCAGACCGCCGACGCCGCCGCGGACCACGGTCCGGCCGATCTCCGTGCCGACCCGGTCGCGCACCGTCCGCAGCAGCCGGCGGGCCTCCTCGGCCGCCGTGCCGAGCGGGTCGGCCGCCGGGCCGGGGGCGCCGGGGCGGGAGCCGGCCGCGCGGGCCCGCTCCCGGTCCCGGGCGCGGAACCACTCCTCGCGGCCGGCCGCCCGCTCGTGGCCGCCGTCCGGGCCGGGCCGGGCGGCCCCGCCGTCCCGAGCGGGCTCCCCGGCCTGGACGGACTCCCCGGCCTGGGCGGGCTCCCCGGCCCGGGCGGATCCGGCCGCCGGGGCGGGCCGGTCGGCCACCGCCTCGCTCCACACGTCGCCGGCGCCCGCCCCGCGGCCGCTCATGTCGTTCATGTCGTTCATCTCGGTCATCAGGCCCCTCCTGTCTCGAACCGTACCCGGAGGTGGCCGTCGCGGAGTGCGGCGTCGCGCACCCGTCCACGGGCCAGCGCGGCGGGCAGCGCGAGCACCCGGCGGTACGACCCGGCCGTGATGATCAGCTCGTCACCCTTGCGGGCCAGGTCGACCTCGTCCTTGCCGGCCAGCGGCAGCGCCAGGGTCAGCTCGTGCGCGTCGCCGGCCTGGCGGATGACCAGCGGCGGGTCGCCGGCCGGCGGCGCGAACGGGTCGGCGTCGCCGTACAGGCGGTCCCCCAGCGCCGCCAGCGCGTCCGGGCCGACCGGCTCGGCGGGCAGGTAGGGCACGGTGCGCACCGGCAGCGGCGCGAACGACTCGCCGACCGCCGCCAGGTGCCGGGCCTGGGCCGCCGCCCAGCCGCGCCGCCACTGGTCGGAACCCTCGTCGGGAAAGACCCGGTTGGCCACGACCGTGTCCACCCGGTAGCCGTACAGGCTGAGCGAGGTGAACGTGCGGCGGGCCTCGGCGACCACCACGGCCTCGGGGGTCAGCACCAGCCGCACCGAGGCGTTGCCGCCGGTCAGCATCCGGTGCACGCCCATCAGCCCGGTGTGCAGCCGTGCCGCGGCACCGACCACCGCGTCCTCCGGGACGCTCACCCGGGCGACGTGCCGGATCACCGGCGCCAGCGCGCGCATCAGCCGGCGGCCGGCGGGCAGCAGCCTGCTGACGTGCCAGTCGAGAGCCTCGGGCAGCGCCAGCAGGCGCAGCGTCTCGGCGGTCGGGGCGCAGTCGACCACGACGATGTCGAACCGGCCGGCGCGCACCTGCTCGCGCAGCTCCAGCAGCGCGATGACCTCCTCGGCGCCGGGCAGCACGGTGAGCTCCTCGGAGGTGATCTCGTCCAGCCCCAGCTCGGCGAGCACCCCCTTGGCGTAGCCCTGCAGCTCGCCCCAGTGCCGCTCCAGCGCGCGCTGGGTGTCGACCTGCTGCAGGAACAGGCCGGGGACGACCTCGGCCGGCTCGGCGGACCCGGGCGCGCCGAGGGCGTCGGCCAGCGAGTGGGCGGTGTCGGTGGACACGACCAGCGTGCGCAGCCCGCGGCGGGCGGCCAGGGTGGCGGTGGCCGCCGCGACGGTGGTCTTGCCCACGCCTCCCTTCCCGGTGAACAGCAGGATGCGAGGGTCGGTGCTCATCGCCGCTCGACGCGCTTCTTCAGGCCCCGCAGCGCGGTGTCCACGATGACCCGCTCCGCCTTGCGGCGGACCATGCCGATCATCGGCACCTTGAGGTCGACGGCCAGCTCGTAGGTGACCTCGGTCGCGCCGGGTGCCCCGGCGGCGTCGGCCAGGCGGTAACCGCCGGTGAGCCCGGACATCATCCGGCCCGCCTCGACCATCTCCCAGTCGACGGCCCGGTCGCCGTCCCAGCGGTAGGCCAGGGTGTACTCGTCGCTGATCACCCCGGCGTCCAGCACGAAGCGGACGGTCGCCGGGCGGCCGTCGGCACCGGTGGTGCGGACCTCGGCGGACTTCACCTGGCCCGCCCACTCGGGGTAGGACGGGAAGTCCGCGATGACCGCCATGACCGCCGCCGGGGCGGCCTCGACGGTGACGCTGGAGGTGGTGCGATCGGCCATGGGCCTTACCGTACTCGTTCACCGCCGCCCGGCGAACGCCCTGTCCGCTCCTTGATCACAGCTCCAGGGCGAACGGGGTGCCGCGGCCGCGGAAGTGGCCGACGTTGACACACTCGGTGCGGCCGATGCGGGTGCGCCGGGCCAGCGGCTGGTGCACGTGACCGAACAGCGCGTAGCGGGGCTGGGTCCGCCGGATCGCCTCCAGGGTGGCCTCGCTCCCCCGCTCGAACCGCCGGGCCACCACGTCGTACAGCAGGCCGGGCACCGCGGGCGGGATGTGGCAGCACAGCACGTCCACCGCGCCGACCGCGGCGACCTTGCGGGCGAAGTCCTCGTCGTCGACCTCGTTGGGGGTGCGGTAGCGGGTGCGCAGGCCGCCGCCGACGAAGCCGAAGGTGACGCCGCCGATCTCGGCGACCTGGCCGTCCAGCATGTGATGGCCGTCCCGCAGGTAGTCGCCCCACAGCGCCGGCAGGTCGACGTTTCCCGGGGTGAGATAGGCGGGGGTGGGCATCGCGGCGAAGATCCGGGTGTACTGCTCGCGCACCGCCCGCTCGATGTGCTCGCGGGGCTCGCCGCCGAGGGTGGCCCACAGCCGGGCGGACATTCCGCGCGCCTCGTCGAACCGGCCGGCGGTGCGCAGCGCGACGAACCGGGTGGCCTGCTCGGCGCCGAACAGCTCGGCGAAGATGCCCTGCGAGTGGTCGGCGTAGTCGACGAACAGCAACAGGTCGCCCAGGCACACCAGCGCGTCGGCGCCGTCACCGGCCCGGGCGAGGGCGTCGGCGCGGCCGTGGACGTCACTGACGACATGGACCCGCATGCCGGACATGGTAACGCTCCGGCCAGCGGGACGACCAAGCGCTTGGTAGGCGACCGCGACACGGCCCGGCGGCTCCCTCGCGGGCGGGCCGAGGCGGCGGACGCCGCTGATAGCGTGGATTTGCCCTTGATAAAGGGTGGGTGACGGATCTACCCATGCGTAACTTGACGCGGTAGCGTCCTGGCAACAATCCGTCAGCGACCGCCTGCGTGCGCCCCGAGGAGTTGTGACCGTGCGCGAGTACAGCGTTCCCGTCCTGGTGGACGTGCCACCGTCCGTCAACTGCGTCGAGACCGTGTTCGCCCGCGGCGAGCAGGAACCGGACGCGGTGGTGCTCAGCCGCAACGTCGGCGACGGCTGGACCCCGGTCACCGCGGCCCGGTTCCGCGACGAGGTCACCGCGGTGGCCAAGGGCCTGGTCGGCGCGGGCGTGGAGCCCGGCGACCGTGTCGCGCTGATGTCGCGCACCCGCTACGAGTGGACGGTCCTGGACTACGCGATCTGGGCCGCCGGTGGCGTCGGCGTGCCGATCTACGAGACCTCCTCGGCCGACCAGGTCCGGTGGATCGTCCAGGACAGCGGCGCCAAGGTCGTCGTGGTGGAGACCGAGGCGCACCGCGACACCGTCGCCGAGGCGCTGGCCGGCGGCACCCCGGACGCCGGGGACGCCGCCGGGGAGGCCGGTGAGTCCGCCGGGCCCGCCGTGTACTGCCTGGACGCCGGCGCGATCGACGAGTTCACCGCCGCCGGCGCCGAGGTCTCCGACGAGACGCTCGCCGGGCGCCGCACCGGCCGGGGCGGCCGCGACCTGGCCACGATCATCTACACCTCCGGCACCACCGGCCGGCCCAAGGGCTGCCGGCTGACCCACGACAACCTGATGTTCACCGCCCGCAACGTGTCCCAGGGCTCGCTGGAGGCGCTGTTCCAGGTGGACGGCCGGGCGGCGCTGCTGTTCCTGCCGCTCGCGCACAGCTTCGCGCGCATCATCGAGATCGTGCTGGTCGAGACGGGCACCGTGCTGGCCCACACGCCCAACATGAAGAACGTCGGCCCCGACCTGCAGGCCTTCAAGCCGACCTTCCTGCTCGGCGTGCCGCGAGTGTTCGAGAAGGTCTACAACTCCGCCGAGCAGACCGCGGCGGCCGGCGGCGGCCTGAAGAGCAAGATCTTCCACGCGGCGGCCGCCACCGCGATCGCCTGGAGCCGGGCGGAGTCCTCCGGCGGCGCCGGGCTCGGCCTGCGGGTGCGGCGCGCGGTGTTCGACCGGATCGTCTACGCCAAGCTGCGCGCGGCCACCGGCGGCCGGCTCAACGCGGCCGTCTCCGGCGGCTCGGCGCTCGGCGAGCGGCTCGGCCACTTCTTCCGCGGCGCCGGCATCGAGGTCTTCGAGGGCTGGGGGCTCACCGAGACCTCCGCCCCCTCCACCGTCAACATCCCCGGCGCCAACAAGATCGGCACGGTCGGCAAGCCCTTCCCCGGGGTGACCGTCCGGGTCGCCGACGACGGCGAGGTCCTGGTGAAGGGCCGGCACGTGTTCGACGGCTACTGGCAGAACGAGGCGGCCACCGCCGAGGCGATCGACGCCGACGGCTGGTTCCACACCGGCGACGTCGGCGAGCTGGACGCCGACGGCTACCTGCGCATCACCGGCCGCAAGAAGGAACTGATCGTCACCGGGGCCGGCAAGAACGTCGCGCCGGCCCCGCTGGAGGACCGCATCCGCGCCCACCCGCTGGTCAGCCAGGCCCTGGTCGTCGGCGACGACCGGCCCTTCGTCGCCGCGCTGGTCACCCTGGACCCCGAGGCGCTGGAGCAGTGGAAGTCCGCCAACGACCGCACCGGCGCCTCCCTGGCCGAGCTGTGCGCCGACCCGGCGGTCATCGCCGCGGTGCAGACCGCGGTGGACGAGGCCAACCTGCAGGTGTCCAAGGCCGAGCAGGTGAAGAAGTTCGTCATCCTGGACACCGACTTCACCGAGGAGACCGGGCACCTCACCCCGTCGCTGAAGGTCAAGCGCAACCTGGTGGTGCGCGACTTCACCAAGGAGATCGACGCCCTGTACTCCTGACCGGCGGCGGGCGCGCTACGGTTTGCGGATGTGGTTGAAGGCCTGCCTTAACGGAGACCGCGCCCCCGGTGATCACCCGGCGCTGCCGCTGACCCCCGCCGCGCTGGCCGCCGACGCCCGCGCGGCGGCCGAGGCCGGGGCGGCGGCCGTCCACCTGCATCCCCGGGACGCCTCCGGCGCCGAATCGCTGGCCGCCGCCGACATCGGCGCCGCCATGGCCGCGATCCGCGCCGCCGTCCCCGGGCTGCCGGCCGGCGTCTCCACCGGCCTGTGGATCACCGGCGGCGACGCCGCCGCCCGGCTGGCGCTGGTCCGCTCCTGGGCCGGCCTGCCCGATGACGCGCGACCGGACTTCGCCTCCTGCAACCTGTCGGAACCCGGCTTCGCCGAGCTGGCCGCCGCGGTCGCCGCCGCCGGCGTCGCGGTGGAGGCGGGCGTGTGGTCGGTGGCCGACGCCGAGGCGCTGGCGGCCGCCGCCGCCGCGCCGGGGTTCCCGCCGGTGCTGCGCGTCCTGGTGGAGATCATCGACGCGCCGGCCGAGGCGGCGGCGGCCGAGGCGGCCCGGGTGCTGGACCGGCTGGACTCGCTCGGCGTCACCGCGCCCCGGCTGCTGCACGGCGAGGGCCCGGCGGCCTGGCCGCTGGTGGCGGAGGCCGCCCGCCGCGGGCTGGCCGGCCGGGCCGGCCTGGAGGACATGCTGCACGGCCCGGCGGGCGAGCCGGTCGCCGGCAACGCCGACATCGTCCGCCGCGCCCTCGCCCTGGCCGCCGCCCCGCCGGCCGGCTGAGCGCGGCCCGCCGCCCGGTCCCGGCACCCGGGGCCGGGCTTTACCATTGCCTGGCCGATCCCAGCGACGTCACCGAGGGTGGACATGGTCGAGACCGTCAGCACCGCCAAGCGCGGCCGCTCCCGGGGCCCGGAGGTCGACCTCCGCCAGCTGCTGGCCGGCCTGACCGCCGTCCGCGACGGCGATTTCGGCACCCGGCTGCCGGAGGAGGGCGACGGCCTCTACCGGGAGATCGCCACCGTCTTCAACGGCATGGTCGACCAGCTCGCGCTGTTCACCTCCGAGGTGACCCGGGTCTCCCGCGAGGTCGGCACCGAAGGCCGGCTCGGCGGCCAGGCCGAGGTGCCCGGCGTCTCGGGCACCTGGAAGGACCTCACCGACTCGGTGAACGCCATGGCGGGCAACCTCACCGACCAGGTGCGCTCCATCGCCCAGGTCACCACGGCGGTCGCCCGGGGCGACCTGTCGCAGAAGATCACCGTCTCGGCCCGCGGCGAGATCCTGGAACTGAAGAACACCATCAACACCATGGTCGACCAGCTCTCCTCGTTCGCCGACGAGGTCACCCGGGTCGCCCGCGAGGTCGGCACCGAGGGCCGGCTCGGCGGCCAGGCGGACGTCAAGGGCGTCTCCGGCACGTGGAAGGCGCTCACCGAGTCGGTGAACGTCATGGCGGACAACCTGACCGCCCAGGTGCGCAGCATCGCCGAGGTGACCACCGCGGTCGCCAAGGGCGACCTCTCGCAGAAGATCCGGGTGGACGCCCGCGGCGAGATCCTGGAGCTGAAGGAGACCATCAACACGATGGTCGACCAGCTGTCGGCGTTCGCCGACGAGGTCACCCGGGTGGCCCGCGAGGTCGGCACCGAG
The DNA here is from genome assembly GCF_016863395.1 of Sphaerisporangium rufum. GTDB lineage: Bacteria > Actinomycetota > Actinomycetes > Streptosporangiales > Streptosporangiaceae > Sphaerisporangium > Sphaerisporangium rufum. Next base: position 208,498 of record NZ_BOOU01000013.1, on the reverse strand, counting down.
GGCAACCTCGGCGGCCAGGCCACCGTCCGCGGCGTCTCGGGCACCTGGAAGGACCTCACCGACAACGTCAACGTCATGGCCCGCAACCTCACCGGCCAGGTCCGCTCGATCGCGCAGGTGGCGACCGCGGTGGCCCGCGGCGACCTGTCGCAGAAGATCACCGTGGAGGCCAAGGGCGAGGTGGCCGCGCTGGCGCAGACCATCAACACGATGGTCGACACCCTGAGCGCCTTCGCCGACGAGGTCACCCGGGTGGCCCGCGAGGTCGGCACCGAGGGCAACCTCGGCGGCCAGGCCACCGTCCGCGGCGTGTCCGGCACCTGGAAGGACCTCACCGACAACGTCAACTTCATGGCGAACAACCTGACCAGCCAGGTGCGCAACATCGCCCAGGTCACCACCGCCGTCGCCCAGGGCGATCTCACCCGGAAGATCGACGTGGACGCGCGCGGCGAGATCCTGGAGTTGAAGACCACGATCAACACCATGGTGGACCAGCTCTCCTCGTTCGCCGCCGAGGTCACCCGGGTCGCCCGTGAGGTGGGCAGCGAGGGCCGGCTGGGCGGGCAGGCCGAGGTGGAGGGCGTCTCGGGCACCTGGAAGCGCCTCACCGAGAACGTCAATGAGCTGGCCGGCAACCTCACCCGGCAGGTGCGGGCCATCGCCGAGGTCACCAGCGCGGTCACCTCCGGCGACCTCACCCGGTCGATCACCGTGGACGCCTCCGGCGAGGTGGCCGAGCTCAAGGACAACATCAACTCCATGGTGAAGTCGCTGCGCGAGACCACCCGGGCCAACCAGGAACAGGACTGGCTGAAGACCAACCTGGCCCGCATCTCCGGTCTGATGCAGGGCCACCGCGACCTCGCCGTGGTCGCCGACCTGGTCATGAACGAGCTCGCCCCGCTGGTCCGGGCCCAGTACGGCACCTTCCTGCTCGCCGAGGAGTCCGGCGCCGAGCTCGGCGTGGTCGGCGGCTACGGGCACCAGGAGCTGTCCCGCCGCTACGCGCTGGGCGAGACGCTGGTCGGGCAGGCCGCCAAGGCCCGGCGCGCCATCCTGGTGGAGGACGTCCCGGCGGGCTACCTCGACATCTCCTCCAGCCTCGGCCGCACCGGGCCGGTCAACCTGATCCTGCTGCCCATCGTGGTCGAGGACCAGGTGCTGGGCGTGATCGAGCTGGCCAGCCTGAACCGCTTCACCCAGGTGCACCGCGACTTCCTGGAGCAGCTGGTGGAGACCATCGGCGTCAACGTCAACACCATCGTCGCCAACGCCCGCACCGACTCGCTGCTCACCGAGTCGCAGCGGCTGGCCACCGAGCTGCAGGTCCGCCAGGAGGAGCTCCAGCGGTCCAACGCCGAGCTGGAGGAGAAGGCCGAGCTGCTCGCCCAGCAGAACCGCGACATCGAGACCAAGAACATCGAGATCGAGCAGGCCCGCCAGGAGCTGGAGGACCGTGCCCAGCAGCTGGCGCTCGCCTCCAAGTACAAGAGCGAGTTCCTGGCCAACATGAGCCACGAGCTGCGCACCCCGCTCAACTCGCTGCTGATCCTGGCCCAGCTGCTGGCGCAGAACCCGGCGCGCAACCTGACCGCCAAGCAGGTCGAGTACGCCAACGTCATCCACTCGGCGGGTACCGACCTGCTGCAGCTCATCAACGACATCCTCGACCTGTCCAAGATCGAGGCGGGCAAGATGGACCTCACCTTGGAGGCCTTCCAGCTGCGCCAGCTGCTCGACTACGTCGACGCCACCTTCCGGCCGATGACCACCGAGAAGGGGCTGCGGTTCGACGTCGAGGTGGCCCCGGACGTGCCGACCCGGCTGCTGATGGACGAGCAGCGACTGCGCCAGGTGCTGCGCAACCTGCTGTCCAACGCGGTCAAGTTCACCGAGGCCGGCTCGGTGCGGCTGCGGGTGGAGCGGGCCGGCGAGATGGACCTGCCGGACGGCTCCCGCCAGGACGTGCTCGCCTTCCACGTCAGCGACACCGGTATCGGCATCGCCGAGGAGAACCTGTCGCAGATCTTCGACGCCTTCCAGCAGGCCGACGGCACCACCAGCCGCAAGTACGGCGGCACCGGCCTGGGCCTGTCCATCAGCCGCGAGATCGCCGCGCTGTTCAACGGCGAGATCCGCGCCGAGAGCAGGCTGGGCGAGGGCAGCACCTTCAGCCTGTACCTGCCGATGGACCTGGCCTCCCGGGCCGTGGCGTCGCCGGTCCGGCCGGTCCTGGCGCCGTGGCCGCCGGACGACGCCGCCGAACCGGCCACGGCGACGGCCGGCCCGGTGGCACCGCCGGCCGCCGCGCCGCCGGCGGCCGGGCCGGAGGAGGGCGCGGCGGAGGACACCCGCCGCCTGCTCGTCGTCGAGGACCGGCCGGGCGGCCTGCTGTCCATGCTCGCCCAGAGCGTGGTCGCCGACCTGACCCACACGCACGGCGCGGTGCGGGTCACCACGGCCGGCGATCCCGGCAGCGCTCTCGGCGCGCTGGTGCGCCAGCGATACCACTGCGTCGTGCTCGACCTCGGCATGCCCTACGACGCGGCCGCGGAGTTCCTGCGCGGGCTGGACGAGGATCCGGCGCTGCGCTCGCTGCCGGTGCTGGCCCATCACTCCCGCAAGCTCACCCGCCCCCAGGAGAACCTGCTGCAGGGCCGCTCGCGCACCCAGCCGCTGGAGCGGCTGCCCAGCCTGGACGAGCTGCGCGAGCGCATCACCCTGCACCTGTCGGCCACCGGCCCCGGCGGCGTCCCCCCGCTGGTGCCGGCGGCCGTGGAGGAGGCGCCGCGCGAGGTGGGCGGCGTGGACAGCGGGCTGCTCGGCCGCAAGGTGCTGGTGATCGACGACGACGTGCGCAACGTCTTCGCGCTCACCAACATCCTCGAGCTGCACGGCATGCAGGTCATCTACGCCGAGAACGGCCGCAAGGGCATCGAGATGCTCATGCGCAACGACGACGTCGACCTGGTGCTGATGGACATCATGATGCCGGAGATGGACGGCTACGCCGCGACCGCCGCCATCCGCGAGATGCCGCGCTTCACCGACCTGCCGATCATCGCGGTCACCGCCAAGGCCATGCACGGCGACCGGGAGAAGACCCTCTCCTCCGGCGCCAGCGACTACGTCACCAAGCCGGTGGACGCCGAGGAGCTGATCGACCGCATGCAACGCTGGCTCGACCTGTGACCCGCGTGCCTCGATTCAAGGGCTGTCGAGCATGCCGTTCTCCTCGGCCCACCGGGCGAACCCGCCAGGCCGGAACGGGAAGTGGTACCTGCTGGACAACAGGTCGTCGGCCAGTTCGGCGACGAGCGGAACCGTCAGCAGTCCATCCCTGATCGACCAGCACAATAACCGCAGCGTAGGACAATAGTCCACTTTGTAGGCGTCGGCCGCCCGCCTCGCCGCCGCGTCATCGATAACCGCCGTGGCGCCCGTTGTTCGTGCCAAGGCGAGCACTCCCGCCTCACCGAGGTTCCTGCCCCCGACGACCAGCAGTTCGGAGAAGTCGGCGAACGCCGCCATCTCGGCCAGGGAACCGAGCTCATGACGTTCGATCCACTCCGCGGTGAGTACAGCGCCGATCCGCGAGTCTTGGCCGCCCCCTCCATCAGTTCCATGGCGACGACATCCGGGATTATGGTACGGCGCTTGCCCATCACCGCCTTGAGCACGCCCAACCAGTTATTGACGGCGAAAGCACTCAGCGGTCCGGTGTCGAAGACAAATGTCTCGCTGGTGTCCTCTGTCAAGAGACGAACTCCCAGATCGCGTTCTCCGGAAGTTGCGGTACCTCTGGAAGCTCATCTTCCCGCCAGGTATCGAACAGCAGGTCCATCGCCCGGACGGCGGAGATCTCCGAGCCGCGATACAGGGCAAGAACCGACCTGACGTAGGGCTTGGGCAGGCAGGGCGGTTCCAGTTCATGTTTGACCACAAGGTTCAGTTCGATGATGTCCGCTCTGCCGGTGCGTACCGACCGCACCGCACGGGCGTCGGAAGAAGCGATCAGATCCGTCTCGACCATCCGCCGGGCCAGCGTCGCCATATCGACCTGATAAAGGCTTCCGAGCTTCACCGCCATGGTCCGTAGATCTGCGCCCTCCCCGACCAATCGCCGGTACTCCGCGCGCAGGCCGGCCGCCGGCAATAGGAGAGCGCGGGCGAACCGGTCCAGGCGCGACTCCCAGCCCTCGGCACCGTCCCGCTCAGCGATCCGCCAGTCGACGGTGTACTCGTCGGCGAACAGAAAGTGGCCCAACTCATGCGCCAGAGCCAGCCGGCGCCGCCCCACCTGACGCGCCCCATTGACAATCGCGATACCACCCTCGCGAAGCAACAAGGATGCGGCGTCGGCGGCATCGGTGCCAAGATCGAACGAGAAGGCCAACAAACCCAGGGTGGCCATCCGGTCGACCAGCGCGGAGACGGGCGCGCCGGGATCGGCGCCGAGCATCGTGCGAGCCGTCTCCGCGGCGTCCTCCGCCTGGGCCACCGTGCCAGGTCTGGTGAGAGCGGAAACGCTCGGCCACTCCCACTTCGCCCTCTTGGTGACGAACTCCACGTGACGTGCCACCTTCTCGGCCAGCTGGTCGATGGCGGGACTGGCCGCCCCGGGCTCCACGAGGTTGCGGTGAGAGATGATGGCGGGCGGTGCGAGCTGAAAGAACCACTCGATCCGTTCATCGAGCACCTGAGAGATCCGGGCCAGCTCCATGGCGGACACCCGGCGCCCGCCATTCTCGATCTTGGCAAGGCTGGACCGGTCGAGGGCGATCGCGGCGGAAAGCTCCGCCTGCGTCATCCCGGCGCGCTGCCGGGCCGACGCGATCCGCGCGCCCAGCTCACCCTCAGCGATGGTCATTGTTCGATTATAGAACAACACCATGTCGATCGCTACGAACCGCTGACGGGAGTGGTCCATCAGCGGCCTCCGGGCCGGGTGCCTTGCGGTCTCTCCGAGGCTGCGCCGCGGTGTTCGGAGGTACGACTGATGACGGTGTAGTGAGGTCGGCGGCCGGGGTGGTCGGTGGCGGTGACGGTGATCAGCAGGCGGTCGCCCTCGTAGACGTCCAGGTGCGGTGCTGCACCCCGGCCACCTGGACGCCGACACCATGCTCACCGTGCTGGAACGCCACCTGGCCGCCTTGGGCGGCGGTCCGGCCAGGTGGTAGCCCCGGTGGAGCGTGGGCTCGCCTGCCTCGACGCCCACGGTGCCCGGCGGGCGCGGGCGGCCCGGGCTCTGTGCCCTCGGTTCATCCGTCCTGACCGGTGGTCAGGGCGCGTTGCATGAGCACCGTGTCGACCCAGCGGCCCTGCTTGTAGCCGACGCCGGCCAGCCGGCCGGCGTGGGCGAAGCCGAACCGCTCGTGCAGCGCGGTCGACGCGGGGCTCCCGCCGTCCGCGATGACGGCGATCACCTGGCGCATGCCCGCCTCGGCGCAGCGGGGCAGCAGCGCGCCGAGCAGCGCGCCGCCCAGCCCGCGGCCGGTCATACCCGGGGCGAGATAGATCGAGTCCTCCACGGTGTGCCGGTAGGCAGGCTTGGGGCGCCACGGGCCGGCGTAGGCGTATCCGGCCACGTCGCCGTTCAGCTCGGCGACCAGGAAGGGCAGGCCCCGGCCGGCCAGCTCGTCCAGCCGCCGCCGCCAGTCGGTATGGCCCGGCGGCGTCTGGTCGAAGGTGATCACGGTCTCCAGAACGTAGTGCGTGTAGATCTCGGCGACGTCCTTCAGATCCGCGGGGCTCGCGGGACGGATGACCGCGTCGGGGAGTGTCACGGGCATGCTCTTTCTCTGTGGCGTTCTCTATGGCGCTCCGGCCGGCCCTGGCGGCCGTTCACCGAGCGCCGGGCCGTCCGGGCCGTCGTCGGCCTCTGGGGCGGCGCCGGCGGAAGGGGCGGCGGCCTCGGGACTCGGTTGGGAGGCGAGAAGGGTGGCGAAGCGGTCGGCGACCAGGTCCCAGCGCCACTCGCGCTCGATCCAGGCCCGGCCGCGGCGGCCCATCTCCCGGGCGCGGGCCGGGTCGGCCAGCAGGGACGCCACCGCCGCCGCCACCGCGTCCGGCCGCTCGCCGTCCACCACCACGCCGGTGTCGCCGTCGCGGACCGCGTCCGGCGCACCGCCCGAGGTGCCCGCCACCACCGGCAGCCCGGTCGCGGACGCCTCCAGGTAGACGATGCCGAGGCCCTCCACGTCCAGCCCGCCGAGCCGGGTGCGGCACGGCATGGCGAAGACGTCGCCCGCGTCGTAGTAGGCGGGCAGGTGGCTCCACGGCACCGAGCCGGTCACCACGACCGAGCCGGCCAGGCCGCGGGCGCGGACCGCCCGTTCCAGGCCGGCCCGGGCCGGGCCGCCGCCGACCAGCAGCAGCACCGCCCCGGGCACCCGGCGCAGCACGTCCGGCCAGCAGCGCACCAGGGTGTCCTGGCCCTTACGCGGCACCAGCCGGGACACGCACACCACCACCGGCCGGTCGCCCAGGCCCAGGCTCCGGCGGACCGCGGCGCCGCCCGCGCCGGGCCGGAAGGCGTCGGTGTCCACGCCGGGGGCGAGCCGCACCAGCCGGGCCGGCGGGATGGCGCGGGCCAGCCGCTCTCGGGTGTAGTCGCCGAGGTAGGTGACCGCGTCGGCGCCGGCGCCGATCCGCCGCAGCAGCGCGCGGGCCGGCGCCAGGCCCGCCCAGGCGGCCTCGTGCCCGTGGGTGAGCATGACGACCCGCCGGGCGCCGGCCGCCCGCATCGCGGGCGCGAGCAGGCCGAGCGGCGCGGCGGCGCCGAACACCACCGTGTCGCAGCGGTCCTCGCGGACCAGCGCGGCGGCCCGCCGGGCGACCTCGGGCACCGGGAGCATCAGCGAGGTGGGGTGCCGCACCACCCGGTAGGGCTGGCCCGCGTCGAACTCCTCCCAGCCGGTCCACCGGGAGGCGTAGACGGTGAGCGTGCCGGGCGGGCGGCGGACGGCCAGCGCGTGCACGAACGCCTGGATGCCGCCGGGCCGGGGCGGGAAGTCGTTGGTGACGACCAGGGTGCGCCCACTCCCGGCGCCGGACGGCGGGCTCACGGCCCGGGCCGGCCGTGCGCGCGCGCCCAGGCGCGGGCCAGCGCGAGCCGCTCGGGGGTGGAGGGGTGCGAGGCGTACATGACGTACTCGAACGGGTCCGGCTCCAGGTCGGAGAGGTTGGTCAGCGCCAGCCGGCGCTGCATCGCGGCGAAGGTGGCCGGGTCGCCGGTGAGGTCGAGGGCGTGCACGTCGGCCCGCGCCTCGATCGGGCGGCTGACCAGGTTCTGCGCCGGGCCGGAGGCGATGGTGGCCACGGTCATCAGCCCGACCAGCAGCCCGGCGGCCCGCGGGTCGCCGGGCGAGTCGACCCCGGTGCGGCGGCGCAGCGGCCGCCAGGTGGTGACCAGGAACAGCGCGCAGGCACCGGCCGCCGCGCCGAGCGCGCCGACCAGGGTGCCGTACAGCACGTCGCCGCGCTCGGCGTGGCCGAGTTCGTGCGCGACGACCAGCTCGACCTCCTTGGCGGGGGCGCGCAGCAGCGTGTCGTAGACGACGATGCGCCGGGTGGCGCCGAACCCCGAGACATAGGCGTTGAGCGCGGTGGTGCGCCGGGAGGCGTCGGCCACCAGCACGTCGGAGACCGGGACGCCGTCCCGGGTGGCCATGGCGATCAGGTCGTCGCGCAGCGGGCCCGGCGGCAGCGTGCGAAAGTCGTTGAACAGCGGCTCGACCAGCAGCGGGTAGACGAACGAGACGGCGACGGTGAGCACGAACGCGCCGGCGGCGGCCGGGATCCACCAGCGTGCCGGCCGGTGCCGGGCCAGCCAGACCACCGCGAGGACCATGATCGCCATGAGCGCCGTCTGCACGGCGAAGCTCTTGAGCCGGTCGCCCGACCAGGCCGGCCACCCCTGGGTGGACAGGCCGTACTCCCGCAGCCGGGTCTCGTACCACATGCCGAGCGGCCACTTCAGCAGCAGCCCGGTGCCGGTGACCGCCAGGACGCCGAGCAGGGTGCGCAGCCACCACGGCCCGTGGATCCGGCCGAGGATCCGGCCGCCGAGCGGGGTCAGCACCAGCACGCCGGCGATGGCGAGCGTGACGGCCAGCGACAGGTACCCGGGCATGCTGAGCGCGGCGTCGAAGGCACCGGCCCGGGCGATCTGCGCGGCGGTGAAGTCGCGCGCGGGGTCCGGCGGGCCGGGGGCGGGCCCGGGCAGCGGCCGCCAGGGCGTGGTCAGCGCGACCACCGCGGCCAGCGCGGCGCCCAGCGCGACCAGCGCCACCCCGGCCGCCCGCCGCCCCGGCATCCGCCGCCCGCCCACGGCGGCGCCGGTCGAGCCCGGCGGGCTGCCGGTACCGGTACCGCCCTGGGCCGGCTCGTCGCCGGACGCGACCGCGGGCCCTTCGTCCTCCGCCCGGCCCGCCGGGCGGGAGGCGTCTCCGGCACCGGAGGACGTCGGCCCCTCGTTCGCCGCGGCCGGCGCGGGACCGGCCGGCGGGGCGCCGCCCCGGCGGGCATCGGCGATGGGCGGCTCGCCGCCGTGCTCACCTGGGCGGACGCCGGGGGCCGGCTCGCCGGGCGTCATCGGGCGTCCCGGGCCGAAGCGGCGCGCCGGAGCCTCACGAGAGCTCCTCGCGGACGTATCCGCGCCAGGCGGCGGCCAGTTCCGGCATGGTCATCCCGAGCGTGCGGCGTGCGGCCGCGTCGACGTCACCTCGCATGGACTCACGGTAGAGGGTCACCAGGGTCCGCTCCCCGAAGCGACCCGCCACGTAACGGCAGGCGAGCCACGCCTCCTGGTAGGCCTGGGCCAGGCGCGGGGCTCCGGCGGCGAAGTCACCGGGCAGCGGGAGGCCGTCCGGCGCGCGGCCGGCCCGCACGTCGGCGGCCAGCTCGGCCGCGGCGACCGGGACCGGCAGGCCGGCGTCCCGGTGGCCCACGTAGTCGGCGAAGCCCTCCACCAGCCACTTGGGGGTCCGCCCGTCGGCCGCCGCGCCGGTGACCAGATGGGTCAGCTCGTGCGCAAGGACGACGTCCCGGCCGGTGGGCGTGAGCCGGGCGAACGACTCCGGTTCGATGATCATCCGGTCGGTGGCGGCCAGCGCGGCGAGCCCGCTGACGGCGGCGGGCGCGGCGAGCGTCGCGGCCTGGGCGGTGGTGTCGGGCACCAGCACCAGCGGGCGCGGCGGCCCCGCCAGGCCGAGGATCGCGACGGTGGCGCGGCTCGCCCGGTCGGCCCGGCGGGCCAGATCGGCCAGCGTGGCGGGCGCGGCCCCACGGCCGCCGACCACCACCGCCCACCGGCCGCGCACCACGCGCGCGCCGCGCCAGATCTCCGGACGCTCGCCGATCACCGCGTCCACCGCGGGAGCCCGGACCGTGCCGCCGGTGAATACGGGCGGTGGTGCGATCACCGGCGGGAGGCCGGTCGCCGCGGCGGAGGCGGTCAGGCCGGCCAGCAACGTCACCAGGACGGCCGACGACCTGAGCGCGCGCATGCCGGAAATCTACCCGGCATCGCCGCCCTTCCGGTTCCAGCGGGCCCGGCTCCGGTTCCGGTTCGGCGGGCCCCGGCTCCGGTTCCGGTTCCGGCGGGGCCGGTTCCGGTTCTCGCGCCGGCGGTGCGGACACGCGTCGGCCCCGGCACTCTCCGCGGAGAGTGCCGGGGCCTGGGCGAAACCGGCCGGCGGGGTCTCGGGGAGAAGGCGTCTCGACGAGTCCCGCCTGGGGCTCCCGGCCATCGGCCGTGCGTCCGGTCGCCGGACGGCGGGGCCGGGCTGGAACGTTCCGGTCAGGCGCCGGGGCGGGCCGCGCCGACGAACGCGCGCTTGCGGTAGCTCCCCAGCTTCTCCACGCGCACGGTCTTTCCGCTGCTCGGGGAGTGGACCATCTTGCCGTGCCCGACGTACATGCCGACGTGGCCGAGCCCGTAGAAGAACATCAGGTCGCCCGGCTTGAGGTTCTTCCAGGAGACCTTCTTCTTCACCGAGCGGTACTGGCTGCCCGTGACGCGGGGAAGCTTCACGCCGGCCTTGCGCCACGCGTAGCGGACCAGCCCCGAGCAGTCGAACGCGTTGGGGCCGTTGCCGCCCCAGCGGTAGGGGTCGCCGACCTGCTTCTTGGCCACCGACACGGCCTTGGTCGCCTTTACCCGCTGCCGCGCGGCCTTGCTGAGCTTGGCCTTGCCGCTCTTGGTGCTCTTCTTGGCGCCGCTGGTCCGGGTCGTGCTCTTGGCCGCGCTCTCGGCACTGTCGGTCCGGGCGCTCGTCTGGGTGCTCACCGAGGTGACGCCGCCGTTGACCGGGTTGGCCGTCGCGGCGGCCTCAGCCGTGCCCTGCGTCGCGATCGCGCCGACCGACGCCGTCATGGTGAGGGCCACCCCGCCGAGGGACAGGCGGGCGAAGCGCGACACGCAGGTGTTCTTGGTGGTGCTGGACAGGATCTCTCCTACGGTTCTTCCACTTACGCCTACCGGGTTAGCTGTCGGATTCGGGCCTGGAAGGCGCCCTACAGCGCGAATAGCGCTGATTCACCCCCGATCCCAATGAAAGGGATCAATTGGGTCCCCGGCTCCGCACTCCTTGCCGCGCGGACTCGGCAGGTCACAGCGCCGCGCGGCCAGAAGCGAGCTCCGGCCGGCGACCGTGACGGTTGGATTTGTGATACGACGCGGCCCCGCATCGAAGGCCGGTCGCGACGGGCATGGCGTACTCGCCGCGGCCCAGAAGTTACCGAGAACCTCAAAGTCTGGCAAAGGCCCACCCTGCCCCAGGGAGATCACCAAGGCAGATCAAGAACAGATAACGCCTGGGTAAATCATGGTTCCGTTATCCGGATGTGATTCCCCTCACATGCCCTGCCTCTGCCCTCCCGAAGTTCGCATCAGGTGACATCCGTCACACATGTCACCTGGATCGAGGCGCGTCCACGGTACATCCGCAACGGGTATTGCGCGATGAATATTGCACAAGAGGTATTGCACAATGGTCGCTTCGCGATCCAGACTGGCGGCATGGAACGACAGGAACCACGCCAGATCACCGACGCCAAGGTGCTGGCGGCCGTGAGCCACCCGCTGCGGCGGCGACTGATGGACGCGCTGCGCGTCTACGGACCCGCGACGGCCAGCGTGCTGGCCGAGCACACCGGCCAGTCGGTGGCCAACGTGAGCCACCATTTGCGCGTGCTCGGCACCGCCGAGCTGATCGAGGAGGCCCCCGAGCTGGCCCGGGACCGCCGCGAGCGCTGGTGGCGGCTGGTCGCGCCGAGCCTGCGCTGGTCCACCGCCGACTTCAACGAAGATCCGGTGTCGGCGGCCGTGGCGACCGCGGCGGAGTCGCTCAACCTGGACCACCACGTGGCCATGGTGCGCGCCTGGTACGCCGCCGGCGAGGAGGAGCGCGCCGCCTGGGACAACGCCCCGTTCTCCACGGACAAGTGGCTGCGGCTCACCCCGCAGGAGCTGCACCGCTTCGAGGCCGAGCTGCTGGAGCTGGTGAACCGCTGGGCCGGCCGCGACGTACCCGACGACGGTGCGCGACGCGACCCGGTCTTCTTCTTCGCCTTCGGCGTCCCGGGGCGGCCATGAGCGCCGCCGACGCCGCTCCGGCGGCCACCCGGGCCGCGCCGGCGGCGCCACCGCCCCGGCGCGGCGGGCTGTGGCGGGACCGGGACTTCCGCCTGCTGTGGACCGGCGAGACCGCCAGCGCCTTCGGCAGCTCGCTGACCGCGGTGGCCGTGCCGCTCACCGCGGTCACCACGCTGCACGCGAGCGCGATGGTCGTGGCGCTGCTGACCGCGGCCGCCTGGCTGCCCTGGCTCATCATCGGACTGCCCGCCGGAGCCTGGATCGACCGGCTGCCCCGGCGGCGGGTGATGCTCGTCTGCGACGCCGTCTCGCTGGTGCTGTTCGCGAGCGTGCCGGTGGCGGCCTGGCTCGGCCTGCTCTCGGCCGGCTGGCTGCTGGTGGTGGCGCTGCTGGCCGGCACGGCGAGCGTGTTCTTCAAGACCGCCTACCAGGCGTACCTGCCGACGCTCGTCCCGGTCGCCCGGCTGGCGGAGGGGAACGCCAAGCTCCAGGGCAGCGAGTCGGTGTCCCAGATCGCCGGGCCGGGGGCGGCCGGCCTGCTCGCCCAGGCGTTCGGCCCGGTGAACGCGCTGCTCGCCGACGCGGCCACCTTCCTGGTGTCCGCGCTGTGCCTGCTCGGCATCCGGACCCGCGAGGAGCCGCTGCCGCCGCCCCCGCCCGACGCCACGCTGCGCCGGCGGATCGCCGAGGGCACCCGCTTCGTCGCCCGCGACCCCTACCTGCGGGTGCTCACCGTGTTCGGCGCCGCCAGCAACCTGTTCCTGGTCGGCTACCAGGCCATCCTGGTGGTGTTCCTGATCCGCGAGGTCGGCGTCGGCCCGGGCGCGGTCGGCGGCCTGGTGGCGGCGACCAGCGTGGGCGGGGTGGCCGGTGCGCTGCTCGCCGGCCCGCTGGCCCGCCGCTTCGGCAGCGCCCGCACCATGATCGGCTCCGAGCTGCTCGGCGCGCCGTTCGGCCTGCTCATCCCGATGGCCGGGCCGACGACCGCCGGGCTGGTACTGGCCGTGGCGGGCGGCTTCATGGTGGTGGCCGGCGTCGTCACCGGGAACATCATCAAGGGCGGGTTCCGGCAGGCGTACGTGCCACGCGAGCTGATGGGCCGGGCGGTGGTGAGCATGCAGTTCGTCAACCTCGGCACGCTGCCGCTCGGCGCGGTGCTCGGCGGGACGCTGGCCGGCGCGCTCGGGCTGCGCCCGGCGATGTGGCTGATGACCGGCGGGCTGGCCCTCACCGGCCTGATCCTGCTGATCGGCCCGCTGCGCCGCGGCCGCGACCTGCCCGCCGCGCCGCCCGCGCCCGTCCCCCGGCAGCCCCGCCCGGCGCGGGGCGGCGCCCGGTGAGCCCGGGCCCGGCACCGGCCCCCGGCTCGCCGCCCGGTGCGGTACGGGCCGCTCCCCCGGCCCTCAGGCCGGGCGGGTCACGGCCGGACCGCGCCCATCAGGTTGGGGTAGGACGAGAGCGGCACGACCTTCACCACGTCCCCGGTGCGCGGCGCGTGCACCATCTTGCCGTCGCCGGCGTACATGCCGACGTGGCCCAGGCCGTTGGAGAAGAGCAGGTCGCCCGGCTGTACGGAGTTCAGCGAGACCCGCCGCGAGGCGCCCCAGGAGTACTGCTGGGTGGTGGTGCGGGGCAGCGAGACGCCGGCGGCCCGCCAGGACGCCTGGGTCAGCCCAGAGCAGTCCCAGGAGCCCGGCCCGGTGCCGCCGTAGCGGTACGGCTTGCCGACCTGGGCGAAGGCGAACTGGAGCGCCTTGCGGGCGTTGCCGGACGCCGGCCCGGTGTAGGCGATGCCCGAGCTGTTGGGGTTGCCGGCGTTGTAGGCGTTCAGCCGCCGCAGCAGGCGCTCCTGCTCGGCGACCAGCTTCTCGACGTCCTTCTTCTGGTCCCGGAAGTCGTCCAGCAGCCTGCGGGCCTTGTCGTAGGAGACCTTGGCCTTGTCCCGCTCCCCCTTGAGCGAGCGGGTGGCGTTCTCGTACTGGGCGATCGTGCGTGACCGGCCCGCCGACATCTGGTCGATCGAGGCCAGGCCGGCGAGCAGCGACTCGGGGTCGCGCTGCGTCATCAGGCTCGGCCAGCTCGTCATGTCGCCGGACTGGTAGCTGCTGACCGCGACCGAGACCAGGCCCGAGCGCATCTCCTCGATCCGCTCCACCTGGCTCTTCAACCGGCCGTTGAGCCCGTTGTACTCCTTGCGGGCCTGCTTGTAGTCCTCGCTGGCCTGGTTGTACTTCTCGACGACGTGATCGGCCTTGTCGTTCAGCTTGGCGAGGCGCGCCTTGGTCTGGGCCACCGTCGGCTTGGGCTTCGCCTCGGCCCCGGCCACCTGGCACAGCAGGCAGGCGGCGACGAGTCCGGCGGTGAACGGGATCCTTCCGGTACGCCGGATGACACGCAGGACCACTGGGACGCCAGCTCCTTCGAGTGCGGGAAGTGCGACAACCTGGGGCGTGATCCTACAGAAGGGTCAAGCCGCCTGCACCTTTCCCCACGAAACGGATATGAGGTAGCAACCCAATTTCTACCAGGGCATACAGCGACTAACCCCGCCCAAGCCGGCGGAGCAACAGGGTCGCCGGCACCGGCCGCGCGCCCATCCGGCGCACCGAATCGGCCACCTCCCGGTCGGACGACACCACCGCGACCGCGCGGCCCGGCGGCTCGGCGCGCACCAGCCTGCGGATCAGGTCGTCGGCGATCTCGCCCGGCTCGCTGAAGAGCACCCGCACCCCGCGCGGCGCGGACACCTGCACCGGGCCGTTGAGCTCGGCGCCGTCGAAGGCGCAGGTCACCTCGACCCTGGTCTGCACCGCCAGCCCGCCGAGGCCGGTGAGCAGCCGCGAGCGCTGGTCGAGCAGGGTGAGGGAGGGATAACCGGTCTTGGTGACGTTGTAGCCGTCCACGATCAAATGCAGCTGCGGGACGGCCAGCAGCTGGTCCAGCAGGGCCGGGTCGTCGTCGGCCAGCGCCCGGGCCGGCACCGCGCGCACCGACGGCCCGCCGGGGGTGACGGCGTGCACCGAGTCGGCCGGGCGGCTGATCGCCACCGGCAGGCCGAGCTCGCCGCGCAGCCCCGCCGCGGCGTCCTGCAGGGTGTCCAGCAGCACGCGGATGCGGGCGTCCTCCATGCTGCGCCCGGCACGCGCCGCGCGGCGGCCCGCCTCCAGCAGGCGTTCGGCCTCCGTCAGGCGCTCGCGGAGCTTGCGCAACTCGGTCTCGGCCGCGCCGGCGGCCGTGCTCACCGCGGCCCGCGCCTCCTGCTCCAGGGTCGCCAGCTCGGCGGCGCGCTCCTCGGCGGCCCGGCCGCGCTCGCGGGCGTCGTGCAGCCGGCGCCGCAGGTCGGCGACCTCGGCGCGGGACGCCTTGAGCTGCTCGCGCAGCCGGTCGCCCTCCTCCTTGGCCGCGGCCTTCTGCGCGGCCAGCTGCTCGCGCAGCCGGGTGACGGCCTGCTCCTGCGCGCTGCCCTCGGCCGCCGCCGCGATCTGCTCCAGGTCCGTGCGGGCGATCTCCACCAGCTCCGGCCAGCCCGGCGGGCGGGTGAGGTAGGCGGCCGCGGCCACCAGCACCGGCTCGGCGGCCGGCGGGACGTTGCCCTCCTGCAGGCCGGCCACCAGCTCGGGCCAGGCCTCGCGCAGCGATTCGGCGACGGTCTCGCGGAACTCCTTGTCCGACTCCAGCTGCGCCGCGATCGGCGCGCTGCCCAGCCGGGCCCGCTTGCGCGGGTCGAACCTGGCGATGCCCCGCAGCGGCGCGGGCACCGCGGCGGGCGGCAGGGCGCCGAGCACCTGGGCCGCCAGCTCGACGACATGCGAACGGACCTGCTCGGGCAGCGGGCGCGACAGGCCTTCTCCCGCTGAACTCATCCGTCTACCCCTAGCTGGCCGGCCGTTCACTTGTGTCTTCCGTCAAGGGTACGACCGCGGGCCTCGTGCTCCGCGCGGCGGCGCCGGGCCGGCACCGGCGCCCGCGGCGGGGACGCCGCGGGTGCGAGCCGGGCCCGGCGCACCGGCGTCAGCGCCGGGAGATGACCGTCCGGGACGTGCCGATCAGGTCACCGCGGGTGACCTGGGCGAGATAGCCGCGCACGCTGCCGGAGCCGGCGGCCACGATCCGCGCGTAATGCCCGACCCGGTAGTTGCCGGCGTACTTGTACTTCACCCAGACCCGCAGCCGCATGGCGACCTTGTCGGCGCTGCCGAACCGCACCACGCAGTAGGCCCGGACGTCGCGCACGCCGCACGAGGAGTGCGGCGGGCGGGCGATGAAGCGGATCTTGGAGGCGGTCCCCTTCGGCAGGTAGGCGACCAGCACCAGCCGGTCGCCGCGGAGGCGGCGCAGGCCGGAGACCTGATAGCCGAAGGTCGCGAAACCGCCGCGCCGGATGGCGCGCGGGTAGTTCACCGTGACGTGTGCCTTGGGCCGCTGGGCCGCCTCGGCCGTGTGGGCCGCCACGGCCCGGGTCGCGGCCGGCGCGGCCGGCGCGGCCGAGGCGGTACCCGGCAGGGCGAGTAACCCACCGGCCAGCGCGGCCGTCGTGGCGAACGTCGTCAATCTGCGCATGAACATCTCCCCGTAGAACCCCGGTGGACATGGACGGCGGCGCCGTCCACGGGCCGGCGTGCATATCTGGCATCACCCGGCACACGGCGTATAACGATCAGACCGCCCGGAGGTTCCGACGCATCGCGCGTCTTTTTCACCGGGCGCCCCGGCCCGCGCGGCGGAATGTCGGTCGCCGCTCGTATGGTCATCGTCGTGGAGATCGGTGTTCAAGGGACGCTCGACGAGCTCGGCACGCCGCTCGACCAGGTGACCTTCGTGGTGTTCGACCTGGAGACGACGGGCGGCTCGGCGGCCGAGCACGCCATCACCGAGATCGGCGCGGTCAAGGTGCGCGGCGGCGAGGTGCTCGGCGAGTTCGCCACCCTGGTCGACCCCGGCCGGCCGATCCCGCCGTTCATCACGGTGCTGACCGGCATCACCGACGTCATGGTGACCGCCGCGCCGCCGATCGCCCAGGTGCTGCCGTCCTTCCTGGAGTTCGCCCGCGGCGCCACGCTGGTCGCGCACAACGCGCCGTTCGACCTGGGCTTCATCAAGGCCCGCTGCGCCGACCTCGGTTATCCCCCGCCGGCCAACCCGGTGGTCGACACCGTCGACCTGGCCCGCCGGGTGCTCACCCGCGACGAGGTGCCCAACAGCAAGCTGTCCACCCTGGCCGCCCACTTCCGCAGCGCCACCGAGCCGTGCCACCGGGCGCTCGCCGACGCGCGGGCCACCGTCGACGTGCTCCACGCGCTGATCGAGCGGGTCGGCGCGTACGGGGTGGCGACCCTGGAGGAGCTCAAGGGGTTCGTGCGCGCCCCCACCGCCGAGCAGAAGCGAAAGCGGCACCTGGCGGCCGCCGTGCCCAGCTCCCCCGGCGTCTACGTCTTCGAGGACGCCCGCGGCGAGGCGCTCTACATCGGCAAGAGCGGCGACCTGCGGCAGCGGGTGCGCTCGTACTTCACCGCGAGCGAGACCCGGCCGCGCATCCGCGAGATGATCGGCATCGCCGAGCGGGTCCGGCCGATCGTCTGCGCCACCGGGCTGGAGGCCGAGGTCCGCGAGTTACGGCTGATCGGCGCGGCCAAGCCCCGCTACAACCGGCGGTCGCGGTTCCCGGAGAAGGTCGTCTGGCTGAAGCTCACCGACGAGCCCTTCCCTCGGCTGTCCATCGTCCGGGAGGTCAAGGCCGACCAGGCCACCTACCTGGGCCCGTTCACCTCCGCCCGTGCGGCCGACGACGCCCGGGCCGCGCTGCACGAGGCGGTGCCGCTGCGCCAGTGCACCGAGCGGCTGACCCCGCGCACCCGCCGCCCGGCCTGCGTGCTGTTCGAGATGGGCCGCTGCGGGGCCCCCTGCGAGGGCCGGCAGGACACCGACGCCTACGGCCGGCACGCCGCGGACGCCCGCGCGGCCATGGAGGCCGACCCGGGCCCGGTGTTCTCCGCGCTGGAGGCCCGGATGGCCCGGCTCGCGGCCGAGCAGCGCTACGAGGAGGCCGCGGTCGACCGCGACCGGCTCGCGGTGTACGTGCGCACCGCGGCCCGCATGCAGCGGCTGCGCTCGCTCACCGGGATCCCCCAACTGGTCGCGGCGAGCCCCGCCTTCGACGGCGGGTGGGACATCCACGTGGTCCGGCACGGCCGGCTGGCCGCCGCCGGCGTCATGCCCAGGGGCGCCCATCCGGTGCCCTACGTCGACGCGCTGGTGGCGACCGCCGAGACCGTGGTGCCCGGCCCGGGGCCGCTGCCCGCCGCCGGCGCCGAGGAGACCGAGTGCATCCTGCGCTGGCTGGACTCCCCCGGCGTGCGTCTGGTCCGCGTCGAGGGCGGGGTGTGGAGCCTGCCGGCCCGCGGCGCGGCCCGCCTCAAGGCCCGCATCGACCGCGCCTACGACGGCGCGCACGCCCTGGGCGCCCCCGGTCCCCGCTCGCCCCGCGAGGGCCGCCCGCTCCGCTGACGACCCCGCCGGCCGCCCGGCGGTTACCCCCTACAGCTCGAACAGCCGCTCCTTGAGCCCGGGACTCACTCGCAGGATGTCCTCAGGGTCCGACGTGACCACGACCGCGTCCCGGTCCTCGGCCAGCATCGCGACATGGACGTCCACCACATCGTGGTGACCGGTCTCGGCGATCCTGACACCGGTCCGTTTGGCCGCCTCGGTGTCCAGGGAGACTTTCGCGCATTGATCCGGCCGGAGCCCCAGCAGCGCGGCCAGCCGTGCCTGACGCCCGTGCCCCCCTCGCCATACCTGGGCGAGGACGGCGTCGGGCATGATCAACTGAGCCTCTTCCCGCCGCACCAGGATCAGTAGTTCCGTCATACGCCGATCCGCTCGCTCCAGCGCGATCAACGCACCGGAATCCAGCACGAACCGCGGGCGCCCGGTCATGCCGCGTCGCTCGCCTCGGTCCGGCCGGCGTGGAGGGCCGCGCGCGCTCTGGCCATCGCGTCGCCGACCGCGGCCCGGGCCTCCTCGTCCGGCTCACCGGTCTCGGCGACCATGCCGGCGATCAGCAGGTCCAGCGGGTCGAAGTCTCGAAGCCTCTCGGCGGCACGCGTCATATATGCGGATACCGAGTCGAAGCGCCCAGCCTCCACCTCGGCCCGGATATAGGTGACAAGTTCCTCCGGGACACTCACCGTGATCTTCATGGTGGCCATACTCACCATCATACCGGCCATCCTACCGGCCCGCTGGAGATCATTATCGCGCTCCGCATTCATTCGGCAACGCGAAGTCAAAGTGCCCGATCCGACGCCGCGGAGATCGTTCCGGCGACCGGGGTGCCGGGTCTCGCGGGGATCGGAGGCGATGGGTGGGGGGTAGGCGGGCAGGGTTAGAGTCTGGCCAAGCCGTACTCGAAGGAGAGAGCGCCCATGATCACCGCGATCGTGCACATCAAGGCCGAGGTCGACCGGATCCCCGAGGTCGCGCAGACGATCGCGGACCTCGACCGGGTCAGCGAGGTGTATTCGATCACCGGTGACCACGACCTGGTGGCCATGGTCCGGGTCCCGAGGTACGAGGAGATCGCCGAGGTGATCCCCGGGCGCATCAACAAGGTGGCCGGCGTCATCGCCACCGAGACCCACCTGGCGTTCCGCACCTACTCCAAGCACGACCTGGACGCGGCCTTCTCCATCGGCTTCGCCGAGGCCGACTGAGCCGGTCGGCCCCGGGACGGCCCCGCCAGGCCGGGCGGGGCCTCGATCGGGCCGGGCGGTGCGCGGTCAGGCCGGGCGGTGGGCGCGGCTGAGCTCGACCCAGCGGTCCAGGGTCTCGGCGGCGCGGCCGGAGTCGACCGCCTCGGCGGCCCGGGCGTAGCCGCGCCGCATCGCGGCGACCAGCGCCTCGCCGGGCGGGCCGGCGTCCGGAGCGGCCGGGCGGGTCTCCAGGCTGACCAGCGCGGCGGCGGCGTTCAGCAGCACGGCGTCGCGCACCGGGCCCGTCCTGCCCTCGACCAGCTCGCGCACCGCGCGCGCGTTGAACTCCACGTCACCGCCGCGCAGCGCCGCCGGGTCGGAGCGCGGGACGTCGATGTCCAGCGGGTCGAAGACCGTCTCGACCGCCGTGCCGTCCCGGACGACCCACACGGTGGAGGTGGTGGCCGTGGACAGCTCGTCCAGCCCGTCGTCGCCCCGGAACACCAGCGCCGACACGCCCCGCTCGGCGAAGACGCCGGCCACCACCGGCAGCATGCGCGCGTCGTACACCCCGATGGCCTGCGCGGAGGGCCGGGCCGGATTGGCCAGCGGGCCGAGGAAGTTGAAGAACGTCGGGACGCCGATCTCCTTGCGGACCGGACCGGCGAAGCGCAGCGCCGGGTGGTAGACCGGCGCGAAGCAGAACGCGATGCCCGCCTCGACGGCCATCCGCGCGGTGACCTCCGGCGGCAGGTTCAAGGTCACCCCGAGGTGCTCCAGCACGTCGGCGGCGCCGACCGAGGATGACGCCGAGCGGTTTCCGTGCTTGACGACCCGGGCCCCGGCGCCCGCCGCGACGATCGCCGCCATGGTGGAGACGTTGACGGTGTGCGCGCGGTCGCCGCCGGTGCCCACGATGTCGACCGTCGGCCCGGCCACGGTCAGCGGGGTGGCCAGATCGAGCATGGTGCGCGCCAGCCCGAGAACCTCGGCGACGGTCTCGCCCTTGGCCTTCAGCGCGATGGCGAAGGCGGCGATCTGCGCCTGCGTCGCGTTGCCGGACATGATCTCGCTCATCGCCCAGCCGGTCTCGTCGGCGGTCAGGTGCTCACCGCTGACCAGGGCGGTGAGCAGCGCGGGCCAGGTGGTGCGCGCGTCCATGGAGACTCCGGTCGGTGGAGGGGGGGTCGGTGGATGTGCGGGTGGAGCGAGAACGGACCGGCCCGCGGCCGCGGGCCGGCCGGCGGATAGGCCGGGCGGGACGGACGGCCCGCCGGCACCGGGCACCGCCCTGCGGAGAGGGGCGGCGCCGCTCAGCCGGCGGTCAGCCGGGTCTCCCCACGGCGGCGCATCAGGCCGGCGACGGCCTCGGCGAGCGCCATCGGGTCCAGCGGCTGGGCGACGACGGCGTCGGCCCGGGACCACTCGGCGAGCCATCGGTCGTCCCGCCGCCCGATGATCAGGCAGACCGGCGGGCAGTCGTAGACCTCGTCCTTGGCCTGGCGGCAGATGCCCATGCCGCCGGCCGGGGCCGCCTCGCCGTCGAGCACCGCCACGTCGATCTCGCCGGAGTCGAGCCACTTGACCGCGGCCGGCTGGGTCGCGCACTCGACGATCTCCACGACGGGCACGTCGGCCGCCGGGCGCCGCCCGATCGCCAGCCGCACCTTCTCCCGGGTGCTTGCGTCGTCGCTGTAGACGAGAACCCTCATGCTCACGGTCGCGCTCACTATCGATTGACGAGGTATGGTCACCACGGATGCTACCGGTCCCCGCCGGCGGAATCCCAGACCAGCCACACTTGCCGCGGTTGCGGGCTTATGTCGGCTTTACCGAGGGGGGCCGGGCCGCTAACGGGGGGTCGTGCGGCGACCCGGCCCACAGAGCCGCAATAATGCTGGGCGTGGCGACAGCATCCGCAATAACGACGACGACAGCCCCCTCGTCCCGCCGGCCGAACCTGGTCAGCGTCGGGACGATCGTCTGGCTGTCCTCTGAGCTCATGTTCTTCGCGGCGCTGTTCGCGATGTACTTCACCATCCGGTCGGTCAGCCTCGGCCAGGGCAAGGCCTGGCCCACGATGCCCGAGGGCGTCGAGCTCGACGTCCCCTTCGCCCTGGTCAACACGATCGTCCTGGTCCTGTCGAGTGTGACGTGCCAGCTGGGCGTGTGGGCCGCCGAGAAGGGCCAGGTCAAGAAGCTCCGCTTCTGGTACATCGTCAGCTTCCTGATGGGCGCCTGGTTCGTCGGCGGGCAGCTGTTCGAGTACCACAAGCTGGTGGAGGAGGGCGTCACCCTGTCCTCCAACGCCTACGGCTCGGTCTTCTACCTCACCACGGGCTTCCACGGCCTGCACGTGACCGGTGGCCTGATCGCGTTCCTGTTCATGCTGGGACGCACGTACGCCGCGAAGCGCTTCACCCATGAGCAGGCGACCAGCGCGATCGTCGTGTCCTATTACTGGCACTTCGTCGACGTGGTCTGGATCGGCCTCTTCGCGACCATCTACATCATCAAATGATCGGAACGAGGATATCGGTGAACTCGATCACCGCACGGAGGCGGCATCCACTTGCGCGGTATGCCGTCCTCCTGCTGGCCCTGAGCCTCCTCGGAGGGGTGTACGCCCTGCTCGCGCCCGGAGGCGACCGGGCCGACGCGGCGATCGCCTCCGGTAGGGCGGACGACGTCGCGGCGGGCAAGGACCTGTTCGCGGCGCACTGCGCGAGCTGCCACGGCCCCAACGCCGAGGGCACCTCGCAGCCGGGCACCGCCTCGGGCCCGAGTCTCATCGGCGTGGGCGCCGCGGCCGTCGACTTCCAGGTGTCCAGCGGCCGCATGCCGCTGGCCAACCCCGGTCCGCAGGCCCCCCGCAAGCGCGCGCCGGAGTGGGTCAACCCCGACACCGTCCGCCAGCTCGCGGCGTACGTGCAGTCGCTCGGCGGCGGGCCGACCAAGCCGTCGCTGGAGTCGGTCGACCCGGCCAAGGGCGACCCGGCCAAGGGCGGCGAGCTGTTCCGGGCGAACTGCATCCAGTGCCACAACTTCGTCGGCTCCGGCGGCGGCCTCACCTACGGCAAGTACGCGCCTCCGCTGAACCCGGCCACCCCCACCCAGATCTACGAGGCGATGGCCACCGGCCCGCAGGCGATGCCGGTCTTCAACGACACCACGATCACGCCCGAGCAGAAGCGCGACATGATCGCCTACATCGTGAGCGTCCGCGAGCAGCCGGACCCGGGCGGCAGCGGCCTCGGCCGGATCGGCCCGGTGACCGAGGGCCTGGTCGCGTGGATCGCCGGCATCAGCCTCCTCGTCCTCGCCGCCATCTGGATCACCGCGAAGAAGCGTCAGGTCAACCATGACTGAGAACCCGCACGAGACCCCGGAAGAAGAGCGCGTGCCGCGGCGCGTCATCGGCACCCCGGCCCCGGCCGCCCAGCGGTCCATGCTCGGCACGCAGGCCCCGCCGCGCGGCGACGGCCACGGCTCGGCCGCCGGCGAGCCGGCGGGCGCGCAGGAGCCGATCACCGGCAAGGCGGTCAAGTTCCCGGACGCGGCGACGGCCCGCAAGGGTGAGCGCATCGCCTCACTGCTGTTCGTGGTGGCCTTCCTGGCCGCGGTGGCCTTCGTCGCCTCGTACGTGATCTTCCAGGTGGGCGACATCACCCGCACCCAGACGTCCAACCTGGCGCTGGGCGGCTCGCTGACCGTCGCGCTGCTGAGCCTGGCCGCCGGCCTGGTGGTGTGGGTGCGGCTGATCATGCCCAAGTACAACCTGGTGCAGCAGCGGCACTCGATGAGCACCGACGCCCCGGTACGCGAGGAGATCTCCGAGACCTTCCTGCGCGGCGCCGACGAGAGCGGCTTCGTCAAGCACAAGATGCTGCGCCGCACCCTGCTGCTGGCCGCGGCGCCGCTCGGCCTGCTGCCGCTGGTGCTGCTGAAGGACATGGGCCCGCTGCCGAAGACCGCACTGCGCCACACGGTGTGGAAGAAGGGCATGCGGCTGAAGGTCGAGGGCACCAACGAGCCCATCCGGGCGGCGGACTTCAACTCTCCCGGCGGCATCCTGTCGGTGGTGCCGGACGGTTTCGAGACCGATCTGAACGCGCTGGCCAAGGCGACGCTGATCCTCATCAAGTTCCGGCCAGAGGACATCAAATCGGGCACCAATGTCAATTGGACCCATGATGGCATCGTCGCCTACTCTAAGATCTGCACCCACGTGGGCTGCCCTGCGGCGCTGTACGAGCAGACCACGCACCACATCCTCTGTCCGTGTCACCAGTCCACGTTCGACGCGGCGGACGGCGCGAAGGTCATCTTCGGTCCCGCGGCGCGTCCCCTGCCCCAGCTGCCGATCGCGGTCGACGGCGAGGGCTACCTGGTCGCGCAGAGCGACTTCAACGTGCCGGTGGGCCCGAGCTTCTGGGAGCGCGGGGACGCCGAAGCCGAAGTGAGGGGGCAGAAGTGAGCCTCGAAACCGTCCCGAAGGCGATCGCGGGGCCGTCGAGCTTCATCGACGACCGCATCGGCGCGGGCAACTTCCTCAAGCGCAACCTGCGCAAGGTGTTCCCCGACCACTGGTCGTTCCTGCTCGGCGAGATCGCGCTCTACTCGTTCGTCATCCTGCTGCTCACCGGGACGTTCCTGACGTTCTGGTTCAAGCCGGGAATGGCCGAGGTGGCCTACGACGGCTCGTACGCGCCGCTGGTCGGCGTGCACATGTCGGAGGCCTACGCCTCGGCGCTGCACATCAGCTTCGAGGTCCGCGGCGGGCTGCTCATCCGGCAGATCCACCACTGGGCGGCGCTGCTGTTCGTGGCGGGCATGATGGTGCACATGCTCCGGGTGTTCTTCACCGGGGCCTACCGCAAGCCGCGCGAGCTCAACTGGCTGATCGGTGTGCTGCTGCTCACCCTGGCGCTGCTCGAGGGCCTCACCGGCTACTCGCTGCCCGACGACCTGCTGTCCGGCGCCGGCCTGCGCATCACCCAGGGCGTGATCCTGTCTCTGCCGCTGGTGGGCACCTACCTGCAGTTCCTGCTGTTCGGCGGCGAATATCCGGGCGAGGACATCATCGCCCGGTTCTACAGCATCCACATCCTGCTGATCCCGGGCCTGCTCCTCGCGCTGATCTCGGCGCACCTGATCCTCATGTGGGTGCAGAAGCACACCCAGATGCCGGGCAAGGGCCGCACCGAGAGCAACGTGGTGGGCGCGCCGTTCTACCCGTCGTTCATGCTCAAGTCGGGTGCCTACTTCCTGTTCACCTTCGGGGTGCTCGCGCTGCTCGGCACCTTCGCCCAGATCAACCCGATCTGGCTGTTCGGGCCGTACAGCCCGGCGGACATCTCGGCAGGCTCGCAGCCCGACTTCTACATGGGCTTCCTGGAGGGCTCGCTGCGGCTGATGCCGTCCTGGGAGATCAACTTCCTGGGCTACACCCTCCCGATGAGCGTGCTCATCCCGGCGTTGCTGCCGCTCGGCCTGATCATGACGGGGCTCGCGCTGTACCCGTTCGTCGAACGCTGGGTCACCGGCGACAACAGCGAGCACCACCTGTGCGACCGCCCGCGCAACAACCCGCACCGCACCGCGATCGGCATCGCGTCGATCACGTTCTACGGCCTGCTGTGGCTGCTCGGCGCCAACGACTGGATCTCCGCCAAGTTCCACATCTCGCTCTACCAGACGACCATCTTCGGCCGGTTCGCCATCTTCCTCGGGCCGGCGCTGGCCTACTGGATCACCTACCGGATCTGCCTGGGCCTGCAGCGCAACGACCAGGCGGTGCTGTCCCACGGGGTGGAGTCCGGAGTGATCAAGCGGCTGCCGCACGGCGAGTACATCGAGGTCCACGTGCCGCCGGCCGACGACATCGCGGCGCACGTCCGCGGCAAGAAGGAGATCCCGGCCATCGCGGCCGGCCCGGACGGCGACGGCGTGCCGCCCAAGGCGATGCGCACCCCGCTCGGCCGGCTCCGCGCCAAGATGAGCCGGGCGTACGCCGCCGACACCGAGTCCATCTCGCTGGACGAGGCGCACAACGGTCACCACGACGGCCACCACGACGGGAACGGGCACCACGCGCCCGCCGAGGTGGGCGCGGGCGACCGCAAGTCGATCGGCCACTGAGGCCGGTCACCGGACGGTGCGGGGCCCGGGCGCGTCACGCGCCCGGGCCCTTCGCGTTCCCGGCCCCATCCCCCGCCCGTTACGCCGGCCGTCCAGCCGGCGCGAGCCGGCCGCGCCGCCGTGGCCGCCGTGGCCGCCGTGGCCGCCGTGGCCGCCGTGGCGCCGTGGCGGCGTGGCGGCAGGGTCAGGACGGCACCTTGCGGGGCGGCGTGGGCGCGGCGATGCGGTGCTCGGCGGGCGGACGGCCGGCCAGCGGCTCGGTGGTGATCGCGCCGCGCAGCCCGCTCCAACGCAGCCACTGCTTCCAGTTCTCCTGCCAGTAGCCCCAGCCGTTGCCCGGATCGAGCCGGCGCGGGGTGCCGCTGACGATGATCGGATCGCCGATCAGCGTGGTCTCCTTGAACCACTTGGCGTTCTCCGGGCTGACGTTCACGCAGCCGTGGCTGACGTTGGCGTTGCCCTGCGACCCCACCGACCAGGGGGCGCCATGGATGTACTCGCCGGTGTCGGAGATCCGCACCGTGTCGTACACCGTGAGGCTGTAGTACCCGGCGCTGCCCGGCCCGGCGTCCGGGTTGGTCATCGTGGTGACGTCCTCGCGGGACATCGCCAGGTGGACGCCGCTGGTCGTGTAGTGCCGCCAGTCGCCGCCCTCGCCGGCGCTGATCGGCACCGTGCGGATCACCCGGCCGTTCCGCTTGACCGTCATGTGGTGCGAGACGGTGTCGGCGTGGCTGATCTGGCTGCGCCCGACCGTGAAGTCGCGGACGTAGTCCTGGGCGCCGTAGCTGCCCGGGCCGCCGCGCACCCCGGCCAGCTGGGCCACCAGCCGGACCTGGGTGTGCGCCGGCCAGTACTTTCGCGGCCGGAAGGCCACCGACTTCTCGTCCAGCCAGTGCCAGGCGCCCTCCACCGGCCGGGAGGCCTGCACCTGCAGGCTGCGCTCCACCGAGACGCGGTCGGCGATCGGGCGGTCGAAGGTCAGCATGATCGGCATGCCCACGCCCACGGTGAGGCCGGTCATCTCCTTGTTCGGCAGGATCCGGTCCAGCGCGAACAACTGGGCGGCCTTGATCGTGGTGAACTCGCCGCTGAGGTTCCTGATCCGCCCGTCGGGGTCCACCGCGGCCACGGTGACCCGGTAGGTCTCCCCCGGGATCATCGCCCGCCGGCTGCGCCACCGGGTGCGGTCGGCACTGTAGACGCCGGCCAGCGGCACGTCATGGGACGCCGAGCGCACCGAGACGCTCCGCAGCACGCCACCGGCCACACCCACCATCACCGGCAGCTCGGGGGCCACCTGGGCGGCTCCAGGGGCCGGGAAGACGTCCACCGCCACGCCCGGCCGATCGGCCGCACCGTCTCGCGGGCGGCCGGAACCGCCGCACCCGGCGGCCGGGAGCAGCAGGGCCAGTGTCGCGGTGCCTAGGGCGATCACCCGGATCTCGATGCGTCCCACGTGACCACTCCCCCCGTCGGTGATGGATCACTCTTGTGAGTTATTACCCGTTTAGCGGGTAACGGGTACTCTCCGTAAGGAGATAGGACGCAACGACCTGCCAAAATGCGAAGCGGGCGGCACGGTGGCCTGTCACCGGGGCGGGGGTGCCCCGGGCCGGCCGGTCAGTGGGTGAAATGCCCCCGGTAGTACTGGAAGACGAAGCCGACCGCGGCCATGACGATGGCGAACGCCCCGATCAGGAACATCCACCAGCCGATGACGAAGCCGACGGTCATGAACGCCACGGCCAGGCCGAGGAACAGCGGCCACCAGCTCGACGGGCTGAAGAAGCCGAGCTCGCCGGCGCCGTCGCTGATCTCGGCGTCCTTGCGGTCCTCCGGCTGCTCGCCGATGCGGCGCGCGGTGAACAGCAGGTAGTAGCCGATCATCAGCGCCAGGCCGACCGAGATGGCCAGCGCGGTGGTGCCGGTCGGCTCCTTGGACCAGAACCAGTAGACCAGGTCGACCGCGGCGAAGAAGATGCCCACGAGTAGGAACATCCAGCCCTGGATCCTCATCGGGGCCCCTCCAGCTCATCGGCCGGCACCAGGCGGTGCGGGTTCTTCAGGTCGAAGGCCGGGCGCTCGGACCGGATGCGCGGCAGCCTGGTGAAGTTGTGCCGGGGCGGCGGGCAGGACGTCGCCCACTCCAGCGAGTTGCCGAAGCCCCACGGGTCGTCCACGGTGACCTTCGGCGCGGTCCGCGCGGTCTTCCAGACGTTGTACAGGAACGGCAGGGTCGAGGCGCCGAGGACGAACGCGCCGATCGACGACACCACGTTGAGGTCGGTGAACCGGTCGAACGCCGAGTAGTCGGCGTAGCGGCGCGGGAAGCCCTCCGACCCCAGCCAGTGCTGCACCAGGAAGGTGGTGTGGAAGCCGATGAACAGCAGCCAGAAGTGCCACTTGCCCAGCCGGTCGCTCAGCATGGTGCCGGTGAACTTGGGCCACCAGAAGTAGAACCCGGCGAACATCGCGAACACCACGGTGCCGAAGACCACGTAGTGGAAGTGCGCCACCACGAAGTAGGAGTCGCTGACCTGGAAGTCCAGCGGCGGCGAGGCCAGGATGATGCCGGTCAGGCCGCCGAACAGGAAGGTGACCAGGAACCCGACCGCGAACAGCATCGGCGAGGCGAAGGTGATGTGGCCGCGCCACATCGTGCCGATCCAGTTGAAGAACTTCACCCCGGTGGGCACCGCGATGAGGAACGTCATGAAGGAGAAGAACGGCAGCAGCACCTGGCCGGTGACGAACATGTGGTGCGCCCACACCGCCGCCGACAGCCCGGCGATGGCGATGGTGGCGCCGATGAGGCTGATGTAGCCGAACACCGGCTTGCGGCTGAACACCGGCAGCACCTCGGTGATGATCCCGAAGAACGGCAGCGCGATGATGTACACCTCGGGATGGCCGAAGAACCAGAACAGGTGCTGCCACAGCACCGCCCCGCCGGTCTCGGAGGCGAAGATGTGCGCGCCGAGCCGGCGGTCGGCCTCCAGGGCCAGCAGCGCGGCGGCCAGCACCGGGAAGGCCAGCAGCACCAGGATGCTGGTGAGCAGGACGTTCCACGTGAAGATCGGCATCCGGAACATCGTCATGCCGGGCGCCCGCATGGTGATGATCGTGGTGATGAAGTTCACCGCGCCCAGGATGGTGCCGATGCCGGACATCGACAGGCCCATGATCCACAGGTCCGCGCCGATGCCGGGCGAGTACACCGAGTCCGACAGCGGGGTGTAGGCGGTCCAGCCGAACGCGGGGGCGCCGCCCGGGGTGAAGAAGCCGGAGACGGCGATCGTGCTGCCGAACAGGAAGAACCAGTAGCTGACCATGTTCAGCCGCGGGAACGCCACGTCCGGGGCGCCGATCTGCAGCGGCATCAGCTCGTTGGCGAAGCCGGCGAACAGCGGCGTCGCGAACATCAGCAGCATGATCGTGCCGTGCATGGTGAACAGCTGGTTGTACTGCTCGTTGCTGGTGAACTGCAGCCCCGGCTGGGCCAGCTCGGCCCGGATGATCAGCGCCATCACGCCGCCGATCAGGAAGAACACGAACGAGGTGATCAGGTACAGGTGACCGATGATCTTGTGGTCGGTGGAGGACAGCCATCGGGCGGCGACGGTGCCCTTGCGAGCCTGCCGGCGGGCGACGTCCGGGATGGAGGGTTGTTCGATGGCGGTCACTGGGCACTCCCCGCCTGGCTGTTGACGTATTGGTCGTACTCGGCCTGCGGCACGAGCTTCACCGTGAAGAGCATCCGGCTGTGGTCGACGCCGCACAGCTCGGCGCAGCGCCCGGCGAACTCGCCCGGCCTGTTCAGGGTGTTGATGTCGAAGACGTTCTTGGCGCCGGGGATGACGTCCCGCTTGAACAGGAACGCCGGGACCCAGAACGAGTGCACCACGTCCGGAGAGACCAGGTCGAAGCGGACCTTCTTCTCGATCGGCAGCACCAGTACCGGCTTCTGCTCGGGGGTGCCGGAGACCCGGACGGTCTTGCCGTTGTACTCGCTGGTGAAGCGCCAGCTCCACTGGAAGCCCTCGACCTGGACCTTCACGTCCGGGGTGCCCGCCACCTTCACGATGGCGTTCTCGTCCCGGGCGGTGAAGAAGAAGAACACCGCCACCATGATGATCGGAATCGTGGTGTAGAGGATCTCGATCGGCAGGTTGTAGCGCACCTGGGGCGGCAGCGCGTCCGGGCTGTTCTTGCGCTTGCGGTGGAATGCGCAGGCCCACAGGATCAGGCCCCAGACCACCACACCGACCGCGAGAGCGGCGATCCAGGCACCGTTCCACAGGTTCTGGATGATGTCAGCCTCTTTGGTCACGCCCTCCGGCATACCGCCACGAGACCACGTGCCTGGGCCGCCACACGCCGTCACGGACGCCAAAAGCGCCGCCAGAGCGGCGGCGCGCGGCATGCCGCGGCGGGCCAACGGACGCCGTGCAGAACGGCGGGTCGGACTCACGGATCGCCTACCCCACAGTTGAAGCCCAAGAGTCTGCCTCCCGGGCGATCGTTTCCAGATTCACGATGTACGCGCTCTTGGTTGTCTCACGTCACGCTGGGGGACACATTAGCGCGGAAGGGCGCCGCCCTCCTTCTCAGCCCCCGGCAACGCCGCGCCGCGTCCGGCCGCCACCCCGGCGGGGCCGGGCGGTGCCCAGGTGGCAGCATGAGCGGATGGCGTAC
This sequence comes from Sphaerisporangium rufum, assembly GCF_016863395.1. Lineage (GTDB taxonomy): Bacteria > Actinomycetota > Actinomycetes > Streptosporangiales > Streptosporangiaceae > Sphaerisporangium > Sphaerisporangium rufum. The sequence goes on along the minus strand of NZ_BOOU01000013.1, from coordinate 178,366 downwards.
TTCGACGCGGCCTCCACCGAGCCGCTGCATCCGGCCGCCCGCGAGGCCCTCGTCGCGACGCTGGACGCCGGGTTCGCCGACCCCGCGCGCCTGTACGGCGCGGCCCGGCGCGCCCGGCTGCTGCTGGAGCAGGCCCGCGAGCAGGCCGCCGAGGTGATCGGCGCGCGCCCGGACGAGGTCTCGTTCACCGCCTCGGGCACCCAGGCGGTCCACCTCGGCGTGCTCGGCACGCTGGCCGGGCGCCGCCGGGCCGGCCGCCGCCTGGTCGTCTCGGCCGTCGAGCACTCCAGCGTGCTGCACGCCGCCCGCGCCCACCAGGACGCCGGCGGCACGGTGGAGACCGTGCAGGTCGGCCGCACCGGCCGGGTGGACGCCGCCGCGTTCGCCGCGGCGGTGGCAGGCGAAGGGACCGCGCTGGCCTGCCTGCAGACCGCCAACCACGAGGTCGGCACGCTGCAACCGGTCGCGGAGGCCGCCCTGGCCTGCCGGGAGGCCGGGGTCCCGCTGCTGGTGGACGCCGCCCAGACGCTCGGCCGGCTGCCGGTGCCGCCGGGCTGGTCGGTGCTGGCCGGCAGCGCGCACAAGTGGGGCGGCCCGGCCGGCGTCGGGCTGCTGGCCGTGCGCAAGGGCACCCGGTGGCGTTCCACGCTGCCGGAGGACGACCGGGAGCGCCGCCGGGTGCCGGGGTTCGAGAACGTGCCGGCCGTGGTGGCGGCGGTCGCCGCGCTGCGGGCGCGCGCCGCGGCCGCGCGGGAGGAGAGCGCCCGGCTGTCGGCGCTGGTGGACCGGATCCGCGCCGAGGTGCCCCGCCTGGTGCCCGACGTCGAGGTGGTCGGCGAGCCGGTGGAGCGGGCCCCGCACCTCGTCACCTTCTCCTGCCTCTACGTGCCGGGTGAGGAGATACTGGCCGAGCTGGACCGGGCGGGCTTCGCGGTCTCCTCCGGCAGCTCGTGCACGGCTAGTACGCTACGACCATCGCACGTGCTCGAGGCGATGGGAGTGCTCACGCATGGCAATGTCAGGGTCTCGCTGCCCAGGGACGCCGCCGGCGCGGACGTCGACCGCTTCCTGGCGGTGCTGCCGGAGGTGGTCCGGCGCATCCGGGCGAGCGTGGGCGCGCCGTCCTGAGCCGGCGCGGGGGCGGGCGTGAGCCGCCACCGCCGCGAGCCGGCCGCGCCGCCGCCGGGCGCCGGGCCGGAGCGGCCGGCCGAGGTGCCGCCGGTCGAGGTGCCGCCGGTCGAGGTGCCGCCGGTCGAGGTGCCGCCGGTCGAGCTGACCGTCGACGCGCTGGGGCGCAAGTGCCCCATCCCGATCATCATGCTGGCCGAGCGGATCAACGAGGTGGCGCTGGGCGCGACGGTGGCGGTGCTCGCCGACGACCCGGCCGCGTTCACCGACGTGCCGGCCTGGTGCCGGCTGAAGTCGCACCACCACGCCGGCACCTTCGAGCTGCCCGGCGGCGGCTGGGCCATCCACGTGCGGCGCAACTACTGACCCCGCCCGGCTCGCCGCCCGCCGGCCGGCGGGTACGGCCGCCGGGCCCGTGGCGGGCGCGGCGGCCGGTCGCTCAGGGGTGCGGGCAGCGGACGTGCGGCTCGATCTCCGCGGCGGCGTCCGCTCCGTAGGCCGCGGCGAACCTCGACAGCAGCCGTTCCCGGCCCAGCTCGTACTCCTGCCCGCCGACGTGCTCGAGAACGTGCGTGGCCACCAGGTTGCCGAGCTGGCCGCAGCGCTCCAGGGACAGCCCCCACGACAGCGCGGCAAGGAAACCCGCGCGGAACGCGTCGCCGACACCGGTCGGGTCGGCCTTGGCGAGCTCGGGGGTCGGCGGGATGTGCAGCGAGGGCTCGCCGCGCCGGTCGATGCGGGCGCCCTTGGGCCCGAGGGTGGTGACCCGGACGCCGACGCGGGACAGCACCTCCTCGTCCGACCAGCCGGTCTTCTGCTCGACCAGGGCCTTCTCGTAGTCGTTGGAGAAGAGGTAGGCCGCGCCGTCGATCAGCCGGGAGATGTCCTCGCCGCCCATCCTGGCCAGCTGCTGGGAGGTGTCGGCGGCGAACGGGATGCCGCGCTGGGCGCACTCCTCGGTGTGCCGGAGCATGGCGTCGGGGTCGTTGGCGCTGATCAGGACCAGGTCCAGCCCGCCCACCCGCTCGGCCACCGGTCGCAGCTCGATCTCGCGGGCCTCGGCCATGGCACCGGTGTAGAAGGAGGCGATCTGGTTGTGGTGGGCGTCGGTGGTGCACAGGAAGCGCGCGGTGTGGTGGATCTCCGACACGCGCACCGAGTGGCAGTCGACGTTGTGCCGCTCCAGCCAGGAGCGGTAGTCGGCGAAGTCGGTCCCGACCGACCCGACCAGGATCGGCGTCAGGCCCAGGCAGCCCATGCCGAAGGCGATGTTGGCGGCACAGCCGCCCCGCCGGATCTGCAGGTCGTCGACGAGGAACGACAGCGACACGCGGTCGAGCTGCTCGTCGATGAGCTGGTCCCCGAAACTGCCGGGGAAGGTCATCAGATGGTCGGTGGCGATGGAGCCGGTGACGGCGATGCGCACGGGGTGCTCTCCTCGTTGTCAGCATCGAATGAGCTGCCAAGCCTACGGCACCGGGGCTGGACGGATGCTCGAGGAACACTGGGGACGGGCCCGCCGCGCCGCCGCGGATCGGCCGCCGCGCCGGCCTCGGGCACCCGGCCCGGACGGCCGCCTGCGCGTCGGCGGCGGGGTGGCGGTGCCCCCTACCAGGCCGGTGACCTGCCGGCCGGACCCCTCCCCCGCGCGACATCGAAGTACCCGTGGACATGACGAACACCCCGCCCGGCATGGAGATCGCGTGAGCGGGGTGTGCCGTTCCGGCCGGCCGGGGCGCCCGGCCGGCGGTCGCCGGCTAGTTGAACGAGTCGCCGCAGGCGCAGGAGCCCGTGGCGTTCGGGTTGTCGATCGTGAAGCCCTGCTTCTCGATGGTGTCGACGAAGTCGACCGTGGCCCCCGTCAGGTAGGGCGCGCTCATCCGGTCGGTGACGACGCTGACGCCGCCGAAGTCGGCGACCACGTCGCCGTCCATCGAGCGGTCGTCGAAGAAGAGCTGGTAGCGAAGGCCCGAACAACCACCGGGCTGCACGGCGACGCGCAGCTGCAGGCCCTCTTCGCCCTGCTGCTCGAGCAGGCTGCGGACCTTGGCCGCCGCCGCGTCGGTCAGGATCAGACCCTGCTGCGTGGTCTCGCTGCTCTCAACCGTCATGTGCTGACTCCCCGTCTGCCCCGGCGCCCCTCACAGGCGGAGGCCTTGGTCTGAGGTCTCATTCAGACGCTACCAACACCCGGGCACCGCTACACATTCCTGTCTCAGGGAGCGGGCGTCACCACCCCCGGGAATACCTCGGACCTTTGGTGTGTCATGATTAGTCGTCAAGTAGACGATAAGTGCCTGAGAGGGTGTACGCCGTGACGACGACCGACACCGGCCTTCCGCTTTTCGTGCTCGGCCGGGGCACCGATCCGCACAGCGAGCGCGGCGTCGACTGCCCGGGCGAGCTGCCGCAGGCGTCCGACCCGGCGCTGGTGGAGCGCGCCGCCCGGGCCAAGGCGGCGCTGGGCGACCGGCTGTTCGTGCTCGGCCACCACTACCAGCGCGACGAGGTGATCCAGTTCGCCGACGTCACCGGCGACTCCTTCAAGCTGGCCCGCGACGCCGCCGCCCGGCCGGAGGCCGAGTACATCGTCTTCTGCGGCGTGCACTTCATGGCCGAGTCCGCCGACATCCTGACCGGAGACGGCCAGCGGGTGGTGCTGCCGGACCTCGCCGCGGGCTGCTCGATGGCCGACATGGCCACCTTCGACCAGGTCGAGGAGGCGTGGGACCTGCTCACCGACCTGGGACTGGCCGAGATCACCGTGCCGATCACCTACATGAACTCCTCGGCGGACATCAAGGCCTTCTGCGGCCGGGAGGGCGGCGCGGTGTGCACCTCCTCCAACGCCCGCCGCGCGCTGAGCTGGGCCTTCGACGAGAGCTCGGCGGGCCCGGCCAAGCGGGCCGGTGACCGCAAGGTGCTGTTCCTGCCCGACCAGCACCTGGGCCGCAACACCGCGGTGCTGGAGATGGGCCTGACCCTGGACGACTGCGTCGTATACGACCCGCACCGCCCGAACGGCGGTCTCACCGAGCGGCAGTTGCGGGACGCCAAGATGATCCTGTGGCGGGGGCACTGCTCGGTGCACGGCCGTTTCAGCGCCGGCTGCGTGGACGACGTGCGGGCGCGGATTCCGGGGGTGAACGTGCTGGTGCACCCGGAGTGCCGGCACGAGGTGGTGAACAAGGCCGACTTCGTGGGCTCCACCGAGTACATCATCAAGAAGATCGCCGAGGCGCCGGCCGGATCCGCCTGGGCCGTCGGCACCGAGTTGAACCTGGTCAAGCGGCTGGCGGCCCGGCACCCGGACAAGACCGTCACCTTCCTGGACCGGACCGTCTGCTACTGCTCGACGATGAACCGCATCGATCTTCCGCACCTGGTGTGGGCCCTGGAGTCGCTGGCCGCCGGCCAGGTGGTCAACCAGATCTCCGTGGATCCCGGCACCGCCCACTGGGCCCGCGTCGCCCTGGACCGCATGCTCGCCCTGCCCTGATGCTCGCGACCCGCCGCCCGGCCCGGCCCGCGGTGCGGCGGGCCGGGAGGTGCGGCCCGGCGCGCTCAGCGCAGCTCGAACACCGCACGGACGGTCACGACGATCGACTGCCGGCCGGGGCTGAGGCCCCCTGACTTCTCGACCAGCGCGTACCGGGACGGCGAGGCGTCCCCGTCCTCCTCCAGCCGGGCGAGCCGGGCGAGCCGCCGCCCGGTGAGCGTCGCGTACTGCCGGGCCTTGTTCAGCGCGTCCTGGTAGGCGGCGGCCCGGGCCGCCGTGCGGAACATCTCCGGTTCGGCGACGTCGAACGACAGGCCGTTGAGCCGGGCCGCGTCCCCCGCGGACGCGACCGCGGCGAGGACCGCGTCGGTGCGGGCCAGGTCGCGGACCACCACCTCGGTCGACTGGTTCGCCCGGTAACCGGACAGCCGCGGGAACTTGTCGTACTCGGCCACCAGGGACAGGTCGGTGGTCCGCAGATCGCTCTCGGCCACCCCGGCGGCGAGCAGCGCGACGGTGAGCCTGCGGGCGGCCTCCTTCACCGCGGTGAAGGCGTCGCCCGCCCTGGGCGCGCGCGCCTCGACGCCGACGTTGAGACGCAGCAGGTCGGGAGTGGCCTCGACCTTGCCGGTGCCGCCCACGGTCACCCGGGCGGCCCGGCGGGCCTGGTTCCGGTCCGCGGCCGGCGGGGGGTGCGCCACCGAACCGGCCGCGCCGCGCGGGCCGTCCGGCGCCGGCCGGACGGCGGGGATCGGCGGAACGGCCGGGCCGGACGGTGACGCGCCCCGGCCGGCGCCGGCCGCGGACGCCGGGCCGACCGGCCCGGCCAGCAGGACGAGCACGGTGGCCGCGGGCACCACAGTCAGTTTGATCATGGGCACATGCCACCACCGGACGGCGCCGCCGCGGCCGGTACGCTCCGGGACACGACCGGAACTTGACCGTTACCGGGACCTGCGGTGGCGCGTACCGGCGAGCCGGTCAGCGCCCGGCCGGAGCCGGCGGGAGCGGCGCCGCCACGGCCGGCCGGCGGAACGGGGCGGGCGGCCCGGGCACGCCCAGGAATCCCTCGGCGATGGCCGAGGCCAGCCCCACCCTCGGCAGGGCCCGCGCGTCGTCGAAGGCGACGAAGCGCGGCACCCAGCGCGGCCGGTACTTGGCGTTCGCCCGGTACAGCGACTCCAGCTGCCACCACCGTGACAGGAACACCAGCGTGCACCGCCACAGGCGCAGCACCGGGCCGGCGCCGAGCCGGGCACCCTGCTCGAAGACCGAGCGGAACATGGCGAAGTTGAGAGAGATCCGCCGCACCCCGAGCCGGCCGGCCTCGCCGACCAGTCCGGCGACCATGAACTCCACCAGCCCGTTGTCGGAGTCACGGTCCCGGCGCATCAGGTCGAGGGAGAGCCCGTCCTCCCCCCACGGCACGAACGACAGCAGCGCGTCCAGCCGGCCGCCGGCGTCCCGGGCCTCCACCAGCACGCAGGCGCCGTCGGCCGGGTCGCCCAGCCGGCCGAGCGCCATGGAGAAGCCGCGCTCGTCGGCGGCGCCCCGCCAGGCGGTGGCCCGCTCCACGACGTGGCGCATGTCCTCGTCCGGCACCTCGGCGTGCCGCCGGATCCGCAGCGTGTAGCCGGCCCGCCGCACCCGGTTGACCGCCTGCCGCACCCCGCGCATCTCCCGGCCGTCCAGGGTGAACTCCGCGACGTCGATCACCGCCTCGTCGCCGAGTTCCAGCACCCGGAGCCCGGCACGGGCGTAGGCGTGCGCGGCGGCCTCGCCGGAGCCGATGGCCGCCGGGATCCACCCGTAGCGGCGGGCCTCCTCCAGGAAGGCGCGGATCGCGTGCCCCCACGCCTCCACGTCGCCGACCGGGTCGCCGGCGGCCAGGCACACCCCGGCGACCACCCGGTAGGACACCGCCGCCTTGCCGCTCGGAGAGAAGACCACCGCCCGGTCCCGGCGGGTGGCGAAGTAGCCCAGCGAGTCGTGGGCCCCGTAGGCCGCCAGCAGCGCGCGGACGCGTTCCTCGGCCGCGGCGGGCAGCTCGGCGCGGGCCCGCTGGGAGCGGAACAGCACCGCGAAGGCGACCAGCACCGCCACCGCGCTGATCAGGCCGATGAGGAAGTTCACCCACCCGGGCGGGTGCCCGGCGCGGTAGGGGTCGAGGTCGACCACCCCGCCGAGGGCCCGCTCCAGCGCCCAGGGCAGGTGGTCGGCGGGCCGCAGCGTCCCGGGGAACAGCCCGACCAGCGCCCAGCCGATCCCGAAGGAGACCGCGAGCAGCGTCACCAGGGTGAGCAGCGCGGTGCGAAACGACGCCCGCCGGGTCGGGGCGGAGAACTCGTCTCGCGCGGCGGCCAGCACCCCGAAGGCGACGGCGGACAGTACCAGGTTGAACTCCGAGGCGACGACCTGCGGGGTCATCGCGAACTCGTCGACCAGGTCGGGCATGAGCGTGGAGGACAGCACGACGGCGAGGTTGCCGACCACCAGCAGGCCGAAGATGGCGGTGATCACCCAGTAGGCGGCCCGCTTGTGCCGGGCGAGCGCGCCGGCCAGGATGGCCAGGAACACCGCGTAGCCGAGGTTCGGCTCCACCGGGAAGACGGCGCTCTCGATCACCTCGGTCGCGGTGGCGAGCCACCGGCGCAGCGGCGGCAGCACGGCGATCGCCGCCGAGTAGGCGGCCGCCGCGGTGAGGCATACCGACAGCAGGCGCGGCAGCCCGGCGCGAAGCCGGCCCTCCGCCCCGGCGCGCGCGGCCCGTCCGACCCGGTCGTGCTCGGTCACTGCCACCATGTCCCCCCGGCGATGGCGATCTGCCGGGTTGGTATACCCCCTCGCCCACCCGCCTATGGCAGTCCCGTCCCGGCCGGCGGGAGGGCGGTCACAGGCCCGGGGCCCCCCACAGCGGGAACCAGCGCGACAGGTCGGCCTCGACGGGCAGCTCACCGGTCAGCACGCCGCGTACCTGGAGCTCCAGCGGGTTGTCCCGGCGCTCGCCGGGCAGCGGCGCGAACGGGTAGAAGGTGCCCTGCTTGTAGAGGTAGACCAGTGCCAGCCGCCGGTCTCCCGGCCCGGTGAAGACCACCACCGAGCACAGCAGGGCCGGGCCGAAACCGGCGCCCTCCAGCGAGGAGTTGACCGCGTGCAGGTCGGTCACCAGCGCGCCGAGGTCGCCCGCGGGGCGGCGGGCCAGCAGCCAGGTGTAGCCGTAGGAGTCGTCGCTCCGCTCGACGGCGGCGTCGGCGAGCAGCGCCTCGATGTCGCCGCGCAGCCGGGCGAAGGCGCCGCCCTCCGGGGAGCGGAAGCAGACCGAGCCGAGGCCGGCCGGCGCGAACCCGGTGGCCGCCTCCAGGGTGACCGCGGCGGAGGGCAGGGCGAACAGGGCGTCCAGGTCGGGCCGCGCCGGCCTGCTGCGGCCGAGCAGCGCGTCCAGCCAGCGCATCCCGCTCAGCCCTCCCGGCCGAGCCGGCCGGCGATGGCGTCGAGCTGGGCCAGCCGGCGCTCGAGCGGCGGGTGGGTGGCGAACAGGGTGGCCAGGCCGGCCCCCCGCCCGCCGGCCAGGGCCGGGGCGAAGTAGAAGGCGTTGAACGGCCGGGCCTCGCGCAGGTCCCGGGTGGGGATGCGCGACATCTCCCCGGAGACCTTGACCAGGGCACTGGCCAGCGCCGAGGGCCGCTGGGTGAGCAGCGCGCCGGCCCGGTCGGCCGACAGCTCGCGGTACCGGGACAGGGCGCGGGTGAGCAGGAAGCTGACCGCGTACACCAGCACCGAGACCAGCATGATGATCAGCCCGATCGGCGGCCCGTTGTTGTTGCCCCGGTCACGGCCGAGTCCGGAGTACAGCGCGAACCGGGTCATCAGGCCGGCCACGACGCCGAGGAAGGAGGCGATCGTCATGACCGCGACGTCGCGGTGCGCGACGTGGGACAGCTCGTGCGCGAGGACGCCCTCGAGCTCGCGCGGATCGAGCCGCCGCAGCAGCCCGGTCGTCACGCACACCACGGCGTGCCGCTGGTCGCGGCCGGTGGCGAAGGCGTTCGGGACGTCGCTGTCGGCGATGGCGACCCGGGGCTTGGGGGCGTCCGCCATCGCGCACAGCCGGTCGATCAGGCCGTGCAGCTCGGGCGCCTCCTGCGGGGAGACCTCCCGGCCGTGCATCGCGAACAGCGCGATCCGGTCGGACAGGAAGTACTGCACCAGCAGGAGGCCGCCGGCGAGCACGAGCACCGTGATCGCCCGGGCGCCCAGGGCGATCAGCACGGCGACGAAGACGACGTACAGCAGGCCGAGCAGGAACAGGGTGACGACCATGCGCACGGTGAGCCCCCGGTCGGGTGCGTACCGTGTGCGCGTCATGGTGCCACGCTACCCCGGGATGAGACCCTGGTCGCCGAGCATCCCCCGCACCTCGTCGATCGAGGCGTCGGCGGGCGGCAGGATCAGCTCGGACGGCTCCAGCGCGTCGTCGGGCAGCGGCTTGCCGATCTGGCGCACCTTGTCCAGCAGCGCGTGCAGCTTGGTGCGGAAGTGCGGCTCGTCGCCCGCCTCGATGGCGGCCTCGAGCTCGCCGTCCAGCACGTTGAGCACGTCGATGTCGCCCTCGGCGATCTCGACCTGCCCCTCCCCCATGATGCGGACGATCACAGCCCCTCCCCCGGACGCGGGTACTGCTGGGTCTGGGGGGACTGCTGCGGCGCCTGCTGCGGCGCCTGCTGGGGGGCCTGCTGGGGGTGCGGTGCCTGCTGCTGGCCGGGGCGGCCGGCCTCGATGGCGTCCTGCGGCGCGGGGCCCTGCCCGAGCTCGGCCTTCATCCGGGCCAGCTCCAGCTCCACGTCCCGGCCGCCGCCCATCCGGTCGAGCTCGGCCTGGATGTCGTCGCCGCGCTGGCCGCTGAAGTCGTCCAGCGCGCCGCTGGCCAGCAGCTCGTCGATCGCGCCGGCGCGGGCCTGCATCTGCGCGGTCTTGTCCTCGGCCCGCTGGATCGCCAGGCCCACGTCGCCCATCTCCTCGGAGATGCCGGAGAAGGCCTCGTTGATCCGGGTCTGCGCCTCGGCCGCGGTGTAGGTGGCCTTGATCGTCTCCTTCTTGTGCCGGAAGGAGTCGACCTTGGTCTGCAGGCGCTGGCTGGCGAGCGTGAGCTTCTCCTCCTCGCCCTGCAGGTTGTTGTGCTGCACCTGCAGGTCGGCGATCTGGCCCTGCAGGCCGGAACGGCGGGACAGCGCCTCACGGGCCAGGTCCTCGCGGCCCACGCTCAGCGCCTTGCGGCCCTGGTCCTCCAGCTTGCTGCTCTGCTGCTGGAGCTGGTTGATCTGCAGTTCCACGCGCTTGCGCGAGGTCGCCACGTCGGCCACGCCCCGGCGGACCTTCTGCAGGAGCTCAAGCTGCCGCTGATAGGAGTAATCGAGGGTCTCGCGCGGATCCTCCATCTTGTCCAAGGCCTTGTTGGCCTTGGACTTGAAGATCATCGAAAGTCTCTTCATCACGCTCATGCGCGTCGGCCGTCCCCTTCTTAAGTAGTGCTCTGCCTATGCTCCCGCACGCCGCGACGCCCGCCGGCCATCGCGCGCGCCGCCTTCGCGTCTTCGCCTGCCACGATCCATTCGCGACCTCCCTGGCCGCCCCACCATCGCCCGCCCCCGATTATCGCGGCGGCGTCGCCTAAGTCCACCCTACGCATAACGTGCGAGGGCGTCATTAAGTTGCACCCCCGGTAGGCTGACGTCGTGTTCCGACGCCGCAACCAGGCCCCCGCCGAGGCCGCCGCCCCCGCCGCCGCCCCGGACAAGAGCGCGGGAAAGGGCCGCCCGACCCCCAAGCGCCGTGACGCCGAAGGGCGCCGCCGCCAACCCGTCACCGCACCCACCAACCGCAAGGACGCCTACCGCCAGGCGCGCGAGCGGCAGGTGGCCGAGCGCGCCCGCGCCCGCGAGGGCATGATGCGGGGCGAGGAGCGCTACCTCCCGGCCCGCGACCGCGGACCGGCCCGCCGGCTGGCCCGCGAGTGGGTCGACTCCCGCCGCACCCCGGGGCAGTTCTTCCTGCCCGTCTCGCTGCTCCTGCTGGTCGTGCTGTGGACGATCCCGGTGGTCGGCGGGCAGACCGGCATGCTCGTCTACTCCTACGCCGTCACCGTCATGTGGCCGCTGATGATCGTGCTCGTGGTCGGCAGCTCGGTGTGGGTGGCCCAGCGGGTCAAGAAGGAGGCCGCCCGCCGGCTGCCCGGCGAGAGCCTCAAGGGGGTCGGGTTCTACGCCGCCATGCGGTCCATGCAGATCCGCCGCCTGCGGTTCCCGCCGCCCACCGTGCTGCCCGGCGGCGACCCCGTCCCGCCCAAGAGGTGACCGGGGCGGGCGCGCCACCGCCCGCCGCGGCGCGGGCGGCCCGATCGGGGGCATCACCCGGCGGCGGCTAGGGTCGGGAGCATGGACTTCCGTCATCTCGGTCGTAGCGGTCTCATGGTCAGCGAGATCAGCTATGGCAACTGGATCACGCACGGCTCGCAGGTCGAGGAGGACGCCGCCCGCGAGTGCGTGAAGGCGGCCCTCGACGAGGGCATCACCACGTTCGACACCGCGGACGTCTACGCCGGCACCCGGGCCGAGGAGGTGCTCGGCCGGGCGCTGAAGGGCGTGCGCCGCGAGTCGCTGGAGATCTTCACCAAGGTCTACTGGCCCACCGGCCCCGGTCGCAATGACCGCGGGCTGTCGCGCAAGCACATCACCGAGAGCATCCACGGCTCGCTGCGCCGGCTGGGCACCGACTACGTCGACCTCTACCAGGCGCACCGCTTCGACCACGAGACCCCGCTCGAAGAGACGCTCAAGACGTTCGACGACCTGGTGCGCCAGGGCAAGGTGCTGTACGTCGGGGTGAGCGAGTGGACGGCGGGGCAGATCGCCGACGCGCTCAAGATCGCCGACCAGCTGGGCCTGGACCGCCTGGTGTCCAACCAGCCGCAGTACTCGATGCTGTGGCGGGTCATCGAGTCGGAGGTGGTCCCGCTCTGCGAGAAGGAAGGGCTGGGGCAGATCGTCTGGTCCCCCATCGCGCAGGGCGTGCTCACCGGCAAGTACCTGCCGGGGCAGCCGCCGCCGGCCGGGTCGCGGGCCACCGACCCGCAGGGCTCGGGCTTCATCCAGCGCATGCTGGAGGACGACGTGCTCACCCGGGTGCAGGAGCTGAAGCCGGTCGCCGCCGACCTCGGCCTGTCGATGGCGCAGCTCGCGGTGGCCTGGGTGCTGCAGAACCCGAACGTCTCCTCGGCCATCGTCGGCGCCACGCGTCCTGAGCAGGTACGCGACAACGTCAAGGCCGCGGGCGTCAAGCTGGACGCCGACGTGCTGTCCAGGATCGACGACGTGCTCGGCCCGGTGGTGCAGCGCGACCCGTCGCTCACGGTGAGCCCGCCTTCGCGCCCGTGACACCGGCGCGTTGACACCGGAACCGTGACACCGGAACCGCGACACCGCACCGTGACACCGGCGTCGTGACACCGGCGCGGGGCCGCCCGCCCGCGTACCGGCCGCCGCCCGGCGGCCGGGTCCACGGCGGCCCGGGCGTCCCCGCCCGCACCGGCCCGGTCACCGGGCGCCGCCCGGACGCGGTGGGCGCGGCGGGCGTCATTCCACCCGCAGCGACATCCCCGCGTACTCGGTGCGCTCGTCCTCCAGCAGGGCCACCTGCTCCACCCCGGCCCCGAGCAGCGTCCGCCAGTTCTCGCCGAGCCAGGACTCGGCGTCGGACTGGCTGGGAAAGACTTCGCGCGGCAACGACCCGCCGGTGACCTCACCGCCATTAGCGTTCTCGTAACGCCAGCGCCACGTCATGCCATACGCTCCTTTTCGCGGGGTTCTGCCCTATGTCCTCGACAGGCTGTGCAGACCCTACCTCCTGGAGTGTGCCGCAGATCTTGCCGTGGGGGCGCTGGGACAGGCCAGGAGCCCGGCCCGGCGGGCCGGACCACCCACATCGACGGTGCTCGACGGACGATCGACGACGGAGGCCTCCTCATGCCGCCCACCTCCGGCCGGCCGGCCATGGCCGCCGCGGCGACCCGCCGCCCGCGGGCCGGGCGCCGGTGAAGGTACTGCTCTCCGGCACGGCCGGCCCGTACGGCTGGCCCGAACCCGGCTGCGCCTGTGCCTCGTGCGGGCGGCTGCCGGCCGGACACCGGGCGCCGACCGCCGTGGTGCTGGACGACATGGTGCGGCTGGCCCCGCCGGCCGGCCTGCCCCTGTCCCCGCCCGCCGACCTGCCCCCGGGGTACCGGATGACGGTCACTCCGGACGGCCACGCCGTCGCCGGCCCGGACCGGGCCCGCGTCCTGCACGCCGTCCCGGCCGGCGGGCAGCACCACCACCCCTCGCCGAGCTGGGCCGAGGACTGTTACGACCTGGTGCTCATCGACCTGCTGGACCGGCCGCACCGCCTGGGCGACCTGCGCCGGCGCGGCCTGGTCACCGCGCGCACCCAGGTGGTGGCCATCCACCTGGACCATCGGGTGCCCTCGGAGGCCGAGCTCGCCCGGCGCCTGTCGTTCTGGGACGCGCGGTCCGTCGAGGACGGCACGATCCTGGACACCCGGCAGCCCGCGCCGCCCCGGGACCCCGCGCCGCGCCGGACGCTCATCCTGGGCGGCGCCCGCTCGGGGAAGTCGGCGGAGGCGGAGCTGCGGCTGCTGGCCGAACCGGACGTCACCTACGTCGCCACCGGGCCGGCCGGCCGGCGGGACGCGGAATGGCAGGCCCGGGTACGCGCCCACCAGCGCCGCCGCCCGCCGCACTGGGCGACGCTGGAGACCACCGAACTGGAGGCGCTGCTGCGCTCGGAGACCGGCACGCTGCTGGTCGACGGGGTGGGCGCCTGGCTGGCGGCGGTCTTCGACGGCTGCGGCGCCTGGGACGACCCGGCGCACGACCGGCCGCGCGGCCGCCGGCCCGGCCGGTTCGGCACCGCGCTGGACCAGGTCGCCGCCCGGTGCGACGACCTGGTCGAGGCGTGGCGGCGGACGCGGGCGCGAGTGGTGGCGGTCTCCGACGAGGTCGGTCTCAGCGTCGTCCCGGCGACGGCGAGCGGCCGGGTGTTCCGCGACGCGCTCGGCCGGCTGAACCAGCGCCTGGCCGCCGAGTCCGAAGAGGCCGCGCTGGTCGTCGCCGGCCGCCCCCTGCCGCTCCCCCTGTGACCCCGATGGACCCCGATGAACCGCCCGGTGACCCCCTGATGCCGCCGGCGGCCGGCCGCGGCGACGCCCGGCCCTCCAACGCCCGGCCCTCCAACGCCCGGCCCCCCGACGCCCGGCCCTCCGGCGGGCGGCCCTCCGCCGAGGGGGCCTTCGGCGAGCGGCCGAACCCCGGGGCGGCGGCCGCCGGGCCGGAGGACGGGACCGGCGGGAGCGGAGCGCCCGCCGGGCGATGGGCGCGCCTGGCCGGCGGGCTGCGGCTGGCGGCCGGGCTGCTGAGCGTGTGGCCGGCCGGGGCGCCGCACGCCGACCGGGCCACCGCGGGGCGGGCGATGCTGCTGGCGCCGCTGGTGGGGCTGCTGCTCGGCGGTGCCGCGGCGGCGGTCCAGTTCGCGGCCGGGCTGCTGCTGTCCCCGCCGCTCGCCGCGGCGCTGGCCATCGGGTCGCTCGCCCTGCTCACCCGGGCCCTGCACCTGGACGGGCTGGCCGACCTGGCCGACGGGCTGGGCAGCGGCCGGCCGGCGGCCGGCGCGCTGGAGATCATGAAGCGGTCGGACATCGGGCCGTTCGGCGTCGTCACGCTGGTGTTCACCCTGCTGATCCAGGTCGCCGCGGCGGCGGAGGCCGGACCGCCGGCGCTGGTGGCCGCGTGCGTGACCGGGCGGCTCGCGGTGACCTGGGCCTGCACGCCCGGCGTGCCCGCCGCCCGGCCCGGCGGCCTCGGAGCCCTGGTCACCGGCACCGTCCGGCCCGGCGCCGCCGGCGTCGCCACCGCGTCGGCGCTGGCCGGCGCGGTGCTGCTCGGCCTGGCGGCCGGCGGCCCGCTACGGTTCCCGCTGGCGGTGGCGGGCGGCCTGGCCGCGGCGTGGGCATTGCGCGGGCACGCCGTCCGCCGGCTCGGCGGGGTCACCGGCGATGTCCTCGGCGCCCTGGTGGAGGCCGCGACCGCAGCCGCCCTGCTCGTCTGCGCCGCCTGAGGCGCGCCCCGGCCGGGCGCACCTTGTGTCGGTCGCGCGTCAGGCGGCCGAGGCGGCGGGTACGCCGGCGCGGCACTCGCGGGAACGCCGCGCGAGGACCAGTGCCACCACGGCGAGCAGTGCCCAGCCGGGCAGGCCGGTGATGCCGGCGATCACCGGTGACGGGGGGTGAGCCGCGTCCCCGACCAGCAGCATCCACCCGCCGACGGCGTTGAGGGTGGCGTGCCCGGCCACCGCGGGCCACACGCTGCCCGACGCCAGGCGGGTCCAGCCCAGGAAGGCGCCGAACAGCACGCAGAAGCCGGTGAACATCAGCGCGGCCCACGGGCCGAGTTCGGGGTAGTTGTAGCCGCGCAGGGTCAGCGGCGCGTGCCAGGCACCCCAGATCAGGCCGGAGACGGCGATCGCCCGCACCGGGCCCAGGGGCAGCAGCCGGGGCAGCAGCCACCCCCGCCAGCCGTACTCCTCGCCGAGCGCCGGGATCGCGTTGACCAGCGGCGCGACCAGGCCGAGCGCCACCTGGACGGCGAGGATCACCCCCGGTTCGACCGGCGGCGCGCCACCGGTCGCCTGCGCCAGTTGCCGGCGCAGCAGGCCGAGGTTCGCCAGGTCCAGGCTGAGTAGCCCGGTGGCGGCGCTCACCGCGATGGCGAGCACGGTGAGCAGCGCGGTGCCGGCCCAGGCCAGCACCACCAGGCGCAGGCCCCGGCGCCCGCCGAGCGCCAGGCCGGTGTCGCGGGCCCACCGGCGGAACGGCACCTGCCGGTGGCAGACCCGCCATACGGCCAGGACGCCGGCGGCCGGGGTGAACATCATCGCCAGCGCGACCGGAGTGATGGGCGCCGGCCGGGACGGCAGCCACAGCGGCAGCGCGACCAGCCAGGACAGCCCGAAGGCAACGAGCAGGAAGACCGTGAGGTCACGGTGGCGAGAGATCATTCGGATATCTCCAGGAGAGAGGACTCGCCTCGCGGGCGGGCGCATCCGGGCAGGCCGGCCGCGCGGGCGCGGCGGCGGGCGGAGCGAGGGCGGAGCGGCGGGCGGGTAGCGGGTGGCGGGTCGGGCCGGGCCGGGTGGGGGACGGGGTCAGGGCGCCTGGACGCGCTCGGCCAGCAGGGCGTTGATGAGGGCCGCGCCGTGCCGGGCGTCGTCGACGGTGATGGCGAGCCGGCCGCCGGAGGCGTACCGCAGGACCAGGGTCTCGCCGCCGCGGATCATGATCGTGGACCGGCCGGGCAGCCCGCGCAGCCCCCAGCCGCCGGTCTGGTACGGCTGCCGGTCCTCCACCGTGGCGCCGCGCAGGTTGTCGAGCGGGATGGTGCGGGCCGGTGCCCGGAACGGCCCGAACGAGATCACGACGCGGTCGTCGCCCACCCGGACGCCCACCCGGTGGACGATCGCCCCCACCAGGCCGATGATGACGAGCGGCGGCAGGGCGGTGCCGAGCCCGGCGAACGGGAAGAGCCAGGCCAGCAGGCCGACGACCGCGGCGCCCGCCACCCCGGCCAGGGCGGCGGCGCCGGCCCAGGGGTTGACCGCCGAGGACACCCACACGGTGCGCCGACCGGCGGCCAGGCGCATGCTCGGCCCGGCCGGCGTCTCCCGCGGCGGCGGCACCGGCCCGTGCGCGGCGGCGGCCCAGCCGAGCGCGCCCGCCGCGACCACGGCCAGCAGGATGAACAGCACCGGCATCAGGGGCAGCTCGGCTGCGCGCCAGTCCGGCCGGTCCAGGTTGGCGGCCAGGGTGGCGGCGCGCACGGCGAGCACCAGCGTGACGGCGCCGGCCAGCAGCGCGGCGACCGGCCGGCGCCGGTCGGGGTGGTCGGCGGCGTCGCGGTGCAGCACGGCGTAGAGCAGGAACGCGACGATCAGGCCGAGCATCGCCAGGTCGAGGGCCATCGCGGTGCCGAAGGACCCTGTCCGGTCGGCCTGCCCGGACGGGCCCCAGTGCACCGCGAGCGGCTCGGGCAGCCGGGGCCGCAGCCACAGCGGAACGGCGACCAGCAGGGCGCCGGCGGTGACGGCGCCCGCTCCGCACACCGCGAGGAACCGGGAGCGGTAGCTCATGACAACTCCTTGATCATCTCGATCACGTCCTCCGGGCGGTAGCCGTACCGCCCGGCCTCCTCCAGCAGCTCCCGCGACCTGCGCAGCAGCACCTGGCGTCCGTCCGGTGGGCGCAGCACCGAGACGCCGCGCCCGCGGCGGAACTCCAGCACGCCCTCGTCGCGAAGGTCGCGTAAGGCACGCAGCACCGTGTTGGCGTTGACGCCGAGCGCCGCGGCCAGCTCGCGGGCGGACGGCAGCCGCTGGCCGGGGGTGGCGACTCCGGAGGCCACCGCCTGCCGGACCGCCGCGGCCACCTGCTCGTGCAGCGGCCGGGGGTCGTTGAGATCCAAGGTGAGCAACATGGTGCTATTTACATTAGCACCATCGATGGCCATTTGCGACATGGTGCTAGCGCGAGTAGCACCATGCTGCTGCGAAGCGCTGACCGATTCGTGGGACGAACCCTCGTTTATGCAGACGGGAGAACCCCGGCTAGCATCGGCCAACGTGACGACTGTGCGACTGAACGCCGCCGAAGCCGGCGCGGTTGAGACCGACGCCCTCGTGGCAGGCATCCACACCACTCCGGACGGCCCCCGGCCGGCCCCCGGCGCCGACGCGCTCGCGTCCGCGTTCAGCGGCGGCCTGGCCGCGACGCTGGAGGCGCTCGGGTTCGCCGGCGCGCCCGGCGAGGTGGTGAAGATCCCCACCTTCGGCGCGCTCCCGGCGCCCCTGGTCGTCGCGGTCGGCCTCGGCGACGCCCCGGAGCGGCCCGACGGCCACGACCTGGAGGTGCTGCGGCGCGCCGCCGGCGTCGCCGCCCGCGCGCTGCGCGGCACCGCCCGCGCCGCCTTCGCGCTGCCCGCCGCCACGTCCGCACAGGCCGAGGCGGTCGCCGTGGGCGCGCTGCTCGGCGCCTACGACTTCGCCCGGTACCGCACCGGAGGCGACTCCAGGTCCCCGCTCGCCGAGGCGGAGGTGCTCAGCGACGCGCCCGGCGCCGAGGAGGCCGTCGCCCGGGCCGCCACGCTGGCCGAGGCGGTGACGCTCGTCCGCGACCTGGTGAACACCCCGCCCTCCGACCTGCCGCCGGCCCGGTTCGCCGAGATCGCCGAGGAGGCCGGCACCAAGGCCGGCCTGTCGGTGGAGGTGCTCGACGAGGCCGCGCTGCGCGAGGGCGGCTACGGCGGCATCACCGGCGTCGGGCAGGGCTCGGCCAACCCGCCGCGGCTGGTGCGCCTCGCCTACTCCCACCCCGAGGCCGCCGCGACGATCGCCTTCGTCGGCAAGGGCATCACCTTCGACTCCGGCGGCCTGTCGCTGAAGCCGTCGGCGTCCATGGCATGGATGAAATCGGACATGGGCGGCGCCGGCGCGGTGTTCGGCGCCCTGCTCGCCATCGCCCGGCTCGGCGTCCGGGTGAACGCGGTCGGCTACCTGTGCCTGGCGGAGAACATGCCGAGCGGCACCGCGCAACGACCCTCCGACGTGCTCACCACCTACTCCGGCAAGACCGTCGAGGTGCTCGACACCGACGCCGAGGGCCGCCTGGTGCTGGTGGACGGCATCGCCCGGGCCGGCGAGGACGACCCGGACCTGATCGTCGACGTGGCCACCCTGACCGGCGGGCAGATCGTGGCGCTCGGCTGGCGCACCTGCGGCGTGATGGCCTCCGACGACGAGCTGCGCGAGGAGCTGGTCGAGGTCGCCGTCGGCCAGGGCGAGGCGGCGTGGGGCATGCCGCTGCCCGAGGACCTGCGCAAGGGCCTCGACTCCCCCATCGCCGACATCGCCAACATCAACCCCGAGCGCTCCGGCAGCATGCTCGCCGCCGGCATCTTCCTGCGCGAGTTCGTGCCCGAGGGCGTGCGCTGGGCGCACGTGGACATCGCGGGGCCCGCGTTCAACAAGGAAGGGCCGCACGGCTACATCCCCAAAGGCGGCACCGGCATGCTGACGCGCACCCTGGTCGCGCTGGCCGAGCGCTACCAGCCGGACCAGGAGGCATGATGGGCCGGGCCGGTCGCGCGGTGCGCGCCGCCCGGTGCGTCACACCCGAGCCGGACAAGTGAAAAGATGCAGTTGGGCAGGCCGGCCGCTCCGCTTGATCGCACGCGCCCCGGCCCGCAGGGCCCACCGACCCGACAAGGAGCTTTCCAGTGGCTGATGGCAGCGGCCCCTACGACATCGTCGTCCTGGGCGGCGGCAGCGGCGGCTACGCCTGCGCGCTACGGGCGGCCGAGCTCGGCCTTTCCGTCGCACTGATCGAGAAGGACCGGATCGGCGGCACGTGCCTGCACCGGGGGTGCATCCCGACCAAGGCGCTGCTGCACGCGGCGGAGGTCGCCGACGAGACCCGCGAGGCCGCGAGCGTGGGCGTGCGGGCCACCTTCGAGGGCGTGGACATGCCCGGCGTACACGCCTTCAAGGACAAGATCGTAAACCGGGCCTGGAAGGGCGTCCAGGGCCTGCTGAAGAGCCGCGGCGTCACGATCATCGAAGGTGAGGGCCGGCTGGCCGGCCCGGGCCGGGTCGTGGTCGGCGACCAGGCCGTCGAGGGGCGCAACGTCGTGCTCGCCACCGGTTCGGTGCCCCGGTCGCTGCCCGGCCTGGAGGTCGACGGCGACCGGGTGATCACCAGTGACCACGCCCTGCGGCTGGACCGGGTGCCGTCCTCGGTGGTCGTGCTCGGCGGCGGTGTCATCGGCGTCGAGTTCGCGTCGGTCTGGCGGTCGTTCGGCGCCGAGGTGACCATCGTGGAGGCGCTGCCGCACCTGCTCCCGCTGGAGGAGGAGTCCAGCTCCAAACTGCTGGAGCGCGCCTTCCGCCGCCGCGGCATCAAGTACGAGCTGGGCGTCCGCTTCGAGGGCGTCAAGACGACAGGCACCGGCGTGGTGGTCACGCTTCAGGGCGGCAAGACGCTCGAGGCCGAGCTGCTGCTGGTGGCGGTGGGCCGCGGCGCCGTCGTCTCGGGCATGGGCTTCGAGGAGGCCGGCGTCACCGTCGAGCGCGGCACCGTGGTCGTCGACGAGTTCTGCCGCACCACCGTCCCGGGCGTCTACGCCGTCGGCGACCTGATCCCCACCCTGCAGCTGGCGCACGCCGGCTTCGCCGAAGGCATCCTGGTCGCCGAGCACATCGGCGGCCTGGACCCGGCGCCGATCGACTACGCCGGGGTGCCCCGCATCACCTACTCCGACCCCGAGGTGGCCTCGGTCGGCATCACCTCGGCCACCGCGCGCGAGCGCGGCCTGGAGATCACCGAGCTGGTCTACGACCTCGGCGGCAACCCCAAGAGCCAGATCATCGGCACCCAGGGCGCCGTGAAGGTGATCGCCCAGAAGGACGGTCCGGTGCTCGGGGTGCACATGGTGGGCCGGCGGATGGGTGAGCTCGTCACCGAGGGGCAGCTCATCTACAACTGGGAGGCCCTGCCCGCCGAGGTGGCCCAGCTGATCCACGCGCACCCGACACAGTCCGAGGCCGTCGGCGAGGCGATGCTCGCCCTTGCCGGCAAGCCCCTGCACGTCCATAACTAAGCCCTCACAGGAAACGCGAGAGAAGACACCATGCCGGTTTCCGTAACCATGCCCCAGCTCGGCGAGAGCGTGACCGAGGGCACCGTCACCCGCTGGCTCAAGAAGGAAGGCGACCAGGTCCAGGCCGACGAGCCGTTGCTCGAGGTCTCCACCGACAAGGTCGACACCGAGATCCCCTCGCCGTCGGCGGGCGTGCTCACCAAGATCGTGGTGGCCGAGGACGAGACCGTCGAGGTGGGCGCCGAACTCGCCGTCATCGACGGGGACGGCTCGGCCGCGCCCGCGCAGGCCGAGCCCCAGGAGCAGGAGCAGGCCGAGGCGGAGCCCGAGCCGGAGCCCGAGCCCGAGCCCGAACCGGCCAAGGCGGCCGAGCCGCAGCAGCAGGCTCCGGCGTCCTCGATCCCGCAGCCGCCGCAGCCGCGACAGCAGCCGGCGCAGCAGCAGCCGCAGCAGCAGCAGGTTCCGCAGCAGCGCCCGCCGGCGCAGCAGCCCGAGCCGCAGCAGGCCGAGGCCGCGCCGGCCTCGCCGATCTCGCCCGCGGCGCCCGCCGGCGGCGAGAGCCCGTACGTCACGCCGCTGGTGCGCAAGCTCGCCACCGAGCACGGCGTCGACCTGTCCGCGCTGACCGGCACCGGCGTCGGCGGCCGCATCCGCAAGCAGGACGTGCTGGAGGCGGCCCGGGCCCAGCGCGAGCAGGCCGCCCAGGCCCAGGAGCGGCCGGCCCCGGCCGCGCAGCCCGAACCGCAGCCGGCCGCCGCCGCACCGGCCGCGGCCCCCGAGCCGGTGCAGGCCGACACCACGCTGCGCGGACGCACCGAGAAGATGTCGCGGATGCGGCAGACCATCGCCAAGCGCACGATGGAGTCGCTGCAGACCTCCGCGCAGCTCACCTCGGTGGTCGAGGTGGACGTCACGAAGATCGCCCGGCTGCGCGAGCGGGCCAAGGCCGAGTTCCAGCGGCGCGAGGGCGTCAAGCTCAGCTTCATGCCGTTCTTCGCGCTGGCCGCGGTCGAGGCGCTCAAGCAGCACCCGAAGCTCAACGCGGTGATCAACAGCGAGACCAACGAGGTCACCTACTTCGACCACGAGCACCTCGCCTTCGCGGTCGACGCCGAGCGCGGCCTGGCCTCGGCGGTCATCAAGGACGCCGGTGACCTGAACCTGGCCGGGCTGGCCCGCAAGATCGCCGACCTGGCCGAGCGCACCCGCACCAACAAGGTGAGCCCGGACGAGCTGTCCGGGGGCACGTTCACCCTGACCAACACCGGCAGCCGCGGCGCGCTGTTCGACACGCCGATCATCAACCAGCCGCAGGTCGCCATCCTCGGCACCGGTGCGGTCGTCAAGCGGCCGGTCGTGGTGGACACCCCCGAGGGCGAGGTCATCGCGGTCCGTTCCATGGTGTACCTGGCGCTGACCTACGACCACCGCCTGGTGGACGGGGCGGACGCCGCCCGGTTCCTCACCACGGTCAAGCGCCGGCTGGAGGAGGGCCGCTTCGAGGCCCAGCTCGGCCTGGCCTGAGCCACCACGCTGACGGGGCGCTCCGGCGGACACGCCGGGGCGCCCCGCCCGCTTCCCGGCCGGACGCCGCCGGCCCGGCGGCATAGGGTGACGGCATGACAGTCGTCGTCACCGGCTCGTCCGGGCTCATCGGGTCGGCTCTGGTCCGCGCGCTGCGCGAGGAGGGCACCCCCGTCGTCCGGCTGGTTCGCCGCCGCCCGGAGGCCGCGGACGAGGCCTTCTGGGATCCGGCCGGCGGGGTGGTGGACCCGGGCGTGCTGGACGGCGCCGAGGCGGTGGTGCACCTGGCCGGCGCGGGCATCGCCGACCGGCGCTGGACCGACGACTACCGCCGCGAGCTGGTGGACAGCCGGGTGTCGGGCACGCGCACCATCGCCACCGCGATCGCCGCCCTGGAGCGTCCGCCGCAGGTGCTGCTGTCGGGGTCGGCGATGGGCGTCTACGGCGACACCGGCGACCGCGAGGTCGACGAGTCCGCCGACGTCACGTCGCCGGGCGGCGCCGGCGACCGGCGGCCCGGCCAGTGGCTCGCCGGCCTGGTGCGCGCCTGGGAGGCGGAGACCGCGCCCGCCGAGCGGGCGGGCGTTCGGGTGGTGCACCTGCGCACCGGGCACGTGCTCACCGCCGCGGGCGGTTTCCTGGGAAAGATGCTGCCGGTGTTCCGGGCGGGCCTCGGCGCGCCGCTCGGCTCCGGCCGCCAGTACACCTCGTGGATCTCCCTGGACGACTGGCTCGGCGCGATCGCGCACCTGCGGCGGCGGCCCGAGGTGTCGGGCCCGGTGAACCTCACCGCCCCCGGGCCGGTCACCAACGCCGAGTTCACCAAGGCCCTGGGCCGCGCGCTGCACCGCCCGACGCTGCCGGTGCCGGTGCCGGCGTTCGCGCTGCGGGCCGCGCTCGGCGGGCTGGCCGACGAGGGCGTCCTGATCGGCCAGCGGGTGCTCCCGCGCCGCCTGCTGGACAGCGGATACCGGTTCCGGCATCCCGGGGTCGAGGAAGCACTGGCCGCCATACTCTAGGTGCCGTCCGGCGAACGGGGAGTAAGCCGCGGCTCGATCCGCCGGTCCATGAGCATGCCTCACCTCGACGACGCACAGGAGAGAGATCATGAACAGGCTCGGCCAGTCGCACATCCTGGCGATCGGCGGCGGTTCGTTCCGCCCCGGTGCCCGGCAGGGGACCATGGAGCCGTCCGGCCTGCTGCGATACGCGCTGGACCTGACCGGGCAGGACCGCCCGCGGCTCGGCCTGCTGGCCACCGCGCTCGGCGACGACCAGCCGTGGCTGCTGAAGATGTACGCCGCGTTCCAGGCCTTCGACGCCGAGGTGAGCCACCTGGCGCTGTTCCCGCAGCCGAACGTCCCCGACCCGCGCGAGTGGATCCTCTCCCAGGACGTCATCTACGTCAGCGGCGGCAGCGTGGCCAACCTGGCGGTGCTGTGGCGGCTGCACGGCCTGGCCGAGGCGTTCGAGCAGGCGTGGCGGGCCGGTGTGGTGCTCAGCGGGCAGAGCGCGGGCGCGCTGTGCTGGCACGTGGGCGGCAACACCGACTCCTTCGGGCCGGCGCTGCGCCCGTGGGCCGAGGGCCTCGCCCTGGTGCCCTACTCGTGCGGCGTCCACTACAACTCCGACCCGCAGCGCCGCACGCTGCTGCACGAGTCGGTCGCCTCCGGCGAGCTGCCCGACGGATACGCCGCCGACGAGGGGGTCGCGCTGCACTACGTGGGCGGCGAGTTCATCCAGGCGGTCTCGGTCGACCCCGGCGGGTTCGCCTACCGGATCGAGCGGGACGGCGACGCGGGCGTGAAGGAATTCCGCGTCGAACCTCGCCTGCTGACGGCGTGACCGGGCGTTAGGCTGATCCCCGTGAGCGAGCGCGCCGACCAGGCTGACCAGCAGACGACCACGGGCGGCCGGGCCGGCGGGCTGGCCCTCGTCCGGCTCGGCGTCGACGTCCCCTACGAGCAGGCGTGGGAGCTGCAGCACCAGGTGCACGCGCGGCGCGTCGCGGGCGCCCTGCCCGACACCTGCCTGCTGCTGGAGCACGCGCCGGTCTACACCGCCGGCCGGCGCACCCGCCCCGAGGAGCGGCCGGCGGACGGCACGCCGGTCATCGACGTCGACCGCGGCGGGAAGATCACTTGGCACGGTCCCGGGCAGCTGGTCGGCTACCCGATCGTCCGGCTGACCGAGACGATCGACGTGATCGCCTACCTCCGGCTGCTGGAGGAGGCCCTGATCCAGGTGTGCGCCGACTTCGGGGTGCCGGCCGGCCGGGTGGCCGGGCACAGCGGGGTGTGGGCGCGCGGCGACGCGGCCAGCGGCCTGCCGGACCGCATGCTCGGCGCGATCGGCATCCGGGTCGCCCGGGGCGTGACGATGCACGGGTACGCCCTCAACTGCGCCAACGACCCGAGCTGGTTCAACCGCATCGTCCCGTGCGGCATCCGCGACGCCGGCGTGACCTCGCTGTCGGCCGAGACCGGGCGGCGCATCACCGTCGACGAGGTGCTGCCGTTCGCCGAGAAGCGCCTGGCCGAGGCGCTCGGCGCGCAGCCGCTGGAGGTGCAGGAGGAGGACCTGCTCTCCGGCCGGCTGTGAGCCGCGCCACCACCGCCGGGCCGGTGTCCGGTCCGGCCGCGGCGGCGACGTAAGCTGGAACGCGTGACCGTTGCTCCTGAAGGCCGAAAGCTCCTCCGCCTGGAGGTGCGCAACAGCCAGACCCCCATCGAGCGCAAGCCTCCGTGGATCAAGACCCGGCTGCGGAACGGGCCGAACTTCACCGAGATCAAATCCCTGGTGAAGGACCAAGGCCTGCACACGGTCTGCCAGGAGGCCGGCTGTCCCAACATCTCCGAGTGCTGGGAGGACCGGGAGGCGACCTTCCTCATCGGCGGCGACCAGTGCACGCGGCGTTGTGACTTCTGCCAGATCGACACCGGCAGGCCGGCCGAGTACGACCGGGACGAGCCGCGCCGGGTGGCCGAGTCGGTGGTGCAGATGGGGCTGCGGTACGCCACCGTCACCGGCGTCGCCCGCGACGACCTGCCCGACGGCGGCGCCTGGCTGTACGCCGAGACCGCGCGGCGCATCCACCAGGAGGTGCCCGGCTGCGGGGTCGAGCTGCTGGTCCCCGACTTCAACGGGCGCCCCGACCAGCTGGCCGAGGTCTTCTCCAGCCGGCCGGAGGTGTTCGCGCACAACATCGAGACCGTGCCGCGCATCTTCAAGCGCATCCGCCCGGCGTTCCGGTACGACCGCTCGCTGCGGGTGATCTCGATGGCCCGCGAGGCCGGGCTGGTCACCAAGTCCAACCTCATCCTCGGAATGGGCGAGGAGCGCGAGGAGATCGTCCAGGCGATGCGCGACCTGCGCGAGGCGGGCTGCGACCTGCTCACCATCACCCAGTACCTGCGCCCGACGCCGCGCCACCACCCGGTGGACCGCTGGGTCAAGCCGGAGGAGTTCGGCGAGCTGCAGCGGGAGGCCGAGGAGATCGGTTTCGCCGGGGTCATGTCCGGGCCGCTGGTGCGCTCGTCCTACCGCGCCGGCCGGCTCTACCGGCAGGCCGTCGAGGCCCGGCAGACCACCTGACCGCGCCGGCCGGACCGGGTCACGGTCCGGTCCCCCATCAGGTCACGTTTTCCTCACTCGCGCTAGGGATTTGTATCCTTTAACCATGGCGAACAAGCCCGCAGACCCAGAGCGCCCGGGGCGCGTCAAGCAGCTCCGCATGATCGCTCAGATCATCCAGAAGGCCAACCCCAAGGGGATGCCGATCGTCGTCGCGTCGGCCGTGGCCACGCTGGCGGTGTTCGTCGTGCTCGGGCTGGTGACCGGCCTCGTCTGGCAGTTGATCATCCTCGGGGTGATGGTCTCCCTCACCGTCGGCATGGTCGTGTTCGGCCAGCTGGCGCAGCGCGCGCAGTACTCCCTGCTGGCCGGGCAGCCCGGCGCGGCGGCGGCCATCCTGCAGAGCATGCGCGGCAACTGGCAGGTGACCCCGCACGTGGCGGTCACCCGCGACCAGGACGTGGTGCACCGGGCGGTGGGCTACCCGGGCATCGTGCTGGTGTCGGAGGGCCCGGGCGCCCGGGTGCAGCGGATGCTGGTGGCGGAGAAGAAGCGCGTGCAGCGGGTGGCGATCGACGTACCGGTGTACGACGTGCAGTGCGGCGACGGCGAGGGACAGGTGCCGCTGGCCAAACTGCAGCGCCACCTGATGAAGCTGCCGCGCAATCTGAAGAAGACGGCGGTCTCGGAGGTCAACTACCGGCTCCGCGCCCTGCCGCAGACGCTGCCGATGCCGAAGGGCCCGATGCCGCGGGGGGCGCGCATGCCCCGCGGCAAGATCAGGTGATGGCCGGCGCCTCCGGTGTCGCCCGGCGGCGGGTCACCGCCGGCTCCTCGGCGCGGGCGAACCGCCGCTGGTGGGACGCCGCCGCCGACGACTACCAGGCCGAGCACGGCGACTTCCTGGGCGACGCGCGGTTCGTGTGGTGCCCGGAGGGCCTGGACGAGGCCGACGCCCGGCTGCTCGGCGAGGTGCGCGACCGGCGGGTGCTGGAGATCGGCTGCGGGGCCGGCCAGTGCGGCCGCTGGCTGGTCGCCCAGGGCGCCGAGGTGGCGGCGTTCGACCTGTCGTTGCGGCAGCTGCGGCACTCGCGGCGGATCGACGAGCACACCGCCCTGCGGCTGCCGGTGGTCCAGGCCGACGCCGGGCGCATCCCGTTCGCGGATCAGAGCTTCGACCTGGCCTGCTCGGCGTTCGGCGCGCTGCCTTTCGTCGCCGACGCGCGCGCCGTGCTGGCCGAGGTGCGCCGGGTGCTGCGGCCCGGCGGGCGGCTGGTGTTCTCGGTCAGCCACCCGGTGCGCTGGGCGTTCCCCGACGATCCGGGCCCGCGCGGGCTGACCGCCGACCGGTCCTACTTCGACCGGTCTCCCTACGTCGAGGTGGACCAGGACGGCGAGCCGGCGTACGTGGAACATCACCGCACGATGGGCGACTGGGTGGGCGCCATCGTCGCCGCCGGGCTAGCGGTGACCGGGCTGGCCGAGCCGGAGTGGCCGGCCGGGCACGACCGGGCGTGGGGCGGGTGGAGCCCGCTGCGCGGCCGCCACCTGCCCGGCACCGCCATCTTCTCCTGCGCGCGGGCCTGACCGGCCGGCTCAGCGGCGCAGCACGATGGTGCGGGCGGCGCGATCGTGCAGGCCCCGCTGGTCGCGGTCGTAGATCAGCGCCGGCACCGCCAGGCAGAGCAGCAGGGTACGGATCACCACCGAGACCAGCGGCGGGCGGCCGCCGGACACGCCGGCCACCCGGATGCCGAACACCATCATGCCCAGGGTGGAGCCGATGGTTCCGACGAGCACGATGTACTCGACGGCGAACACCCCCATGCCGACCCAGGAGGCGGTGCGGGGATCGGCGCCCAGCAGGCCGCGGGCGATGGCCCAGGTGCACAGCAGCCAGTCGACCAGCAGCGCGCCGATCCGGCGGCCGAACCGGCCCACCGAGCCGGGGCCGGTCTCGGGGAGGCCGAGCCGCTGCCCCGGATAGCCGAGATCGACACCGGCGGCGGCCCGGGGCCCGCCGAGCCACGTCTGCGTCCATCGGGGCTGCTTGCTCATAGCGGGTAACATATCGGGAGGTCCACTCGGCCCTCGACCGGGCTCACCCTCCCCCCATTAACATCCGTGAAACAAACGGGACATGGGGCAGAAACGGCACAGGCCTACGGTCAATCTGCAAATTCGTGCCCTTGGGAGGTTGGATGTTCAGCTCCGCCGACGACGTCCTGAAGTACATCAGGGACGAGGGAGTGCAGTTCGTCGATGTCAGGTTCACCGACCTGCCGGGCACGACGCACCACTTCACCTTCCCGGTGGAGAACTTCGGCGCCGGTGTCTTCTCCGACGGCCTGATGTTCGACGGCTCGTCGATCCGGGGGTTCCAGGCGATCCACGAGTCGGACATGCTGCTGTTGCCCGATCCGTCGACCGCCGTGCTGGACCCGTTCCGGCAGCACAAGACCCTCAACATCAACTTCTTCGTCCACGACCCGCTGACCGGCGAGGCGTACAGCCGCGACCCGCGCAACGTGGCCCGCAAGGCCGAGGAGTACCTCAAGGGCACCGGCATCGCCGACACGTGCTACTTCGGCCCGGAGGCCGAGTTCTACATCTTCGACGACGTGCGGTTCTCCAGCAGCGCCAGCGAGAGCTACTACCACATCGACTCGATCGAGGGCGCCTGGAACACCGGCAAGGCCCAGGACGGCGGCAACCTGGGCTACAAGCCGCGCTACAAGGGCGGCTACTTCCCGGTGCCGCCGATGGACCACTTCACCGACCTGCGGTCGGAGATGGTGCGCCGCCTGATCGAGGCCGGCATCGACACCGAGATGCAGCACCACGAGGTCGGCACCGCCGGCCAGGCCGAGATCGACTTCAAGTTCGGCACGCTGCTCAAGACCGCCGACAACCTGATGCTGTACAAGTACATCATCAAGAACACCGCGCTGGAGTACGGCCACACGGTCACCTTCATGCCCAAGCCGATCTTCGGTGACAACGGCTCGGGCATGCACTGCCACCAGTCGCTGTGGAAGGACGGCGAGCCGCTGTTCTACGACGAGGTCGGCTACGCCGGGCTGTCGGACATGGCGCGGCACTACATCGGCGGCCTGCTCAAGCACGCGCCGGCCCTGCTGGCGTTCACCAACCCGACGGTGAACTCCTACCACCGCCTGGTGCCGGGCTACGAGGCCCCGGTGAACCTGGTCTACTCCCAGCGCAACCGCTCGGCCTGCATCCGGATCCCGATCACCGGGTCCAACCCGAAGGCCAAGCGCATCGAGTTCCGGGTGCCCGACCCGTCCTGCAACCCGTACTTCGCGTTCGCCGCGCAGCTGATGGCCGGCCTGGACGGCATCCGCAACAAGATCGAGCCGCCGCAGCCGGTGGACAAGGACCTCTACGAGCTGCCGCCGGAGGAGGCCGGCCAGGTGCCGCAGGTGCCCGGCACGCTCGCCGAGGTGCTCACCGCCCTGGAGGCCGACCACGAGTTCCTGCTCGAGGGCGGCGTGTTCACCCCGGACCTGATCGAGACCTGGATCGCCTACAAGCGCACCCAGGAGATCGACCCGATCCGGCTGCGCCCGCACCCTCACGAGTTCGAGCTCTACTACGACGTGTGACCCCTGCCTGATCCGCCGCCCTCCGGGTGGTGGGCCCGGCGACGCACCCGTCCCACCAGAGAGGCCATCGGCCGGCGCCCCGGGCACCGCCGGTGGCCTTTCGCGTGCGCCTCTCCCCGGATGGCGCGCGAACAACCGTGCCGCGCGTGTCTGATCGAGCCGTGGATCGATCGAGAGCCGGGCACGAGAATCGACAACCGAGAGTAAAGAGTCACCTACTCTTGGTAATGTACTTGTCGTGCCCGGACTCACTCACGAGATGCCGATCCAGCTCATCCACAACCGTCCGATGACCGCGGTGGAGCTGTTACGCCAGGCGACCGACATCGAGCTCCCCTCGTTCAGCTCCGCGACCGTGGAAGCAGCGGACTGCACGCAGCCGATCCCGGTGGAGTATCGCGCCGACTCGACAGTGGTGCTCCGCGACGCGGCGGGTGACCCCCAGCTGGCACTGATCGTGGAAGTTCAGAACCGGCACGACGCACGCAAACGGTTCACCTGGCCCGTCTACCTCGCGGCGATTCGAGCCCGATGGGAGTGCCCGGCCGCACTCATGGTCATCTGCCCGGATCCGGCGCTCGCCCGCTGGTGCGAGCAGGCCATCCACCTCGGGCCGCGCGGGGTCGTGACCCCGCTGGCCGTGCATCCCGGCTCGATCCCGCTGATCACGGATCCGACTCGTGCACGCGCCTGCCCCGAACTGGCGGTGCTCTCGGCCACCGCGCACGCCGAGCACGCCGAGGCCGGCCCCGCCCTGGAGGCGTTGCTGGCCGGGCTGGACACCCTTGACGAGGATCGCGCCAAGCTATATTTGAATTACGTGTTCGCCGTGCTACCGACGGTAGCGCGCAAGCACCTGGAGGAGATCTTGACCGCGACAGGCCAGGAATACGAGAGCATCGCCCGGCACTACCTGTCCCACTGGGTGGAGCAGGGCCTCGAACAGGGCCTCGAACAGGGCCTCAAGCAGGGCCTCAAGCAGGGCCTCAAGCAGGGCTTGGAGCAGGGGCGTGCTCGGGGGGAGGCCGCGGCGATCCTGGCGGTGCTCGACACCCGCGGGCTGGAGATCTCCCCGGAGACGCGCGGGCGCATCGACGGCTGCACCGACCTGGCCCTGCTGGAGACCTGGATCCGTCGGGCGGTCACGGTCGAGTCGGCCGACGACATCTTCGACTGACCTCGTCCAGCGTAGAAGGCCACCGGCCGGCTCTCGGGCCCTCGGGTGGCCTTTCTACCGCTATCAGATGGTTTGGGCCCGTCGCCGTCAACCGGCGGCCAGGGCGGCGCCGAGCGGGGTGTGCTCGTAGCGGACGGACCGGCCGGCGCGGGTGCGGGTGACCAGGCCGGCCTCGCGCAGCACCGCCAGGTGGCCGCCTATGGTGCCCAGGCTCAGGCCGAGCCGGGCCGCGAGCTGCGTCGTCGTCGCGGGCACGTCCAGGGCGCGCAGCACGTCCGCGCGGCGCGGGCCGACCAGCCGGCTCAGCGCCCCGCCGCCCGGTGCGCGCGCCGCCGGGGCGAGCAGGTCCGCGATGCCCCGGGCGGGATAGACCAGGGCGTAGGGCCACGGCGGCTCGACGTAGTTGATCAGCGTGCCGAACACCGTCGGCATCAGCAGCAGGCCCTGGCCGGCCGGCCGGTGCCGCTCCCACTCGGTGCGCGAGCCGGTGCGCACCTCGATGGTCCCGGCCTGCCCCTCGGAGCGCCAGCGCACCCGCGGATCGAGATCGGACAGCGCGGCCGCCCAGCCGTACATCGCCAGGTGCCCGGCGCGGCGGACCAGGTCACGCTCCAGCACCGCCCGCAGCCGGGGCCAGTCCGGCTCGACCAGCTCCCGCCAGCTCGCCTCGATCGCGTCGGCGAGGCGGTTCACCACGTCCGGCGCGTCGAGAATGCGCCGCACCTGGCGCGGCGGTGTCCGCAGCCCCGCCAGATTGCGGGCCAGCTCCAGTCGCGCCCGCCGCAGCGGCGTGGCGCGCACCGCGGCCAGTTCGGCGGCGAAGTCACCGCCGGCGCCCGCCGGCGGCGGATGGATGAAGTCGGCGTTGTAGGCGCCGCGGCGGAAGAGCGCGGTCAGCGCGTCGACCGCGGGCGCCTGCCGGCGCAACCGCTGGTACCGGGGGGTGATGCGCTCGGCCCACGGCCGGAGCGGGCCGGCGGCCTGCACGCCGGCCGCGACGCGCAGCGCCTGCATCGCCTCGCCCAGCGGCGAGATCGCGTAGCGGGTGCGCGCCACGTCGACCGGTCCCACCTCGATGGCCAGCACGTTTCGCCTCCACCCGAAAGCATAGTCAGCGTGGCCGGGCCGCCGTGATGCTGTCGGCCATGACCCCTGCGCCCGTCGCGGCACGCCCGGCCACCTACCGCGAGGTGTTCGCCGTCGGCCAGTTCCGCGTGCTGTTCGGCGGCTACACGCTCTTCCTGGCCGGTGAGACGGTGCGGATGCTCGCCCTGTCGGTGACCGTCTACGCGGTGACCGGGTCGCCGCTGATGTCGGCGCTCGCCTACGCGGCGGGCTTCCTGCCCTATGCCCTGGGCGGCACGTTGCTGCTGGCCTTCGCCGACCGCTGGCCGCCGCGCGCAGTCATGATCGGCTACGAGATGCTGCGCGCCGTGGTGAGCGCCGTGCTGGCCGCCGGCCTGCTGCCGGTACCGGCCATGCTGGTGCTGGTGTTCGTCACGGGGCTGCCCAGCGCCGTCGCGGCCGCGTCGCGCACCGCCCTACTGCCCGACCTGCTGGACGGCGACCGCTACGTGCTCGGCCGGGCGGTGTTCTCCATGGCGGCCGGCGGCACGCAGGTGCTCGGCTTCGCCGCCGGCGGCGTACTGATCGCCGCGGTCGGCGCGCCGGGCGCGCTGTGGATCACCGCCGCGACCTGCCTCGGCTCGGCGGCCCTGCTGCGGCTGCGCCTTTCCCCCTACCCGCCCCGCCGCACCGGGGGTTCGGCCGGCGTCACCGAGACCTGGCGGGTCAACCGGGCGCTGCTGCGCCGGCCCGCGATCCGGGCGTTGCTGGTGGCGCACTGGCCGGCACCGGCGCTGATGGTCGGCGCCGAGGGCGTGCTGGTCCCCTACGCCGCGCGGGCCGGCGCGCCGGACGCGGCCGGTCCGCTGTTCGCCGCGGTCGCCGCCGGGATGTTCGCCGGCAACCTGATCGTCGGCCGGCTGGTGAGCCCGGCGGGCCGGGAGCGGCTGGCCGGCCCGCTCGCGCTCGCGCTCGGACTGCCGTTGCTGTGGTTCGTGCTGCGTCCCGCGCCGGGATACGCGGCCGTCCTGATGGCGGTGTCCGGTTTCGGGGTCGCCTACCAGCTCGGGCTGGCTCGCAGATTCCTCGCCGCGGTGCCGGAGACCTGGCGCGGCCAGGCGTTCGGCCTGCTGGTGACCGGGACGATGACGTTGCAGGGCCTGACCGCCGCGGCCGGGGGCGCGCTGGGCGAGATCCTGGCCCCGGAACTGGTGATCACGCTGGCGGGCGCGGCCTCGGCCACCGCCGTCCTGATGTCCTGGCGGACGCTGTCGCCCGCCCGGCCACGCCGGGCGCGGCGCGACCTCGGGTCATGAGATCACGCCGGCGGGCCCGTCCGATGGCGGGACGTCGCCGATCCGGTGCCCCTGCGCGGACGCCCGTCCCGGTGAGCGCCACCCCGCCTCAGCGGGGGCGGCGGGGACGGTTGACGGGATGCGGGTGCCGCTCGGGGTCGACGACCGGGCCGGGGCTGGTGGGCCGGCCGACGATCTCCGAGGAGAGCTTGCTCACCACGTTGATGAGCTCGTGCAGGAGGCTGCGCTTGGCGGCCATGGTGTCCTCCAGGTAGGGGTAGGGGGCCGGTGGGCGACCCGCCGGGGACCGGCCGGCCGGCCACTGCGAATCCGGCCATGACCTCAACATCACGATATATCGTGTTGATGAGTTCGTCCACCGCAGCGGCCGTCGAGCCCCCCTTTACCCGTTATAAGGTCGAATCGCACCACCGATCGCGGAAGCGCCGGCCCGCCGCGGGTGTTCGGGTCTATTCGGGCGGCCCGCCGGAGCCGCCCGGGCGAGGTCAGGAGATCACATGTTCGGTCGCAAGCCGATCGAGGAGAGGCTCGCCGAGCGGCGGGCGCAGCTTCCGCCGCTGAAGGAGGGACAGCACTTCGAGCACGGACCGGCGAAGTTCATCTTCGTGTTCCTGATCGCTTTCGTCGTGCTGGCGCACTTCATCGGGCTGTTCATCCTGATGGCGCTCAACCTGCACTGAACTCCGCCAGGCCCCGCTGCCGCGCGGCCGGGCGGTGGCGGTCAGTAGGGCAGGCGGTAGCGCTCGAAGCGCGGCGCCACGTACGGCGCCTTGAACTTGGGGAAGGCGACGGTCCGGACGTCTCCGTCGGAGGTGTAGCGCTCCTCGGGGTGGGCCTTCAGCCAGTCCAGCCAGGCGGTGGAGCAGAACCGCGCGCAGTCCCCGACCTTGTCCATGGCCCGGATGCGCGGGATGCCGAGCGGGTCGAAGTCCTTGCTGAACGGGGACGGCGCGGGCGTGTACCCGGCGAGGAACACGCCGGAGAAGTCGTAGCGCCCATCGCCGGTGCCGCCGCGCAGCGCCCAGGACTTGGTGCTGGGCTGGTTGCCGTAGGGCAGCGCGATGGTGGCCGGCGTCTCCTTGATCAGGGAGCGGACCAGCTTCTGGTCGCCGGCGATCTGCTGGGACACCTGATCCTGGGACTTGCCGCGCAGGTTGTGGTGGTCCAGGGTGTGGTTGCCGATGTCGAACCCGTTGTCGCGCAGCCAGCCGAGCACCTGTGCCTGCGCCTCGGCACCGAAGGTGCCGAACATGTCCTTGATGACGAAGAACGTGGCGACCGGCCGGAACCCGGGATGGCGGCGGGCGACGTCCTGCAGGATGCCGACCGCGGTGTCGGGCTTGGGAACGCCCGACCCGTCCAGGGTGAGCTGGGAGGGCGAGGAGTCGTCGAAGGTGAGGACCACCGGGTGCCGCCCGGCCGGGATCGCGATCCGGCCGGTGGTGTACTCCTTGGCGGTGATCGGGACGTAGCCGTCCCTGGCCAGCCGCTCCAGTTCGGTGCGGAACTGCTGCGGGGTGCGGTCGTCCGGCCCGGCCGGCTTCGCCATCACCCGGTGGTACATGATCACCGGGATCTGGCCGAGCTCGTTGGCCTTGACCCGTGCGGCGCGCGCCGCGGCGGCCGCGTGCTGTTGCCGCGCGTCGCCGGCGTGCTGCTTGGCGGGCTGCGCGACGATCTTCTTCTCGTCCTGCCCGCAACCGGCGGCGCCGATCACGCACAGCGACAGTGCTCCGGCGACCGCCCCGAGGCGGCGTACCCCAGACATCCCCATGGTCCCCCCAACCAACCCGAGGAATGAGATACGTTCCTCCTACCCGGCTGACCTGGGGGTTCTCTCCCGCCTTGGGGAACGGATACCAAAGAGCCGCACCTTAATTCGCATTTCTCGGCATCTCCGATCAACTCGCCATATATGGCGAGTTGTCAGTATCTAGGCGCCGGGGCGGCTCACTTGGCCTCGCCGGCCCGCGACCGGATGCCGGTGAGCCGGCGCAACACGTCCCACCAGAACGGCCCGCCGAACAGCAGCGCGAAGAACGTGACCAGGAAGCCCGGCCAGTGGCCCGGGGTGACCAGCCGGTGCAGCCACTCCCCGCCGTTCCACGACCACCGCGGGCGGCCGTCGTCCGGGATGCGCACCGACACCGGCGCGTTGCCGACGATCGTGACGAAGGCCGGCGCCGACAGCACCTCGGTGAGGCAGCCGTAGGGGTCGGCGGGGTGCTCGGGGCACTTGTCCCGCAGGCTCGCCAGCGCCCCCGCTCCCCCGTCGGTGCTCGCGGTGATCTGCGCCCGCAGCGCGTTGTCGGTCAGGATGGCCCGGCCGTACTCCAGCGAGTCCATGCTGAACAGCAGGGTCAGCGCCAGCCCGATCGCGGCGATGACCCAGCGGACGTACCGGCGGTAGAGCAGGGTGAGGCGCTGCATCTCGCCGTCGAACCACTCCTCCACGCCCTTGCGGAAGGTCGCGAGGTCACCGCGCGCGGTCTCCCACACGCCCTTCAGCGGCCCGTACAGCGGGCTGTGGTCCTGCTCCAGCCGGCCGAGCAGCGCCGGCACCCCGCCCTCGCCGGTGACGATCTCCATCACCGCGACGCCGAACCGGGCGGGCGGGATCGCCGCGATGCTCGTCCGGCCGTCGGTGCGGTGGTCGATCTCGCGCAGCCGCTCGTACAGCCGGTCCGACCAGCTGCCCGCCGTGCTCGCCACCGGCGCGGGCAGCGGGCTGAACGCCGGCCGGGCGTCCCGGCCGAACGGCAGCCGGGCGAAGACCTCCGACAGCGAGCTCGGGATGCGGGACCGCTTGCCGTCCGGGCCGTCGAAGGTGTCCCGCAGGTAGGACCACAGGAACTTGCTGCGGATGCCGAGCAGCCGCACCAGCCCTTCGTTGATCCCGCTGACCAGCAGCGAGAAGAGCAGGAACGCGAGGACCAGCCCGATGGCGAGGTCAAGGTAAACAGAAGTCAAAAGAGATCACCCGAGATGTACATACACCCCGGCACGAACACCCCGCAACGCGTTCACCCACCTCGGAATGACGATGATTCCCCGGATATGGGGGGAATCCGCCGGCGGCCGCGGTCAGGCGCCGTAGAACACCCGCTCGGCCACCGCGCGCGCCCGGCGGGTGGCCCGCAGGTAGTCCTCCAGGAAGTCCTCCGAGCCGTCCGGGGGGTAGCCGAGCGCTCGGGCGATCATGCCGCGCTCGCGCAGGTCGGCCGGGATGCTGTCGCCGGCCCGGCCGCGGACCAGCATGATCGCGTCCCGGATCTGCGAGGCGAACCGCCACGCCTCGGCCAGCACCTCCTCGTCGGCGGCCGGGAGCAGGCCGGCGCCGACCGCGGCGCGCAGGGCCGCCAGGGTCCGGGTGGTGCGCAGTTCGGGCACCTCGCCGGCGTGCCGGAGCTGGATGAGCTGGGCCGGCCACTCCACGTCGGACAGCCCGCCCCGGCCGAGCTTGGTGTGCAGCAGTGGGTCGGCGCCGCGCGGCAGCCGTTCGGCCTCCATCCGCGCCTTCAGCCGGCGGATCTCGCGCACGGCGGCCTCGTCGATGCCGCCCGGCGGGTAGCGCAGCGGCTCGATCATCTCGACGAACTCGGCGCCGAGCCCGGCGTCGCCAGCGGAGAACCGGGCGCGCAGCAGCGCCTGCGACTCCCAGGGCGACGACCACCGCCGGTAGTAGGCGGCGTAGGAGGACAGCGTGCGCACCAGCGGGCCCTGGCGGCCCTCGGGACGCAGGTCGGGGTCGACCAGCAGCGGCGGGTCGGTCGCGGGCAGCGCCAGCAGCCGGCGCAGCTCGTTGGCCACCGCGTGCGCCGCGTCGGCCGCCTCCCGGTCGGCGGCCCCCGGCAGCGGCGCGTGTACGAACATGACGTCGGCGTCGCTGCCGTAGGAGCACTCGTAGCCGCCGAGCCGGCCCATCGCGATGACCGCGAACCTGGTGGGCAGCTCGCCGCGGCGCTCGCAGGAGATCTTGTGGATCGCCGCGTCCAGCGCGGCCTGGACGGTGACGTCGTTGAGCTCCGACAGCGCCTGGCCGACGTCCTCGATGTCCAGCCGGCCGACCAGCCCGGCGACCGCGGTGCGGAACAGCTCGCGGCGGCGCAGGCCGCGGACGGACGCGACCGCCTTCTCGGCGTCCTGGGCGTGCCGGCGCACCGAGGCGTCGGCCTCGGCGGCCAGGGTGGCCTTGGCGCGGGGGACCAGCTCGGCGTCCGCGCCGAGCATCGCCACCGCCTCCGGCGCGTTCAGCAGCAGGCCGGTGGCGTAGCGGCTGGTGCCGAGGATGCGGGCCATCCGCTCGGCGGCGGCGGTCTCGTCGCGCAGCAGGCGCAGGTACCAGGGGCTGGTGCCGAGCTTGTCGCTGACCTGGCGGAAGCCGAGCAGCCCGGCGTCGGGGTCGGGGGCGTCGGCGAACCAGCCGAGCATCACCGGCAGCAGCGTGCGCTGGATCGCCGCCCGGCGGGAGACGCCGCTGGTGAGCGCGGCGATGTGCCGCAGCGCGCCGGCCGGGTCGGCGTACCCGAGCGCGGACAGCCGGGCGGAGGCGGCCGCGGTGGACAGCCGGGCCTCCTCTCCGGGCAGCCGGGCGACGGCCTGCAGCAGCGGGCGGTAGAACAGCTTCTCGTGCAGCCGCCGGGCCTCCATGGCGTGCCGGCGCCACCGGGTGGTGAACTCGCCGACCGGATCGGCGGTCATGCCGAAGGCCCGGCCGAGGCGCCGCAGCTCGGTGACCTCGTCGGGGACCACGTGGGTGCGGCGCAGCCGGTGCAACTGGAGCAGGTGCTCGACCTGGCGCAGGAAGGTGTACGCCTCGGCCAGCGCCTTGGCGTCGTCCCGGCCGACGTAGCCGCCCCGCGACAGCGCGGCCAGCGCCGGCAGGGTGGCCCGGCGGCGCAGCAGCCCGTCGGCCCGCCCGTGCACCAGCTGGAGCAGCTGGACGGCGAACTCGATGTCGCGCAGGCCGCCGGGGCCGAGCTTGATCTGCCGGTCGGCCTGGTCGGCCCGCACGTTGGCCTCCACCTTGCGCCGCATCGCCTGCACGTCCTCGACGAAGTTCTCCCGGGCGGCGGCCTGCCACACCATCTCGTCGACCGCCGAGACGTACTCGCCGCCGAGGGTGAGGTCGCCGGCGATCGGGCGGGCCTTGAGCAGCGCCTGGAACTCCCAGGTCTTGGCCCAGCGCCGGTAGTAGGTGACATGGCTGGCCAGCGTGCGCACCAGCGGGCCGGCCTTGCCCTCCGGGCGCAGCGCGGCGTCCACCTCCCACAGCGCCCCTTCGGGGGTACTGGCCGAGCAGGCGCGCATCATGCCCTGGGCCAGCCGGGTCGCCGCGCGCAGCGCCTTGGTCTCGTCCACGCCCTCGCGCGGCTCGGCGACGAAGACGACGTCCACGTCGCTGATGTAGTTGAGCTCCCGGGCACCGCACTTGCCCATGCCGATCACGGCCAGCCGGGCGTCGGCGGCCTCGGGGACGTCGCGCCGGGCGATGGCGAGCCCGGCCTCCAGCGCGGCGGCGGCCAGGTCGGACAGCTCGGAGGTGACCTCGGGCAGGCCGGTGACCCCGGTGACGTCGCGGGCGGCCAGGTGCAGCAGCCGCGCCCGATAGGCCGCGCGCAGCCCGTCCATGGCCGCCGCGGCGTCCGGGCCGGCGACGGGCTCGGCGTCGGCGGGGTCGGCGCCGACGGCGGCGATCAGGCCGGCGCGCAGCTCGTCGCCGGTGGGGCGCCGGACGGCCTGCTCGCCGGACAGCGCCCGCCAGTCGTCGGGATGGCGGAACAGGTGCTCGCCGAGCGCGGCGGACAGGCCGAGCACGCCGAGCAGCCGGGCCCGCAGCCCCTCCTCGGCGCGCATCGCGCCGAGGACGCTCGGGTCCTGCTCGGTGAGCCGGGCCAGCGAGAGCAGCGCCAGGTCGGGCTCGGCCGCGCCGACCAGCGCGCCGAGCAGGTCCAGGTCGCCCACCGCCTCGGGGCCGAGGTCGTCCAGGAGCCGCTCGGCCCGGGCTCCGTCGGCGAAGCCGGCCCGGGCCAGCCGCCCGGCCGTGGTCTGCATGCGGGACTCGGCACTCACCCGCTCAACGTAGCCGTTCCCTCACCGGTTCGTCGTTAGCGGTTTCGCACCGTGATCGGCCGGTCACCGAGAAATAGTGGGGAATCCGGGAAACGCCGGCGCGACGTCGTTCCGCCGGCGGCGCCGGTCGGCCCGTGGCGGGTAGCCACCATGTCACGACTTATCGCCAAAGCGGGAACTGTACCTCCCGCCAATCGTTGACTAGATGTACGGTTATTTCCGGTTCGGGGGAACCGGTAAATAGGGGGACATTGCAGGCTCATGGGGGAATTCGTCCGGACAGCGCTCACCTTTCCCGCCGTCATCTTCGGCTTCCTGCTGGTCGTCGTGGTCGGGTACTGGGTGCTCGTACTGGTCAGCGGCGCGGGCCTGGACGGGCTCGGCGCCGACGGCGACCCGGGGCTCGGCGCCGGGCTGCTCGGCGGGCTCGGCCTCGGCGGCATGCCGGTGACGGTGAGCGTCTCGCTGCTGGTGGCGTTCTCCTGGTTCATCGGGCTGGCCGGCACCGCGCTGGTGGACGGCCCGGCGGCGCGGGTGGCCGTGCTGGCCGCCGCCCCGGCGGGCGCCTGGCTCGCCGTCCGCGCGCTGGCGGCGCCGCTGCGCCGGATGGGCGCCGCGGCGCCGGCGCCGTCCCGGGCCGACTTCGTCGGCCGCACCTGCGTGATCCGCACCGGCCGGGTCGGCGCCGACTTCGGCCAGGCCGAGGTGCGGGCGTCCGACGGCTCCTCCGCCGTCATCCAGGTCAGGCAGCTGCAGTGGCCGGGTCACCCGCCGCGGGACGAGCCCGGCGGGCTCCCCGCCCGCGGCGGTCACGGGCCCGTGCCGTCCACCGCACCTGACCGCATCCGCGACGGGCGCCACGCACCGGCGGCCGGCGGCCATCATGAAGAACCGCTCCGCGCGGGCGACCTCGCCCTGATCTTCGAGTACGACGCGGAACGCGAGTTCTTCTGGGTCACGCCGTGCCCCGCGGGCCTCGGCCCCGGCGCCCCCACCACGTAAGGGGACCTCTCTCCGTTGGACGTCATCTCCACGGGCTTCGGCGTGCTGCTCGCCGTCGTCCTGATCATCGCGCTGGCCGTACTGCTGGTGGTCACCCGGCTCTTCCGCAAGGTGGAGCAGGGCAAGGCCCTGATCATCTCCAAGGTCCGGGCGGTGGACGTCACCTTCACCGGTGCCGTCGTGCTGCCCGTCCTGCACAAGGCCGAGATCATGGACATCTCGGTGAAGACCATCGAGATCGAGCGGACCGGCCACGAAGGCCTCATCTGCCAGGACAACATCCGGGCCGACATCCGCATCACGTTCTTCGTCCGGGTCAACAAGACCGCCGAGGACGTGGTGAAGGTGGCCCAGGCCATCGGCACCGCGCGGGCCAGCGACGAGACCACCTTGCAGGCGCTGTTCAACGCGAAGTTCTCCGAGGCGCTGAAGACGGTCGGCAAGCAGCTCGACTTCGTCGACCTCTACACCCAGCGCGACGAGTTCCGCGACCAGATCATCCGGGTCATCGGCACCGACCTCAACGGCTACAGCCTGGAGGACGCCGCCATCGACTTCCTGGAGCAGACGCCGATGTCCCAGCTGGACCCGGCCAACATCCTGGACGCGCAGGGCATCCGCAAGATCACCGAGCTGACCGCGATCGAGCACGTGCGCACCAACGAGTTCCAGCGGCACGAGGAGAAGGAGATCACCCGGCAGGACGTCGACGCGCGCGAGGCGATCCTGGAGCTGGAGCGGCGGCGGGCGGACGCCGAGATCAAGCAGAAGCGGGAGATCGAGACGATGCGGGCCCGCGAGGAGGCGGAGATCAGCCGGGTGCGGGCCGAGGAGCGGCTGCGCGCGCAGGCGGCGCAGGTGCGCACCGACGAGCAGCTCGGCATCCAGGAGGAGAACAAGGCCCGCGAGATCGCGGTCGCCGAGAAGAACCGCGAGCGGGTCATCGCGATCGAGAGCGAGCGCATCGAGAAGGACCGCCTGCTGGAGGTGATCGCCCGCGAGCGGGAGACCGAGCTGCGGACGATCGCCAAGGACAAGGAGGTGGAGACCGAGCGGCGCGCCATGGCCGAGGTCGTGCGCGAGCGGGTCGCGGTGGAGAAGACCGTCGCCGAGCAGGAGGAGAGCATCAAGCGGCTCCGCGCGGTGGAGGAGGCCGAGCGGATGCGCCAGGCCCTGGTCATCCAGGCCGAGGCCGAGGCGCAGGAGGGCCTGGTCAAGGACATCAAGGCCGCCGAGGCGGCCGAGGCGGCCGCCGCGCACAAGGCCCGCGAGGAGCTGGTGCTCGCCGAGGCGCGCCGCAAGGCCGCCGAGTTCGACGCCGAGGCCAAGACCCGGCTGGCCGAGGGCGTGCGCGCCGAGGCCGCCGCCACCGGGCTGGCCGCCGCGCAGGTGCGCGAGCGGGAGGCCGACGCCATCGAGAAGGTCGGCCGCGCCGAGGCCGTCGTGGAGCGGGAGAAGGCCCTGGTGGCCGCCGCCGCGGTCGGCGAGCGGCTGAAGTCCGAGGCCGAGGGCCTGAAGGAGAAGGCCGCCGCGATGGCCGCGCTGGACGACGCCACCCGCGCCCACGAGGAGTACCGCCTGCGGCTAGAGGCGGAGAAGGAACTGCGGATGGCCGGGCTGGACGCCCAGCGCGCGGTCGCCGCGGCGCAGGCCGAAGTGGTGGCGGCCGGCCTCGCCAAGGCCGACATCGACATCGTCGGCGGCGACGGGGCGTTCTTCGACCGGCTGGTCGGCGCGATCTCGCTCGGCAAGAGCGTGGACGGCTTCATGGAGCACTCGCAGGTCGCCTCGCGGCTGGCCGGGCCGTGGCTGGACGGCACGGCGAGCCTGCCGGAGGACCTGGTCCGGGTGCTCGGCCCGGTCGGCACCGCCGATCTGCAGAACCTGACCGTCTCGGCCCTGCTGCTGAAGCTGATCGGCTCCGGCGGCCCGCAGACGGCCGGGCTGAGCGCGCTGCTGGAGGAGGCCCGCCGGCTCGGCGTGGCCGAGGCCCCGCTGGGCGGGCCGGCCGCGGGCAACGGCACGGCCCTGACCACCGGCGGCGCCGCCGGGGCGGGACGCTGAGCCGCCGATGACCTCAGCCGACCTCACCGGCGCGGCGGGGGCCGGACCGGCCCCCGCCGCCGCCACCACACCGTCCACCGCGGGCACCGCGCCCGCTCCGGCCGGCACCGCACCGTCGACCGCGGGCGCCGCGAACGGCGCCGCCGGCGGCGGCGCGCCCGACACCGGGACCGCGTCCCCACAGACGTCCCCACAGACGTCCCCACAGACGTCCCCACAGGCGTCCCCGCCGCCCGGGACCGCGTCCCCGGCCGGGCTCCGGGAGCCCGGGACCGGCGCCGGGCCGGACGCGGGCCTTCCCGCGGGCAGCTACGACGTGCTGCGGGCCCGGCTGGCCGGCCAGGCCGCCGAGCTCGCCGCCCGCGCCGAGGCGCTCAACGCCGAGCGGATCGCGGTCTTCGGCGGCACCGAGCTGCGCCTGCTCGGCACCGACCGGATCCGCACCGCCAACAACTGCGTCCCGCGCGACATCGTCCAGGCCGGCGGGCTGATGCTCTTCGGCTACAACGTGTTCGTCGGCATGCGGCCGCAGACCACCGTCGAGGACGTCTTCGCGCTGCACCGCTTCACCCGCGACGGCGAGGCGTTCCGCTTCGAGGACGCCGCGCCGGACACCGTCCCCGGCCTGCTGGCCGACGAGGCGTTCCGCCGGGACTTCGCGGACATGTACCGCTACTACCGGGAGGCGCGGCTGCTCCAGCTGCGCCGGCTGGACGGCCGGCTGCTCGCGGTGTTCCAGACCGGCCCGCGCACCGAGGACGTCCGGGTGCTGCGCTGGACCGTCGCCGCCGACGGCACGGTCGCCTACACCGACGACCGCGGCGAGCGGGACCACGTCTTCCCGCCGTCGCACGACTTCGAATGGGTGGAGACCACCCGCGACGACCACGTGCCCGGCCGGCACCCGCACATCTCGATCGGCGGCGAGGTGTTCGTCGAGACCGTCGGCGGCGACCTCACCATCAAGGTGGAGGACAACACCGAGACCGGCGAGGGCGTCTACCGGGAGCCGGTGGACGAGCCGCTGCAGAGCCTGGGCGACGCCGACGTGCACCATGCCCGGGTCGGCCCGCTGATCCTGCTGCGGGTGCGGCCGTACAAGGAGACCGCCTGGCGGCACCTGGTGTTCAACACCCGCACCCGGGAGGTCGCCCGGCTGGACGGCATCGGGCAGGCGTGCCGCCGGCTGCCGGAGGACCAGGGCGTCATCTTCCCCGGCGGCTACCACCTGGCCACCGGCCTGACCAAGACGTTCGACACCGACGTGGCCGGGCTGGAGTACGAGCGCGTCATCCGCTCGCCCAACGGCGAGGACGCGCTGTACGTCTTCCACGCGCGCGCCGAGGGCCGCACGCTGCTGCTGCCGTACAACGTGATCCGCCGCGAGGTGGCCACCCCGATCACCTGCCACGGGTACTCGCTGTTCGACGACGGCACCCTGGTGGTGTTCCGGGAGACCTCCGCCGAGCCGGCCCGGGTGCACCCGATGCAGGTGTGGCGGACGCCGTTCGTCTCCGACGCGCACGCCGCCCGGCAGCCGGCCGGCGCCGGGCCGCTGGCCCGGGTGGGGAACGCCGACCTGGTCCGCGGCATCTCCGACGCGCTGTCCATCGCCCGGCTGGTCGAGGAGACCGTCCCGGCGGCGGCGGTGTTCGAGGCGCTGGTCGCCGCCTGCGACCGGATGGCCGACCACTACCACTGGCTCGGCGAGCCGGACCTCGGCGGGCTGGACGCCCCGCTGGCCGGGGTGCGCGCGGCGGCCGAGCAGGTGCTGGACGAGTTCGAGCGGGTCCAGGAGCTGAC
This sequence comes from Sphaerisporangium rufum, assembly GCF_016863395.1. GTDB lineage: Bacteria > Actinomycetota > Actinomycetes > Streptosporangiales > Streptosporangiaceae > Sphaerisporangium > Sphaerisporangium rufum. Next base: position 134,765 of record NZ_BOOU01000013.1, on the reverse strand, counting down.
CGCGCGGGCCGCCGCCGCGGTCGAGGAGGCGGCCGGGCGGATCGCCTCGATGGTCCGCCGCCTGCACGGCGAGGCCCCCGGTACCGCCGCCGAGTGGGTGGCCCGGCTGGCCGGGCTGCGGCAGGCCCAGGGCGGGCTGGTCACGCTGCGGGAGACGCGCTTCGCCGACCTGGCCCGGGTGGACGAGCTGGCCACGACGCTGGAGGCGGAGATCGCCGGCGCGGCCGGCCGGGCCGTGGAGTTCCTGAGCCGGCCCGACGCCTTCGCCGGCCACCACGCCGAGGCCGAGGAGCTGGCCGGCCGTGCCCAGGCCATCGCCACCGCGGCCGACGCCGAGCCGGTCACCGCGCAGATCGCCGAGCTGGCCGGGTCGCTGGAGATCGTCGCCGAGCTGGTCGGCGGGCTGGAGAGCGGCGAGGCGACCGCCCGTACCGGCATCCTGGCCCGGATCGGCGAGGTGCTGGCCGCGGCGAACCGGGCCCGGGCCCTGCTGGCCGCCCGGCGCGGCGAGCTGCTCGCCGTAGAGGGCCGCGCCCGGTTCGCGGCCGAGTTCTCGCTGTTCGAGCAGAGCGTCGGCGCCGCGCTGGCGCTGGCCGACACCCCCGAGCGGTGCGAGGAGCAGCTCGGCCGGCTGCTGCTGCGGCTGGAGGACCTGGAGTCCCGGTTCGGCGGGCTGGACGACTTCCTGGACCGGCTCACCGCCCGCCGGGAGGAGGTGTACGAGGCGTTCTCCGCGCGCCGGCAGGCGCTGCTGGACGAGCGGTCCCGCCGGGCCGGCCGGCTCGCCGAGTCCGCCGCGCGCATCATCGCCGGAGTGCGGCGGCGCTCGGCCGCACTCGGCTCGCTGGACGAGGTCAACGCCTACTTCGCCGCCGACCCGATGGTGGCCAGGCTGCGCGGCGTCGCCGACGAGCTGCGCGAGCTCGGCGACCAGGTGCGCGCCGAGGAGCTCGCCGGGCAGCTCAAGGAGGCCCGGCAGGCCGCCGGGCGGGCGCTGCGCGACCGGCTCGACCTGTACGGGGAGGGCGGCGACACCGTCCGGCTGGGCGGGCATCGGTTCGCGGTCAGCACCGCGCCGTTCGATCTCACCCTCGTCCCGCACCAGGACGGCCTGGCCTTCACGGTCACCGGCACCGACTACCGCGCCCCGGTGCGCGACCCCGACCTCGCCGCGACCCGGGACCTGTGGACGCAGACCGTGGTCTCGGAGAGCCCGGAGGTCTACCGGGCCGAGCACCTGGCCGCGTCCATCCTGGCGGCCGCCGAAGAGGGCGGCGAGGACGGCGCCGAAGGCGGCGGCAGGCCGTCGATGGCGGAGCTGCGGGCCGCGGCCGCCGAGGGCCGGCTGGCGGACCTGGTCCGCCAGGTGGCCGAGAGCCGCTACGACGAGGGGTACGAGCGCGGGGTGCACGACCACGACGCCGCGGCCGTGCTGGCCGCGCTGCTGCCGGCGGCGGCCGCCGCCGGCCCGCTGCGCCACCCGCCGGCCGACCGGGCCGCCGCCCAGCTGTTCTGGGCGTTCGGCGCCGGCGAACCGGCCCGCGCCGCCTGGTCGGTGCGCGCCGCCTCGCTGTCCCGCGCCGCCCGCCGCTCTGGCGGCGACGTCCACCCCGCCTCCGCCGAACCGGCCGCCGGTTCCACCGGCCCGGCGGACCCCGTGCCGGGCGAGATCGCGGGGCCGCGCCGGGCGGACCCCGGCCCGGGCGAGATCACGGGGTCGCGCCCGGCGGACCCCGGCCTGGACGAGATCACGGGGCCGCGCCCGGCGGACCCCGACCGGGGCGCGATGACCGGGGCACGGGCGGTGGGGCGCGGACCTGCCGGGTTCGAGGATGTGGCCGCGGCCGCGACGCGGCGGCTGCGCGACGAGCTGGCCGCCGCGATCGGCGGCTTCCTGGCCGGGATCGAACCGGCCGCCGCCGGCGCCGACCCCGCCCTGGCCGCCGCCTACCTGGTCGACGAGCTGTCGGCCGGGCCGCCGTCCTTCGTCACCGGGCCCGGCGCCCGGGCCCTGCTGGACGCCTTCGAGCGGGCGCTCGGCGGGCCGGGGTCGGCGGCGGCCAAGGCGCTGGCGGACGACCTGCGGGCGCTCGGCGACGACCTGGCCGCCCGCCACCAGCTGGCCACCGCCTGGATCGCCTCGCACGTCCGCCCGCCGGCCCCCGGCACGCCGCAGGACGTCCCCTTCGACGCCGCCGACCTGCCCGAGGCGGCCGCCGTCCTGCTGTGCGGGCCGGACGTGCCCCGGCACGACTCCCCCGCCCGGCTGGACGCCACGGTGGCGGGCCTGCTCGGCACCCATCCGCGGATCACCGGCGGCCGGCTGCCGCTGCGCCTGGACGAGTTCCTGGCCCGCACCCGGCGCTTCCGCGCCGAGCGGGTGCCGGCGTTCCGCGCCTACCAGCGGCACCGGGACCGGCTGGTGACGGCCGAGCGGCGGCGGCTGCGCCTTTCGGAGTACCGGCCGAAGGTGATGAGCGCGTTCGTGCGCAACCGGCTGGTCGACGAGGTGTACCTGCCGCTGGTCGGCGCGAACCTGGCCAAGCAGCTGGGCACGGCCGGCGAGGACCGGCGGACCGACCAGATGGGGCTGCTGATGCTGCTGTCCCCGCCCGGGTACGGCAAGACGACGCTGATGGAGTACGTCGCGAGCCGGCTCGGCCTGGTGTTCGTCCGGATCGACGGCCCGGCGCTCGGGCACGGCGTCACCTCGCTGGACCCGGCCGAAGCCCCGGACGCCACCGCCCGGCGCGAGGTGGAGAAGATCTCGTTCGCGCTGGAGATGGGGAACAACGTCCTGCTCTACCTGGACGACATCCAGCACACCTCGCCGGAGCTGCTGCAGCGGTTCATCCCGCTGTGCGACGCCCAGCGGCGCATCGAGGGCGTCTGGGACGGCGAGACCCGCGCCTACGACCTGCGCGGCAAGCGGTTCGCGGTGTGCATGGCCGGCAACCCGTTCACCGAGTCCGGCAAGCGGTTCCGGGTGCCGGACATGCTCGCCAACCGGGCCGACGTGTGGAACCTCGGTGACGTGCTGGCCGGCCGGGAGGAGCTGTTCGCGCTCAGCTACCTGGAGAACGCGCTCACCTCCAACCCGGTGCTCGCGCCGCTGTCCGGCCGGGACCCCCGCGACGTGGAGCTGCTGGCCCGGATGGCCGGCGGCGACGCCGCGGTGACCCCCGACCGGCTGTCGCACCCGTATCCGGCGGCCGAGCTGTCGCAGGTGCTGGCGGTGCTGCGCGGCCTGCTCGGCGTGCGCGAGGTGCTGCTGGCGGTGAACCGGGCCTACATCGCCTCGGCCACCCAGGCGGACGCCTCGCGTACCGAACCGCCGTTCCTGCTGCAGGGCTCCTACCGCAACATGAACAAGCTGGCCGAGCGGGTCGTGCCCGCGATGAACGACGCCGAGCTGGCCGCGCTGGTGGACGACCACTACCTGGGCGAGGCCCAGGCCCTGGCCGGCGGCGGCGAGGCGGCGCTGCTCAAGCTGGCCGAGCTGCGCGGCACGCTGTCGGGCGGCCGGGCGGACCGCTGGGCCGAGGTCAAGGCCGGCTACCTGCGCGAACGCACCCTGGGCGGCGCCGGCGACGACCCGGTCACCCGGGCGGTGGCCGCCATCACCCACCTGGCCGACCAGGTCGCCGCCATCCAGAAGACCCTCACCACCCGCCCCGCCCCACCGGACCGGCCGGGCTGACCGGACCGGCCGGCCCGGCCGGACGGATGGCGCACCGTCCCGGCGGCCGGGGCCGCCGGGCCCCCGGTGGCCGGGCATCCACGTCCGGCGGGTCCCCGGCCGGCGCGGCACCAGGCCGGACGTCGGCGGTGCCGGGCGACGTGGTGCGGCCCGTCAGCCGGCGCGGGCGAGCTCCCGCAGGCTCGTCACCGTGGCCGGTTCGACCCGCAGCCCCTGCTCGCGGCCGGCGCGCTGGGCCTGAGCCCAGCGCAGGCCGGGCGGCCGGCCGCCGGCCCGGTCGAGCACCCCGGCGAGTTCCCCCAGGTCGGGGACCGGTGCCGCCGGGTCGAGGGCACGCGGGTCGACGGCGAAGATGACCATCGCGCAGCCGGCCAGGCCGCCGGGCACCGCCGGCCCGCCGGCCATCATCGCCAGAGCCTGCACCGCGACCGCCAGCCCGAACCCCCGGTGGCCGGCCCAGGGGAGCATCGCGCCGCCGTCGAGAACGGCGGCGGCGTCGGTGGTCGGCTCGCCGGTGCGGTCCAGCCCGCACCCGGCGGGGATGGGCTCGCCGGCCGCCGCCCGCCGGGCCAGCTCGCTGTAGGTCAGGGACGTGACCCCGGTGTCGAAGACCAGCGGGACCGGATGTCCGGGCACGAAGACGGCGAACGGGTTGGTCCCCAGCACCCGCCGGCCCCCTGGCCCGGGCGCGACGACGGCCGGCGCGGCCGAACTGGTGATGATCCCGGCGAGTCCCTGCCGCGCGAGGCGGTCCCCGTACACCCGCAGGCTTCCGGTGAGGAACACGTCGCGCACCGCGGCCACCGCGACGCCGCCGGCGCGGGCCGATTCCGCCGCCGCCGCCACGGCCCGGTCGGCGGCCAGGTAGCCGATCCCGCCGTGCCCGTCGACCAGGACGCAGCCGCCGCGCGCCGGCACCACCTCGCTCGGGTCGCCGGGCGGCGCCCCCGCGGCGATGATCTCGGCGATCCAGGAGATCCGGCGCAGCCCGAGCGCGGTGATGCCCGCCGCCTCGGCGGCCAGCAGATGGTCGGTGATCGCCGACGCCTCGGGCTCGGAGTAGCCGAGGGAGGTCAGCGCGCCCACCGCCAGCCGGTGCGCCTGCTCCCAGGCCAGCCGGCCCGTCACGGCGTGGGCACCCCGTCGAGCACCGGGACCGGCCGCCGGCCCAGCGGCCGGCGGGCCAGGTACCGGCCGCCGGTGAGATCGTCGGCCAGGACGCCGTCGTCGAGCAGGACCCGCCCGCCCTTGATGGTGTGGCGCACCCGGCCCGGCACCTCGCGTCCCTCGTACAGGCAGTAGTCGCTCGCCCCGGCGTGGTCGGCCGCGGTGCACGCCGTGCGCCCGTCCGGGTCGAGGATCACCAGGTCGGCGTCCTTGCCCTCCTCGATGCGGCCCTTGGCCGGCAGGTCGAACAGATCGGCGGGGTTCTCCGCCAGCACCGCGACCATGCGGCGCAGGCTCAGCCGCCCGCCGGCCACGCCCTCGCCGTACATGAGCGGCAGCAGGTGCTCGATGCCCTCCGCGCCGAAGGGGGCCTGCAGGATGTTGGCGCCCTCCGCCTTGCTCGCCAGGGTGCGGCCGGCGTGGTCGGTGCCGACCACCTGGATCATGCCGTCCGCGACGGCGGCCCACAGCCGCTCGTTGTCGCCGGTCTCGCGCAGCGGCGGGGCGATCTTGCTGAGCGCGCCGCGGCGCAGCACCTCGTCGTTGGTGAGCACCAGGTAGTGCGGGCAGGTCTCGATCCAGACCGGCACCCGGGCGGTGCGCCGGGCCAGGCCGACGACCTCGATGCCGTCCCCGGCGGCCAGGTGCGGGATGTAGAGCGGGCAGCCGACCGCCTCGGCCAGCGAGATCACCCGCAGCACCGCCTCGGTCTCGAACAGGTGCGTGTGGCACTGCAGGAACGTCTCGTTCGGCAGGTCGGGGGTGTCCCACAGCCGGGACTCCAGGAAGTCGATGCCGTGGCCGTTCTCGGCGTGCACCGCGGCGATGCCGCCGGCCTTGCCGACCACCTCCAGCCCGGCGATGAGGCTGCGGTCGTCGACCATCATGCCCCGGCGCGGGTAGGCGGTGAAGAACTTGAACGAGGTGATGCCGCGCCGGATCAGCTCCGGCACCTCGACGGCGGGGTCGTCGTGGCTGTCGAAGGCGACGTGCAGCGCGAAGTCGCCGGCCGGCCGGCCGTCCCACTCGGCGATGTAGGCGTCGGCCACCTCGGCCGGGCCGGTCTTGGGGAAGCCCCAGGAGGGGAAGGCGGCGATGAAGGCGATGGTGGTGGTCACGCCGCCGGCGATCCCGGCGCGGGCCGTGCTCGCCAGGTCGTCGGCGTAGACCGGGTGCGTGTGCGCGTCGATGATGCCCGGCAGGACGTGGCATCCCGCCGCGTCGATCACCCGGGTCGCGCGCAGGTCGTCCACCGGGCCGACGCGCACGATGCGGCCCTGGTGGATCGCGACGTCGGCGCGGACCTCGCGGGTGGCGGAGACGACGGTGCCGCCCTGGACGATCAGATCGACGGTGGTCATGGGCGGGCCCCCCAGATCGCGGTGACGGTGTCGACGGTGAGGATGTCGTGGCGGCCGCGCAGCAGCTCGATCGCCGCGTCGTGCAGCCGCGGCGAGGTGGAGGCGCACGCGTCGCCGACGACGACGCTGTAGTAGTCGAGGAACGCGGCGTGCCGGACGGTGGACTCCACGCAGCCGTTGGTCACGATCCCGGCGGTGGCGACCGACCGCACGCCGTTGGAGCGCAGCACCAGGTCGAGGTCGGTGCCGACGAACCCGTCCGAGCGGTGCTTGCGGATCACCACGTCGCCATCGCCCGGGGCGAGCTCGGGGACGATCTCGTGGCCCCAGGTGCCGTCCAGGGTGTACTGGCCGGCCAGTTCCGGCCGGGAGTAGTGCTTGAAGTACGTCCAGGCGGGCGAGTCGCTGCGCCCGCCGGGCAGCGTGGTGTTCTGGGTGTACACCACCAGCACCCCGGCGTCCCGGGCCGCGCGGACCAGCCGGGCCACCGGTTCGATCGCGGCGCGCACCAGGCGCGCGTCCTCGCCGCGCCGGGCGTAGGCGCCCTCGTCGCTGAGCAGGTCGTTCTGCATGTCGATGACGAGCAGCGCCGTGTGCGCGGGCGCCAGCACCTCCTCCGGGGTCTCGAACACCGACATGCCGTTGATCCGGCGCATCAGCGACCCTCCCCCGGGCCGTCCAGCACCCGGGCGGCCCGGGCGCTGACCTGGCCGTCGATCGCCAGCCACTCGTCCAGGTCGACCGCGGCCTGCCGCTCCTGCCAGCCGGCCATCTCCGCCACCAGGTCCAGGGTGTCGCCCCGCTCGTGCAGCGTCTCCAGCGCCCGCCGGGCCGCCGCCATGGTCATCCGCAGCACCGTGTTGGCGTAGAGGATGACCTTGTACCCCATCTCGGCGAGCTCGGCGGCCGGCAGCACCGGCGTCTTGCCGCCCTCGACCATGTTGATGACCATGGGCTTCTTCACCTCGGCGGCGATGGCCTCGATCTCCTCCCGGCTGGTCGGCGCCTCCACGAAGATCATGTCCGCGCCGGCCTCGGCGAACCGCTGCGCCCGGTCGATCGCGGCGGCCAGGCCGTCGGTGGCCAGGGCGTCGGTGCGGGCGATCACCACCAGGTCCGGGTCCCGGCGGGCCTCGGTGGCCGCGACGATCCGCTCGACCATCTCGTCCAGCGCGGTGACCGCCTTGTCGTTGAAGTGCCCGCACCGCTTGGGGTTGATCTGGTCCTCGATCTGCACCGCGGCCACCCCCGCCCGTTCGAACTCCCGCACCGTGCGGGTCACGTTGAGGGCGTTGCCGTAGCCGGTGTCGATGTCGGCGATGACCGGCACCGAGACCGCGTCGGTGATGCGGGCGGTGACGCCGAGCAACTCGGTCATGCCCATCAGCCCCACGTCGGGCAGGCCGAGCCAGGTGTTGCTGATCCCCGCCCCGGTCGCGTAGACGGCGGAGAAGCCCGCGCGCTCGGCGATGCGGGCGAAGAGCGGGCTCACCGCGCCAGGGCAGATGACCGGCCCCTCCAGCGCGAGCAGGTCCCTCAGCCTTCGTCCCGGGCTTGCTGTCACGTCGTGCTCCTCCCGTGGGCGTCGCCGCCCGTCACGTCGGTCACCGCGGGGCCGCGCGCGGCCGGGGGCTCGGCCCCGGGCGCCGGCATCGCGGCGGTGAACAGGCCTTGCACGCCCGGGTCCGGGGACCCGGGCGCCGTGGCCGCCATCCAGCCGATCAGTTCGTCACCGGTGCCCAGGCGCCGGATCTTGTCGCGCACCGCGCCGGGATACTCCGCGCCGGCCGGCCCGGCGGGGTCCTCGACGCGCTCGCGGACGGTGGTCCCGTCCCGCAGGGCGATGTGCACCGCGGCGGGCATCCGCGCCGGCCACTCGCGGTCCATCTCCGGGTCGTGCCGCACGGTGATCCGGCCGGCCAGCGCGAGGACCGCGGAGTCCACCCGGGCCCGGTCGATGACCCCGTTGAGCTCGCCGTGCACGACGAGGGTGGCCAGCACGACCGGGATCGAGAAGCGGGCCGCCAGCGGGGTGCGGGTGTGCACCCCGCCGACCAGCAGGCCGGCGGCCGGCACCCGGACCACGATGTGGCCGACCTCGGCCGCGGTGAACGGCGACCGCGCCCGCGCGCCGGCCAGCGCGTCCAGGGCGCTGTGGGTGTACGCGCAGGCCGACCAGAGCTTGAGATAGCCCTGGGTGACGGCCCAGCCGCCGCCGCGGCGCAGCCGTGGCGGGCCGCCGTCGCCGCGCACGATCCCGTAGGCGACGTCCAGCGAGCCGGCGGGCGCGGTGAACCCGGCCCGGGCGAGATAGGCCGCCCGCACCCCGGTCTGGGCGCCCTGCCCGGCGAACAGGTGCCGCACGGTGTGCCCGCCGGTGCAGGCCGACCAGTCGCCGGCCGGCGCCAGGTTGGCCGCGATCAGCACCGCCTGCGCGACCCGGGCCGCGTCCAGCCGCAGGACGCGGGCCGCGGCCAGCGCGGCGGCGGGCGCGCCCAGCGCGCCGTGCGCGTGAACCTCCGGCCGCAGGGTGACCGCCCGGCCGAGGTCGGCCTGGAGCTGGTATCCCAGCGCGACGGCATGCAGCACCTCCGACGCCGGCGCCCCTTCGGCCTCGGCCACCGCGACGGCGGCCGGCACCACGTGCGCCCCCGGATGCCCGGCGCCGCGCAGCCCCTCGTCCAGCTCGTGGTAGACCGCCGCCGTCGCGTTGACGCCCGCGGCGATCTCCGGCGCCGCCGGCCGGCCGGGGACCACCGTGGACGACGGCCCGGGCGCGGCGGCGTCGAGCATGCCCGCGATGTCGGGATTCCCGGCGGCGAGCCGGGCCACCGCGACGGTGTCGGCGACGACGGCCGCGGTCCGGGCCCGTACCCGCTCGGGCGGCGTGGTGGCGGCGAGCAGCCCGGCGACGTACTCCTCCGCCGCGGTGGCCGCCCCCGGCCGGTCGGTCGCCGTCATGGCCGGAGCACCAGCTTTCCGGCGACGGTCCGGTCGGCGAGCGCCTGGTGGGCCCGCGCCGCCTGGTCCAGCGGCAGGCTCTGCTGGATCGGGACGGTGATGCGGCCGCGGGCGGCGGCCTCGATGACCCGGTCCACGTCCTCCAGCAGCCAGCCCCGGGAGGCGACCACCGAGGTGTACGACCGGAACACCTGGATCAGGTCGACATCGACCCGCTCCCCGCCGTGCGCGCCGTAGAGCACGTACCGGCCGCCGGGGCGCAGGCAGTCCAGGCCGGTGGCCAGGAACGGCCCGCCGCCGGCGTCGACCACCAGATCGGCGCCGTCACCGGTCAGGTCACCGACCCAGGCCGGCAGGTCGTCCCCCGGTGCGGCGGTGTGCGCGGCGCCGAGGCCGGCGGCGAGTGCGCGCCGCTCCGGGCTGCCGGCCACCGCGAGCACCTGGGCGCCGGCCAGCGCGGCCAGCCGGACGGCCGCCGAGCCCACCCCGCCGCCGGCGCCGGTCACCAGCACGGTCTGCCCGGCCCGGAGATCCCCGCGCCGGAACAGCGCGTGCCAGGCGGTGCCGAAGCCCAGTTGCAGGCAGGCGCCCACCTCGAAGGGAACGGTGTCGGGCAGGTGGAACAGGCCGGTGACCGGGGCGGCGACGATCTCGGCGTAGGTGCCGGGCACGTCGATGCCGGGCCGGGCGGGCCGGTGGCAGACGTTGATGAGCCCCCGCCGGCAGGCGGGGCATCGCCCGCAGGGCGGGTAGGCGCTGACGATGACCCGGGCGCCGAGCCAGCCCGGGTCGGCGTCCGGCCCGGTCTCGACGACCGTGCCCGCGCCTTCGCGGCCGAGCTGGTGCTCGGCGTTGATCGTGAAACCCGAGGTGCCGGCCCGCTCGTCCAGGTCGAGATGGTTGACGCCGGCCGCCGCGACGCGGACCAGGACGCCGCCGGGCGGGCAGGCCGGTGCCGGTACATCCCGCACCTCCAGCACCTCGGGCGGGCCGAAGTCGGCGAACCGGACGGCCTTCACGAAGCGGCCCCGGCGGGTCCGGCCGGGGCGTCGTCCAGGTACGCCTGCCGGACCTGGTCGAGGATCCCCGGGTCGCCCGAGTGCCCGCTGAAGATCAGCCGCCCGGTGCTCATGATGATCACCCGGCCGGAGAGTCCCAGCACCCGGGTGTTCTGCTCGACCACCAGCGCCGCCACCCCGAGCTCGGAGATGCGTTCCACCGCGGCGAGCACCTCGTCGACGACCACCGGGGCCAGCCCCTGTGACGCCTCGTCGAGCAGCAGCACCTTCGGGTCGAGCATCAGGCCGCGGGCGATCAGCAGCATCTGGCGTTCGCCACCCGACAGCGTCCCGGCCGCCTGCCGGTACCGCTCGCGCAGCCGCGGGAACAGGTCCATCGCCTGGTCGTGCAGTTCGGCGCGGCGGTGCCGGGCGATCCAGCCGCCGCCGCTGAACAGGTTGTCGCGCACCGACATGGTCGGGAAGACGCGCCGTCCCTCGCACACGTGGGCCAGGCCGCCGCGCACGATGGCGTGGGCCGGCCGGCCCAGCAGCGGCTCGCCCGCGAAGGTCACCGTGCCGCGGGCCGCCGGGACGATCCCGGACAGCACGTTGAGCAGGGTGGTCTTGCCGGCGCCGTTCCGGCCGAGCATGATCACCCGCTCGCCCGGGCCGAGGCTCAGGCCGACCCCGTCCAGCGCGGTGGCCTGGCCGTAGCGGACGCCGAGATCGGTCGCCTCAAGCAATGGCTTGGCCAAGGTATGCCTCCACAACGGTCGGATCGGACAGGACCTCCGCGGGTTCTCCCGAGGCGAGCACCCGGCCCCGGTCGAGCACGATGATGCGGTGGCTGAGCCGGCTGACCACCCAGACCAGGTGTTCCACCAGCAGGATCGCCATCCCGTCGGCGACCAGCGACTCGATCAGCGGGATCAGCTCTTCGATCTCCTGCTCGGCCAGGCCCGCCATCACCTCGTCCAGCAGGACGACCCGGGCCCCGGTGGCCAGCACCCGGGCCACCTCCAGCCGGCGGCGCTCCGACAGCGACAGCTCCCGCACCAGGTGGTCCAGCCGGTGGTCGAGCCCGCTGCCGGCCGCCGCGGCCGCCACCCGCTCGGCCATCTGCTGGCGCGGGGCCGCGGCGGCGAGGTTCTCCCGGACGGTCATGGTGGCGAAGCCGCGGGGGTGCTGGAAGGTGCGGGCCAGCCCGGCGCGGACGAACCGGTAGGCCCGCCGGCCGGCCATCTCCTTGCCTTCGAGCCGGACCGATCCCTCGTCCGGGCGGAGGATGCCGGACAGGCAGTTGACCAGCGTGCTCTTGCCCGCGCCGTTCGGGCCGATCAGTCCGACGATCTCGCCGGGGCTCAGTTCGAAGCTCACGTCGCCGACCGCCGGGACGGCGCCGAACGACTTGGTCAGACCGGTGACGGTCAGGATGGCGGCCATGTCACTCCCGCTTTCCGGCGTCGCGCCGTACCAGGCCGAAGAGCCGGCGGCCGATGCCGACCAGACCCTTGGGCGCCACCATGATGAAGACGAAGACGACGGTCGAGTAGAACAGCACCGAATAGACGCCGTCGCCGTCGGAGATGGTCATGCCGACCTCGCGCAGCAGCACGAAGACGGCGGCGCCGAGCACCGGGCCGAACAGGCTGCCCATGCCGCCGATGATCGCGGTGAAGATGGCGTTCACCGACTGGGTCAGGCCGAACGCGCTTTCGGGGTCGATGAACAGCAGGGATTGGGCGTAGATGGCGCCGATCAGACCGGCCATCGCGGCGCTCAGGCACAGCGCCCCCAGGCGCACCCCGCGGATGTTCACCCCGGAGGCGTCGGCGGCGACCGGGTCGTCGCGGACCGACCGGAACAGCAGGCCGAGCCGGGAGCGCAGCAGCGCCCAGGTCAGCAGCAGGTATCCGGCGACGATGACCAGCGTGATCTCGTACAGCGGCACCTGGGTGTCGAACTGCATCATGCCGGCGTCACCGAGGTGCAGCGGCAGGGACAGCCCGGCCGCGCCGCCGGTCAGGCCGACCAGCTGGTTGGCCGCGACCCCGAGCATCAGCGCCGTGCCGAACGTGATGAGCCCGAAGAACAGCCCCGAGACGCGCAGCGCGATCAGGCCGACCAGCAGCCCGACCACCGCGGCGCCGATCGCGGCCAGCCCCAGCCCCAGCCAGGGCGACAGCCCGGTGTGGTAGCTGAAGATGGCCATCACGTAGGCGCCGGCGCCGAAGAAGGCGGCGTGGCCGAACGCGTACTGGCCGGTGTAGCCGGCGAGCAGGTGCCAGGACAGGCCGTACCCGGCGTAGATCGCGATCTGCATGAGGATGCCGACGCTGTAGTCGTCGGGGAACGCCCACAGCGGAAGGGAGGCGCAGATGAGCAGGACCAGCACCGCGCCGGCCGCTTTCGCCGGCGTTCGTCGCGACCGCGCGGCCGGGGACGGCGGCGTCACCGGCGCCGTGCCCGCGTCGCGGGAGATGTCAGTCGACACGGGCCAACCTCCCGAAGAGCCCGGCCGGCTTCACGACCAGAATGAACAGGAACAGCAGGAAGACGTAGGCGTTCTGCAGGGCCGGCGACTGGTAGGTGGCGGTGACCTGCTGGACCACGGCCAGGATGAGGCCGCCCAGGAACGCTCCAGGCAGCGAGCCGGCCCCGCCGACCAGCACGGCGGCGAACGCCAGGACCAGCAGGTTGGCCCCCACCGACGGGGTCACCGGGTAGAAGGTGATCAGCGTGGCGCCGGCCGCGCCGGCCAGCAGCGCGCCGAGCGAGAAGGCCACCAGGTAGGCGCGCCGGGTGTTGATCCCCTGCAGCCGGGCCGCCACCGCGTCGTCCACCGAGGCGCGGATGTCACGCCCGATGCCGGAGCGGGTGAGCAGCAGCCACAGGCCGCCGGCCAGCAGCAGGCTGATGCCCAGCCCGATCACCTTCCAGACCCCCAGGTGGACGCCGCCCAGCTGGAAGATCTCGGTGATGGTGTCCAGGCTCCGCGCGTCCTGGCCGAACAGGCCCTGGGTCCCGGCGGTGATGATCGCCGAGAGGGTGATGGTGGCGATCAGCTGGATCTCGTGCGGCTCCTCCTTGAGCCGGTTGAAGACGGTGGTGAAGAACACCGCGCCCACCAGCCCGAAGAGCACCATCGCCACCGGGATGACCGCGAACGGGTTCCAGCCGTACTGGGAGACGGCGAAGAAGCCGAGGAACATCGCGAGCATCACGAAGTCACCGTGGGTGAAGTTGATGATCCGTAGCGTCCCGAACTGCAGGGCGAACCCGACGCTGAAGATGCCGTAGACGCCGCCGATGAGCAGGCCGTTGAGCAGCGTCTCGAGGAGCAGGTTCATCGCACCTCCTTTCCGTTGTGTCCGGCCTGGCCGGGGGCTGCGCGGGACCGGCGGGCCGGCCGGCCCGGCCGGCGCCGTCTCCCAGGGGTGATCACGTGATCAGAGCTTCGGCTTGGCCTTGGCGTCCTTCTCCGGCCAGACCGTGACCGGCTTGCCGCCCTGGTACTGGATCATCAGCGGGTAGGCGGACTCGTTGAGCCCGGTGGCGTTGAAGCGCACCGCGCCCCCCGGGTACAGCTCGGCCGGCCCGTCGGAGATGTTCAGCGTGCGCAGCGCGTCGGCGACCTTCTTGGCGTCGGCCGAGCCGGCCTTGTCGATGGCCTTGGCGATCAGCCAGGCCCCGACGTACGCCGTGCCCGACTCGGCCGGCATGAACGTCCCGGAGTGCTGGGCGTTGTAGCGCTTGGCCACGTCCGCGGCCCTCGGCGTGATGTCGCCGTTGAACGGGACGGTCGCCAGCACGCCGTCGACGCCCGCGCCGAGCGAGTCGACGAACGCCTGGGTGGTCACCCCGGCCCCGCCGAGGCCGACCACCGGGACGTCGATGCCGCGCGCCCGGATCGCCTTGACGATCTGGATCTCCGCCAGGTCAGGGCCGTTGAGCAGCAGGATCTCCGGCTTGGCCGCCGCGATCCGGTTGACCAGCGCGTTGGTGTCGGTGATGTTGGCCGGGTACTGCACCTTCAGCACGACGTCGAAGTTCGCCTTCGGCGCCGCCTCCACCGCCGCCGCGTACTGCTGCTGGCCGGAGGCGTCGTCGGAGGCGAGGATCGCCGCGCTCGGCGGCTTCTTCCCGGCCGCCTCGTACATCCCGACCAGGTAGTCGAAGACCGAGGTGGAGAACGCCTTCGCGGTGGGGGTGGTCTTGAAGGTGTTCTTGTAGCCGCGGGTGACCAGCTCGTCGGAGAACGACTGGGTGACGTCGGCGACGCCCGCCCGCTCGGCCACCGTCGACACGGTGAGCGTGTAGCTGCTGAGGTAGGCGCCGAGCAGGCCGGCCACCTTGTCGCGCTGCAGCAGCTGGCGGGCGGCCGAGGCGGCGGTCTGCGGGTCGTTGCCCGCGTCGGCCACCTTCGCCACCAGCTTGCGGCCGCCGAGGACCCCGCCGGCCGCGTTGATGTCGTTGATCGCCAGCTGGGCGCCGCGCAGGGAGTTCTCCCCCTGGGTCTTCCACACCCCGGACGTGGGATAGACGAGGGCGATCGGAATGTCGGAGTCGCCGCTCGCGTCGGCGGAGTCGCTCCGGCCGCCGCACGCCGCGGTCAGGGCGACGGCGGCGGTCGTGGCGACCGCGAGCATCGCTTTCATTGCCGTTCGGGGGACGCGCATGAGGGGTCCTTTCGCTGCCCGGCCTTCAGCGGGCCGGTTGTTCATCGCAGCGGTCGGCCGCCGGCGGGGGACCGCCGTCAGTCCGGTTCGCTGAGCTCGAAGAGTTGTCGGACGTGGGCCAGACCGGTACGCAGATGCGCGCGCATCGCGCGGTCGGCGGCATCGGGATCGCGGGTCTCCAGGGCCTGGAGGATCGCCCGATGCTCGTCGTACGCCTGGTGGGCGCGCTCGGTCCGGAACCCCGAACGCGACCGGGCCACGTGCAGCAGCTGGTGCACCTCGCGGCAGCGTGCCTGTAACTGCCGGTTGCCGGCGATGGCCACGATGCGGTCGTGGAAGTCGAGGTCGCGGGGGTAGTGCGCCTCGTCGCTGGAGTGCAGCACCTCACCGGTGGCGTCGAGGAACCGGCGAAGTTCGGCGAGGTCCTCCGGGGTGGCCCGCTCGGCGGCCAGCCGGGCCGCCATGACCTCGATCGCCTCGCGCAGCTCGTACAGCTCGACGGTCTCGGTGGCGCCGAACTCCGGGATGAAGGTGCCGCGGTGCGGGATGCGGTGCACGAGCCCTTCGCTGGTGAGCTGCTGGAGCGCCTCCCGCAGCGGTCCCCGGCTGACGCCCAGGGCCTCGGCCAGCTCGGCCTCGTTGACGCGGTCGCCCGGGCGGAAGTGCCCGCTGAGGATCAGGTCGCGGACCGCGCGAAGCGTCCGTTGCGTGAACGAATCCGGTCGATCGAGGGGACGAGGGACCGGAATGTCCGTTGATGCCATCCGAAACCTCCGTTTGGGGGATGAATGCCGACAGTAAACAGCGAGGTGTCAACTGTCAACAGTTTGCAAACCCTTATTTCAGCAGGTCAGCGTGCCGGCTCCTGGCGATCACCCCGAGACGGCGACGGATGACCGAAAATCGAGCCCGTTCTGTCGGTGGTGGCTGGCACGATCGGCGCCATGAACCAACCCAAGATCGTCTCGGCCGAGGAGTGGCAGCGCGAGCGCGACGCGCTGCTGGCCGCCGAGAAGGAGGCGACCCGGACTCTCGACGCGCTGGCCGCCCGGCGCCGCCGGCTGCCGATGACCGAGGTGACCGGCGCCTACACGTTCGACACCCCCGACGGCCCGCGCGGCCTGCTCGACCTGTTCGAGGGGCGCCGCCAGCTGGTGACCTACCAGTTCATGGACCGCGGGCCGGACGCCTACTGTTCCGGCTGCACCAGCTTCGTCGACAACGTCCCGGTGACCGCGCTCCCGGAGCTCGCCGCGACGGACATCAGCTGGACGATCGTGTCCAACATGCCGCTGGCCCAGATCGAGGCCTACAAGGCACGGCGCGGGTGGACCCTGCCGTTCGTGTCGTCGCACGGCACCTCGTTCGCCGACGACTGCGGGGCCTTCGGCGGCTTCATGCTGTCGGTGTTCCTCCGCGACGGCGACCGGGTCTACCGCACCTACTCCACCACCAACCGCGGGGTGGACCGCATCCTCTTCCTGCGCGACATCCAGGACCTGACCCCTTACGGCCGCCAGGAGGACTGGGAGGACTCCCCGCCCGGCTGGCCCCAGCATCCCACCTACGGCTGATGCCGCTCCGCTCCGGCCGCGGTCCCGCCTTGTCGGACCGCGGCCGGAGCGGCGCACGCCCTCCCGCCCCCTCCGACAGCTCGCGGGAGGGACGCTCATGTGCGCCCTGTCCGGCCCGGCGGACGCTGATCCGTCCGGTCGTCGCCGACCGGTGGCGGGCTCCTCCCCGAGCCCTGACAGATCAGCATCGTGCGGTCCGCCGGCCGCGGCCGGACCGGACAGGACGCGGTCATCGGGACCGCGACCCGCGATGATCGGCCGGTCGGTCCCACGTACGGTTCACCGCGAAGCCACCACTCGGATGACCTCCACGGGTCGTGGTGCGCGAACCGGGTGGCCGGCACGCCGCCCGTCGGGGAGCTCCATATGGATGGACGGGACCGGCCATCCGGCTCGCGCTTCACCCAGTGAGCCGGATGGCCGGTCCGGCTGACAGGGCGGATGACGTTAGGAGACAGGTTTCCGCTGGTAGAAGACCTGTGAGAAAAGTTCGGACCGGTCCGGTCCGAACCGGCATCTGAGGAGCCGACCGGTCAGGCTTCATCCCCGGCGCAGCAGCGGCACCCGCGAGCGGCGGTAAAGCATTTGCTACACTAGAGCGCGTGAAGGAGTGGGAGATCCGCGTCACAAATGATCTGCTCGCCTGGATCAAGGCCTTGGACGAGCGCTCACAGGCGCAGGTGGTCGACGCGATCGACCGCCTGGCAGATGCTGGTCCAGCCCTGGGCCGTCCACTTGTGGACAGAATCGAAGGGTCACGATTGCACAATTTGAAGGAGCTACGTCCCGGATCGGCAGGCCGATCCGAGATTCGCATCCTTTTTGCGTTCGATCCGTGGCGATCAGCGATTTTGCTCTTAGGTGGCGATAAATCAGGAGATTGGTCGGGCTGGTACAGAAAGGCAATACCTCACGCCGAGGATCTGTACGAGGCCTACCTCAAAGAACGCCAGGCCGAGGAGGAACAGTGATGACATCCTTTCCGAAGTGGCGTGATGTCCGAGCCGACATCGTGGCCGCAGCGGGCGGCGAGGAGGGGATCGCCGAAGCCAAGAAGCGCAATCAGGCATACATCGACGGTCACCGACTCGCCGATCGCCGCAAAGCGCTAGGACTATCACAATCCGAGGTGGCCGATCGAATGGGCGTGACTAAAAGCCGCATATCGCAGATCGAGCGTGGAGAGGTTTCCACTGTCGAGGCCATCGCGCGCTATGTTCAGGCTCTTGGTGGCCACATCCAGATCTCGGCCGTATTCGGCGATGATCTATACATCCTTCGCGGTACCGATACTCATGCCGCGTGATGATTCGAACGGCCGATAGAAGGAAAGCAGCAGCAGTCAAGCTTGCCTCGTAATCGTTCACAGGCCATCACCTGGCCCGGCCATAGGACTTGCCCATCGGAAGGGCACTCACCATCTGCCGGTTCAAGCCGGGTCCGGGACCGCGTGCCACGAGCGCGTGGCGGCCCCGGCATCAGTTAGCCGCCTACCGTGACGGTCCTCAGCGCGCCGTGCCCACGACTTGGTCGATGCACCGCGACCGCCCCGCCGCATCGGCGTGCGCCGAGGCGGTTCCTACCCCTTGTCCTATTCCATAGAATTCGTAACGCCGCCTGATTCGCTTGCTGATCAGTCAGCCGAGGGATTCCATGAAAAGCGTGGGGCGGAGCGCGGGCCGGCTTCGTTCAGTCCAGTCGGACTTCGCTCCAGACGATTTTTCCGCCTTCGGCCGGCCAGCGGGTGCCCCAGGTCAGGGAGAGTACGTCGACTATGTGAAGTCCGCGGCCGTTCTCCGCGTCGTTCCGGGCGTGCGTCACGAGAGGACGGCCTGGGCTGCCGTCCCATACTTCGATGGTGATCCGAGTGGCCTGCCGGGACAGGCGCAGGGCGAGGTGGGCCGGGTCGGAAAGGTCGGCGGTGGAGGCGCGCGCGGCGTTGGCGACCAGCTCGGAGACGACGAGCAGGACGTCGTCGGCCTTGCCGTCCAGACCCCACTCCCCCAGCTGCTGCCGCGCGTATCGCCGGGCGAGCGCCGCCGCGGTCGACGAAGCGGGCAATTTCCACCATATTCCCGCGATAACGACTCCCACCGCATTCTCCTTCGCCTGTCTTTTCCGTTGGCTCCCGCCAAGGGAATCAAGCGTCGTAGAATTTCGAGTAAGGCATCGACCGCACTCGCATTTGTGAGCGCGGCAGGAAATCCGTGAACGGCTGTGAGGGATCGTGAACGGTAACACCATGACGCCACTGGAATTCTTCGCCCGGGAGCTCCGGCAGGCCCGGGAGGCGGCGGGCATGAGCCAGGCGCAACTCGCCACGGCGATGGCGGGCTATTCGCCGTCGTTCGTCGCCATGGTCGAGACCGCCCGGCGGACGCCCAGGCCCGACTTCGCGCGCAGGTGCGACGACCTGCTCACCACCGGCGGCCTGCTCACCCGGCTGACCGAAGACCTGGTCTGCCGCACCATGCCCCCGGAGTGGGTCGGCCGCTGGCTGACGATCGAGGCCCAGGCGACCAGTCTCCTGTCTTACGAGCCGCTGCTCGTTCCTGGCTTGCTGCAGACAGACGAGTACGCCCGCGAGGTGATCGCGGCGTCGGGAAGAGATCTCGACGAGGATGAGCAGGTCCAAGCCCGGCGGGAGCGACGCCGGGTGCTGGACCGGCCGGATCCGCCGATGCTGGTCGCGGTGCTGGACGAAGGGTTGCTACATCGCCCGGTCGGCGGGCCGGAGGTGATGCGTGAGCAGATCGGCCACCTGCTGGCACTTACCCGGCGGCCACGGATCGTCATCCAGATTGTGCCGGCCGCCGTCGGTACCTACGCTGGAATGGCCGGGCCATTCGTCGTCGCCACCATCGGCAACCGTGAGGTCGCGTACGTGGACGGCGCGCTCTGCGGATCCGTCGTCGAGCGCGCGGAGGACGTCGCCACCATGCGGCGGCTCTGGGAGGCGGTGCGGGCCGAGGCGTTGCCAGGTAAGCAGTCGATCGAGCTGATGACCGAGGTGACCGAGACATGGACCTGACCAACGCACACTGGCGGACCTCCTCCTACAGCAGCGGTAACGGCGGTGACTGCGTGCAGGTCGCCACGCTGCCCGATGCCATCGCCGTCCGCGACAGCAAGCGCCCCACCGGCGGCCACCTGCGCATTTCCCGAACCGAATGGCACGACTTCCTCATCACCATCAAGGAGCAGGCATGGACCTGACCCAGGCGCACTGGCGTACTTCCAGTTACACCAGCGGCAATGGCGGCAACTGCGTAGAAGTCGCCGAATTCCCCGACAGCATCGCCGTGCGGGACAGCAAGCGCCGCACCGGCGGCCACCTGCGCGTTTCCCGTGCCGAATGGCGCGACTTCCTCGCCACCATCAAGGAGCGCTGACCCCCGCTCCAGCGGGGCGCCCTACTCGTGGTGGTCCGATCGAGGCCGCATAGTGGACATGTCGTCGTGCCGGGCGAGTGGCCCGGCACGACGCGGTCCCGACGGCTCCTGCCTCTTTCTGGCGGCAGGGAACGGGGTGGGCCGGTGGCGCGGTGCGATTTGTGGGTACCTGAGTGACACCAGTGGCGCATTGGTGACATTCTGGACTATTAACGGGACACACCGTAAACGGCTTGAAGAGGGGTAAGGGCTCCCATTTTCGGGTCGACAGGTCCGACGCCGGTGGATGCGATCGGATGCGATCTTTCTCCGCGGCCACCGAGGGCGAGGGTGGCGCCGGAGCCGGGCGCCGGGCGGGAACGGGCTGGTCAGCGGGGTTTGCTGGGGTGGACGCCGGGCGGGCGGGTCGCCGGAAAGGCGCCGGGAATCCCGACAAATAGCTTATTATCGGACAGCTGAATCTCTACCGGGCGCCGCCATTGATGGCTAGAGTTACCTGCGACAGAATCCCCGTATTTTCCGCACGAGGAGAAGATGGCGTCTCCCCCAGCCGAGCCGCGTGAGCCTGCCTCCGCAGCGGCGGCACCCTCGCCTCTCCCGGGCGGAGCCGACCTGTCCGGTGCGGTGGACCGCCTCCGGGAACGGATCGACGAGCTGGCCGGGCAGGTCGGCGCCGTCGCCGCGGCGGCCGGGCGCGAGCACGAGCGGGCCGCGCACCGCGAGCAGGTGATCGACCGGCTGCACGCCGAGTCCCAGACGCTGCGGCGCGGCCTGCTGGAGGAGGCGCTGACCCCGGTGCGGGCCGCCCTGTACCGCCTGCACGACACGGTCGCCCGCGAGGCGGCGCGCTGGTCGTCGCCGGAGCCGCCGGAGGCGGGCCTGGCCGGTCCGCTGCTGGCCGCGATCGCCGACGAGGTGGCCGAGGTGCTCGGCCGCACCGGCGCCGAGCGGCTCGCGGTGGCGGCGGGCGACGCCTACGACGCGGCCCGGCACCGGCCGGCCGGCACTGAGCAGGTGGCGCCGGAGTCCGATGGCACCGTGGTCCGGGTGGTCGCCGAAGGCTTCGCCTCCGGCGAGCGGACGCTGCGCAAGGCATCGGTGATCGTCGGCCGCGCTGCCGCCGCCGGCGGCCCTCGTTCTCCCGTGCCGTCCGGCCGGAAGGACGGTCCGGCGCCCCCGCGGCCGGCGAGCGGCGACACCGGCGGCGCCAGGACCACCGCTCCGGCGGACAGGGCGAGCGCGGCGGCGAAGCCGGCCGGCGGCCCGCCGGAGAAGAACGCCACCACGACCACTCCGCCATCCGGCGGCCCGGCGGTGAAGGCGCGGACCGCGAAGGCCCCCGGCGGTGGCCGGGATGGGAAGTCGGAGGCCGCCGGCGACAAGCCGGATAAGAACGCGGGCGCCGCCGGCAAGGAACCAGACGAGAAAGCGGACGCCGCCGGCGGCAAGCCGGACGCCGTAGTCGACGGTCCGGCCGAGAAGGCCGGCGCGGCGGGCGGCAAGCCGGACGCGAAGGCGAGTGGTGGCGGTGACGCGCCGGCGGCGGCAGGCGGGACGCCCGGCAAGGGGCGGGCGGTGGCCGAGCGGAAGGCGTCCCGGGCGGCGCCGGACGTCGGGCGGCAGGACGTTGGGGGGCGGGCCGCGCCTGCGGAGGCGGGCGGCGGCGGGGTCGGCGACAAGGACGAGGAGAGCGATTAACCGATGGCTGTTTACGGGATCGACCTGGGCACCACGTACTCCTGCATCGCCAGTGTCGACGAAGTCGGGCGGCCGACGGTGCTGCGCAACCTGGAGGGCGCCGACACCACGCCGTCGGTGGTGTTCTTCGAGTCGCCGGACAACGTGGTGGTGGGCGCCACCGCCAAGGACAGCGCGGTGCTGGAGCCGGACCTGGTGGTCAGCCGGATCAAGCGCGACATGGGGCACGACGTGCCCCGGGTCCGGCACGACCGGCCGTACACGCCGGAGGAAATCTCGGCGTTCATCCTGCGCAAGCTGGCCGAGGACGCGCGCACCGCGACCGGCGACCCGGTGGAGGACGTGGTCATCACCGTCCCGGCGTACTTCGGCGCGGCCGAGCGGGACGCGACCCGCAAGGCCGGGCACATCGCCGGGCTGAACGTCATCGACGTGGTGTCCGAGCCGATCGCCGCGGCGATCACCTACGGGGTGCTGAACCCGGGGCAGGACCACACGATCCTGGTGTACGACCTGGGCGGCGGCACCTTCGACACCACGGTGATCCGGCTGAGCGCCGGCGACATCGAGGTGGTGTGCACCGACGGCGACCACGAGCTCGGCGGCGCCGACTGGGACGACCGGCTGGTGGAGCACCTGGCCGAGCGGTTCCAGGCCGAGCACCCGGACGCGGGCGACCCGCTGCTGGACAAGCAGACCGAGCAGCAGCTGCGCCGGGACGCCGAGGAGCTGAAGAAGACGCTGTCCACCCGCACCCAGCACGTCGTGCGGGTGATGCACGAGGGCCGGGTGGCCACCGTGGAGCTGACCCGCGACGCGCTGGCCGACCTGACCCGCGACCTGCTGGACCGCACGGTGGAGATCACCCGGCGCACGATGGACACCGCCGCGGGCAAGGGGGTGGAGGCCTACGACCACCTGGTGCTGGTGGGCGGTTCCACCAAGATGCCCGCGGTGGCCGAGGCGCTGCAGAAGGAGTTCGAGCTGGTCCCCCGGTTGCAGGACCCGGACCTGGCGGTCGCCAAGGGCGCGGCGCTGTACGCGTTCGAGGAGACCTACCGGCGGCTGCTGACGGCGGGCGAGGAGGAGCAGGCGGAGGACCTGGCGGACCGGGCGGGCATCTCGGCCGACCAGAAGCGGCACATCGCCGGCCGGACGATCCGCACGGTGGCCTCCCGCGGGTTCGGCATCGTGGTCACCGACAAGGAGACCCGGCGGCGCTCGGTGGAGCACCTGGTGCACGCCAACGACGCGCTGCCCGCCGCGGTGACCCAGGACTTCTACACCATCGACTCCGGGCAGACCGGGGTGAGCATCGAGGTGATGGAGCAGGCCGGCGCGGTGGAGTCGGAGGAGCAGGAGGACAACGCCGTGATCGCCGAGGGGGTGCTGAAGATCCCGGCGGGCAAGCCGGCCGGCTGGCCGATCGAGGTGACCTTCGCGCTGGACGCCTCCGGGCTGCTGCAGGTCACCTCGCGCGAGCGGGAGACCGGCGAGGAGCTGGAGCTGCGGGTGCAGATCGGCGGCATGTCGGAGGAGGAGGTGGCCGAGTCCCGGGCCGCCCTGTCCCGCGTCCAGGTCAGCTAGCCGGGCGGCCGGATGCCCTTCGACGAGCGGCTGTACACCCGGGAGGTGCTGGAGCCCGCGCGGGAGGCGGGCGGCGTCCCGCCGGAGGACCTGCGGGCGCGCTACCAGCTCCGCGAGGGCATGGACGCGGCCGAGGTGACCGAGACGGTCCGGCAGGTGCGCCGCTGCTGGCGGCGCGCCCGCGGCATGCTGCGCTACAAGCGGCTGGCCGACCGGCTGGAGGCGGACCACGCCCGGTTCGCACCGATCTTCACCGCGGCGGCGGAGGGCGACCTGCGCCCGCTGCTGGCCGCACTCGGCGAGTCGGAGGACCGGGCGGCCCGCCGGCTGGACGAGGCGCTCGGCCGGCTGGACGACGCCGCCGGGGCGCTGCGGCTGCTGTCCCCGGCGCTGCTGGCGACGATCGCCCGCTCGTGCGGCATCGGCCAGGACGAGGCGCTGTCCCTGGCCGCCGAGCGGTCGATCGAGGTGCGCGAGCCGGACGCGCTGCCGGAGGCCTCGCCCTACCCGGGGTTCGGCAAGGTCCGGGAGGCGCTGGACACCCTCGGCCTGCCGCACCTGGGCCGGTTCCTGTTCGGGGACCGCTGCGCCGGGATGCGGGTGCTGGACGGCTTCACGGTGCCGGGCGCCGCGCCGGTGCCCGAGGCGCTGGCGGCGGCCGAGCAGCGCTGGGCGGCCCGGGCGCGCGGGCCGTGGACCATCAGCGCCGACACCGTGCTGGCCGCGCTGCACGCCGCCGACCCGGCGGCGATGATCAGGTACGACGTGGTGTCGCGGCTGCGCGAGCGGCTGCGCGAGCATCCCCGGGAGGGGAGCCTGCTGCGGCACGCGACGACCGAGCTGGACCTGGCGCCGGGTGACGCGCGCCGGCTGGTGTTCGCGGTGCGCGCCGAGGGCGGCGCCGGCGGCGGGGCGGCGGCCCGGCTGCGCGAGCTGATCGACACCGGCCAGGTGCACGCCGCCGCGGACTTCGCCGCCGCGCTGGACCCGGGGGCGCTGGCCGGCGAGGCGGCGGCGCTGGCCACCGAGGTGCGCGGCCGGCTGGCCCGGGCGACCCGGCTGCGCGACCGGGCCCGGGCCGCCCTTGACCCCGACGACGCGTGGCTGGCGCTGCGCGACGCGCTGCAGCGGGTGCCCGACCTGCCGGGCGCCCGGGAGCTGATGGCCCGGCTGGCCCCGTACCCGGCGCGCTCGCCGCGGGCGGAGGCACAGGACGGCGAGGTGGCGGTGTCCTGGCAGCCGTCGCCGTCGCGGGCCGGCCGCATCGTGTACGAGGTGTACCGCAACGGCACGCCGCTGGTGACGACCGAGCGGCCGTCGGCGCGCGACGAGCGGCCGCCGGTGAACGTGCCGCTGGTGTACTCGGTGGTGGCCCGGCGGGAGGAGGCCGTGGCGATGCCGGCGGCGGCCACCGCGGTGGTGGTCCGGCCGGAACCCGCCGACGTCGCGCTGGTGGCCGGGGACGGCGTGGTGTCGGGCCGGTGGACGGCGCCGGCCGAGGCGTCCCGGGTGGTGGTGACCCGGGACGGGGTGCCGCTGCCCACCGACGGGGCCGGGTTCCGCGACACCGGGGTGGTGAACGGGGCCACCCACGTCTACGTGGTGGCCGCGGCGTACCCGGTGCCGGACGGCGAGGTGCTCACCCCGGGGGTGCGGCGCAGCGTCACCCCGCGCGGGCGGCCGGCCCCGGTGCCGTCGCTCACCCTGACCCCGGACGCGTCAGCGCCGGGCACCTTCCTGGCCCGCTACGACCAGCCGCCGGCCGGCACGGTGGAGATCGTGGCGCTGGACGGGCCGCCCGGCTGGCCGCCGGGCACCACCCTGTCGGTGGGCGAGCTGCGCGCCGCCACCCGGCCGATCCCCGCGGTGCCCACCCGGGACGGGCAGGCGGTGCGCCCCCGGTCCGGGGAGAGCGTGCTGCTGGCGGTGACGGTGGCCGGCGAGCTGGCCACCGTGGGCGCGCACGTGCAGCACGTGAACCTGCCGCCGCCGGGCGGCCTGACCGCCCAGCGCCGCGGGGCCACGGTGTACCTGGGGTTCACCTGGCCGCCGGACGTGCCGGAGGTCGAGGTGCGGTGGAACGGGCAGCACATGATCGTCAGCGCGGCGGCCTACCGGGCGCAGGGCGGGGTGCGGCTGGACGTCCCCGAGGGCGCGCCGGTGGCCATCGAGGTGGCGCCGGCCTCGATGATCCGCGGCACCCGGGTACGCGGCCCGGCCGCGGCGCTGCGGCTGCCCGGGCACGTCCCGGTGCGCTACGACCTGGTCCGGCAGGGGCCGGCCTGGCGGCGCTCGGTGGTCGTCGAGGTGACCGCGGACCGCCCGGTGCGGCTGCGCCGGCTGGCGCTGGTGCTCAAGCCGGGGCACGTGCAGCCGACCTCCCCCGGCGACGGCGTGCTGCTCGACGCGTGGACCGACCTGGAGGTGCCCGCCCGGCTGACCGTGCCGGCGCCGCGCCAGGAGCGGCCTTACTGGCTGCGCTGCTTCGCCGAGGGGCCCGAGGACGGCGTCGCCGGGCCCGGCGGCGAGGTGGCCCTGATCGACCCGCCGGTGCGGCGGCTGAAGGTGGACTGAAATCCCGTGCTCATCACCTGCCCGTTCTGCTTCGCCCGGCTGGACCGCGGCCGGATCGCGTTCCGCTGCGCGGGCCGCCCGGGGCGCGGCGGCTGCGAGGCCGAGCTGGACGAGACCCTGGCCCGCTACCTGGGCTCGCCGGCCGCCGCCTCGCTGCCGCCGGTGTTCTCGGTGCGCCGGCCGGGCCGCCGCGCCGACTGCCCGTACTGCGGGCACTCCACCGGCTGGCGGGCCTGCCCGGAGTGCCACAACCGGCTGCCCGCCGAGTACTGCGCCAACCCCGGCAAGATCGTCGCGCTGGTGGGGGCGAAGGGCGCCGGCAAGAGCACCTACATCGCGGTGCTGCTGCACGAGCTGACCAACCGGGTGGGGGCGGAGCTGGACGCCTCGCTGGTGGCCTGCGACGACCGGACGATCGCCCGGTACAAGCGGGACTTCGCCCGCCCGCTGTACGGGGAACACCGGCTGCTGGCCACCACCCAGCCGGCCGCCGCCGAGCCGCGCGACCCGCTGGTGTACCTGCTGACCCGCACCGTGCCGGGCCGGCTGCGCAGCCGGACGGTGTCGCTGACCCTGGTGCTGTTCGACACCGCGGGCGAGGACCTGCGCAGCCGCGAGTCGACCGAGACCCACCTGCGCTACCTGAACGCGGCGGACGCCATCATCTTCCTGCTGGACCCGCTGGAGCTGCCCGGCGCGAAGCCGGCGCTGAGCGGCCCGGCCCGGGCGCGCGGCGGGGTGAACGCCGCCGACCCCGACAGCGACCCGATCAACGTCATCAGCCGGGTCACCGAGCTGCTGCGCGACCGGTCCGGCTCGGGGCGGCTGAAGGTGCCGGTCGCGGTGGCGATCAGCAAGATCGACGCGCTGCGCGAGGGCATGGACGCCCGCTCGGCGCTGCACCGCGCCCGCACCCCGTCCGGCACGCTGGACCTGGACGACCGGGAGGCGGTGCACGAGCAGGTGCGGGCGCTGCTGGAGGAGTGGCAGGCGGCGATGGTGGACCGCTACCTGCGCCAGCACTTCACCGACTTCGGGCTGTTCGGCCTGTCGGCGCTGGGCGAGATCCCGGCCGCGGACGAGGTCAGCCCTGGTGGTATCCGCCCGTACCGGGTGGAAGATCCGCTGCTGTGGCTGCTGTACCGGTTCGGCATGATCCGCGGGGTGCGCGGGTGACCGGGCGGAGGATGGCGTAGTGGCCTGGCAGCTGCACTACACCTCGGCGGCCGGCGGGCCGGACGGGCGGGCCGGGTTCCAGGTGGTCGCCGCCTCCCCCGGCCTGCCGCCCGGCCTGGCCGGGCAGGTCGCCGCCCGGCTGGCCTACCGGCCGCCGCCCGGCGCGCCGCTGGCGCCGACCGGCGAGCAGCTCGCGGACTTCCCGGTGGCGCTGGCCTACGAGGTGCTGGACGGCCGGTGGTGCCTGCTCACCCGGTGCGTGTACCTGGGTCGCGACTATTCGGGCCGGTACGGCAACTTCCTCGGCCACGCGGTGGTCGCCGAGGCGGACGAGCTGACCGGCCTGCGGCCGGTGGAGATGTGGCGCTCCCCGCTGTGGGCGGCCGAGCCGGCGCCGCCGGGCACCGAGCTGGCCGAGCTGGACGACCTGCCGCCCGGCGACGGCACCGACCCCGAGTCGCTGGCCGGCTGGCTGGCGGCCGGCGGCGAGCCGGCCTACCGGCGGCTGGCGCTGCTGCTGGACGCGGTCGGCGGCGTGCTGGCCCGCGGGCACGGGCGGGTGGTGCTGGTGTCGGCGGAGGTCGAGGAGATCGTCCGGTGGCTGGCGGTGGTCTCGTTCTCGCTGCCCTGGCCGGCGGCGGCGCGGCTGGCGTTCGCCACCTACAGCGGAGATCCGGCGGCGGCGGCGCAGCCGCTGGTGGGCACCACCCCGGACTGCTGGCTGCCGGCCGGCACCGACGACGAGGTGGTGCGGCTCGCCGAGCCGCACCCGCCCGGCCCGCCGCCCGGCCGGTTCGCCCGCACCACGGCCGACTGCTGGCGCCAGCTGGACCTGGCCGGCCTGGACGCGCTCGGCGAGCTGGCCGCGCTGCCCGCCCCGGACGGCGGCCGTGCCGCCCCCGGCCCGGACACCTGGGCGGCGCTGCTGGCCTTCTGCCGGGGCGACCCGAGCGTGACCGCCGCGGAGGAGGCGGCCGTCGCGCGGGCGCTGCGCGCCGACCTGCCCGGCGAGGTGTGGGACGACCTGGCCGCCGCGGCCGGCCGGATGGGGTACGAGCTGGCGTCCGCCGCCCGCGCGGTGGCGCCGCCGGGCGCCGACGATGCCTACGCCGCCCGGTGCGCGGTGCTGGCCCTGCGCGACACCGGCCTGCCCGCGCCCGCGCCGGCCCGGTCGGCCGAGGTCCGCGCCCGGCTCGGCGCCGAGGCCGATCGGGCGCTGGCCGCCGCCGGCGACCTCGGCGAGCTGGCCGCGGTGCTGCGCACCGCCCGGGCGGTGCACGCCCCGGTGGACGCCGGGCTGCTGGCGTCGGCGACCCGGGCGCTGGTCCGGGCCGGCCGCGGCGACCTCGGCCGGCTGCTGGACACCGTGCCCGACGAGGCACGCGCGGCGGTGCTGGCCGGGGCGGTGCCCGGCCTGGAGGAGGCGCCCGACCACGTCCGCGACGGCCTGCCGGCGGCCGCGGTGCGCCGGCTGGCCGGCGCGGACCTGTCGGCGGCGCCGCGCACCGCGCTGTCGCTGGTCCTGGCCCAGGTGCGGCACGGCCTGCTCGGCCGCCCCGCCGCCACCGCCCGCCTGCTGGACCTGGCCGCCGCCACCGCCACGAAGGGCCCGGCGGCCGGGCCCGGGATCACCGCCGGGAACCGGCCTTTGTGGCCGGGCCGGACACCGGACACCACCGGGGGCACACCCGGCGAGCTCGCGGGCGTCCCCGGCCCGGGCCCGGCACCGGACACCACCGGGAAGTCACCCGGCGAGCCCACCGGCCGGCGGGAGCGCGCGAACCGCGACGTCCGCGCTGACCAGGATGAGGTAATGGGCGCCGACGTCACGGGCGTCCCAGGACCGGGCGCGACACCAGACCCGGCCGGGGACTCCCCCGGCACGACGTCCGGCGCCCCAGGGCCGGACGGGATACCTGATCCCGCCGGGGACGCACCCGGCGCGGCCGGTGGCCGGGAGCCGGGCGAGACGCTGGACGCGGCGCTGGAGGAGGTGTGGCGAGAGCCGCCGGCGCCGGCGGAGTGCGCCGAGCTGGTCGAGCTGCTGGGCGCGGCACTGGACGTCTCCCCCCGGCTGCGCGACCTGCCGGCCCGCGCGTTCCGCGCGGCCGGCGTCGCCGACCCCGGCTGCGTGCGGCTGGCGAAGCGGGTCGCCGCCCTGGTGCCGGGCTACCCGGCCCGGGACGCCGAGGCGGTCCTGCTGGCGGCCGCCCTGCCGGCGGCGGCGAGCGCCGCCGAGGCGGCGGAGCTGCTGGCCCGGCTGTACGCGCTGGAGCGCGAGGCCGACGAGGAGGTGTCGCGGGAGGCCGCCACGCTCGCCGCCCGCACCCTGGCCGGCGAGGCACCGGCCCGGCGGGCCGACGTGGCCGGCGCGCTGCCCGATGCCGGCCGTGCCCGGCTGGCCGGCGACTGGCTGGCCGCCGCGGGCACCCGCGAGGAGGCCGGCGCGCTGCTGGAGGTGGCGCTGCTGCTGCACCTGGCGGGCGTCCCGCTGCCGGCCGAGCTGGCCGGCTGGGCCAGGTCCCGGCTGTCCGGGCCGTTCGGCCGGCCGCCGGCCTGGGCGCGCCGGGACGAGCGGCTGGCCGCCGCCGCCCGCGAGCTGGCCCGGGGCGAGGGTGCCGTGCACCCGGAGGCCCGCTGATGCCGTTCGTCTTCGTGGTCGGCCTGGTGGTGTGGGGCGGCTGCATGTACTTCGGGTTCCGCTACGGGTTCCCGGTGCTGTGCGCGGCCACGCTGGTCGCCGCCACCCTGGCCGGGGCCGTGCACTGGTTCACCCGGGCCGCCCGGGTGCTGCTGCCGGCCGGCGCGGCCGGCGCCTCCCCCACCGTGCCCGCCGCCGCCGGGCCGGGCCGCGACCCGGTGTACCGCCACTACGCGTTCGCGCAGGCCCCGCTGGACTGGTGGCGGACGGTCCGGCTCGCGGTGCCGTCCGCGCTGGCCGCCGCCCGGTCGATCCTGGCCAGGGTGACGCGGTGGCTGATGGGCAACCTGCAGGGGCTGTTCCTGCTGCCGCTGTGGCTGGCCGTCGTCACCGGGATGGCGCTGGCCGTCGTCCCGGTCGGGCTGGTCGCCGCCGCGTTCACGCTGGCCTGGGCGCTGGTCACCGCGACCGGGATGCTGGCCTGGCTGGCCTGCGCCGGGTTGCTGCGCGGCGTGGAGGAGGCCGTCATGCTGGTGCGGCGCATCCTGCAGACCTGCCCGCACCCGCAGTGCTACGCGCGCATCGCGCTGCCGGAGTACGCCTGCCCCACCTGTGACCTGCGGCACCGCCATCTGGCCCCGAACCTCGACGGGGCGTTCCGGCACGTGTGCCGGTGCGGCACCCGGCTGCCCACCGCGATCGTGCTCGGCCGCTTCCGGCTGCGCGCCTACTGCCCGGAGTGCGGCCGGGTGCTGCCGCACCGGATCGGCCGCGCCCGGATCGAGCCGCTGCCCTTTGTCGGCGGCCCGGACGCGGGCAAGACGACGTTCATGGTGCTGGCCATCAACGCGCTGCACGGCGTGGTGCGAGCGGCGCGCGGGCGGGCCGGGTTCGTCGTGGAGGGGGACGAGATCGCCTTCGCCCGGCTGCGCCGGGAGCTGCGGCACGGCCGGGTGGCCAAGACCACGACCCCGGCGCCGTCCGCCACGATGATCGACGTCACCATGCCGGGCGCCCGGGACGGTGACCGCATCATCTACCTGTTCGACCCGGCCGGGGAGAGCTACACCGGCGCCTCGCGGGTCGAGGAGATGAGCTACCTGGCGCACGGCGAGGCGATGCTCATCGTGGTGGACCCCTTCGCGCTGCCGCTGGTGCGGCGGGCCCTCACCCCGGCCGAGCGGGACGACCTGGCGGCCGCCGGGGTGGTGTTCTCGCCGGAGGACCCGGCCGACACCTTCCAGCGGGTCCGCAACGAGCTGGCCGCCCGCTCCGACGGCGGCCGGCAGCAGCGGGTGGCCGTGGTGGTCACCAAGGCCGATCTGCTGCTGCGGACCAGCGTGGGCAGCGGGGCCGGCGAGCTGCCGGGCTGGTTCGACGGCGTGGGGCTGGGCAACATGGCCCGCGACCTGGCCAAGACGGCGGCCGAGGTACGCTACCTGGCCTCCGGGCTGCCGCCCGACGACCCGGCCATCGGCCGGCTGCTCGCCTGGCTCACCGGCCTGCCGGTGCCCGAGCCGGCCGCGCCGGGCACCGGCGCCGCGCCGGCCCTGCCGGAGGCCGGCGTTGACCGCGACGGCCGGCAGGACGACCGGCAGGACGACCGGCAGGGCGAGGACGGCGAGAGCGGGCTGACCACCACCGACCTGCGCGGCCCGTGGGCGCCCCGCCGCCGGCCGGCGACGCTGGCACCGGTGAGCTACCGGCTGTTCCGGTGGGCGGTGTTCGCCGCCTCCACCGTGATCGGAGTGGCCGCGCTGGCGCTGCTCGGCGTCCGCGCGGCCCTGCTGCTGCGCGGCCTGCCCTGGTGACCGGACCCCGCGGTGACCGGACCTGTGATCCCTGGGCCCGTCACGATCGGACCCGTGGTGTCCCGGACCCCGCGGTGACCAGCTCCAGTGATGACCGGACCTCGTCATGACCGGACCTCGTCATGATCGGACCCCGTGGCGACCGGACTCCGTCGTGAGCCGCCACCGTCATGAGCCGCCCCGTCGTGAGTCGCCCGCGTGGGGAGCGGACCCCGTGGTGATCGGGCTCAGGCCGGGATGATCCAGGTGGCCTTGGCCGCGGCGACCAGCGTGCCGTCCACCTCGTACACCGCGCTGGTGCCGAAGAGCTTGCGCCGCTCGCGACCGGTCGCCCGGGCCACGACGGAGTAGGTGCCGCCCGGGTAGACCCGGCGGAACAGCCGGGCGGTCATCCGGCCGAGCAGCCCTGGACCGCCCGCGTCCACGTTCGCCCACCCGGACGGGCAGTCCAGCGCCGCCCAGACGAGCGCGTCCGGCACGGTGCCGTCCGGCTCGGTGATGGTCATCGGGACGCGCCATCCCGCGGCGATCAGGCCGGTGCCGGGCACCGGGCCGGGGAAGATCCGCAGGCCGTCGCCCGGGCCGCGCAGCCCGCAGACGAAGCAGCCGGGTACCGGGTGATGGCCGGTGAGCCCCGCGAAGCCGGCCTCGGCCCGCGCCGCGTCCGGGAACGGCACGAACGGCGGCGGGGTGAGGTCCTCGGCCACCGGGATGGCCTCGGCCAGCACCTGGCCGTCGAGCGAGAGCGTGCCGGAGTTGGCCACGTGCCCCACCGCGAGCTCGGTGTCCAGCGGCACCGGGCGGTGCAGCGTCACCTCCACCGGGTGGTCCCGGTCGAGCGTGCCGGGCAGGGTGGCCGCGAGCGTGCCGGCCACCCAGCCGCCGTTGGCCGTGCCCTCCGGGCCACGGAACCGGGCCGGTACGGTGAGCGCGGTCTGCAGGCAGCCGGCGGACGTTCCCATGCTGAAAGACCTCCATCCTGCTCCCCGGTCCGGGGAGCCGAAAAGTGGAAAAGCACTAGATACCACAGATCCGCCGATGTACACCGGCGGACCCCACGATGCCGGTGCCGCCGGGCTTCCGGACGGACCGGCGAGACGGTGCCCGGCCCGCGAGGGCCGGCGGCGGGCGCGATGACCGCTTGCCCAACGGCCGGGCGGAGTGATCCACGCCATCGACCGGCGGACGGCCGATACCGGACTCCCCGACGACCCGGCAGAGCGGCTCCAGGTACCGGACCGGCGGACGGCCGATACCGGACTCCCCGACGACCCGGCGGAGCGGCCCGCAGCACCGGGCGGCGGGGCGGGGCGGGGCGGGCGGATCTCGGGGTGGCGGGGCGGGTGACACCCGATGCTAGCGGCGGCCCGGCGGCGGATGATGCCTGCGTCGGGCCTTCCGGCTCGTCCCTCCCCGACAGGAAGGCATGCCCCCATGCGACCTCCGCGCCGGTTACGCCGGCCTGCGCCCTGGCGCCCGGCCCTGATCGGCCTGCTGGCCTCCCTACTCGTCACGGTCCTCGGCGTCCTGCCCGCGAGCGCCGGCACCCCGGTCCCCCGGCCGACCACCCCGCCCATCAAGCCCACGCTGGTGCCGGTCCCGCCGACCGGGTTCCCGGTGCCGCCGACGCTGCCGCCCGACCCCACCCCGACGCCCACGCCACCCCCGACCACCC
Source organism: Sphaerisporangium rufum (assembly GCF_016863395.1). GTDB lineage: Bacteria > Actinomycetota > Actinomycetes > Streptosporangiales > Streptosporangiaceae > Sphaerisporangium > Sphaerisporangium rufum. The sequence continues at coordinate 101,768 of NZ_BOOU01000013.1, read as the reverse complement.
CGACGACGGTGGTGGGGTTCGGTGACAGCTACACCAGCGGCGAGGGCGCGAGCAGCGGCAGCACCTACGTCCCCAACGCCGACGGCAGCGAGGACACCCGGCACCGGTCCGGCTACGCGCCGCTGCACGTGGCCTGGGTCGCCCTGGAGGCGAACCGCTACCCGGCGCTGAGCTACACCATCCAGCCCCAGCAGATGAAGAGCACCTGGGGCCCGGACCGGCTGATCTTCAATGCCTCCTCGGGCGCGGAGACCAAGCACCTCACCGACCCGCAGTACGAGGACGAGAAGCACCCGAACGTGCACGAGGTGCGCAATCCCGCCCAGCTCGCCGGGGTGCCCACCGGCGACGTGGACATCGCGTACTTCGGGCTCGGCGGCAACGACGCCGGCTTCGGCCCGCTGCTGGCCACCGCGCTCAAGGCGTACGCCAAGGGCGTGGCCAAGGGGAACCCGGTGCACGGGTGGGGGATGCAGCTGGTCGCGGTGAAGGCCGAGGTGGAGCGGCACCTGCAGCAGATGGGGCAGGTCTCGGCGAACGTCGAGCAGGGCCTGGTCAAGGCGAAGGAGGCGGCCGGCGACAAGGCCGAACTGGTCGTGGCGCTCTACCCGCTGGCCGTCAAGCCGTCCGGGAACAAGGACATCGGCGGCTTCACCGGGGCGGCCCTGGACGCGCTGTATCCGTTCGCCGCCGGGGCGAACCAGGCGATCCGGGACGCGGTGTCGCGCTACCGGGCCCGTTTCCCGGGAGTGAAGGTGCACGTGTTCGACCCCAACTCCGACGGGCCGGGCGGCACCAGCGTGGTCGCCGGCCACGAACTCGGCCAGCCCGACTCCTACTTCAACGCGCTGAAGTTCCGCGGCGCCATCGCCGCCCAGGGCAAGCTGTTCCTGGCGCTGCAGGAGAGCTTCCACCCCAACGAGCCGGGCGACTTCGCCATCGGCAAGGCCCTGGCGTACTGGATGGCCCGCGAGTTCCCCAACCTGTACCCGAAGGGACCCGACTTCTCGGTGATCAACGCGGCTCCGATGGCCGCCGCCGACGATCCCACCGCCGCCGACCAGTACGCGGCGTGGATCAACGCGCATCCCGAGCAGGCCTGTGACGGCACGCCCGACGACAGCATCTGCCACTTCATCTCCGAGGAGGGCGACCTGCTGTTCCCCACCGACGTGATGACCGATCCCATCCCGCTGCGGCCCATCCCGGGCGCCACCGTCGTCAGCGGCCCGGGCGGGGGCACCCCGGGCAGCGGCGGCACGTCCACCTGGATCAGCGCCACCTACAGCAGCGCCCCCTCGGGGGTCCCGTCCACCGGGGTGACGAACACCTCGACCGGGGATCCGTGCGAGATCAAGGCGGCGGATCCGCTGATGAAGAGCATCACGGTCACGACGTCGACGGTCAGCGGCGGCGGCCTGCAGCAGCCCATCAACGTGGTCTATGTGGGACTCACCAGGATCGTGCCGTCCGATCCGTGCGCCAAGAAGGAGAAGGTCGACCCCACCGAGCTCCAGCAGATGATGGACGACTGGCTGGCCGGCGGCGACTCCGGCGACTCCGGCGACTGACCGCGCCACCGGGCGGTACCGGGCCGGAGCCGCGGTGGCGGACGCCCTCCGGCGCGGCTCCGGTCCGGCCCCGCCCCGCGTTCGTCTCCCGGCGGTCGGCAGATCGCCCGGGTGGCGCTGCAGGACGCGGTCATGGGCCGGCCGGCCGCCCACCGATCCGCGCCGGCCGGGTGCCCGAGGGGGGCACCCGGCCGGCGTGCCGTCAACCGCCCGGGACCGGGATGTCGCCCTGGCCGGCCAGCCGCCGGGCGAGCGCCACCCGGGAGCGGACGTCCAACTTGCTAAAGATGCTGGCCACGTGGGTCTCCACCGTCTTGCGGCTGAGCCGCAGGCGCTCGGCCACCTCGCGGTTGGTCAGCCCCTGGCCGACCAGGGCGGCCACCTCGCGTTCCCGGGCGGTCAGCGCCGGCGAGCCGGCGGCCGTGCCCGCCGGCTGCCGGGGCCCGCGCGCGGCCAGCCGCCGCTCCGCCCGGACCAGCCGGCCGGCCAGCCAGTCGGCGCCCGACTCGCGGTAGGCGGCCTTGGCCTGGGCGATCGCGTCGCGGCACGCCGGAAGGTCGCCCGTCCGGTCGTGCACGGTGGCCAGCAGCTGGTGGGCCAGGCCGCGCTCGACGACGGCGCCGCACTCGGCGAAGTGCCCGGCGGCGGTCCGGGCGGCCGCCGCGGCCCCGGCCAGGTCGTCGCTCCCGCACAGCGCGCGGGCGCGGGCGTCGTGGGCGGTGCCCAGATCGTAGGCGGTGCCGCCGGCTGCCGCGGCCACCGCCGCCGCGGCCCGGCCGAGCGCCGTCCCGGTGTCGCCGCCGGCGCCGGCCCGGATCGACTCCACCGCGAGCCGCTCGACCTCGGTATCCCGGGACAGCGGGTCCGGCAGCGGCGGCACCTCCCCCGGCCCGGCGCCGCCCGCGGCGAGCCGTACCCGGGCCACCGACACGTTCGCCATCGCCCGCCACCAGGCCGAGCCGGGGCCGGACGCGGCGACCTGGCCGGCCAGCGCCACGGCCGGCCGCGCGCCGTGCCGCCACAGCACGGGCAGCAGCATGACGCCGCGGGCCATCGCGAGGGTCTCGCTGCTCTTGATGTACTCCGACGCCGCCACGGCGTGCTCGGCGGCCTCGATGGCCTCGGCCAGCCGGCCGGCGCGGGCCAGGCACCGCGCCTGGCCGATCAGCAGGTAGGGCATCGCGTAGCTGCGGCCGGACATCGTCGCCAGGTCGATGCCCCGCTGCAGGTGGCGCGCGGCCTCGGCCACCCGGCCCAGGCAGGTCTCGCTCCAGGCGAGCGGCGCGACCAGCTCGACGTGCCGGACCAGCGCGGCGTCCGGCGCGCCGTCCATCAGCCAGCCGGCGCGCGTGGCGTGCGCGCGCGCCGCGGCCACGTCACCGTCCTGCAGGCAGGCCAGCGCCAGCAGCGCCTGCGCCGCGCAGCCGAGCGCCGCGTCGCCGGTGCGCGCGGTCACCTCGGCGGCCTCCAGCGCGTACCGGCGCACCTCGGCCGGGTCGGCGCGCAGCGTCGCCACTGCGGCGAGCTCCACCAGCAGCTGGCTGCGCACCTTGAGGTCCAGCCCGGCCCGGCCGGCCTGCGCGCTGAGCAGCGCCCGGGCCTCGTCCAGCCGGCCGAGCAGCCGGGAGATCACCGAGGAGAAGGCGACCGCGGCCGAGGACACGTCGAGCGGCAGGTCGATGACCTGGTGCAGGATGCGCCGGCTCTCGGTCAGCGAACCCATCACGCCGGTGCCGCGGGACAGGCCGGTGAGCAGGTGCGCGCGGTAGGGCATCAGGTCGTCCCGGTCGGGCAGCACCCGCAGGGCCTCGCGGAGCAGGCGCACCGCGGTGGCCGGCGCCGAGTCCAGGGACGCGACGCCGGCCTCGCCCAGCGTCCGGGCGGCCCGCTCGTCCCCCGGCTCGGCGTACCGCTCGGTGTGGTGGGCGAGCAGGGCCAGCGATCCGCCGTTGCGGCGCAGGTGGCCGGCGATACGGGCGTGCGCCGCGACGCGCCAGCCGGCCCCGCACGTGTCGTAGGCGGCGGCGCGCAGCAGCGGATGGCGGAAGGCGAACCGGGTGCCGGCCAGCGCGCCGAGGCCGTACCGGCACAGCTCGTCCACCGCCGCGGCGGCCGCGGCGGGCTCCAGCTCGGCGACCTGCGAGATCACCACGGGTGAGGCCAGCTCGCCCGCGACCGCCGCCGCGTGCGCGGCCCGCCGGCCGGCCGGGGTGAGGCGGTCCAGCTCGCGGCGCAGCACCGCCAGCAGCGTCCGCTCCAGGGCGGGCGCGGCACCGGGGCGGCCCTCGGCCAGCTCGGCCAGCGTGGGGTCGTCGGCGTCCCGCAGCGCCCGCAGGAACAGCGGGTTCCCGCCGCTGGCCCGGTACATCAGCCGGCGGCGGGCCGGGCCGGTCTCCGGCGGCATCAGCAGGTCGGCCGCGTCCTCGTCCAGCGGCGCCAGGCCGAGCCGGACGACGTGCGCGTCCGCCCGGGCGGCGTCGGCCACCACCGGCGGGATCATGGCCGAGCGGCAGGCGATCGCCATCAGGAAGCCGGCGGCCGGCGGCCGGCGCAGCAGGAACTCGGTCAGCTCGAGCGACGGGTCGTCCGCCCAGTGCAGGTCGTCGAGCACGAGCACCGCGCCCCGGCCGGCCGCCAGGTGGGCGAGCAGCGCCCGGATGCCGCGGTAGGTGTGGTAACGGTCCAGCCGCCCGCGCTCGGTGTCGCCCGCCTGGCCGGCCCGGCCCGCCGACAGCAGGGTGTCCAGCGCCGCCTCCGCCAGCCCGCCGGGCCCGGTGCCCGCCGCCGCGCCGCCGGACGGGCCGTACTCGTCCGACAGCCGGGTGAAGGCGTCCACGTACATCCCGAACGGGACCAGGCGCTCGAACTCGGTGGCGCCCCCGGCCAGCACGGCGTGCCCGGCGGCGCGTGCCCGCTCGACGAGATATCCGAGCAGCCGGGTCTTGCCCACTCCCGGCTCGCCGTCGATCAGGACCAGGCCGCGGCCGCCCGCCGCCGCGCCGGCGACGGCCGCCTCGATCCGCGCCAGCTCGCCGGCCCGCCCGACCGGCTCCGGCCCCGCCACCGGGACCCGGCCGGCCCCGGCCGGCCCGCCATCGATCATCGCGTCCTCCGGTCGGTCCGGCGGTCACCGCGGGATCCGCCGGACGATCAACGGTGCGAGACGATGCTCATACAGATCCCGGCCGATGTCCACGGACGGTCACCGGCCGGGCGGGGCCGCTAGCGGCGGCGCCGCCAGTCGGCCCGGGTGAGCTGGTACTCCACCTCGCCGTGCTCGGATCCGTCGATCGCCTCCGGCCAATCCTCGGTGAAAGACCGTACGAACGACAGACCCGCCTTCTCCATCACCCGCCTCGACCGGACGTTCACCGCCATCGTGTTGGCGGTGACCAGGGTGACGCCGAGGGCGGTGAACCCCTTGTCGATCAGGGCGCGCGCGCCCTCGGTGGCCAGCCCCCGGCCCCAGGCGGCCCGGCCCAGCCGGTAGCCGAGCTCGACCACGGCCGGATCGTGCTCGTCCACCGGCCGGAACTCGAACCAGCCCAGGAAGGCCCCGGTGGAGCGTTCGTCGGCGGCCCAGAAACCGCGGGTGCCGATGCAGGCGTACTCGCGGCACAGCCGGGGCAGGGTCACCGTCTCGATCTCCTCGCGGCTCGCCGGCCGGCCGCCGTTGATGAACCGCATGACCTCGGGGTCGCCGTGCAGGGCGAGCAGCCCGCCGGCGTCGGCCGCGGTGACCGGTCGTAGCACCAGCCGTTCGGTGCGCAGGAAAGCGTCCATCCCGCGATGTTCGCCCCCGCCGCCCCGGCTCCGCCACCCGATTACCGGAGGGACACCTGGAGCCGCGGATCGGGCATCTCCGGCCGGCGGTGCGCCGCCGGCCGGAGAGACCGGCGGGGTCAGAGCACCGGCAGGTAGCGGCCGAGCTCGAACTCGGTGACCTGGCGGCGGTACTCGTGCCACTCGGCGCGCTTGTTGCGCAGGAAGTAGTCGAAGACGTGCTCGCCCAGGGTCTCGGCGACCAGCTCGCTGCGCTCCATGATGCTGATCGCCTCGTCGAGGCTCTGCGGCAGCGGCTCGATGCCGAGCGCGCGCCGCTCGGCGCTGGTGAGGGCCCACACGTCGTCCTCGGCGCCGGGCGGCATCTCGTAGCCGCCTTCGATGCCCTTGAGGCCGGCGGCCAGGATCACCGCGTAGGCGAGGTAGGGGTTGGCCGCCGAGTCCAGCGAGCGGAACTCCACCCGGGTGGAGTTGCCCTTGTGCGGCTTGTACATGGGCACCCGGACCAGCGCCGACCGGTTGTTGTGCCCCCAGCTGATGTAGCTCGGCGCCTCGCCGCCCAGCCCGGCGATCGCCTCGCTGCCGCCCCACAGGCGCTTGTAGGAGTTGACCCACTGGTTGGTCACCGCGCTGATCTCGGCGGCGTGCCGGAGCAGCCCGCCGATGAACGAGCGGCCGATCTTGGACAGCTGGTACTCGGCTCCCGGCTCGTAGAAGGCGTTGCGGTCCCCCTCGAACAGCGACATGTGGGTGTGCATGCCCGAGCCGGGGTAGTCGGTGAAGGGCTTGGGCATGAACGACGCCCAGATGCCCTGCTCCAGCGCGACCTCCTTCATGACCAGGCGGAAGGTCATGATGTTGTCGGCGGTGGTGAGGGCGTCGGCGTAGCGCAGGTCGATCTCCTGCTGGCCGGGGCCGCCCTCGTGGTGGCTGAACTCCACCGAGATGCCCATCGCCTCCAGCATCATGATCGCGTTACGCCGGAAGTCGTGGCCCGAGCTGTGCGGGGTGTGGTCGAAGTAGCCGCCGGAGTCGTTCGGCACCGGCCGGCTGCCGGCCTCGGGACGCTCCTTGAGCAGGTAGAACTCGATCTCGGGGTGGGTGTAGAAGGTGAAGCCCATGTCGGCGGCCTTGGCCAGCGTCCGCTTCAGCACCCAGCGCGGGTCGGCGTGGGACGGGGAACCGTCCGGCATGAGGATGTCGCAGAACATCCGCGCCGCGCCCGGGGTCTCGCTGCGCCAGGGCAGGATCTGGAAGGTCGACGGGTCCGGCTTGGCCAGCATGTCCGACTCGTGGACCCGGGCGAACCCTTCGATGGAGGAGCCGTCGAACCCGATGCCCTCGGCGAAGGCGCCTTCGAGCTCGGCCGGGGCGATCGCCACCGATTTCAGGAACCCGAGCACGTCGGTGAACCAGAGCCGGATGAACCGGATGTCGCGCTCTTCGAGCGTGCGGAGCACGAACTCCTGCTGGCGGTCCAAGGCATCCCCTTCTGCCGGACGGTGACGGACACCATCGTCGTCGCGCTGAGCCATTCTCTGAGTCGGCGGAAGACATGTCTGGTCATCTACCAGTCTGCCCGCTTGGTGTTTCGCACACGTTACGCGGGTGCCCGCCGGGCCGTCGACGCGCCGGGCGACGACCCCGGACCCGCCGCTCCCGGCGGCGGATCGCCCGGCGGGCAGGGCGATGAACGGCGGCCTGGCGACGGCGCGCCCGACGGCCACGATTCGGTCATGTGTCCCGCCCTGTCGTCGCCCGCTGTGACACCATGGTCGCGTTCCGCGTTCGTCAAGGGCACGCCCTGCGGAGGTAAGCCATGAACGGCGATCGGCACCGCCCGGTGGTCCCCGGGTCCCCGCCCCCACCGGCCGCCCCGGCCGGGCTCCCGGCCCCGCCGGCGGCCCGGGCGGCCCGCACGACCCCGGCGCCGCCGACGTCCCTGGCCGGCCCGGCCGCGGTCCATGCGGCTCCGGCGGTCCCGGCCGGCCCGCCGGGTCGGGACGCCGCCGCGCCGAACGCGTGGCGGCGGGCCGTCCGGCGGGTCGGGCCGCCGCGCGGGCGGGCCTGGCCGGTGCCGCGCGGGGTCCGGCGGGCGGCGCTGGCCCGCGCCGGGTGGGCGGGCGGCCTGGCGGCGGCGCTGGCCCTGGTGACGCTGGGTGCCCAGGCCGGGCGGGACGCCGCCTGCGCGGCCGGCGGGGTCGCCGGGGCCCTCGGCTCCGGCGGCGGCCACTTCGGCGCGTCGCGCGAGCGCTGCTCCGCCGGCGGCCCGCCCGGCGACGCACCGACCGCCACGGTCTCCCCGCGCGAGTTCGCCGGGGCGGCGGCCTGCGGCGCCTACCTCGACGTCACCGGGCCGGGCGGCACGGTCCGGGTCCAGGTCGTCGGCGAGTGCCCGGCGTGCGCCCCGGGGGTCATCGACCTGAGCGGTCCGGCGTTCGCGCGGATCGCCGTCCCCGGCGTCGCCGTGGTGCCGGTGCGCTACCACCCGGTGCGCAACCCCGCGCTCCCCCGCCCGCTGGCCGTGCGGGTCGCGCGGGGGTCCTCGGCGCGGTGGCTGTCGGTCCAGGCGATCGACCACGGCAACGCGCTCGCCCGGGTGGAGTTGCGGCGCGGAGCGCGCTGGGAGCCGCTGGCCCGCGCCGGCGACCATTGGGTGGCCGGGCACGGCGGCGGCGCCGGGCCTTTCACGCTGCGGGTCACCGACGTGTACGGGCAGCGGGTCACCGCGAGCGGCATCCTGCTGGCCGTGGAGATCGTGCAGCGCACCGGCCGGCGGCTGTATCCGGCCGCACCGGCACCGCCGGCCGGCTGGGGACGGGTGCCGGTCCGGCGGCCGTGGTCCGGCGGCGCGGCGCCCGGCCCGCCGCCGGAGTGGCTCCCGCCAGCGGCCCGGCCCGACGCCCCGGCCGGCGGCGCGCCGGCCACCCGCCGCCCGGCCGGCGGGCCGGGCCGCGCGTCGTGGGCCGGCGGCGCCGGGGCCGGTGGGCGAGGCCGCCGGGTCACCGGCCCGGCCGCCGCGGACAAGGACACGCCCCGTCGTCCGGGGCCGGGCGCCGGGCGGCCCTCCGGAACCGGGAATGGCCCGTCCGGGCGGACGCCACCCCCCGCACGCACCGGTCCCCGTCCGCCGCGCCCGGCCGGCACCGGTCCCGGACCCGACCGGTCCGGGATCCACGTCCCGCCGGCCGCGGCGGGGCCGGGCCGGGCCGCCCGCCCGGTGCAGGCCCCCGGCCACCATGGCGGCCGGCCCGGGGGGCCCGGCCGGAACCCGTTCTGGTCCCGCGGCCGCGCGCCCGGCGGCCCGAACGCGGGCACCCGCCGGCCCGGCGCCACCCGGCCGGGGGAAGAGGGCGCCGCCGGGCCAGGGCCGGCGCCGTCCGGGCCGGCGGGCCGGACGGGCGAGCGCACCGACCACGCCGACCGGCGGCCCGCCGCCCCGGGCCGGGGCGGCGGGTCCTCCGGCGCCCCGAGCGGCGGACCGGCGGCGGATGGCCGGCCCGGGCCGGGCCGCGCACCCCGGCCCGGCGCAGGGCCGGGCACCGGTCCGGGGGCGGCACCTGAGGCCGGACCGGGCATGGGCGGTCCAGGATCCGGCCGGCCGGGACCGGATGCCGGGCCGGGCGCGGGCCGTCCGGCGGGCACCGGCGCCGCCGGGGCGCACGGAGGCACGGCATCCGGCGGCGACCGCTCGTCCGGTACAGGCCGCGGATCCGGCCTGGGCGGTACGGATGGGCCGGGCGGGTCCGGCACAGGTGAGGTGCCGGGCGGTGGAACGGATCGGTCCGGTGGCGGCGCCGGGGACGGCGACCGGCCCGGGGCGATCGACGGGGTGGCCGGCAGCGCGGTCACCGGCACGGCGGAACCGCCGCCCGGCGGGCCCCGCCCGTTCATCGCCCTGCCGTCCAGCCCGCCCTTCTTCTGCTGACCCGGCTTCCGCCGGCCCCCGTTCCCTCGCGCCTCGCCACACCGGGCGGCGCCGTCCCCGCCGCGCCGGGCGTCGTTTCGGGCTGAACTAAATGACTGGCGCCGGCGTCCGCGCCTCTCCGAGGATGGGCGGCGTGACCTCGCTCGCCGCCCGGAGGCGGTCCTTCCTGCACGCGAAGATCGGGGGGCTGCCCCGGCCGTTCTGGGTGCTGTTCAGCGGCACCTTCGTGAACCGGCTCGGCACGATGGTCGAACCCTTCATCGGCGTCTACCTGACCCAGGCCCGGGGCATGTCGCTGGCGGCCGCGGGCGTGGTGCTCGCGGTGTTCGGGATGGGCTCGCTGGTGTCGCAGCTGGTCGCCGGCTGGCTGGCCGACCGCATCGGGCGCCGGGCCACGCTGGCCGGCGCGATGGTGGCGACGGCGGCCGGCATGCTCGCCCTCGGGTACAGCACCTCGCTGCCCGCGATCGTCGCGGTGATGGCACTGCTCGGGCTGGTGCTGGACGCCTACCGCCCGGCGTCCCAGGCGCTGGTGGCCGATCTCATCCCGGCACATGACCGGCCGCGGGCCTTCGGCCTGCTGTTCTGGGCCATCAACCTCGGCTTCGCCGTCGCCATGGTCGCGGGCGGCTGGCTCGCCCAGGACGGGTTCCTGTGGCTGTTCTGGATCGACGCGCTCACCTCGCTCATCTTCGGTCTGCTGGTCTGGCGTGCGGTCCCCGAGACCCGGCCGGCGGCCGGGCAGCGGCCGGGCGGCTTCCGTGACGTGCTCGGAGACCGGCTGATGCTCGCCTTCGTGGTGATCAGCCTGCTCTACACGTTCGTCTACCTGCAGGCCTTCACCACCCTGCCGCTGGCCATCACCGGTCAGGGGCTGCCCACCTCCGCCTATGGGCTGGCGCTCGCGGTGAACGGCGTGCTCATCGTGGTGGTGCAGCCGCTGGTGAGCGACCGGCTGGCCCGGTACGACCCTGGGCGGACGCTCGCCGCCGGCATGGCCGTCGTCGGGGTGGGTTTCGGGCTGATGGCCCTGGCCACGACCACCACGGTGTACGCGGCGACGGTGGCGGTGTGGACGCTCGGCGAGGTGATGACGGCGGGCATGGCCGGGGCGGTGGTCGCCGCCCTCGCCCCGGCGCACCTGCGGGGACGGTACAACGGCGTGTACGGTTTCGCCTGGTCGGTGGGCGGCCTGCTCGCCCCGCTGATCGGCACCCGGCTGCTGGCCGCCGGCCAGGTGACGCTGTGGACCGTGGTCGGCGCCGCCGGCGTGCTCGGCGCCCTCGGCCAGCTCGCCATCTCCCCGGCCATCCGCCACCGCTCCGCCGCCCGGCCGTCCGCCGCGGGCTCCGAGGGCTGACCACGGCACCTGGAGGATTCCGCACCAGGCCAGGGTGAACAGAGCCTGGTGGGCTACGGGTGGAACGGCCGCGCCGGGTACCGGTTCCGTTGGTGCTTCGCCTGACCGGGGAGCGCGGTGGCCGGCGGGCGCCGCCCCCCTCGTCCCAGGACGGTGCCCGGCGCCACATCCTGCAGGTGCTCGTCGCCCGCGGCGGCACGCTCACCGCCGGCGAGCTCAGCTCCAGGTTCTCCCACTCGTGGCCTACGACCTCGCGCCACCTCGGCGTCCTCCTCGACGCGGGCATCGTGTCCGTGGCGACCGTCGGGAGGCGGCGCCACTACCAGGTCGAGCGGCAGCGGCTGGGCGGCGTGCTGGCCCTTTGGTTGCGCGCCATCGGCTTCGAGTTGCGTCCGGCCGGCGACGGCGGCTGATCGGGGCTCCGCCGCACGCGGCCGCCGGAGGCCATCGAGGATGACCACTCCAGGGCTGGAACCGTCCCCTGCCCGCCGGGCACGTCGGAGATGGCGGCGCAAGGGCGGGCCACGGCAGGTTCGGCTCGTCACCGGGACAGGGAAGCGGCACCGGGCGGCGAGCAGACGGCCGGGCGATCGGCGGTCACGCTGGAGGCCCTGGCCACGGCCATACCCCACGGGGGTGCTCGATCATGTCCTTACGCCTTCCCTGGTCCTCCCGGTTCGACGCGAGCATCCGGCGCGACCCCCGCCGTCACCGGGTCCCGGGCATCCCGGTGGTACTGGACGGCGAGGCGGTGGAGCCGGCCGCGGTGCTGGAACTGCAGGACCGGCCGCTGCACACGGTGCTCGACCCGGCCGCACTGGCCGGGGAGAGCCTGCGGGTGTTCACCGGGATCGACCGCGCCCGGGCCTACGCACTGGACCTCGCCTCGGCCGACGAGGCGGTGCAGTCGGAGGGCCCGCCCCGGCCGCCGGGCTCGCCGATCCGCGGCGGTTCCGGCTGCCGGGTCGCCGGCGGCGGCACCAACCCGCTTCCGGCCGACGCCGGGGTCGTGGAGTTCTACGAGCACATCGACCTGGGCGGCTGCGGCTGGCGGGTGCCCGACTCCCAGACCGGCGTGGCCGACCTGACCAAGGTGGTGGCCTGCGGGTTCCTGTGGTGGGGATGGAAGAGCGCGGACCAGCGGATCTCCTCGCTGGACGTCACCACCTCCTACTCGTCGATCACGCTGCAGGTGACGCCGTTCCCCGAGGACGGCACCCTGTGGGTTCCGCACCGGGCCAGGGTGAACAGCCTGGTGGACTACGGCTGGAACGACCGCGCGCGGTACTGGTTCCGCTGGTGCTTCGCCTGACCGGGCCGCGCGGAGGCCGGCGGGTGCCGCTCACCTCGCCCGGTGCCGGCGCGGGTGCGCACGTAAGGTGGGGGCGTGCCACAACTGCGTATCGCCCTCGCCCAGACGAACCCCGCCGTCGGTGATCTGTCCGCCAACGCCGACCGGCTCGTGGAGTGGACGCACCGGGCCGCCGAGCGCGGCGCGCACCTGGTGCTGTTCACCGAGATGTTCCTGACCGGGTATCCCGTCGAGGACCTGGTGCTGCGCACCTCCTTCGTGGACGCCTCGGTCACCGCGCTGCCCGCGACGGCCGGGCGGCTGGCCGCCGAGGGGCTCGGCGAGATCCCGGTGGTGGTGGGTTACGTCGACCGCTCGGGCGCGGCGCCGCGGGCCGGCCAGCCGAAGGGGGCGCCGCTGGACGCGGTCGCGCTGCTGCACCGGGGCACGGTGGTCACCCGCAGCGCCAAGCACCATCTGCCCAACTACGGGGTCTTCGACGAGTACCGCTACTTCGTGCGCGGTGACCGGCTGCCCATCGTCCGCCTGCACGGCGTGGACGTGGCGATCGCGGTCTGCGAGGACCTGTGGCAGGACGGCGGTCCGGTCTCGGCGGCCGGCGCGGCCGGGGCCGGCCTGCTGGTGGTGCCCAACGCCTCGCCGTACGAGCGGGAGAAGGACGACGTCCGGCTGCGGCTGTGCGTCGACCGGGCCCGGGAGGCGGGTTGCGCGCTGGCCTACGCCAACCAGGTGGGCGGCCAGGACGAGCTGATCTTCGACGGTGATTCGCTGGTGGTGGACGCCGCGGGGAACCTGGTGGCGCGGGCCCGGCAGTTCGAGGAGGAACTGCTGGTCGCCGACCTGGAGCTGCCGGCCGCCGACCCGGCGGCCGGGCCGGGGTCGTTCCCGGTGGACGCCGGGGACGGCACCACGATCACGGTGGAGCGGCTGGTGCTGTCCGCCGAGCCGCTGCCGCCCTACCCGCCGGAGCCGCCGGTGGTGGCGCCGCGCCTGGCGGATCTGGAGGAGGTCTACTCGGCGCTGGTGCTCGGGGTGCGCGACTACGTCGCGAAGAACGGCTTCCGCTCGGTGGTGCTGGGCCTGTCCGGCGGCATCGACTCCGCCCTCACCGCGACGATCGCCGCCGACGCCGTCGGGCCGGACCGGGTGCACGTGGTGCTCATGCCGTCCCGCTACTCCTCCGAGCACTCGGTCTCCGACGCGCTCGAGCTGGTCGAGCGCCAAGGGCTTCAGGCGCGGACGGTGCCCATCGCCGGCATGGTGGACGCGTTCGAGAAGGAGGTCGAGCTGCACGGGCTGGCCGCGGAGAACCTGCAGGCGCGGGTACGGGGCATGCTGCTGATGGCGCTGTCGAACGAGCACGGCCACCTGGTGCTCACCACCGGCAACAAGAGCGAGCTGGCCACCGGCTACTCGACCCTGTACGGCGACTCGGCGGGCGGCTTCGCCCCGATCAAGGACGTGCTGAAGACGACGGTGTGGGAGCTGTCCCGCTGGCGCAACTCCCAGGCCGGCCGGGGCGGCGAGCTGTTGCATCCGTTCCTGGTGCCGCCCATCCCGGAGAACTCCATCATCAAGGAGCCGAGCGCCGAGCTGCGCCCCGGCCAGCGGGACACCGACTCGCTGCCGCCCTACGAGGTGCTCGACCGGTTGCTGTCGGACTACGTCGAGCGGGACATGGGCAACGCCGAGCTGGTGGCCGCCGGGCACGACGCCGAGCTGGTCGCCCGGGTGATCCGGCTGGTGGACGTCGCCGAGTACAAGCGCCGGCAGTACCCGCCGGGCCCGAAGATCACCCCGAAGAACTTCGGCCGGGACCGCCGGCTGCCGATCACCAACCGCTGGCGGGAGGCCGCCGGCACCTGATCGCCGTACGGAGCCCAGCGGCCGGCGCGGCCTCACCCGGGGCGAGCGCGGCGTCGCAGGACCAGCCACCGGCCGGCCAGGCCGGTGGCGAACATGAGCGCCCCGGCGAGCACCGACGGCCAGGGCAGGGTGGCGACCAGGGTCAGGCAGCCGGCGCCGCCGAGCAGGCTGAGCCCGCGCGACCACCGGCCGGCCACCGGCAGGGTGAACGCCGCGGCGTTGGCGATGGCGTAGTAGACCAGCACGCCGAAGGAAGAGAAGCCGATCGCGCCGCGCAGGTCGACGGTGGCCACCAGCACGCTCACCACGACGGCCAGGGCGATCTCCGCGCGGTGCGGCACCCGGTACCGGGGATGGACGGCCGCGAGCCGGCCGGGCAGGTCGCGGTGGCGGGCCATGGCCAGCGTGGTGCGGCCGATCCCGGCGATCAGCGCGAGCAGCGCCCCGAGCGCCGCCAGCGCGGCGCCGGTCCGCACCACCGGGACCAGCGCGCCGGCTCCGGCGGCCTCCACCGCGGCGGCCAGCGGCGCGGTGGAGGCCGCCAGCCGCGCCGGCCCGGCGGCCAGCAGCGCCGCGACCCCGACCACCAGGTAGACGGCCACCGCCACGAACAGCGAGATCCGGATGGCCCGCGGGATGGTGCGGCGCGGATCGCGGACCTCCTCCCCCATGGTGGCGACGCGGGCGTAACCGGCGAAGGCGAAGAAGAGCAGGCCGGCCGCCTGGAGGATGCCGTAGACGCCGCCGGCGCCCGCCGGTCGCCCGGCGAGGTTCGCCGGGCCGGCGTGTCCCCCCGCCGCGATGCCGGCGACCGCAATGGCCAGGGCGGTGAGGCTGCTCGCGACCAGCACGCCGGTGAGCAGGGCCGTCCGGGTCACGCCGCGGTAGTTGAGCGCGGCCAGGCCGAGCACGGCGGCGACCGCCACCGCGCGCTGCGCCCACCAGGGGCCGGGTACCGCGTAGGAGGCGAAGGTGAGTGCCATGGCCGCGCACGAGGCGGTCTTGCCGATCACGAACCCCCAGCCGGCGGTGAAGCCCCACCAGGGGCCGAGGCGCTCGCGGCCGTAGATGTAGGTGCCGCCGGAGGTGGGGTACACCGCCGCCAGCCGGGCGGAGGCGACCGCGTTGCAGTACGCGATCAGCGCGGCGATCAGCAGCCCGATCAGCAGGCCGGTGCCGGCGGCGCGCGCGGCGGGGGCGAACGCGGCGAAGACGCCCGCCCCGATCATCGACCCCAGGCCGATGACCACCGCGTGCCCGGTGCCCAGCCGGCGGGCGAGATCGCCCCCGGGGACCGGCCCGCCCGTCCCGGCGGGGTCCGCGGGTGCCATCACCTGCCTCCTCGACCGTTGATCCATCAAATGTGCTTGATATATCGTGCTGGGCATGGCGTCATCCGGTCAAGTGGTCCCGCCGTTCCTGCGGCTGGCCGCCCATCCGTTGCGCTGGCGGTTGCTGACCGAGCTGGCCGCCGGCGATCTGCGGGTCCGCGAGCTGATCGAGCTGGTCCAGGCACCGCAGAACCTGGTCTCCTACCATCTGCGGCTGCTGCGCGACGGCGGCCTGGTCACCGCCACGCGCAGCAGTTCCGACCGGCGGGACAGCTACTACCGGCTGGACCTGGACCGCTGCGCGCTGGCCCTGGCCGCGACCGGGGCCGCCGTGCACCCGGCGCTGCGTCCGGCCGCGCCGCCCGCCTCGCCACCCGGCGGGGCGGGCCGCTCCCGCCCCGCCCCGCCCCGGGCGGGGCGCTCCCGCCCCGCGGTGCTGTTCGCGTGTTCGGGCAACAGCGCCCGCTCGCCCATCGCCGAAGCGCTGCTGCGCCACCACGCCGGCGGCCGGGTGACCGTGACCAGCGCCGGCAGCCGTCCCGGACCGCACCTGCATCCCCGGGCGGTCGGGGTGCTGCGCGAGGAGTACGGCATCGACGTCAGCGGCCGGCGGCCGCGCCATCTGGACGCGGTGCGCGGCCGCCGGTTCGACTATGTGATCACCCTGTGCGACCGGGTCCGCGAGGTCTGCCCCGACTTCGGGGCGCAGGCTCGGCGTGTCCACTGGAGCACCCCCGATCCGGCCGCGGCGGCCGCCGGCGAGTCGGCCGATGCCGTGTTCGGCCGGGTGGCCGCCGACCTCGACCGCCGGGTCCGCCATCTCCTGCCCGTCCTCGACCAGATCCCGGAGTACCGACCATGAGCGCATCCGACCGCCACGCCTCCGTCCGCTACGTCGTCGACGACGTCCATGCGTCCGTCGCCTTCTACACCGCCCACCTGGGCTTCACCCTCTACGGCGGCGCCGCCCCCGCGTTCGCCGACGTGGTGCGCGGGCCGCTGCGGCTGCTGCTGTCCGGCCCGGCCAGCTCCGGCGCCCGCGCCACCCCGGCCGACGCCGCCGGCCCGGGCCGCAACCGCATCCATCTGGAAGTGGCCGACCTGGACGCCGAGATCGCCCGGCTGCGGGCGGCGGGGCTGTCGTTCCGCGGCGCGGTGGTCTCCGGGCCCGGCGGGCGCCAGGTCCTGCTCCCCGACCCGTCGGGCAACCTGGTCGAGCTGTTCGAACCCGCCGCACGACCCCCGGCGCCCGCGTCCTGACCCTTCCCCATCCGGCACCCATCCGGGCCGGCTGCCGCCCTTCGCCGGCCCGCCGGCCCGGCGGCCGGGGTGCCCGGCCGCAGGCTCGGCGGGCCGGGGCCGGCCGGTGCGCGCCGTGGCGGCGTGCCGGTGCCCGTACCGGCCATCGAGGCCGCAGGCCGTCCGGCGATGGCGCCCGCGCCCCCGCGCCCCCTCGCCCCCTCGCCCCCTCGCCCCCTCGCTCCCTCGCTCCCTCCGGTGACGGCCGCCGGCGCTTGCCTCGCGGGTACCCTAGGGGGGTATAGTTGTCCGTGTGCACCCCCGGAAGGGTGCGGTGCCCTCGCGCAATACGATAGGGGGGTACAGTGTTCCTCCCCTGGGCGCCCCCCGGGCGGCCCGTCGCGGACCAGTCGATGAGATCCGGAGAAGGAGTGATCGTCATGACCACCACCACCTACACCGTCCAGGGCATGACCTGCGGCCACTGCGTGAGCTCGGTCAAGGAGGAGGTCGGCGCGGTCGAGGGTGTGACCGGGGTCGAGGTCGACCTGCCCACCGGCCGGGTGACCGTCACGTCGGAGGGTTCGGTGCCGGACGAGAGCGTCGCCGCAGCCGTCCGGGAGGCGGGGTACGAAGTGGTGCCCGCATGATCGGCACTCCGGCGCGGCTGGCCTGGTACGCCGCCGGGGTCGCGGTGGTGTTCGCCGGGGCGTTCGGCGCGGGCGGCGCGGTCGCCCCGGCGGCCCGTCCCGCCGCCGCCCCCGCGGCGCCGGCCGGCCACGACGCGCATGCGGGCGGGACGCCGGACCGCGCGCCGCAGGGCCCGCCCGCCGGGCTGCAGATCTCCGAGCGGGGTTACACGCTGGTGCCCGCGGTGACCGGGCTTCCGCCGGGCGACCCGGTCCCGTTCCGGTTCACCGTGCTCGGCCCGGACGGCCGCCCGGTCACCCGGTACGATGTGGAGCACGACAAGAAGATGCACCTCATCGTGGCCTCGCGCGACCTCGGCGACTTCCGGCACCTGCATCCGGAGCTGGGCGCGGACGGCACCTGGTCGGTGCCGCTGGCGCTGCCCCGGCCGGGCGCCTACCGGGTGTTCGCCGACTTCGCCCCGCAGGGCGGCGCCGGTCTGACGCTCGGTGCCGACCTGACCGCGCCGGGCGAGTCCGCCGCCCGCCCGCTGCCGGCCCTGTCCCGGACCGCCACGGTGGACGCCTACACCGTCACGCTGGAGGGCGAGCTGGTGCCCGGCCGGTCCAGCAGGCTGACCCTGCGGGTGGCCAGGGACGGCCGCCCGGTCACCGACCTGCAGCCCTACCTCGGCGCCTTTGGCCACCTGGTGGCGCTGCGGGCCGGCGACCTGGCCTACCTGCACGTCCACCCGGAGGGCGAACCCGGTGACGGCCGCACCCCGGCCGGGCCGGAGATCACCTTCGCCGCCGAGGTGCCGAGCGCCGGGGAGTACCGGCTGTTCCTGGACTTCCGGCACGCGGGCACCGTGCGCACCGCGGCCTTCACCGCGCGGGCCGGCCAGGCACCGCCACGGCCGGCCACGCCGGAGGCCACTTCGAAGGCCACGCCGGAGGCCGGCCCGCCGGCCGACGACCACGGAGACCCCGGCCATGGGCACTGACCGGCACACCGGCACCGCGGACCCGACCGCGGAACGCGAAGGAGGGACCATGACCGCCAGGCCGGCCGCCGCGACACCGCTCACCGGTGACCGCGCGGCGGCGCCCGCCCGCACGATCGAGCTGACGATCGGCGGCATGACCTGCGCCTCCTGCGCCAACCGGATCGAGCGCAAGCTGAACAAGCTGGCCGGGGTGACCGCCACGGTCAACTACGCCACCGAGAAGGCCAAGGTCGGCTTCCCGGCGGAGCTGACCCCGCAGGATCTGGTGGCCGAGGTGGAGAAGGCCGGCTACCGCGCCACGGTGCCGGCGCCGCCCGCGGCCGCCGGCCAGGCCACCGACGCCGACGCCGACGAGCCGGACGGCGAGGCGCGCGCGCTGCGGGCCCGGCTGGTCACCGCGGTGGTGCTGGCCGTCCCGGTGGTCGCCATGGCGATGATCCCGGCGCTGCAGTTCCGGTACTGGCAGTGGCTCTCGCTGACGCTGGCCGCCCCGGTGGTGGCCTACGCCGGCTGGCCGTTCCACCGGGCCGCGTGGGCCAATCTGCGGCACGGCACGGCCACCATGGACACGCTGGTGTCGCTCGGCACGCTGGCCGCGTTCGGCTGGTCGGTGTGGGCGCTGTTCTTCGGCACCGCCGGCACCCCCGGCATGGTCCACCCGTTCACCTTCGCCATCGGGCGAACCGACGGGTCCGGCGCCATCTACCTGGAGGCCGCGGCCGGGGTGACGGCGTTCATCCTGGCCGGCCGCTACTTCGAGACCCGGGCCAAGCGCCGGGCGGGCGCCGCGCTGCGCGCCCTGCTGGAACTGGGCGCCAAGGACGTCGCGGTGCTGCGGGACGGCACCGAGGTACGGCTGCCGAGCGACCGCCTTCAGGTGGGCGACCGCTTCGTGGTGCGCCCGGGCGAGAAGATCGCCACCGACGGGGTGGTGGAGGAGGGTGCCTCGGCGGTCGACGCCTCCATGCTCACCGGCGAGTCCGTCCCGGTGGAGGTCCGCCCCGGCGACGCGGTCACCGGCGCCACGGTCAACGCGGGCGGCCGGCTGGTCGTCCGGGCCACCCGGATCGGCGCCGACACCCGGCTGGCGCGGATGGCCGCGCTGGTCGAGGAGGCGCAGACCGGCAAGGCGCGGGTGCAGCGGCTGGCCGACCGGGTGTCCGGCGTGTTCGTGCCGGTCGTGATCGCGCTGGCCGCCGGCACGCTCGGTTTCTGGCTGGGCACCGGCGCGGGCGCGGGCGCGGCGTTCACCGCCGCGGTCGCGGTGCTGATCATCGCCTGCCCGTGCGCGCTCGGCCTGGCCACCCCGACCGCGCTGCTGGTCGGCACCGGGCGCGGCGCGCAGCTCGGCATCCTGATCAAGGGGCCCGAGGTGCTGGAGTCCACCCGGACGGTCGACACGGTGGTGCTGGACAAGACCGGCACCGTCACCGAGGGCCGGATGACCCTGGTGGCGGTGCACCCGGCGGCGGGCGCGGACGAGGCCGAGGTGCTGCGGCTGGCCGGGGCGCTGGAGCACGCCTCCGAGCACCCGATCGCCCGGGCGGTCGCCCGGGCCGCGGCCGAGCGGACCGGCGCGCCGCCGGCGGCCGAGGAGTTCGCCGCGCTGGCCGGGCACGGGGTGCGCGGCACCGTCGAGGGTCACCAGGTGCTGGTGGGCCGGCCCGCGCTGCTGGCCGAGGCCGGGCAGCCGCTGCCGGACGAGCTGACCGGCGCCGCCGCGGCGGCCGAGGCGGCCGGCCGGACCGCGGTCGCGGTCGGCTGGGACGGCGCGGCCCGCGCGGTGCTGGTGGTCGCCGACACCGTCAAGCCGACCTCGGCCGCGGCGATCGCCGAGCTGCGGGCGCTCGGGCTCACCCCGGTGCTGCTCACCGGCGACAACGATGCGGTGGCCCGCGCGGTGGCCGCCGAGGTCGGCATCGACGAGGTGACCGCCGGGGTGCTGCCCGCCGGCAAGGTGGACGTGGTCAAGCGCCTGCAGGAGCGGGGCCGAGTGGTCGCCATGGTGGGCGACGGGGTGAACGACGCCGCGGCGCTGGCCCAGGCCGACCTGGGCCTGGCCATGGGGACCGGCACCGACGCGGCGATCGAGGCGTCGGATCTGACGCTGGTCCGCGGCGACCTGCGGGTGGCGGCCGACGCGATCCGGCTGTCGCGCCGCACCCTGGCCACGATCAAGGGGAACCTGTTCTGGGCGTTCGCCTACAACGTCGCCGCGCTGCCGCTCGCGGCGGCCGGGCTGCTGAACCCGATGATCGCCGGTGCCGCGATGGCGTTCTCGTCGGTCTTCGTGGTCGGCAACAGCCTGCGGCTGCGCCGCTTCTCCTGACGCCCGGCCCGTCGCCCGGTCATCCGCCGGGCGCCGGGGCGGGCGCGCGCAGCCCGCTCAGCGCCTGGTCGGCGATGCGCTCGGCGAGGTCGGCGGGCAGCTCGGCGTCGTCGTCCCGCCACTTGGTGAAGAAGAGCATGGCACCGGACAGCGCGGCCAGCGCCACCTCGAGGTCCAGGTCGGCGCGCAGCTCGCCGGACTCGACGCCGCGCCGGAGCACCGCGCGCAGCGCGTCCCGCCGGGGTTTGATCGCGATCTCGCGGAACCGCTCGATCAGGTGCGGGTAGCGCTCGGAGTCGCTCAGCGCGAGGTTCATGATGCAGCGGATGCGCGGGCTGTGGCTCTCCTGCTGCGTCGCGGCGAGGTAGCGGACGATGTCCTCGCGGGCCGACTCGCCGGTCATCTCGGGAATCGGCGCCTTCAGGGTGGCCAGCGCGTCGACCACCAGCTCCTCCTTGCCGGACCAGCGGCGGTAGATCGTCGTCTTGCCGACGCCGGCCCGGGCGGCGATCGCCTCGATCGAGAGCTCGGCGATGCCGGTGCCCTCGGCGAGCAGGTCGACCGTCGCGTCGATGATCGCCTTCTCGGCCTTCTCGCTGCGGGGGCGGCCCGGCGCGCGGGCCGTCCCCGTCTGCTCAGTCACCATGGTGATCTCACACTACTGCCGGCTCCTTGGCCTCCGGTCGAGCCTCGGTCGAATCCTTGGCCTCCTTGCCGGGCAGCCAGCGGAAGACCACCGCGGCGCCGGCCAGCGCGACGATCGCGCCGAGGATCGCGGTCACGTGCATGCCGTCCATGAACGCCTGCTTGGCCGGCTCGACCAGCGCGGCTCCCTGCGGGCCGAGCTGCTGGGCGACGCCCATGGTGGCCGCGATCGACTCGCCGGCGGCGTGCCGGACGTCCTCCGGCAGCGCCGACAGCGTGCCCGCCATGCCGTCGCGGTAGGTGGCCGACAGCACCGAGCCGAGGATGGCCACGCCGAGCGCGCCGCCGACCTGGCGGACGGTGTTGGTCATCGCCGATCCGACGCCGGCCTTCTCGCGGGGCAGCGAGGACATCACCGCCTCGGTGGCCGGCGGGTTGATGTTGGCCATGGCCGCGCCCTGCACGAAGCCGATCACCTCGAACACCCAGATCGGGGTGTCGACCTGGATCCGTGTGTAGCTGAGCAGCACGCCGGCGATGACGAGCAGGCTGGCGGTGGCGACGGCCTTGCCGCCGAAGCGGCGGACCATCTGGGCGCTCAGCGGCGAGAAGATCAGCTGGGCCGCCGCGAACGGCAGCACCAGGGCTCCGGCCTGCAGCGGGCTGTACCCCTTGACGATCTGCAGGTAGAAGGCCATGAAGAACATCACGCCCATCAGGGCGAAGAAGACCAGGCCGACGCTGGCCACCGCGGTGGAGAAGCGCGGGATGGCGAAGTAGCGCACGTCGAACGCCGGCTCGGCGGTGCGGCGCTCGTGCCACACGAACAGGGCGAGCACCGCGACGCCGGCCAGCGTGGGCGCCCAGACCTGCGGGTCGGTGACCGTGCCGAGCTCGCCGCCCTTGATGATGCCGTAGACCACGCCGACCAGGCCGGCGATCGACAGCAGGACGCCCACCGGGTCGAGTCCGGAGCGGCCGGGGGCCCGCGACTCGGGCACCAGCACCGCGATCAGCACCAGGCCGATCAGCACGACCGGGACGTTGATGAGGAAGACCGAGCCCCACCAGAAGTGCTCCAGCAGCAGGCCGCCGGTGATCGGACCTATGGCGATGGCCAGCCCGACGCCGCCGGCCCAGATGCCGATCGCCTTCGCGCGCTCCCGAGGCGGGAAGACGTTGGAGATGACGGCCAGCGTGGCCGGCATCACGGCGGCGCCGCCCAGGCCCATCGCGGCGCGGGCGGCGATCAGCTGGCCGGGGTCCTGGGCGTAGGCGCTGGCCAGCGAGGCCAGCCCGAACAGCGCCATGCCGATCAGCAGCAGGCGCCGGCGGCCGTACCGGTCGGCCAGGACGCCGAAGGTGAACAGCAGGCCGGCGAAGACCAGCGTGTAGGAGTTGATCGCCCACTCCAGCTCGCTCTGCGTGGTGCCGAGCCCGGCCACCGGGTCGGAGATGACCTTAAGCGCCACGTTGAGGATGGTGTTGTCGAGAACGATCGCCAGCAGACTGAACACCATCACGCCGAGGATGGGCCAGCGGCGCGGGTGGCCTGTCTGGTCGTGCACGTTGCCCCCTGGGGGTAGAGCTATTTCGATACGGGTAAGTTTCGCAACGACACCGTAGCGCTACGCCATTCGATACGCAACCGTCTCGTTTCTTTATTGCCCCCTGTTCACCCCCGTGACCACCCCCCGTCACCGCCGCGGCCCCGCCCCAGGGGTGTCACCGCCCCGGCGTGCCGTGCGATGATGCCAGCGTCCGGGGACGCCACAGGGGCGCCTCGAGACCTGGAGGTACCAATGTCCGCCACGTCAACCGTGTCCGGCTCACCGACCGCGCTCTACGGCGGCCAGGCCGGACGGCGGGTCACCGTCCGCGACATCGCGGCCGCCAAGCAGCGCGGCGAGCGGTGGCCGATGGTCACCGCCTACGACGCCATGACGGCCCGGCTCTTCGACCAGGCCGGCATCCCGGTCATGCTCGTCGGCGACTCCGCGGCCATGGTCGTCTACGGCTACGACTCCACCCTGCCGGTCACCGTCGACGACCTCGTCACCCTCACCGCGGCGGTGGTCCGCGGCTCCTCGCGCGCCATGGTGGTGGCCGACCTGCCGTTCGCGTCCTACCAGGCCTCCCCGGAGCAGGCCCTCGCCTCGGCGGCCCGGTTCATGAAGGAGGCCGGCGCCCACGCGGTCAAGCTGGAAG
Source organism: Sphaerisporangium rufum (assembly GCF_016863395.1). GTDB lineage: Bacteria > Actinomycetota > Actinomycetes > Streptosporangiales > Streptosporangiaceae > Sphaerisporangium > Sphaerisporangium rufum. The sequence goes on along the minus strand of NZ_BOOU01000013.1, from coordinate 78,560 downwards.
GCGGCCGCCGGGTGCTCCCCCAGATCGAGACCCTCGTCTCGGCCGGCGTCCCGGTGATGGGCCACCTCGGGCTCACCCCGCAGTCGGTGAACGTCTTCGGCGGTTACCGGGTGCAGGGCCGCGGCCAGTCCGGTGACGAGCTGATGGCCGACGCCAAGGCCCTGGAGCACGTCGGCGCCTTCGCCGTGGTGCTCGAGTGCGTGCCGGCCGACCTGGCGGCGCGGGTCACCGCGGCGCTGTCCGTTCCCACCATCGGCATCGGCGCCGGGCCGGCCTGCGACGCGCAGGTGCTGGTCTGGCAGGACCTGATGGGCCTCACCCCGCACCCGGCGAAGTTCGTGAAGAAGTACGCCGACCTGGCCGGCGAGATGGACCACGCGGTCCGCGCGTTCGCCGACGACGTCGTCTCCGGCGCCTTCCCCGGCCCCGAGCACAGCTACCGCTGACCCGCCCGCGGCCGTACCCCGCCCCGGGGTGCGGCCGCCCCGATCCCCCGGCCGGTCAGCCCGTCCGGCCGAGGGCCTGGGCGAAGTCGGCCCACAGGTCCTCGGGATGCTCGATGCCCGCCGCCACCCGGACGGTGCCCTCGCCGATCCCGGCCCGGGCCAGCTCCGCGGCGGTCAGCGAGCGGTGCGAGGTGGTGGCCGGGTGCAGGACGAGCGTCTCCACCCCGCCGAGCGAGGGCGCCAGCCGGGCCAGCCGCACCGCGGCCATGAACGCGTCGCCGGCCGCGCGCCCGCCGGCCAGGTCGAACGAGAACACCCCGCCGAAGCCGGCCGGCAGCAGCCGCGCCGCCAGCGCGTGCGAGGGGTGGCCGGGCAGCCCGGGCCAGTGCACCGCGGCGACCGCCGGGTGTCCGGCCAGCCGGGTGGCCAGCAGCGCGGCGTTCTCGCAGTGCCGGGCCATGCGCAGCGGCAGCGTCGGCAGCCCGCGCAACGTGAGCCAGGCGGCGAACGGGTCGAGCGTCGCGCCGAGCTCGATCGCGAAGTCCCACACCTTGCGGTGCAGGCCCGGCTCGGCGAACACCGCGACACCGCCCAGCACGTCGCTGTGCCCGCCCAGGTACTTGGTCACCGAGTGCACCACCACGTCGGCGCCGTGCTCCAGCGGGCGGCACAGCACCGGCGAGGCGAAGGTGTTGTCCACCACGCAGGTCAGCCCGGCCTCCCGGCCGGCGGCGCACATGCCCGGCAGGTCGGCGACCTGGGTCATCGGGTTGGCGATGGTCTCCAGGTACAGCAGCCGGGTCCGCGGGCGGACGGCGGCGCGCACCGCGTCCGGGTCGTCCTGGGGCACGTAGGTGACCTCGATGCCGAACCGGCCGGCCAGCTCGGCGATCGCCGCGGCGGTGCCGCCGTACAGCACGTCCTGGGCGATGAGATGGTCGCCGGGAGACAGCAGGGCCAGCAGCACCGCGTTGATCGCCCCCATGCCGGAGCCCGCGGCCAGCGCGGCGGCGCCGCCCTCCAGGCCTGCCACCGCCTCCTCCAGCGCGCGCACGGTCGGGTTGGTGAGCCGGCCGTAGACGAAGGCGCCGTCCGGGCGCGTCATGCCGTCGGCGAAGACGGCCGGGTCGTCGAAGGCGAAGCCGGAGGTCTGGTAGATGGGCGTGCTGAGCGGCGTGCTGCCGTCCACCGCCGGGCGCGGCAGGTGGACGGCGCGGGTCTCCGGGCGCAGCGCGGGCTCGGCGGGGTGCGCGACCGGGCGCACGGCCGGGTGAACGGCGTCCGGGGACGCCGGCCCGGCGGGCCGCTCAGACATCGGTGATCCGCAGACCCGCGTGCGCCTTGTACCTGCGGTTGATGGAGATCAGGTTCGCGGTGAACGCCTCGACCTGCCGGGCGTTGCGCAGCCGCCCGCCGTAGACGCCGCGCACGCCGGGGATCCGGGACGCCAGTTCCTGCACGGTGTCGGTGGCCGCGCGGTCGTCGCCGAGCACCAGCACGTCGAGGTCCAGCTCGGCCACCGCCGGGTCCAGCAGCGACACCGCCGAGACGTGGTGGAACGCGGCCACCACCCGGCTGCCGGTCAGCACCGCCGCGGCCTGCTGCGCCGCGCTGCCCTCGGGCACCTCCAGCGCGAACGCGCCCTGCTTGTCGAACCCGAGCGGGTTGACGCAGTCCACGACGATCTTGCCGGCCAGCTCGGCCCGCAGCGATTCCAGGATCGCCCGGTGGCCGTCCCAGGGCACCGCGACGATCACCACGTCCGCTCCGGCGGCCACCTCGGCGTTGGCCGCGCCGCGCACCGGCAGGTCCTCGCCGAGCGTGGCGGCGGCCTGCGCGGCGCGCGCGGCGTCCCGGGACCCGATCAGCACCCGGTGGCCGGCCAGCGCGAACCGGCGGGCCAGCCCTTTGCCCTGATCACCGGTGCCGCCGAGAATGCCGATGGTCAGGCCGGCGATCTCCGGTCGCTCGTCGCTCATGGTCTGGTCCGTCCCCTCGTTCCCACCCGGTTCCCCAGATCATGCCAGGTGTTTCTTACCGGGACGGCGGCGGGGGCGCTGAGGCACGATGGACGCCATGGACGCTGCATCGGTGGCCTTCCTGCGCGAGGTGCTCGCCACCACCGGGTGGGTGGAACGCACCCGCGAGCTCGGGCGGTGCCTGCGCTCCACCCGCTCTCCCGGCGGCCTTCTCCTGGTCGGCACGCCGCGGGAGGAGCCCTGGCATCTGGCCGCGCACCTGGACGACGAGGCCCGGCTGTCCGGGCTGGCCCAGCTCGCCCCCACCCTGGTGCGCTGGTCGCCGCCGCCCGGGGCGCCGCCGCATCTGGCGGTGGGGCTCGACCGCGTCGAGGCCGCCCGGCGCGGCGAGACGCTGTTCGTGGTCGCCGAGCGGCCGGCGCCGGCCCCGCTGCTGGAGCGGGTGCACGACGCGCGGCGCACCGGGGCGACGATCGTCGCGCTGGACGGCGGCGACCCCGAGCTGGCCGGCCTGGCGCACGACGCGCTGACGGTGCCGCCGCGCGACGGCCTGCTCACCTTCGACGCGGCCCAGCATCTGGTCAGCGCGGCGGCGGGCGAGCCTGCGCGGTCGGCGACCCGGTTGCTGGACCGGCTCGCCCGGCTCGCCGACCGCATCACCGGTCCCCGGGTGACCGACTGATCGAGGCGGGCGGCCCGGCTTACGGTCGGACGCAGAAGCGATCTCTGGGAGACCATAACTCCCTCACGGTGTGAGATCGTTCCCCTCGGTGATGAAGCCATCCCATCCGGATGCCAGGCCTGCCGGGCCGGCCCGCCACCCGGTCCGCGCCGCGGCCGTAACGTGAGGCGCGGGGCCGGGCACGCGCGACGGCGCGGAGCGTGCGACCGGTCCCGGCGGCCGCGGCGTGCGGCCGTGCCCCGGCCCGGGCCGGGGCGCCCGCGAGGTGCCGGCGACGAGGACGGCCCGCCCGCGGTGGAGCGCGCTCGATACGGACTGATCGCACATCGAATTGGGGTGAGTTCACATGTGCTTCACGGTCGCAGGTACCGATCCGGCCGGTGGCGGGACCACGCGGTCCCGGCAGCCGGCCCAGGGGGCGCGGTGACGTCCGAACCGGTGTCCGTCCTGGTGGACATCGTCGGCATGGTGGGCGCCGGCGCGCTGCTGTTCGCCTACGTGCTGCTGTCCATGTCGAAGATCTCGGGGGACGGCCTCGTCTACCAGCTCATCAACCTGGGGGGCGCCGTCGCCCTGATGGTGAACTCCGCCTACCACTTCGCGTGGCCGTCGGCGTTGCTCAACCTGATCTGGAGCACCGTCGGCGCCTTCGCGCTGTGGCGGCTGGCCACCGCCCGGCCCTGGAAGCGACGGGTGCCGGACGGGTGAGCCACCCGGGAGCCGGGCCGGGCGGGGCGCCCCGCCCGGTCCGGGACGCCGGCCGGGCGGATCCGCCGGGGCACGCCCGGCCGGCGTCCGCGCCCGCCCGCCCGCCGGCGGATCAGTCGCCGTCCCAGTCCTTGTCACCCTCCTGCCAGGCCTTGTTGCGCGCCTGCGCCGTCCGCAGGGCGTCACCGGCCTCCTGTCTGGTGGGATAGGGCCCCATCCGGTCCTTGTTGGGACACCCTTCGTCCCCTTCGACCGCCATGTGCTTCAGGCAGAACCACCACCGGTCACCGCTCATTCACCCTCCTGGCCGCCGGGGCGCGCGCACCGCGAAACGCCCGTCACGCTCGTTCTCCGCCAGATCCTGCCCGGTCGCGGCCGAACTAGACTTGGGCGCATGACCACACTGCTCCGGCCGGGACGGGTGTCCCCCATGCGCAAGGTCCCCGCCCACATCGAGCGTCCGGAGTACGTCGGCCGCAAGGAGCCCCGCCGCGGCGGCTCCGACGTGCAGACGCCCGAGACGATCGAGCGCATGCGGGTGGCCGGGCGGCTGGCGGCCCAGGCGCTGGAGGAGGTCGGCCGGCACGTCGCGCCCGGCGTGACGACCGACGAGCTCGACCGGATCGGCCACGAGTTCCTCTGCGACCACGGCGCCTACCCCTCCACCCTCGGCTACCGGGGTTATCCCAAGTCCCTGTGCACCTCGATCAACGAGGTGATCTGCCACGGCATCCCGGACGACACCGTGCTGCGCGACGGCGACATCGTCAACGTGGACATCACCGCCTACATCGGCGGGGTGCACGGCGACACCGACGCCACCTTCCTGGTGGGCGAGGTGGACGAGGAGTCGCGGCTGCTGGTGGAACGTACCCGCGAGGCCACCATGCGGGCGATCCGCGCGGTGGCGCCGGGCCGCCGGCTCAACGTCGTCGGGCGGGTCATCTCCGCCTACGCCAAGCGGTTCGGGTACGGCGTGGTGCGCGACTTCACCGGACACGGCATCTCGACCTCGTTCCACTCCGGGCTGATCGTGCCGCACTACGACGACCCGTCGCTGGCGGTGGAGCTGGTGCCGGGCATGACCTTCACCATCGAGCCGATGCTCACGCTCGGCACCGTCGAGTACGACCTGTGGCCGGACGGCTGGACCGCGGTCACCCGGGACGGCCGGCGCACCGCCCAGTTCGAGCACACCATCGTGGTGACCGACGGCGGCAGCGAGATCCTCACCCTGCCCTGAGGCGGCGTCCGGCCGTACCCTCGAGTACGGCGCCGCGCGGTGGTCACGGTCGGCCGCTCGCCGGCAGGCGCTCACGAGCAGGCGCTCACGGTCAGGAGCTCACGAACAGGCGGCCGCCGTCACGCGGTCGCGGTCAGGTGATCGCGGTCAGGTGGCCGGGTCGGGTGGCGGCGGTCACAGGTAGGCGAACCACCAGACCACGAGCACCACGCCGGCCAGGGCGGGCAGCGCGGCCGCCCAGCGGAAGCGGCCCTTCAGCAGCACCACCAGGCTCAGCACGGTCGAGAGCGCGGCCAGCGTGCCGTACCAGGCCGCGCCGGCGCCGGCCGGGCGGGCCGCGTCACCCGCGGCCACCCGGTAGACGGTGACCGCCGCCAGCAGCGTGAAGGCGACGCCGGCCAGCCCGGCCACCGTGGTCAGCGCGACCACCGAGGGCAGCGGCCGGGTGCCGCGGCGGCGGCTCAGGGCCACCGTGCCGGACACCAGCTGGGCGGCGGAGGTGAGGAAGAACAGCGCGGGCGGCACCAGGTGCCACCAGGCGAGGGCCGGGGCGGCCAGCGCGGCGGCGCCGGGCACGGCGAACGCCCGGACGGCCGGGACCGCCGCGGCCGGCACGGTGCCCGCGGCGGCCAGCACCAGCGGGACGGTCAGCATCAGGACCGGCGCGAGGCGCAGCATCGTCCCGGTGGCGGGCCACCGGCGCATCGGACGGGGGGCGCGGGGGTGCACCGAGGTCACAGGGCGGCTCCCTCGGGCGCGGGACGCACCGGGATCACTGGACTGGCTCCCTCCACCGGGCCCGCGGGCGGGCGCCCCGGCCGCGTGGCCGTTCGGATCGCGACGTGCTCATTACATGCTCGGTGGACTGCCTGCCCCCGCGAGGCCACCGCTAACCTCGCCGGCCGGGCGGATCGCCGGCCGGCCTCCGCCGGTCAGCGGGCGGCGGACGCGGCGTGCGCGGGAGGGAGCTGGTCGGTGAAGCCCGGGACGGGCCGGGCCGGGTCGTCGCCGACCGCCACGATGCGGTTGGCGCCGTCCACGTGCACCACCCGCGGCCGGTAGCCGGCCAGCTCCGCCGGGGAGTACTGGCCGTAGGCGATGAGGATGACCAGGTCCCCCGGGTGCACCAGGTGGGCGGCGGCGCCGTTGATGCCGATCACGCCGCTGCCGCGCTCGCCGGCGATGATGTAGGTCTCCAGCCGGGCTCCGTTGGTGACGTCGACGATCGCGACCTGCTCGCCCTCCAGCAGGCCGGCGGCGTCCAGCAGGTCCTCGTCGACGGTGACCGACCCCACGTAGTGCAGGTCGGCGTGGGTGACCGTGGCGCGGTGGATCTTGGCGTGGAACATGGTGCGGAGCATGCGGGACCTTCGTTCGCGTAGGGGCGGCGGACGGTGCCGGGGCCGGCGGCGGGTGCCGCCCGGGGGGACGCGCGGCCTTGCCGACCGGCCGCTCGTCCGGGGGAACAGCACGGATTTTAGGCGACCGCGGCCGTGTCCGGACCGGTGGGGTGACCGCTCGGGGGCGGGAACGTGGTCGTGGCGGCTCGGATGCGCGGGGGCGGGCCGCCGGGGTGGGGTGCGGTCCTCCGCAGGATCGGGGGTGCGGCCGGCCGGCCGGAGGTTACGGTCGACCACATGTCCACTTAATGCCCATATTGCATAGTCTCACCGGCATGGACACCACGACCGTCGATGGCGTCGCCGGATGGGCGATCCGTCTCATGGAAACCCTGGGCGCTCCCGGAGCAGGCCTGGCGATCGCCCTGGAGAACCTGTTCCCCCCGCTGCCCAGCGAGGTGATCCTCCCGCTGGCGGGCTTCACCGCGAGCCGGGGGGACATGAGCCTGCTGCAGGCGCTGGTGTGGACCACGCTGGGCTCGCTGATCGGCGCGCTGGCGCTCTACGCGGTGGGGGCGGTCCTCGGCCGCCGCCGCACCCTGGCGATCGCCGGGCGGCTACCGCTGATCAAGACCTCCGACATCGAGAAGGCCGAGGCCTGGTTCGCCCGGCACGGCCGCAAGACGGTGTTCTTCGGGCGCATGATCCCGATCTTCCGCAGCCTGATCTCCGTGCCGGCCGGGGTGGAGCGCATGCCGGTGGTGACCTTCGCGCTCCTGACCACGCTCGGCAGCCTGATCTGGAACACCGTCTTCGTGCTGGCCGGCTACCAGCTCGGCGAGAACTGGTCACTGGTGGAACGTTACGCCGGGCTGCTGTCCAACGCCGTCATCGTCGCGGTGGTCCTCGCCGTCGTCGTGTTCGTGGTGGTCCGGGTGCGCGAGCGCCGCCAGACCCGGGACGGCCGGCACCGCCAGACTCGGGAAGCTCCGCGCCACCAGGCCCGTGAAGGGGAACATCGCTGACCGTCGCGTGCCGCCGATCTTCTAAGCTCGTGCTGCGGACCCCCACCGTGATCGGCAAGAGGAGAGCACGTGGACGACTTCATTCCGGCGACCACCGCCGAGCATCTGCTCTGGTTGCTCGCCGAGCACGGCGTCGAGCACCTCTTCCTCAACCCGGGCACCGACTCGGCGCCGCTGCAGGAGGCGATCGCCACCCTCGGCAAGGCCGGGGTGGCCGTCCCGCGGGTGATCCTGTGCTCGTTCGAATCGGTGGCGCTGGCCGCCGCGCACGGCTACTGGCAGGTGACCCGCCGCCCGCAGGCCGTCTTCGTGCACGTCGACGTGGGCACCCAGAACCTGGGCGCGATGATGCACAACGCGCTGCGCGACCGGGCCGGCGTCGTGGTCATCGCCGGCCGCACGCCGTACGCGGAGGAGCCGGGCGCGCCCGGCGGGCGCTCCAACCCCATCCAGTGGCACCAGGACGTCCCCGACCAGGCCGGCGTGATCCGCGGGTACGCCAAGTGGGTGATGGAGGTCACCCGGCCGGCCATGCTGGCCCGCGCCGTCGGCCGCGCGGTGCAGCTCGCCGCGGGCGGCCTGCCCGGCCCGGCGTACCTGATGATCTCCCGGGACGTGCTGATGGACCCGCCCGCCACCGAACCGGGCCGCCGTGACCGCTACGCCCTGCCCTCCCCGCCGGCCGCCGATCCCGGCACCGTGCGCCGGGTCGCCGAGGCGCTGGCGGCGGCCGAGCGCCCGCTGCTGGTCACCGCCAAGACCGGGCGGCGGGCGGCCGGCTTCCACGCGGTGACCCGGCTGGCCGACGCCGGGGTCCGGGTGCTGGACCTGGCCGAGAGCGGCTGCGTGAACATCTCGACCGCCCACCCGCTGAACGTGCTCACCGCCGAGGAGGGCAGGCGCGCCGTCGAGCAGGCGGACCTGCTGCTGGTGGTGGACGCCGACGTGCCGTGGATCCCCCGCTTCACCAGCCCCGCCCCCGGCGCGACGATCGTGCATGTCGATCCCGACCCGCTGAAGACCGACACGCCGCTGTGGACCTTCCCGGTGGACGTGGCGGTGACCGCGGACGGCGCCACCGCCCTCGCCCAGATCGCCGACGAGCTGGAGCGGACCGGGCACGTGCCGGCGGTCCGGCCGGCACCGGCCGTGCCCGGGCCGGCGGCCCCGCCGCCGACGCCGCCGGTGGCGGGCCCGATGAGCGCGGCCGAGGTGGTCGCCGCCCTGGAGGAGGTGCTCCGCCCGGAGGACCTGGTCGTGGAGGAGGCGGTCACCGCTTCGGTGGCCCTGCACGAAGGGCTGAGCCGGACTCTGCATGGCACGATGTTCGGCGCCGGCGCGCCAGGGCTCGGCTGGGGGCTGGCCGGGGCGGTGGGCGTGAGCCTCGCCTCGCCGGGCCGCCGGGTGGTGAGCGTGGTCGGCGATGGCAGCTTCATGTTCGGGGTGCCGACCGCGGCGCTGTGCCTGGCCGCCGAGGCGGGCGCGCCCATCATGGCGGTGGTGCTGAACAACGACGGTTATCGCGCCAGCCGGTTGCCGGTCTTCGAGCTCTTCCCGCACGGGCTCTCGGTGGCGCAGGGCGACGCGGCGGGCACCCGGTTCGCCGCGCCGCCGGACTTCGCCGCGGTGGCGCGGGCCTGCCACGCGCACGGCGAGACGGTCCGCGACCGGGCCGGCCTGGCCGCCGCGCTGCGGCGCGGCCTGGCCGCCGTCGAGTCCGGCCGCTCGGCGGTGGTGGACGTGCACATCGCGCGCGACTGACTGCGTAAAGCGTCGAAGGTCAAGCGGCCGGCCGGGAGGTCACCCGGCGCGGCCCGGCACCGCGCGGGCGGCGGTGGACAGCGCGTGGAAGGCCTGCTCCCGGCGCCTCAGCAGGCGAGCCGGGTGCCGGGGCAGGCCGGCCATCCGGTTCGGCAGCTCGGCGGCGGATCCGGCGCCGGCGATGTCGGGCAGCGGGATCACCGACACCTGCTCGGCGCGCGCGACGACCCGGCTGCCGGCCGCGCCCGGCAGCGGGCGCACCTCGAACACCATGGCGCCGGCCCGGCAGGCGACCTCCACCCGGCACCGGCCCGCCCCGTGGGTGACCGGCACCGGGCCGCCCCGGGTCCGCTCCCGCTCGGTCAGCGCGGCCTCGGCGACGATGTCGGCGGCCAGGCCCGGCGGCAGCGGGAACTCCGCGCTGATCGGGCGGACCGCGGCGCTTCCCTGCCGGTCCCGCCGGGCGCAGAACGCGCCGCCGCCCAGCACCGCCAGCAGGATGGCGATGGTCAGATGTTCCATGGCCGGCTCCTCGCCCGTACCGGTGCCGCGTTCCGCCAGGCCACCGGTACCGACAAATCCCTCCCCTTTGACATAAGGAAGATATCCGGCGCGATCCCCGGACACGCTCATTACATGGGAGGGTTTTCCCCCGCGTCCGATCAGTACTAAGTACTGAAATATTCCGAACCGTTCCAGAGGGACCGCGACCGGATCCCGGTCGCCGGCGGCACCTCGGCCCGGGCCGGGGTGCCGCCGGCGAGCGGCCGGGCGCCGTCGCGGGCGCCCCTGGTCCGGGCCCCGCGACCGGCCGGACGCCACCGCCGCGCCCGCCACGACACCCGCGGCACCGGCCCGGCGGGCACCGCACGATCAGTCGACGAATTGCTCCAGCCGCGCGGCGATTCCCGACCGCTGTTCCACGCCGAGCTTGCGCAGAATCCTGGAGACGTGCCCTTTGATGGTCGACTCGGTGACGAATACCTGCGCGGCGATCTCCTTGTTCGTCATACCGCCGCGGGCGATGAGAAAGGCGATCTCCCGTTCCTTGGACGACAGCGAATTGAGCAGGCTCTCGGCCTGCGCGGACGGCCGGGCGATGATGTCCATGGTCTCGGTCTGGCCCCGCTCGCAGCGGCGGCGCAGCGCGCGGACCATGGCGAGCAGCTCGCGCTCGCCGGCGGGCACCGCCTCCTCCACCTCGCTGATCCGCGCGTGCAGGTCGGCCAGGATGGCCGAGACGTCCTGCACGACGTCGGCCACGGACGGCCAGGCTCCGTCCGGACCGTCGCCCGGCACCTCCAGCCGCCGGCGGCCCACGTCGTCCTCCCGTTCCCGGGCCAGCACGACCGCCACCGAGCGTGCCGTCCATTCGAAGGCGCGCACGTGCTCGGCGGTGTAGCAGCGGGGGCGGTAGGCCTGCACCGATGCCAGCCCGATCACCGCCGGCTCGCCGTCCCGCCGCTCGAAGATGGGCACGGTGATCGCGTCGGCCGAGGCGCGCTCCTCGTCACCGAAGGCCACCCCCTGGTTGAGCAGCAACCCGCCGTCCTCGGCGTACCGGTACGGGCGGCGGTGCCGCAGGATCCAGGCCGCCTGGCCCTTGGGGCCGTACCCGAAGACCTCCGGCTGGACGTACGCCTTGCCCGCCGAACTACAGTCGAAGGTGTAGGGGTAGACGATCTTGCGACCGTCCCGGTAGAAGCCCACATAGAACGCGTCGACATCGCAGATCGTGCTCATGGCGAAACGCCAGTAGTCGAACAACCCGAAATGATCGCCCATCCGGGCGCGGATCCCGCGGTCCGCCTGGCTCAGAGCCCTGGCGACATCCGGGGAGAACCCGTCGTGCGAACGAGGCGCTGACACCCGTCCTCCTGTGACCGACCTCGGTGGAGCCCGTCCCGCCATCCGGCCCGGCCGGGCGGAATGGCGTACTTCTCGTCATCATTTCCCGTGATCTGCCGCGCGCAAGAGATCATTCCGAGTCCCGATGGCCACCGCAAGCCGCTGCGCCCTCACGACGTCGGGCGATGCATTCTCGTTATGTTCACCCGCCGCTCTCCCGCGGGTCGTATTCCACGGCCTGGCGCGGTCCCGCCGCGGGCCACCGCCCGGCCCGGTGCGAGGCAGAGTGAGCGGCACAATGACCGGCACAATGACCGGCACCGTGACCGGCACCGTGACCGGCACCGTGACCGGCACCGTGACCGCCGGTCCGGCCGGCGGCGGCGCCGCACCGGCCGGACCGGAAAACGCGGGCCGGCGGATCAACAATCACCTGCCCCGGATACGGCGGCATCCATTACCTTTTTGTGACCGCCGGGCCGCACCCCGGGAATCAGCACTGGCAGGGAAAAGGTGTGGTGGCCGCGGCGCGCTGCGATTTCCCCGCAGGACGGGCGAGGAGCTCAAATGCCGCATATGACGAAAATAAACCCCGAAGGCTCGGCGACTGCCCGGTTCGCGTACGAACTCCAGCGCCACCGCATCCTGGCCGGTCTCACCCAGGCGGAACTCGGCCGCAGAATCGGCTTCTCCGGCAGCCTGGTGGGCGCGGTGGAGAACATGAAGCGCATCCCGAGCGAGGATTTCACCCGCCGCTGCGACGGCGTGCTCGCGTTGGACGGCGCCCTGCTCGCCCTGCACGCCGACGCCTGGCCGCCGCCGCCACCGGTGCCGGACCATTTCCGCGACTGGACCATGGAGGAGCGGCGGGCGACCGCGCTGCGGATGTGGGATCCGCTGCTCGTCCCCGGCATCTTCCAGACCGAACCGTACGCGCGGCACGTCTTCGAGCGCGCCCCGGGCATCACCCCCGACCAGGTGGAGGAGCGGGTCGTCGGCCGGATGCGCCGCAAGGAGGTGCTGACCCGGGAGAACGCGCCCGCCGTCCTCAGCCTGATCGACGAGGGCGTGCTGCGCCGGCCGATCGGCGGCTGCGCGGTGATGCGCGGGCAGCTCGAGTATCTACTCGAGATGGCCAGGCACCCAAAAGTGGTGATTCAGATCGTTCCGTTCGATTCGGCGGCCATCCCGGGATTACTTGCGGCATTTGTTATAGCGGAGCAGCGCGGCACGCCTTATACGGTATATGTGGATTCGGTGCCCGACGGGCGCACGATGAGCGAGCGAAGTGTGATCGCCTCGCTCACGGCTCGCTACGACGCGATCCGGGCCGAGGCGCACTCCCGGTCCATGTCGCTGAGAGTAATCCAGGAAGCAGCAGACAAATGGACTTAAGAACGGCGCAGTGGCACAAATCCAGTTTCAGCGGGGACAACGGGGGTCACTGCGTCGAGGTGGCGGGCAATCTCGCCGGCATGGTCGCGGTCCGCGACTCCAAGGACCCGGGCGGGCCCACCCTGGTCATCCCTTCCGACAAATGGTTTAAATTTCTTAAATCCCTCAAACCAGACGGCCGGCGCGCCGGGCAGCCGGAGCCGCGACCGGCCCGGCGCTGACCGGCCGCCGCCGGGCGAGGGCCGGCGGCGTTCCACCTGATCACCGCCGCCCAAGCCCGGTCCCCGGCGGCCGCCCCGGCCGGACGAGAGGGCAACGCCAGATCGCCCGGGCGCCGCTCCAGCGGCCTATGGCCTTCCGATATGGGAAATAACGCCTTTTCTTCAGTGACCGAAAGCAAGGGGCCGCGCACCGCACGCTCCATCACTTTATGCTGGAGATCGACTCCCGCATTATCCCGACAATATGCACAAAGCACGACAATTGCTCGGATGGTGCGGCCCGTGCATCCGGAGGGCCCTGTGACAGCACCCCCGTACCGTCCCGAGATGGGGAACGGTCCGGCCCCCACCGCCGGTGATCCCAGGGCGACCGGGCACGATCCGGATGATCACTACCGCCGGCGGTACGAGGGAGTCCGCGAGTTCCTGCGGGTCTTCGACCAGATGCGGATCCGGCCCACCCGCCGCGAGGGTGATCTGCCGGTGCCGGTGCTCTGGCTGACCGGATCCGACCAGGCGACCACCACCGCGGCCGACGCCCTGGAGGCCCGCTGCGACGGCACGCCCTTCGCCCGGATCGGGCCGGTCCCCGACCCGGGCGACGCGCCCTTCGCCCCGCTGGTGGCGGAGTTACGGCACGTCGCCGGCGAGCTGGCCGCCACCGCCCCGACCGGCGAGCCGCGGCTGCGGTTCCCGCTGTTCCAGCAGACGGTGTGGATGCTGGACCTGCAGCTCACCGAGACCGAGCGGGAGCAGCTGCACGACGCCGCCAAGCGGGCGATCCGCCGGCGCCGCCGGCAGGTGACCGGGGGCACCGGGCAGGACCGGCGGACCTTCTGGGCGAACGTCCGCGCCTACGCCGAGGGCCCGCTGCCCGCGTGGGCGGCCGCCACCGCGCTGCTGAGCGCCGGCTGGGCCGACCAGCTCACCGCGCTGTTCGGGGTGACCGCGATCGCCTCCGGCCTGGTCATCGGCTCGGTGCACGTGCTGCTGCTGTCCCGCAGCTGGGCCGGGCGGGGGCGCTACCGGTGGTTCTGCCGCCAGCCCTATCTCATGCCGGGGCAGCCTCGCAACCGGCCCCGCGACATCGCCGCGTTCACCGTGCGGGTGCTGCAGGCCCGCCGGCGCGCCGCCGCCCCGCGTCCGGCGCCCGGGGCACCGCACGAGCCGGCCACCGACCCCGCCGGCGTGCACCGCGAGAACACCGACCGTAAGGACGCCGACCGCAATAGCACCGACCGCAAGGCCGCCGAGGCGGCCCAGGCCGTCGCGGGCATCGAGCATCTGCTGGTGCACGCCTTCCTGGAGGACCTGCGGCAGGGGTATGAGCGCCGCTGGTGGAAGGTCTGGCGCCGGGTGGCCTGGGCGCGCACCTCCTACCCGGTGCTGCTGGTCGACGGCCGGGACGGCCGGCTCGCGGCCCTGATCGAGGAGGTCCGCGCCGCGGTCCGCCGGGCCGACCCGCTGATGGTCGTCGTCGCCGGCCGGCAGGACCGCCCGCCGCTGCCCCCGGGGGTGCCCGCCGGGCGGGGCGCGCTGACCGGCCGGCCGGAGGCGAGCGAGGAGCTGTGGGCGCGCTGGGTCGCCGAGCTGGGCCGGGATCGGGCGCTCGGCTCGTGCCGCGTGCTGCGCGTCGAACTCGACGACGCCGACGTGTCGATCCTGGAGAAGATCACCGTGCCGGTCCGGGGCCGGCGGCGCCCGCTGCTGGCGCATCCCTCGCTGCCCTGGGCCGTGGTGGCCACACTGGTCTGCCTGTCCCTGGTCCGGGTGCTCGCCGACGAGACCGGTCGCTGCGCCCCCGGCATCCGCCGGATGGAGTCCGGCGAGTGCGTCGGCATCAGCGACGGCGGGTTCGCCTTCGCGCCCCAGATGTCCCGGGTCCTGGCCGAGATCCAGCGGCAGAACCGGCGCATCCTGGACGGCGGCCACCCCTACGTCACGGTGGTCTACCTTGGGAAGCTGACCAGGCCGGCCGGCGCCGCCGACAACGACGCGATGACCGACATCCACGGGGAGCTGGCCGGACTGGCCGTCGAGCAGCGCCGGCTGCTCGGCATCGCCGACGGCAGCCAGTTGCAGATGCGCGTGCTGGTCGCCAACGCCGGCAACGACTTCCAGTACGCGCCGGAGGTCGCCGAGGACGTGCTGGCCATGATCGCCACGGACCCGACGGTGATCGGCGTGGTCGGGCTCGGCGAGAGCAAGGAGAAGGTCCGGCAGGCGATCCGCGTGCTGGCCCGCCGGGCGGTACCGGTGATCACCACCACCTCGACCTACGACGATCTCGGCCGGCACGAGAACCGCGCCGTCATCCGCTCGTTCTTCCCGCTGGCGCCGCCCAACAGCGAGCTGGCCGCGACCGCGGCGCGCTGGGCGAAGGAGGGCCGGCCAGACCGCGGGATCCGGCCGGCCCGGAACGCGATGGTCTTCACCGACACCCGGCCGGGCGATCTGCTGGGCCGGGATCTCGGTGCCCGGTTCGTCAAGGCGTTCAACGCCGGCGCCGGCCCCGGCGTCACCGCCGACTTCGTCGAGTTCAGCGGAGGCGCCGCGCTGGGCGAGAAGGTGACCGAGGTGTGCGGCCGGCGGGTGCGACCCGATCTCGTCTACTACACCGGCCGCAGCCCGCAGTTCGGCGCCTTCGTCGCCGCGCTCGGCAAATCGCAGTGCGACCACGTGACGATCATGGCCAACGACGATGTCACGCAGTACGTCAACGACCACGCCACCGAGCTCGGCCGCAACGCCCGGGTCCGGGTGACCTACGTGGCGCTGTCGTCCCCCGCGGCCTGGCACGACGTCCCCGCGCAGCATCGCACCGACTTCTACGGGCAGCTCGACGATCTTCTCGGCTCCCTCGACATGCGCCGGCTGCCGGCGGTCGAGCTGCCGTCCCGCGACTACGCGGTGCAGGCGCAGGACGCGGCCGACGCGCTGATGCGGGCGGCCCAGGCGGCGTTCGCCGACCAGGGAGCCCGGTCCGCCGATCCCGGCCGGCCGGGCATGGTGGACCGCGGCGGCGTGCTGCTGGCGCTGGCGAACCTGCCGGCCAGCAACGGCGACAGCGGGCTGGTCAAGCTGCACGGCGCCACCGACGGGCTGCACGCCCTGGACCGGCCGATCATGCTGGTCACCGTGGACGAGCGCGGCGAGCCGGTCGTCGTGCGCCAGTGCGGCCGGCTGTACGCCGACCAGGCCACCGGCTCCACGTGCTGATCCGGCCGGCCCGGTGGCGCCGGGCCGGCACCCGGCCACGGCCGGGACCTCAGATGGTGCCGCTGATCGTGGTGCCCTCGCCGACCACGCTGTTGATCGTCAGGGTGCCGCCCACCTCGCGGAAGCGGCGCTTCATCATGTCCAGCCCGCGGCCGGTACGGCCCGGCCGGAAGCCGGCGCCGTTGTCACTGATCGTCAGGCGCAGGCCGGAGCGGCCGACGGTCAGCGCGATCGACACGGCCTGCGCGCGGCTGTGGCGCTCGACGTTGCCGAGCGCCTCCACCAGCACGGCGTAGACCGCCTCGGCGACGGCGGCGGGCACGACGTCGGGCACCGCGCCGGGCGCGACATCGGGCACCGCGCCGGACGCGGCGGTGTGCACGTCACCGGCGGGGGCGCCGGGCATGGCCCAGACCTCGACGGTGACACCCGTCCGTTCCGACCACTCGGTCAGGTACTCCTCGACCGCCCGGGTCAGGCCCTGGTTACCGCGCATGCGCAACTCTTCATGCAATCTTTCCAACCCTCCTCAGCCGCACCGCGCCCGCCGCGGCGACGACCGCGGGTGACGCCACCGGCGAGTGCTGTCGAGCGGTTGGAAATCGTGGCGGCCTCCGCCCGGCCGCCACCGGCGGCGGGCGAGGAGCCCGGGGGTGTCCAGGCATGAACTCCCTGCTGTAACGCTACCCGCCGCCGGAGACCGTCGCGCTCAGCGACGGGCGGTCACGTGGGGTCGGACCGGTCGAGCCGCGCCAGGTAGTCGTTGTAGGCGTCCAGCTCGGCGTCCCCGGTGCCGCCGGTCTTCGCCGCGCGTGCGTCGGCCCGCCGGTCCGCGCGCCGGGCCGCCCGGTCGTCGTCCCGGTACCACTGGACGGCCAGCGCGATCAGCACGATCAGCGTGGGGATCTCACCGAACGCCCAGGCGATCCCGCCGCCGGTGCGCTGGTCGGCGAGCGGCGGATCACCCCAGGTGCGGCCGAGCCGCTCGTACCAGTCCGGCGCGATCACCGTGCCCATGTTCATCAGCGCGACGCCGAAGAAGGCGTGGAAGGGCATGGTCACGAACAGCAGCAGCAGCCGGGCCACGTGCGGCAGCCGGGTGGGCGCCGGGTCGACCCCGACGATCACCCAGAAGAACAGGCACCCGCTCAGCAGGAAGTGCAGCGTCATCGCGATGTGGCCGAGATGCTCCTCCATCGCGGCGCCGAAGATCGGGGTGAAGTACAGGGCGTAGGTGGAGACGACGAACAGGATCGTCACCACCGCCGGATGGGTGATGACCTTGGCCGCCCGGCTGTGCAGGACCGCGGTGAGCCATTCGCGCGGCCCGCGGTCGCCGCGCCGGGCGGCCGGCTTCAGCGCCCGCAGCGCCAGGGTGACCGGCGCGCCGAGCACCAGGAAGATCGGCACCAGCATAGACAGCACCATGTGCTCGGCCATGTGCACGCTGAACAGCACCGGCGCGTAGCGGGCCACGCCGCTCTGGGTGGCCAGCACCAGCAGCAGGACGCCGATCCCCCAGCTGACCGTGCGGCCCACCGGCCAGCGGTCGCCGCGGCGGGCCAGCCGCAGCACGCCGGCCCCGTAACACAGCGCCAGCACCGCGGCCACGGTCGCGAAGAACAGGTCGAACCACCACAGCGAGGCCAGGTTCGCGAGCGTCAGCGGCGGCGGCATGACGTAGCCGAGCAGCTCGAACACCGGATCCACCGGCAGGTCCAGCGGAGGCGGCGGCGTGCGGGACAGCGCGACGGCCAGGCCGAACGTCAGCATCATGATCAGACCCTCGACACCGGCCAGCCGGGCGAACGCGCCGGGACGCCCGGCCGCCAGCTCGGGCAGCGTCGTCTTGCGGTGCCAGTTGCCGACGAGGCCGAGCCCGGCGAACGCGGCGACCTTGGCCAGCAGGATCAGGCCGTAGTCGGTGGCGAACAGGTCGCCCACCGTGGTGAGCCGGGCGAGCGCGCTGAACAGGCCGGACAGCCCCACCCCGGCGAAGCACCACAGCGCCATGCGGGAGAACCGCCGCGCGGCCAGGTCAAGGCTCGGCGCGCCGCGCATGGCGTGCACGCTCAGCAGCAGCAGGCCGCCGACCCACGGCGCCAGCACCAGCAGGTGGAGCGCGACGCTGGTCGTGGCCAGCCCGTGGTTGGGCGCCGAGGACGAGTGGCCGGTGAGGGCGGGCGGCAGCAGGGTCACCAGGGCGAGCACCAGGAGACCGCCGGCCGCCCCGGCGGTGATAGCGCCGTGGGCGAACAGCGCGATGGCCGTGCCGAACAGCACGACCAGGGTGAGGGCGATGCCCTGCTGCACCTGGCTGGCGTAGCTGGTCAGCTCGTCGCCGTCGAGCACCTCGAAGACGGGGGCCCCGAGCGTCTCCGACAGGCTGAAGATCATGGTCGCCGCGGCGGCGACCGCCCACACCAGGCCGGCCCAGGAGGCGGCCCGGACGTAGCCGCGCGCCGGCCCCCCGAGCAGGCCCTTGTCGCTGGGCAGCAGGACGGCCGCCAGCAGCAGGCCGACGGCGACCACGCCGGCCACGTCCATCGCCATCTTCGATATCGGCAGGCCCCAGCGGGTCAGGGTGCCCTCGTCGGGCAGCCCGGGGATCACCCGGGGGGTGGCGGCCCCGCCGACCAGCATGGCGACGGCCAGGCCGACCAGGGCGGCGCATGCCCCGGCGATCGCCAGGCGCGCCGTGCGGCTCACGGCTGCTTCCGCAGGCTGATCACCATGCCGATGCCGACACCGGCCAGGCCGAGCACGACGATCCACACCCAGCCCGGCACGCCGGATCCGCCTTCCTGCGCCGCGTCCTGCTCCGCCCCGGCCGCCGGCGTCGCCACCGGGGTGTCGGGCGCGGGCGTGGCGGGCACCGCGGGCGCGACCGGGGTCGCCTCGATCGCCGAGGGCGTGGTGGCCGACGGCTCCGGCTCGGCCGCCCGCACGGTGAAGGGGATCTCGCCCACGACCGGGTGCCCGTCCGCGGAGACCACCCGCCAGGCGATCGTGTACTTGCCCGCCGGCAGCGTGCCGGCGACCCGCTGGGTCACCACCGCGCCGTCGACCTCCGGCCTGCCGTCCTGGTGTGCCTTGCCGTCCGCGTCGTTCAGCACGACAGATGGAAGTTTCACGCTCTCGGTGAAGGTGAGCCTGATCTCGTCGATCGACTCGACCGTGGCGCCCTTCTTGGGATCACTGCTCTTCAGCGAGGTGTGCGCGAGCGCCGGAGACGCCACGGCGGTGCCGAGTACGATGGCCGCGAGGAAGGCCAGCATGACGGCGAGCGGGGAAGTCTTCATAACCCCCTAAGGCTACTCACGACCGGCGCCGGCCCCCACTGCGCGTCGTCCTTCCTCCGGGACGGCGGACGATCTCGCGCCACCACCGCCCGCGCCGGTGCGGGCCAGGTGGCGGATGGCGGCGGGACGAAGCTCTCCCGCCGCCGCTCAGAGCCCCGCGCAGGCGAGCGCCCGCTGGTAGGCCGCCACTCCTGCCTCAACGTCCACCCGTTCCATCGCGGTGGCGACGTTCATCCATCCGCCGGCGGCCGTGGCGCTGCGCACGGGCACCTTCTCCAGAAGCTCTTCGGCCAGTGCCAGCTCCTTGCGGGCCTCCTGCCCCCGGCCTTGAGCCATCAGGGCGTTGGCGAGCATCAGCCGCGTCTCCACCCGGACGGCGCCGGTGCGGTCGTCCAGAGCGTCGGTCGCCTCTCGCGCGAGTTCGGCGGCCGTCGCGGCGTTGCCCAGTAGATACTCCGCCTGCGCCAGGTAATAGGTGACCCAGGCGAAGTCGACAGTGCTCGCCGAGGTCTCCGAAAGCTGCCGGCGCGCCCGCCGTAGCATGTCGCGGGCCTCGGCGGGGTCATGCGGAAGGCGCAGCGCCGCCGCCTGGATCCGCAGCCGGGCGAGATTGCGCGGCTCGCCGTACTCGGACTGGACGGCGAGTGCCCGGTCGATCAGTTGCAGCGACTCCTCGACGTGCCCCGTGCACTGGGCGACGACAGCGGCGTTCCAGCAGGCCGCGACGTTCGCCCGCGGCGAGCCGAGGCTCTCCGCGGCGGCGAGCAACTCGGCCGAGAACTGCCGGGCGCGCAGGAGGTCTCCACGCACGAAGTACGCTCCGAGGAGGGTGGCCCCCAGCTCCACCAGGCCGTCGGTCCAGACCGGCCGCTCAGGGCCGGCCAGCACGTCCTCGGCCACTTCGACCGCGTGGAACAGCTGTCCACGGTCGCGGTAGCACCGGCAGAGGGCGAGCACGATCGCGACCCGCCGCTCCGGGGTGGGCGGGGGGTCGGCGACCCGCAGCCGGGACAGCGTCTCGATCGCCTCGTCCAGCTCCCCGCAGGCCTCGGTGGCCAGTGCGTAGCCGTACTCGGCCTGCTGACGCAGAGTGACGAGCCCGGCGATGTTGTCGTTCGCCAGCAATTCGGCGTACCGCCGCCGGGCCTCCGCCACCTCGCCGTTCTCCAGGGCGAGAGCGGCGTAGCGCAGGCTGAAATCCAGTTCCTCCATCTGGTCGGCGGTCACCCCGTTGACCAGATAGGTCAGCGAGCAGTCCAGCTTCGTGGCCAGCAATTCCAGGACCGCTGCCGTAGGAGTGCGTTTGCCGCTCTCGATGAGTGATACATAACTATCCGACAACTCCGGATGCGCCAGCTGAGCTTGTGATAGACCTCGCTGACGGCGGATGGTCTTTATCCGCTGACCTATAAGATCTTGACTGGTCACTGACACCCCTCTAAAGATGTAAGCCCCACCAATGGATACGACGGGAGTAAGCCATGCGACGCGTCCGCCTCGCCTCGACCTTGCTGGCCATCGCGGTGAGCGCCGCCCTCGGAGGGACGGCGAGTACTGTCACCGGTACGACGGCCGCTCCTGCGGCGGAGGCCGCCATCGTCACCAATGTTCTCTGCTGCTGACGGCGATCTCATCCTGCACGCAGCGCGAGGTATAGATCGACTCTGTCCGCCATCGACCCCAGCCTCTTCCCGGTCAACTCCTCTATTCGGCTGATGCGGTAACGCACGGTGTTCACATGCACGTGCAGACGTTCGGCACACAGGTTCCAGGATCCCGAGCAATCGAGGAACGTTCCGAGGGTACGGACCAGCTCGGACCGGTGGCGCCGGTCGTACTCGACGAGCGGATTCAAGATCCGCTCGGTGAACGACCGGCGCACCGTATCGGGAACGGTGGCCAGCAGCAGGTCGTGCGTGTAGATCTCATCGCTGGTCACCACTCCTCCCCCGCGCGCCTCGGCGAGCCGCCGGGCGTGCCCCGCCTCCTCGGCCCCGCCGCGGATGCCGCCCGATCCGGTCGCCGCGCCGCTCACCCCGACCGACAACCGGAGTCCCGGAAGGGCGGTCTGCAGGCCCGGCACGCGATCTCCAAGCAGGTCAAGTAGCGCCCGCACGCTACGTTGCACTTGCGGTTGTGCTTGCATTTGCACGGTACTCCGCACGGCGGGTCGGGACCAGGGGTCAATACGATTTCGATGCCGTTTCGCCACTTCCGCCGCGTGATCGTCTTCCGGGGACCCCGCCGGGGGGCGAAGCGGCACCAGCGCCAGGGCGACGTCCGGACTCACCGCGGCGACCACCCTCCGGTCGAGCACCTCCTCCAGCACCTGCCCGCCGAGCGCCGCCGACCCGGCCACGCCCGCGCCCGGGTCATCCGCCGTCGCGGCGAGCACCACGTACGGCTCGTCGGGGCCGACACCGCAGGTACGCAGCCGGGCTGCCAGCTCGGCGGGATCCGCCATGCCGGAACCGGCCAGCTCCACCAGCTCCGCCGCCAGCCGGCGCTCCACCCGGCGGCCCTCCTCCAGCCGGGCGCGTTCCATCGCCGCGCAGGCCGCGGCCTCGAATCCGGCGTCCGCCCGGTCCAGCACATCCGCGCCGAGGGCCAGGGCCCAGCCCGCGGCCCGATGCGACCGGTCCACCGCGAACAGGGTGTAGGCCCGCTCCTCGGTGGCCACCAGGTGCGGCAGCCGGGGCGCCGCCAGCCACTCCCCGGCCAGCCGGCGGGCCGTCGCGGCGGGCAGCCGGCCCGCAACCACCGTGCCGGACGCGGAGATGACCGCGGCGGGCACGCCCAGCTCCCCGGAGGTCAGCTCGACCAGCGCGGGCAGCCCGCCGCCCTCGGCCACGGCGGCCACGATGCGCCGCTGCCGGCCGAGCGCGCCGCGCAGCCCGGCCGCGCCCGCCGAGGCCAGCCGGGTCTCCACCAGCCCGGCCAGCGCGCGGAAGGAGACCTCGGTCGGCACGTCGATCAGCGGCAGGTCGTACTCGCGGCAGGCGTCCGCCAGATCGTCCGGGACGTGACCGAGCAGCGCCCGTCCGGCGCCGAGCGCCGCGACCCGCGCACCGGCCAGCGCCGCGACGAAGCGCGCCGAGTCGCCGGGGGTCCGCCGCCAGGTGAGCCCGGTGAGCACCAGCTCGCCGCCGGTCAGGTAGCGGCCCGGGTCGGGCAGGTCGGTGATGTGCACGCCGGTGAAGGACCGGTCCAGATGGGCGGCGTCCGACAGCAGCCTGACCGGGAGCCCGCCGATGGCGAGCAGGTCTCGTATCCGCACCGTCCCAGGCTAACCCCGGCCGTTTGGACGAATCTACAAGCACGCGGCCCGGCCGGTCCCGGCGTTTCGCGGGCGCGGCCATAGGCGGCGCCCGGACCGGCTGATGTACTGCCGGTGTGACGCGCACCGCCGGCGACCGGAGCCGGAGCCAGGGACAGGACGGGCTGGGGGTCGGCGCGAGCCTGCCGCGGCCGGACGGCACCCTGAAGGTCACCGGCGAGTTCGCCTACTCCTCCGACCTGTACCTGGACGGCATGCTGTGGGGCGCCACGCTGCGCAGCCCGCACCCCTCGGCGTGGATCCGGTCGATCGACGTCGGCCCCGCCCTCGCCCTGCCCGGCGTGCGCGCGGTGCTGACCCACCAGGACGTGCCCGGCGAGCGGTTCTACGGCCTGGAGCACCGCGACCAGCCGGTCCTCGCCATCGACCAGGTCCGCTACCAGGGCGAACCGGTGGCCGTCGTCGCCGCCGACCACCCGGAGACCGCCCGCCGGGCCGCGGCGGCGATCGTGGTCTCCTACGAGACGCGCGAGCCGGTCACCGACGCGCGCCGGGCGCTCTTCGACCCCGGCTGCCCGGCGGTGCACCCGGCCGGGAACGTGGTCCGCCACCAGCCGGTCCGGGTCGGGCACCCGCCGCACCCGGGGATGGCCGAGGTGGTGGTGACCGGCGAGTACGAGGTCGGCATGCAGGACCAGGCGTTCCTCGGCCCGGAATCCGGGCTGGCGGTGCCCGCCGAGGACGGCGGGGTGGACCTGTTCGTCGCCACCCAGTGGCTGCACGTGGACCAGGACCAGGTGGCCCCCTGCCTGGGCCTGCCCAAGGACAAGGTGCGGCTGTCGCTGGCCGGGGTCGGCGGCGCGTTCGGCGCCCGGGAGGACCTGTCCATGCAGGTGCACGCCGCCATGCTGGCGCTGCGCACCGGCCGCCCGGTCAAGATGGTGTACGGCCGGGAGGAGTCGTTCTTCGGCCACGTGCACCGCCACCCGGCCCGGATGCGTTACGAGCACGGCGCCACCCGGGACGGCCGGCTGGTCTACGTCAAGGCGGAGATCGTCCTGGACGGCGGCGCCTACTGCTCCTCCACCCCCGCCGTCGTGGGCAACGCCGCCTCGCTGGGCGCCGGGCCGTACGAGGTGCCCAACATCGAGATCGACGCCTACGGCGCCTACACCAACAACCCGCCGTGCGGCGCGATGCGCGGCTTCGGCGCGGTGCAGGCCTGCTTCGCCTACGAGTCGCAGATGGACCGGCTCGCCGCGGCCTGCGGCCTGGACCCGCTGGAGATCCGGACCCGCAACGCCGTCGCCGAGGGCTCGCGGCTGGCGAACGGCCAGGTGATCGACTCCACCGCGCCGCTGGCCGGGCTGCTCGGCGAGCTGGCCGCGCTGCCGATGCCCGGGCCGGCCCCGGACGGCGACCTTCGCCACCTGCCCGGCGGGGTGGCGCAGACCACCCACGGCGAGGGGGTGCGGCGCGGCGTCGGCTACGGCGTCGGGATCAAGAACATCTGCTTCTCCGAGGGCTTCGACGACTACTCCACGGCCCGGGTGCGGGTGGAACTGCTCGGCGAGGAGCCGCACGTCCTGGTGCACACCGCGGCGGCCGAGGTCGGCCAGGGCCTGATCATGGTGCAGGAGCAGATCGCCCGTACCGAGCTGGGCGTCGACCGGGTGACCGTGGCGCCCGCCGACACCTCGGTCGGCTCGGCCGGGTCCAGCTCGGCCTCCCGGCAGTCGTACGTCACCGGCGGCGCGGTCAAGGCCGCCTGCGAGGCGGTGCGCGAGCGGCTGGACCGGCTGCGCGCCGAGCGTCCCGGCGCGCCGCTCGCCGAGGTGCTGGCCGCCGCCGGCCCGGTGGAGGAGACCCGGGAGTACCGGCACCGGCCTACGCGGCCGATGGACCCGGTCACCGGCCAGGGCGACTCGCACGTCCAGCTCGCGCTGTGCGTGCACCGAGCGGTGGTGGACGTGGACGTGGAGCTCGGCCTGGTCAAGGTGGTCGAGCTCGCCGCGGTACAGGACGTCGGCCGGGTGCTGAACCCGCCGGCACTGGAGGGGCAGATCCACGGCGGCACCGCGCAGGGCCTCGGGCTGGCGCTGATGGAGGAGATCCAGGTGCGGGACGGCCGGGTGCTCAACCCGTCGTTCACCGACTACTTGATCCCCACCATCCTCGACATGCCGCCGATGCGGGTGGTCGTCGTCGAGCACCCGGACCCGGCCGCCCCGTACGGGCTGCGCGGCGCGGGCGAGCCGCCGACGCTGTCCTCCACCCCGGCGGTCGCCGCCGCGGTGCGGGCGGCGACCGGGCTGCCGCTGCCCCGGGTACCGATCCGCCCGCAGGACATCGCGCTGGACCTTGTCCCGGGGCGGATCAGGTGATGTCGCCGCGCTCGCAGGCCACCCCGTCGTGGTCGCCGTCGACGTACCAGGCGTACTCGGGGTGCAGCCCCTTGGTGTAGGGCCCGTAACCGGCGGCGTTGGCCTCCCGGCAGCTCGCGAACCGCCGGTCCGGGGTGCGGCCGGCCCGGGGCGAGGCGGCGGCGGTGGACCGGGCCGCCGGGGTGCCTCCGGCGGACGGCCCGGTGGTGCGGGGCCCCAGCGAGCCGGCGGGCGGCGTCGCCCCCGGCCCGGTGCCGCCCTGCTGGTTCTGACCCGTGCCGCCCTGCTGGTTCTGGTCGGTGCCGGTGCCGCCCTGCTGGGGCTGACCGGTGCCGGTGCCCGGTGGCCCTTGGCCTGGATCCGGCTGTCCCTGACCGGTGCCGCCCGGCGGGCAGGTCGAGGCGGCGTCCGGCACTCCGGTACCGACCTGCGGCCCGGTCCCCTGCTGGCCGATGCCCGGCTGGCCCACGCCCGGCTGACCGGTGCCGGACTGGCCCTGACCCGTGCCCTGCTGGCCGACGCCCTGCTGGCCCGTGCCCTGCTGGCCCGTGCCCTGCGCGCCCTGGCCGGTGCCGGGCGGGCAGGTCGTCGCGGCGGCCGGCGGGGTGGCGCCGGGCGCGGTGGGACCGGCCGACGGGCCGGCGGTGCCGAGCAGCCGGGCCACCAGGGCGTCGGCCCGGGCCTGGTCCAGCCCGGCGATGCTCAGGCTGTCCTGCGTGATCGGCTGGTCGACCCGGGGCGCGGTGACGACCTTGTCGTCCACCACGACGGCCAGCAGCTTGCCGACGGCGTCCTTGGTCAGATCGGCCAGCCGGTCGCGGCTGTCGGGGGCGGGCACCAGGCGCACCGAGTAGCCCCCGTCCTTCTCCGCGACGGACTCCACCTTGATGACCGACGCCACGGTGACGCCCTTGTCCAGCTGGTAGCAGGTGGTGCCGGTGTCGTCCAGCACGGCCTCGGCGCCGGGGCACGGCGCGGCCCGGGTGCCGGTGACCGGGGCGAAGAACACCGGGGTGGCCAGGCGGCGCGGCGGCGCCGAGCCGAGCGGCACTCCGGGCCGGCTGGTCATGAGCACGGCGACGGTGCCGAGCACGCCGGTGACGACGACCACCACGATCAGCCCGGCGATCAGGACGGCGGTGGTCGCCCGGGTGGCCCGGGGCGGGCCGGGCTCGCCGCCGGGCGGCTCCTGCGGGCCGTCCGGCCCGCCGGGACCCGGCGGGTCTCCGGGCACGCCGGGCGGCGGCGGCTCCTCCGCCAGGAGATCGTCCGGCCGGTCCGCGGGCCCGGCCGGTCCGGCCGGCCCCTCCGGCGGCAGGTTTCGCATCCTCACCTCTGAGACTGACATCGCACCGGCGAGCCTACCGACGCGCGCGAGATCGGGCTAACCGCGGAATGTTTCATCCCGAGGTGCCCCTAGGCTGAAGATGTTCTGACAATGTGCCAGGGAGCCGAGGTAAATCCTTCAATTTTGCTCCATGGTCGACGCTTTTGCGGGAACGCAGAGTGGATAGAGGCCGGACCGGGAAGGGTTCGCCGGCCGCCATGGCAGGCGGGCGCGGCAGGCGGACGCGGCAGGCAGGCGCGGCGGCGGGCCCGCGCAGCACGGCGCGGCAGGGCACGGGCGACGGAGCCCGGCCGGGAGGAGGACTCATGAAGGTCGGAATACCCCGAGAGGTGAAGGACCACGAGTACCGGGTGGCCCTCACCCCCGCCGGTGCGCACGAGCTGTCCCGGGACGGCCACCAGGTGTTCGTGGAGGCCGGTGCGGGTGAGGGGTCGTCCATCCCCGACGAGGACTTCGCCGCGGCGGGCGCGGTCATCCTCCCCTCCGCCGAGGAGGTGTGGGCGGAGGGCGATCTGATCCTGAAGGTCAAGGAGCCCATCGCGTCGGAGTACCCGCTGCTGCGCGAGGGGCAGGTGCTGTTCACCTACCTGCACCTGGCCGCGTCCCGGAAGCTGACCCTGGCCATGCTGGAGTCCGGCGTCACCGGCATCGCCTACGAGACCGTGCAGACGGCCGGGGGCGCGCTGCCGCTGCTCGCCCCCATGTCGGAGGTGGCCGGCCGGCTCGCGCCGCAGGTGGGCGCCTACCACCTGATGCGGCAGGGCGGCGGCCGGGGCGTGCTGATGGGCGGGGTCTCCGGCGTCTACCCGGCCAAGGTGGTCGTGCTCGGCGCCGGGGTGTCGGGCATGAACGCCGCGGTGATCGCCCTCGGCATGCAGGCCGAGGTACTGCTGCTGGACAAGAACATCGAGCGGCTGCGGCAGGCCGACACGATCTACCGGGGTCACCTGCAGACGATCGCCTCCAACGCCTACGAGATCGAGCGGGCGGTGCTGGACGCCGACCTGGTGATCGGCGCGGTGCTGGTCCCCGGGGCCAAGGCGCCCAAACTGATCTCGAACGACCTGGTGGCCCGGATGAAGAAGGGCTCGGTGCTGGTGGACATCTCCATCGACCAGGGCGGGGCGTTCGAGGACTCCCGGCCGACCACGCACGCGCATCCGACCTATCGGGTGCACGACTCGGTCTTCTACTGCGTGGCCAACATGCCGGGCGCGGTGCCGCACACCTCCACCTACGCGCTGACCAACGTGACGCTGCCGTACGCGCTGGCCATCGCCGGCAAGGGGTGGCGGGACGCGCTGCGGGAGGACCCGGCGCTGGTGCCGGGGCTGAACACGCACGCGGGCACGCTCACCAGCCCGCCGGTCGGCGAGGCGCACGGGATCTCGGCCACCGACCCGGCGACCGCGCTGGGCTGACCGCCGGGCGCCCGCGGGAGCCGTCCGCGGGCGCCGGCGGCCCGGTCAGGAGCCCGGCGTGGCGGACGGTGCCGGCGACTCAGGGGCGGAGCTCGGCGGCGCCCCGGTCGGCGGGGTGGCGGGGATCGGCGCCTGCGCGGTGGTGGTGGTGACCGCGCCGTCGCCGCTGCAGGTGGCGCCGTACTCGGGCGTGGTGCTGGGGTTCTGCTTGTACTTCTGGATGTAGCGGGCCAGCCGCGGGTCGTCGGCGCCCTTGAGGGTGATCTGGTGGTTCCACGAGCTGGCCACCACCGGCGCCTTCAGGCCCGGGTAAGGGCTGAGCAGCAGGTAGTCGGAGGTGATCAGGCCCTTGAGCTTGTCGACCTGCGCCTTGGGCAGGTCGGGCCGGTAGGTGATCCACACCGCGCCGTGCTCCATCGAGTGCACGGCGTTCTCGTTGTTGATCGGCTGTTCGTAGGGGCCGCACTGCTGCCAGCGGTCGTTGTGCTCACCGCCGACCGGCGGGCTCTCCTTGTAGTTCACCTTGATCGGGGTGTGCGAGCCGGCCTTATAGGAGAACTGCGCCACCCCGTCCAGCGAGGTGGCGGCGCGCTCGCGGACGACGTAGAAGCCGACGAGGCCCACGATCAGGACGATGACGAACGCGCCCGCGCCCCACATGATCATCGCGCTACGGCGCTCCTTGCGCTGCTGCGCGGCACGCATCTGCGCGAGGTGTTCCCGCCGCGCCTGCGTCCTGTCCTTGGCCATCAGTCCTCCACGGCTGCGTATGACCGTTGAATGTCAAGTTCCGGTTACTTATGTGGAGGATAGTGGGTAAGAAATAATGTCTGCGTACGTTGCCGCGTACCGCCACTAACCTGGTGATTGATGATGACTTCCCGGACTCGCCTGATCCTTGTCGCGCTGCTCTCCGGCCTGCTGGCCGCGGCGGTGACCTTCTTCGTGATCGGCCGGGCCGGTCCGCCCGGCGACGGCTCGCCGGAGGCGGGGTTCGCCCGCGACATGGCCGTGCACCACGCCCAGGCGGTCGAGATGAGCTTCGCGGTGCGTGACGTGAGCGATGACCGGGCCCTCCGCGGGCTGTCCTACGACATCATCACCACCCAGACCGCCCAGCGCGGCGTCTTCATGGGCTGGCTGCAGCAGTGGGGCCTGAACCAGTCCGGCAGCCGGCCGTCGATGGCCTGGATGGCCGCGCACGCCTCGCACGGCACCCCGGCGGCGCCCGCCGCGATGCCGGGCATGGCGAGCCAGGAGGAGATGCGCCGGCTGGTGGCGGCGAAGGGGCGGGACGCGGAGGTGCTGTTCCTCCAGCTGATGATCCGCCACCACCAGGGCGGCGTGAAGATGGCCCAGGCGCTGCTCGACCTCAGCGACCGGGACGAGGTGCGCACCATGGCACGGCACATCGTCGACACCCAGGACGGCGAGATCGAGTACATGACCCGGCTGCTCGCCGAGCGGGACGCCCGGCCCTACCCCGCGCTCGCCTGAGCGACCGGCGCCGAACGGGCCGGCCGGCTCAGCCGCCGGACGCCTCGGCCGCCACCGCGACGGCGAAGGCGTCGACGTCCTCCTCGGTGGTGTCGAACGAGGTCATCCAGCGCACCTCGCCGGTGGTCTCGTCCCAGGTGTAGAAGCGGTAGCGCTTGCGCAGCCGGTCGGCCGTCCCCGCGGGCAGCACGGCGAACACCGCGTTGGCCTGCGGCTCCCGGGTCAGCGTGACGCCGGGGACCTGCCGGACGGCCGCGGCCAGCCGGGCCGCCATCGCGTTGGCGTGCCGGGCGTTGCGCAGCCACAGGTCGCCGCCGAGCAGCGCCTCGAACTGCACCGAGACGAACCGCATCTTGGAGGCGAGCTGCATGGAGCTCTTGCGCAGGTAGATCATGCCGCGCACCGCGTCGGGGTTCAGCACCACGACGACCTCGCCGAACATCAGCCCGTGCTTGGTGCCGCCGAACGTCAGCACGTCCACCCCGGCGTCGGTGGTCAGCGCCCGCAGCGGCACCTCCAGCGCCGCCGCGGCGTTGACCAGGCGGGCACCGTCCAGGTGCACCAGCATGCCGAGCCCGTGCGCGTGCCGGGCCAGCGCGGCGATCTCCTCGGCGGTGTAGAGGGTGCCTAGCTCGGTGCTCTGCGAGATCGACAGCACCCGGGGCTGTGCCCGGTGCTCGTCGCCGAAGCCCCACGCCTCCAGGTCGGCCAGCTCGGGGGTGAGCTTGCCGTCCGGGGTGGGCACCGCGCGCAGTTTCAGCCCGGCGCTCTGCTCGGGCGCGCCGCCCTCGTCGGTGTTGATGTGCGCGCTGGCCGGGCAGACGACGGCCTCCCACGGCGCGGTCATCGACCGCAGCGCGACAACGTTGGCCCCGGTGCCGTTGAACATCGGCCAGGCCTCCGCCTGCGGCCCGAAGTGGGCCTGGAACACGTCCTGCAGCGCCTGGGTGTAGACGTCCTCGCCGTAGGCGGGCTGGTGGCCGCCGTTGGCCAGCGCCAGCGCCGCCATGACCTCCGGGTGCACCCCGGCGTAGTTGTCGCTGGCGAACCACCGCGCCGCCGGGTCGTGCCGGAGCCGGGCCGCCGTCATGCCGTCAGGTCCAGCCGGGCCCCGTTGACCTCCTCGGCCGGGCGGTCCCACAGCCCGGCCACCGCGGTGGCCAGGTCGGCCACGTCGGTGAAGCCGGGGAACCGGCGCTCGGGGGCCGCGGCGCGCATCTCGTCGTTCACCAGGGCCTTGACCACCAGGATGGTGGCCGCGGCCGGGGTGTCGCGCAGCGCGTCGGCCAGGGCCAGCGTCCACGCCTCGGCCGCCGCCTTGGCGGTGGCGTAGGCGGCGTTGCCCTGGGTGGGCCGCCGGGCGCCGGTGGCCGAGACGATCGCGAACCGGCCCCGCTCGCTCGCGCGCAGCGCCGGCTCGAAGGCGAGCGTGACGTTCTGCAGGGTGCGGATCAGCCGCTCGTGCAGGAAGTCCCAGTCGGCCAGGTCGGTGTCGGCGAACGTCTTCGACCCCCGCCAGCCGCCGACCAGGTGGATCACGCCGTCCACGTGCCCGTGCCCGGCCACCGTGCGGCGCGCGAACTCGGTGACCGCGGCGGTGTCGGCCAGGTCGACGGCCACCTGGCCCTCTCCGGCGCTCCGGCCGGCCGCGACCACGGTGTCGCCGCGCGCCGCCAGCCGCTCGATCACGGCCCGGCCGCTCGGCCCGCCCGCTCCGGTCACCACGACCACTCGGCCCGGGGTGCTCATGCGCGGATGCCCTTCGTCGACTCGATCACGCCGGACAGCTTACGGCGCAGCGCCTCGTAGAACATGCTCAGCGGGAACTCGTCGGGCAGCACCGCGTCCACCACGGCCTTGGGGAAGCCCTCGACCGGCAGCGCGTCGGCGCCGCGCTGCCACACCGAGGCGGGGTGCGGGGCGACGTAGGCGGCGACCAGCCGGTGCGCCGACAGCCAGTGCGCCAGCTTGGACCGGTCGATGCCGTCGCGGTAGAGCTTCTCCACCTCGGCGCGCAGGTCGGCCACCCCGCCGGCCACCCGGTCCCAGTCGACGCTGAGCCGGTTGTCGGTCCACCGGACGATGTCGTTGCGGTGCAGGTAGGCGAAGAGCAGCTGCCCGCCCAGGCCGTCGTAGTTGCGCACCCGCTCACCGGTGATCGGGAAGCGGAACAGCCGGTCGAACAGGATGGCGTACTGCACGTACCGGGCGTGCGGCTCGCCCTCGGCCTCCAGCTTGACCGCCTCGCCGAACGCGGTCAGGTCGCAGCGCAGCTCCTCCAGCGAGTACAGCCAGTACGGCATCCGCTGCTTGATCATGAACGGGTCGAACGGCAGGTCGCCGTGGCTGTGGGTGCGGTCGTGCACCAGGTCCCACAGCACGAAGGTGTCCTGGGCCAGCTCCTGGCCGGCCAGCAGGCGGGCGGCGTCCGGTGGCAGGGCCAGCTTGAGCGTCTCGGCCGCGGCGGCGCTGACCACCCGGAAGCGGGCGGCCTCGCGGTCGCAGAAGATGCCGCCCCAGGTGAACCTCGGCGGGGTCTCCCGGACCGCCACCGTCTCGGGGAACAGCACCGCGCTGTTGGTGTCGTAGCCCGCGGTGAAGTCCACGAACGCGATCGGCACGAACATCGGGTTGTCGTAGCGCTCGCGCTCCAGCTCGGCGAGCCAGTCCGGCCACACGGTGCGGATCCACACCGCCTCCAGGTGGCGGGAGGGGTTGCCGTTCTGGGTGTACATCGGGAAGACGACCAGGTGCTCCAGCCCGTCGACCCGCTGGGCGTCGGGATGGAACGCGGAAAGCGAGTCCAGGAAGTCCGGCACGCCGAAGCCGCCGTCCCGCCATTTGCCCAGGTCGGCGCGGACCGCCGCCAGGTAGTCGCGATCGTGCGGGAAGTCCGGGGCCAGCCGCTCGACACCGGCGATGATCCGCTCGACGATCGGGCCGGCCGCGGCGGCGTCCTGCGCGGAGCCGTCCTTGGCGAGCAGCGGGCGCAGCTCCTCCACCGCGGCCTTCAGCTCGGCGAAGCCGGCGTCGGCCCGGCCGGCCGCGGCGGCGGCCTCCGGCACCCGGGCGGCCCAGGTGACCACGTTCTCCCACAGCCGGGCGTGCCGCAGGTCGTCGATGGAGTCGTCGCCGAACAGGTCGGAGTCGGCGAACGCCACGACCCGTCCGGCGCCGTGCCGCAGCGCCAGCGCGAGCGGCCGGCCGGCCGGATCGGCGGAGGCGGAGGTGGTGAACAGCACGGTGGCGCCGGGCGGCGCGGTGAGTACCCCTGACCGGTAGAAGCAGGCCTCGCGGGCCCCGGCGGTCAGGTCCTCGCCGGCGGCCGGCACGGCCCGGCCGCGCACCCAGGTGACCACCTTGTTGTAGCAGGAGCCGGGGTCCTGCACGGTGGTGTGCTCGATCCCGACGCCGAACCGGGCGAGCAGCTCGGCGAGGTTGTTGCCGTACTTCTCGTGCTCGTGCTCGGCCAGCACGATCAGGCCACCGCCCTCGGTGACGTGCCGCTCGACGGCGTCGATCTCCTCGGGTGCCAGCACCGGGCCGCCCTGGCCGGTGGTGCGCTCCCAGCGGTCGGCGGACGGGTGCGCGATCACCAGCACGTCCTGCCCGGCGAGCGCGGCGGCGTCCAGCGGGCCGCCGGTGTGCGCGGCGACGTCGTGCCCGAGCCGGCGCAGCACCGCGGCGGCCCGCGCGTAACTGTTGTCGTCGGGGTGCGCGGGGTTCATCGTCTCGGCGACCTCGCGGCGGATCGTCCAGGACTCGTTGTGCGCCTCGTCGAACAGCACGCGCGGAAAGGCTCTCATGCCGGGCGTCCCTCCGTTTTGCGAAATATCTACGGCCATGTCCCCCAATGCACGGAAAATATACACGCCACCGCCCCTGCTACGGAAAACCCCCCGCGCGCGCCCGCCGGCTCACCGCCGCCGGACCGCCGGCGCCAGCAGCACGGCCGACAGGCCGCCCAGCGCGCCCGCCACCGCGCACGCCCACCACAGCGCGCCGCCGTCGTACAGCGCGGCACCGGCCGACGGCGCGACCAGCGCGGCCAGCGCCCCGGTCCAGCCGTACAGGGCCTGGTAGGTGCCGTGCGCGCCCTCCGGGGTCAGGTCGGCGACCAGCGCCGCGCCGAAGCCGGCCATGCCGATCTCGCCGGCCGTCCAGACCACCGCCGCCAGCGCGTACTGCCACGCCGCGGCCGCCGGGCCGCTCAGCGCGAAGCCGGCGCCGATGAGCACCCAGGACACCCCGAGCATCGCGAGCCGGGGGAAGCGGGACGTCCACGCCACCAGCACCGGCTGGACCAGCACGATCAGCCCGGCGTTCAGCGTGATCAGCAGGCCGTAGGCCGAACCGGGCAGCCCGTCGGCCGCCATGGCGAGCGGCAGGCCGAACCGCTGCTGCTCGTAGACGAGCTTGCCGAGCAGCGAGAGGGCCAGCACCGCCACCACCACCCGGTCGCGCAGCGCGCGGCGGTAGCCCGCCGGGCGCCGGCGATCGCGGGCCACCGGGCGGTCCGGACGCACCCCGGCCGCGACGATCACGGCGAAGGCCAGGTTCGCGGCGGCGTCCACCGCCACCAGCAGCCAGTATCCGTGCGCGAGCAGCAGCCCGGCCGCCACCCCGGACAGCGCCGCGCCGATGTTGAACGCCCAGTGCAGCATGCCGAACGCCCGGGGCCGCGCCTCGGCGGGCACCGTGTCGGCGACCAGCGCGGCGGCGGCCGGATGGTAGATCCCGCCGGCCGCGCCGAGCGCGCCGGCGGTCACCGCCAGCGCGGGCAGGCCGCGGGCGGCCCCGAGCGCCACCAGGCACGCCGAGGTGGCGACCAGCCCGCCGATCAGCGTGGCCCGGCGGCCAACCCGGTCGGCGAGCAGGCCGCCCACCGGCTGGCCGGCCAGCCGGCCCAGCCCGCACGCGGACATCACCAGGCCGATCTGGGCGGCGGAGAACCCCCGGGCCACCAGGGTGGTGGCCAGGAACGGCAGCACCATGGCACCGAACCGGTTGACCAGCTGGCCGCCGAACAGGACCCAGAAGACCCGGGGCAGCCCGCCGAACAGCGGCCGCCGGGTGAGCGTCATCGACATGCGGGCCACGATCCGGCGCGGTGCCGGCCGGCGCGATAGATTCGGCTGCATCCGAATCTTCAGGAAGCCGATGTCCTCCCTGACGTTCTCGCTGCACGACGCCGTCTCGATCCGGTTCGCGTTCTCCCCGCTGAAGGAGGTCGTGGCCGCCGTCGGCGTGCTGCGCGACCCGGCCGGCCGCAGCCTGCACCTGCCGTGGGTCAAGCAGGTCCGCCCGCGGCTGGCCGGGCTGGACCTCGCCCCCCTCGGCGACCTCTGCCGCGGCAGGTACATCCCCGACTTCCTCACCCCGCCGCCGGCCACGCCAGTGCCCGACCTCGCCCTGGAGCTCGCCACGCTGCGGGCCACCCCGCATCGGGTGGTGCGCGCGGACCTCGACCGGATGACCTGCCCGCCCGCCGCCACCACGGCGGCGCTGCGCGACGACCCGGCCGGCGGGCTGGACCGGCTGGCCGCCGCGGTGCAGGAGTTCTGGGACGCGGCCTTCGCGCCCTACTGGCCGCGGATGCGCGACCTGCTGGAGGGCGACGTCCTCTACCGGGCCCGGCGGCTGGCCGCCGGCGGCCTGGACCGCCTGTTCGCCGACCTGCACCCCGTGGTGCGCTGGACCGGGGACCGGGTCATGGTGCACCGCTCCGGCCACGGCGCCGACCGGACGCTGGCGGGCGAGGGCCTGCTGCTCATCCCGTCGGTGTTCGTCTGGCCCGGCATGTTCTCCCGGCTCGCCTCGCCCGGCCAGCCGACCATCACCTATCCGGCGCGCGGCGTCGCCACCCTGTGGGAGACCGGCGCGACGCCGTCCTCGGACGCGCTCGCCGCGGTGCTGGGCCGGCCGCGGGCGCTGATCCTGGCCGAGCTGTCGTCCCCGCTGTCCACCACCGAGCTGGCCCGGCGGCTGCCGTACGCCCCGGCCAGCGTGTCCGAGCACCTGGCCCTGCTGCGGGCGGCCGGCCTGGTCATCGGGCACCGGACCGGCCGCTCGGTGCTGTACGTCCGGACACCGGCCGCCGACGCCCTGCTCGCCGCCCGCCCCGGCGACCGGTGACCGCCCGGCCGCCGGGTCCGGCGGGCGCGGGCGCGGCGCGGGGCGCCGGCCGCGGAGCCAGGGCCCGATGATCGGTAGGACCCCGGCGGCCGCGGGCGGCGAGCGCGCGGCCGGGGTCAGCCGGCGAGCCGGGCGCGCAGCCAGGGGTGGATGATCGGCAGCACCTGGCAGGCCTGCATCGCCCCCAGGTGATCCAGCCCGTCCAGCACGTGCACGTCCCAGCCGGATTCCTCGATGTCGGCGCGCCGCCGCAGCAGCGGCCCGGCGATGTCGACGGTGGCGCCGTCCCCGCTCGCGCCGTACCGGATCACGTCCGCCGAGCCGGCGAAGCACAGCCGCGGGCAGCTCACCTCCTGCTGCGCCTCGCGGTCGTCGAAGCCGCGCAGCGCCTGGTAGAGGGTGAGGAATTGGGCGGCCTGCTCCGGCGCCATGGTGACCTGGGCGCTCTCCCAGTCGCCGGGCACCGCCTCCCCGGCCGGCGCCGGCGGCGCGTCCCGGGCCTGGACCGCCTGCCGGTGGGTGGCGGCGGTGACGGTGAGCATCGCCTCGTACGGGCCGTCCAGCGGCGGGTACCCGCCCATGACCAGCGCGGTGAGGCGGCGGGTGCGGATGGCGAGCTGCAGGCCGAGCATGGCCAGCCACGAATACCCGTACCAGGCGAAGCGGTCCGCGCCCGCCGCGTCCGCCACGGCCAGGAAGTCGGCGGCCACGTTGTCCGGGGTCAGCGTGGCCGGCTTGGGGGCGGCGAGCACGTGCCCCTCGTAGTCGAAGGCGACGACCCGGAAGTCCGCCGCCAGCCCGGTGGCCAGCCGGTGCCCCAGGTCCGGGTCGGCACCCCAGGCGCGCATCGTCGCGGCCCGCTCGTCGTCGGCGGCGGGCGCCGGGTTCACCGGCAGCAGCACGGCCGGGCCGTCGCCGTGCGCCTCGAACTCGATGGCGGCCCCGTCGTGCAGGATCGCGGTCGGCATGATCTCTCCCTCCAGCGGCCGGGTCCAGCCCGGGCAAGATCTCTTTATGGCGTAAGCTGATGCTGTGCCGGCAGGAACTCTATATGCCGTAAGGAGATCTGTCATGGTGGTCTACGCCGGCCAGGGCGACCCGCGCAGGACCCTGGCCCTGCTGTGGCGGGACGCGACCCCGGGCGAGCCGCGGCGCGCCCCCGGGCCGAAACCCGCTCTGACGGTGGACGAGATCGTGGACGCGGCCATCGCGGTGGCCGACGCCGGCACGCTGGACGGGCTGTCCATGCGCGCGGTCG
This sequence comes from Sphaerisporangium rufum, assembly GCF_016863395.1. Taxonomy (GTDB): domain Bacteria; phylum Actinomycetota; class Actinomycetes; order Streptosporangiales; family Streptosporangiaceae; genus Sphaerisporangium; species Sphaerisporangium rufum. The sequence goes on along the minus strand of NZ_BOOU01000013.1, from coordinate 42,071 downwards.
GCGAGCGGCTCGGCCGCACCGCCATGTCGCTCTACACCTACGTGCCCACCAAGCGGGAACTGATCGACCTGATGTACGACCGCGCCCACGCCGCCCCGCCCCCCGGCGGAAGCACGACCTCCGGAACCCGGACCGGTGAGAAAGCGTCCCCGGAACCCGGAGAGCCGGCCGGCGCCAAGGGAGACCAGGAAACCGGAGAGCCGGCAGGTCGGCATGCGGCGCACCGGTCACCGGCCGGCGGTCAGGCCGGGACCGCCGGCCGGGAAGGGGGTGCACCCGGGGACGGTGGCTGGCGGGTCGCGGTGGAGGCATGGGCGGCCTGGCTGCGGGCGCGCTACGTCCGGCACCCGTGGCTGCTCCAGGTGTCCCACGCCCGGCCGGTGCTCGGGCCGCACGAGCAGCAGGTGCTGGAGTCGGTCCTGGGTGCCCTGCACGGCACCGGCCTGCCCCCGGCCACCGTGCGCGCGGTGGTCGCCGCGCTGTTCGCCCTGGTCCGCGGGGCCGCCCGCTCGACGGCCGAGTCGGCCGCGGCCGCCGGCACGACCGGCACCTCCGACGCCGAGTGGTGGACGCTGCGCGCCGGCGTGCTCCAGGAACTCGTCCCGGACTTCGCCCGCCGCTACCCGCACTCCGCCGCACTCGCCGGCGCCGCCCCCGCTCCCCCGCCCGCCGCCGCTCCCCCGCCCGCGGCCCTGGAGTCACCGGCCCCCTGCCCGCCTGCGCGGACCCGGCGGCCGACCTCGGACGAGGATCCCGGCCCCGGCGGCGGCTCGAACGCCTGGGAGCAGCAGGCCGAGGCCGCCTTCACCGAGGGCCTGGCCATCCTCCTGGACGGCCTCCAGTCCCGCATCGACCGCGCATCCCGCACGTCCGAAGCCCGCACCGGCACCGAGCCGCCCTAACGGGTCGGCCGGGCGGACCGCCGCACATCGCCGGGTGATGGCACTACCCGAACGCCGGAAGCGTCAGACCAGGTCCTCCAGCGTGTCACTCCGCACACCGTCGAGAAACGATCGCCACCGGTCACGCGTGGTCAGCACGACCGGTCCACCGGGACGCTTGCTGTCCCGGACGGCGACGACCCTTGGCAGGCCGGTCGCGACCTCGACACACTGCGCACCGTTATTGCCGGAACGCACCGACTTCCGCCATACGGCCGTTGAGAGGTCAGCGGCCGTCACGTGTCCTCGGTCCATTTTCTCCTGGCTTCCCTGATCTTCGCGAGCGAGTCGATCGGGCGGTATGCCTCTGCCCGGAGTGTGTCATACCGGCCCCAGATCAGCGAGACGAGTTCATGATCAGTAGACACCTCGCCGTTCCCGGCCGAATCCACATAGACGGCGGTCGGCGCGTCGTCCAACTCCGCGATCGTGAAGGCGCTCAACAGGCCGTCGGTGCAAGGGGTGTCGGACGGAACCACCTGAAGAGTGACGTTGCGCCACTCGGCCACGAGCAATAGATGAGCGAGCTGCGCTGCCATCACCTCCCTACCGCCGATATTTCGATAAAGGACCCCTTCGTCAATCGGAATCCAGATTTCTGGTGGATCGTCGCGAGTCACCAGCGTATTGCGCATCATGCGGGCTTGCACCCTTTTATCCACTGCTTCCTCGGACAGCTTTCGGTGACCCCGGAAGACGGCCCTGGCATACTCCTCCGTCTGCAAGAAGCCGGGAATGAGCAGTGGATCCCAGCTTCGAAACACGCGCGCCCGAGGTTCGATCTCGTCCAGCCAACCAGCGAACCAGGTAGGCAAGAGCACAGAAGCGGAGAGTCCTCGACAGAGTCGGGTAAAACGCCCATCTGTTTTGAAAAGCTCATCGCATTTGCCAGCTACGTCGCATTTCAGGGTGCGTGCACCACGCTCCACATGAGCGACGAGTGACGGCGAGACGTCCAGGCGCGCAGCCAGCCGGGCCTGCGTGAGGCCGGCCTGATTGCGGAAGCGGGCCAATTCCCTGCCCACTCGCTGTGCCGGTGTCAGACGTGGATCTAGATCGCCCATCCCGATCACCTCCCGAATCGCCCCTCAGTGACACTGAACTGACACGAACTGACGTTCTGGTACGCCGACCCGAAGGTACCGTCACCGGATTGTCCGTCGAACTTACCTTCGCCTCAAGCGATTACGCGCCAATGTTGGAGGCCCAGCCAGTCATCCAGCAGCTTTTTGCACAGCGATGTGACAGCCACCGACAAGGCGCCATTGAACCTGCTCCAACCTGACAGGCGACTCCGGCGCGTAAACGTGAGAGATGGAGGGTGAACGTTGCACCCGGAAATGACACGGCGCCCCGACGAGTGCCGGGATCGCCCAGAGCACAGCGTCCCAGGGACCGGATGTTCCAACGCCGGAGAGACGATGGACTTCAGACGGCACACCTCGGTCACCGGGCCCGAAATGGAAGTCGCGGCATGACGACCGTCGGCACGCTTCTCGGCCGGGTCGACCTACTGGCCGATGACGGATCAACGAAGCTCGCCCGGGCGTACGTACGCTCGTTGCTGTGCCGGAACGGACACCGCGATGTGGACGACATCGAGTTGATGGTCAGTGAGGTCTTCGCGAACGCGGTTCGCCATTCGGAGTCGGGACGCGTGCGGGACGGCGTGGTCACCGTGCGCGTGTACGACGACGGCGAGACCGTTCGCATCGAGGTGACCGACGCGGGCTCGCCGAATGACTTTCCGGCGGTTCAGGCCCCGATCGACCCGCTCAGCGAAGGCGGGCGAGGCTTGTGGCTGGTGCAGGAGCTGTCCTCGTCATGGGGATGGCGACAGAACCCCAAGGGCCGCACGATCTGGTTCGAAGTCCGCGCTCAGGATTCCTGACGCCGTTCACCTCATTCGCGGCGGGATACCGATGATCGGTTGGGATCGGTACGAACGCCAGGAATCAGGAATCACCGGGACGTAGGCGGCCGCGGACGTGGATGCGCTCGCCCTGGCGGCCGAGGATGCTGAGGATCTCCGATGCCCGCCGGACCGCAGGCTCCACCTCCGGGGAACACGCGGCGGGCAAGCCCGGAGGGCTGGTTCACCACTCCGGGGACATGCCGGGCGGGGTTCACCGGTCCGAGGGGCGGCGGAGGCGGTCGGCTCGGTCTTGCTCCTCCAGGGTGAGGGCGCGGTCGGCCAGGGCGGCGGTCAGCGCCGGGATCCACCGCTCGCGCAGCGCGCGGACCCGGCGCCGGGTCCGATGGACCTCGGCCGCCACCAGCCGGACGGCCTCCTGGGCGGCGGCGTGCCGGACGGCCGCCGCCAGCGCGGCCTGGGCGGCCGCCCGGGCCGGGCCGAGAGCGGCGGTGAGCGGCAGCAGGTCCGGGGCGGCGGGGAAGCGGCAAGTCACCCGGCCGGGACAGCGGACGCCCAGCACGCCGGCCGGCTCGATGTCGACCTCCGCCCGGCCGGCCGGGGCGCCCAGGCGCAGCGCCCGCTCCCCGCCGAGCCGGGCCACCCGGCGCGTCCAGGTCTCTGAGTCCGCCAGCGCGGCCGCCCAGTCGCGGCCGGTCCGCGCGGCCGGGCGAACCAGCCGGTCGTGCTCCTGCTGGAGCAGCGCCAGCCGGCGGTCCAGCAGGTCGAGGGCGTGCTCGGCGGTGGCCAGCCGGCGGCGCAGCCACAGGTGACCGGCGCGTCCCGGGGGCGCGTGCACCCTCATCTCGGCTCCTCCCGGCGGATGCTCGTCATGCGGTGCCGCACCGGCACGGGCGCCGGCCGAGCGGGGCGCGGCCGGCGGAGCGCCTTCATCGCGGCTCCCGGTGGCCGGTGCCGATGCCGTCGGGCTCCTGAGGGCCGGGCTCGGGGGCGGCGGGCCGGTGGTGGGCGTCGAGGGCGGCGGCGCCGAGCATGGCCAGGTCGGCGCGCGGCAGGACCGACAGCACCCGCCAGGCGCGGGTGAAGGTCTCCTCCAGCGAGCGGGACTCGTCGCGGCGCTGGGCCACCAGGTCGCGGGCGAACGCGTCCGCGAGGTCGAGGTGGCGGCGGTCGGCCGGCCCGAGCGCGTCGGCGCCCACGAATTCGGCGAGCTCGCGGGCCCGCGCGGCCCGGGCCAGGGCGGCGATCAGCTGGGCCGCCAGGTCGGCGTGCTCCGGCCGGGTACGGCCGGCCCCCACGCCACCGCGCATCAACCGGGAGAGCGACGCCAGCGGATCCACCGGTGGGTACACCGAGATTTCTGATGAAAGCACGATCTGTCCTTCGGTGATGTAGCCGGTGAGATCCGGCACGGGATGGGTGATGTCACCGCCCGGCATGGTGAGCACGGGCAGCAGGGTGACCGAGCCCGGCCGGCCGCGCACCCGGCCGCAGCGCTCGTAGATCGAGGCGAGGTCGCTGTACAGGTACCCGGGGTAGGCGCGCCGGGCCGGGACCTCGCTGCGCGCGGCCGACACCTCCCGCAGCGCCTCGCAGTAGCCGGTCATGTCGGCCAGCACGACCAGGACGTGCCGGCCCAGGCCGAAGGCGAGGTGCTCGGCCACGGTGAGCGCGATCCGCGGGGTGAGGACGCGCTCGATGACGGGGTCGCCGGCCAGGTTGAGCAGCAGCACCAGCTCGCCGGCCGCGGTCCGTGCCTCCAGCGCGTCGCGCACCCCGGAGGCGTCCGCGTGGGTGAGCCCCATGGCGGCGAAGACCACGCCGAACGGCTCCCCGGCGGCGTGCGCCTGCGCGGCGATCTGGGCGGCGAGGTCGAGGTGCGGCAGGCCGGGCGCGGCGAAGATCGCGATCTTCTGGCCGCGGACCAGCGTGGTCAGCGCGTCGATCACCGACACCCCGGTGATGATCGGGTCGGCGGGCGGGAGCCGCCACGCGGGGTTGAGCGGGAGCCCGCCGGCCGGCGCGGTCGCGGTGCCGAAGACCGGCGGTCCGCCGTCCAGCGGGTCGCCCAGCCCGTCGCACACCCGTCCCAGCCAGCCCGGGCCGACCGGCACCCGGAACGGCGCCCCGGAGAAGGTGACGCCGATCCGGCCGGGCGCCAGGCCGGCGGTGCCCTCCAGCACCTGGACCAGCGCCAGGTCCCGGTCCACCTCCAGCACCAGCCCGTGCCGCGTCCCGCCGCCGGGCAGCCGGATGACCGCGAACTCGTCCCAGCCGACACCGGCGACGCCGCGCACGACGGCGAGCGGCCCGCGCAGCTCGGCCACGTCGGTGTACTCCAGCTCGATCACTGCCCCGCCTCACCCGGTTTCCTTCGCGCGCAGCACCGCGGTGAAGTCCCGGGACTCGATGTCCTCGGCCGGCACCCCGGTGGCGGCCAGGGCCAGGCAGTCGTCGATCGCCGCGAGCACGGTGCCGGCCAGGGCGAGGGTCCGCCCGGGCGAGCAGTAGGCGTCCGCCGGGCTGAGCGCGCTCTGCCGCAGCAGTCCTTCGCGCAGCAGCCGCCCGCCGAGCAGCACGACGCGCTCGCGGTCGGGCAGCGCCGAGGCGCCGACGAGTTCCGCCGTCCCGGCCAGCCGGCCGGCCTCGGCGAGCAGCGCGGCGACCCGGGCGCCGGCCGCCGCCCAGCCGGGCCGCCCCTCGCGGTCGTGCCAGGCGGACAGCGCGCCGCCGTCCCGGCTGAACGAGGCCTCGACCGACACCGCGGGGTAGTGGCGCGCGTAGGCCAGGTCGCGGTCCAGGGTCCACAGCGTCCGGACGAACCGTTCGGTGTGCGCGGTGACCGGCTCGGTCAGGTCGCCGCCCGGCGGGGAGACCGCGCCGAGCACCGTCACCGAGCCGGTCCGGCCGCCGAGCGTGGTGACCCGGCCGGCGCGCTCGTAGAAGGCGGCGATCGCCGAGGCGAGGTCGGCGGGGTGCCCCTCCTCGGCCGGCGGCTCGCCGGCGCGGGCGGCGAACTCGCGGCGGGCCTCGGCCCACCGGGACGTGGAGTCGGCGATCAGCACGACGTCGTACCCCATGTCGCGGAAGTGCTCGGCCACGGTCATCCCGGTGTAGACGCTCGCCTCCCGCGCCATCATGGGCATGTTGGAGGTGTTGGCGACCACCACCGTGCGGTCGGCCAGCCGGCCGCCGGTCCGCGGGTCGGTGATCCCGGCCAGGCCGGCGAGCACGTCGGCCAGCTCGTTGCCGCGCTCGCCGCAGCCGACGTACACCACGACGTCGGCGTCGCACCATCGGGCGATCTGCTGGAGCAGCACGGTCTTGCCGGTGCCGAACCCGCCGGGGACCGCCGCCGCGCCGCCGCGCCGGACCGGCAGCAGCAGGTCCAGGACCCGCTGCCCGGTGACCAGCGGCACCGGCTCGGCCAGCCGTTCCCGGCAGGGCAGCGCCCGGCGGACCGGCCACCGCCGGGTCATGGTCACCGCGGTGCCGCCGACGGTGGCGACCGTGGCGGTGGCCGGGTACTCCCCCTCGGGCCGGACGTCCCCGACGACGCCGCCGGGGGCGAGCACCAGGTAGGGCACCCGGCCCGCCGCGGCGACCGAGCCGACCGGCGTGCCGGGCGCCACCGGCCGTCCCGCGGCCACCAGCGGCGTGAACCGCCACGCCCCCGGCCCGGCGCCCGGCCGGGACCGGGGGTCCAGCCAGGCGGGGGCCCGGTCCAGCGGCCGCAGCAGGCCGTCGAACACCCCGCCGAGCAGGTGCGGGCCGAGCGGCGCCGACAGCGGCGCCCCGGTGGCCTCGACCTCCAGCCCCGGGCGCAGGCCGCCGGTGTACTCGTACATCTGGACGGTCGCCCGCTCGCCGCGCAGCGCGACGATCTCGCCGGGCAGCCCGCCGATCCGCACCAGGTCGTACATGGCGGCGCCGCCGAGCCGGTCCACCTCGACGAGCGGGCCGTTGACCCGGGTCACGGCAGCCACAGCCGGCACACCTCCCCGGCCAGGGAGTCCACCATCCGGTCGGCCAGCACGGGCAGGGTGGCGTCCACCCGGCGGCCCGGGCCCTCGCCGACGACGCCGCCGTCGGGGTGCTCGCGGATCGCCAGTTCGGTGCCGCCGCGCCGCCGGGCCGCCTCGGTCAGGGCGCGCAGCAGCGCGGGGTAGCCGGGGTCGGCGCGCAGGCCGCCGGCCGCCTCCCGGGCCCGGCGGCGGAACTCCTCCAGCGCCTGGCGCTGCGCGGCCAGTACGGCCCGCCGTCCCTCGCGCCGGGCCTCGGCCAGGGCCCGGGCCGCCTCGGCGGCGTGCTCGGCGCGACCCGACTCCCGGGCGGCGGCGAGCACCCGCGCCGCCTCCCGCCGGGCGGCGGCGTCGATGGACGCCGCCTCGGCCCGCGCCCGCGCGGCCGTCCCGGCCGCCTCCCGCCCGGCCCGGCGCAGCAGTTCGGCCGCGAGCGGGGCGAGCGCCCGCTCCACCGGGCTCCGGCTCACCGCTTCCCCGCTCACCGCTCCCCCGCCGCCCCGGGCCCGGCGCCGCCGAGTTCCCCCGGTCCCGCGTCCCCGGCTGGACCGGCCCCGCCGGATCCGCGCCTTCCGGCGTCCGCGCCCTCGCCGGGGCCGGCGGGCATGACCACGGTGAGCCGGCCGGTGACCGGGCCGAGCGTCCGGGCCGCCCACGCCGTGAGGATCACCACGGCGATCCCGTCCGGCAGGGCGTGCCAGGCCGCGCGCACGCCCGCCTCGTCGGCGGCCGGCAGCACCACCGCGCCGGCCAGGGCCGGCCCGGCCAGCCGGACGGGCTCCCCGATCACCGCCACGCCGCCGGTGATCACGCGCGTTCCATCAGGATGACCGCGACGACCAGGCCGTAGATGGCGATGCCCTCGGCCAGCCCGACGATCACGATGGCCCGGCCGAAGAGCTCGGGCCGCTCGCTCATGGCCGCGAGCGCGGCGGCGCCGGTGTAGGCGACGGCCAGCCCGGCGCCGATCGACGAGCCGGCCACCGCGATCGCCGCGCCGAGCAGCGCCGCCCAGTTCGCCGGTGCCGCCGCGCGCGCGGCGCCGGCCGGGCCGGTCGCGCCCGCCGGACCGTCGAGCAGGACCAGGGTGAGGACGCCGAGGGCGACCAGCAGGACGAGGGTGGCGGCGGCGAGCATCCCCCGGCGGGCCCGCGTGGACATGGCGTCGCCTCCTCAGCCGGCCGGCGGGACGTGCAGCGGCCGGAACGGGCGCCCCTCGGCCAGGAAGATCCGGGAGAACAGCTCGTAGTACTCCAGCCGCAGCGCCTGGACCGCCGCCACCAGGGCGGCCAGGGTGAAGGCGAGCAGGTTGCCCGCGATGAAGACCAGGACCGCGACGGCGGGCGCCGCCGGCCACAGCCCGCGGGCGGCCCGCCAGACGATCCCGCCCACCGCGGCGTGGGTGAGGCCGAAGGCCGCGAGCCGGGCGAAGGACGCCACGTTGGCGCCGATGCGCACGACGACGTCGAAGGACCGGACGGCGGCCTGGGTCACGCCGCCGCCCTCGGCCAGGAAGCCGGCGAACGCCAGGGCGAGACCGGCCGCCGCCATCGCCGCCCCGGCCGCCGCGGGCCACCCCCGGCCCAGGTACCAGCCGGCGGCGGCCAGGCCCAGGCCGGCGAACGCCAGCCCGCCGGCGATCCCGGCCGGCGAGTACAGGGCCAGCGGCGGCCCGCCCTCGCGCCACCGGTTGACCGCGCCCAGCAGGTAGGCGCCGCCGAGCAGGACGGTGCCCGCGCTGAGGCCGGCCAGCAGCAGGGCGACCGGGTGGGCCATCGGGGCCAGCCACAGCACCGGCAGCACGCCGGTCGGGCCGAAGAACTCCCCGTACAGCAGGCCGAACAGGACGCTCGCCAGGCCGGCGCCGGCCACGAACGGCCACCCGCCGCGCCACCGGGCGAGCCGGGCCGGCCGCCCGGCGCGCAGCGACACCGCCGCGGCGAGCAGCAGCAGGCCGTGCCCGGCGTCGCCGAACATCATCCCGAACATCAGCACGTAGGCGACCGCGGCCGCCGGCACCGGGTCGACGTCCGCGTACGGCACCGTCCCGTACATCTCCACCAGCGGGCGGGCCGACCCGCGCAGCCCCTGGCCGCGCAGCAGGGTGGGCGCCTGCAGCCCCGGCGGGCGCGGGAGCGGCACCACCGCGCCGCCGGCCGGCGCGAGCGCGCGGGCCAGCGCCTCGACCTCGCGCGCCGGGGTCCACCCGGCGACGGCGGCCACCCCGTCCCGGGTGAGCGCGCGCCCGGCGCACTCCTCGACGCCGGTCACGCCGTCCATGTCCACCCGGCCGGCTCCCGCCGCCAGGGCCAGCACCGCGCCGATGGCGTCCTGCGGCGCCGCCAGGGCGATCCGCCGCATCCGGACGGGCGCCAGCGCCTCACGCCGGCTCATCGTGGCCTCCTCCGTGCCCGGCGTCGCCGGAACCCCCGCCGTACGGAGCCGGGTCCCCGCGGTACGGAGCCGGATCCCCGCCGTAGGAAGCCGGATTCCCGCCGGCCGGTGGCTCACCGGGATCCCCTTCGTAGGCGGCCTCGTCGGGGTCTCCTCCGTACGCGGCGACCGCGCCGGCCAGGCACACCCGCCGGGCGTCGGCGGCGAGCACCGCCACCGCGCCGAGCACCGGGGAGGCGCCGAACCCCGGACCGGCCAGCAGCGCGGTGCCGTCCCGTTCGACGCGTTCCCACCAGCGGCCCTCGGCCCGCCACAGGTCCTGCGGCCGGTCCAGGCCGGCCAGGGCCCAGCGGGCGGCGGATGGCAGCGCCGCCGCCATGCCGGGCAGCGTGCCGGCGCGCGGTGCCGCGACCCCGAGCATGGCCTCGGCCCGGCGCCGGTCCGCCCCCTCGATGGGGCGGCCGTCCAGCAGCCGCTCGCGGGCCACCAGCAGCGCGGCCGCCCCGGCCGCCCAGGCGGCCGCCGGACGGATCCGCCCGTACACCTCGTGCGCCCAGGACAGGCGCATGCCGAGCTGGATCCGCCGGGGCGGCGCGCCGCCGGGCTCGCCATCGAAGGGCGCGGCGCGTACGGCGCGCTCGCCGGCCGGGCCGGTGACCGCCGCCGGCCGGGGCGCGGCGGTGCCGAGCGCACCGAGCCGGAACCGGGCCGGCCCGCCGCCCAGCACCTCGTCCACGTTGGCGATCTCGAACCACCGGGCCAGCAGCCGGACCATCACCTGCCCTTCGGCCGGCAGCCAGCCCGCCAGGACCCGCAGGTGCCACAGCAGGCAGGCCTGCACGGCGTGCTGGATCTCGGCCAGGTCCTGCCCCATGCGCACGTCGTGCCCGTAGGGGGTCTCCGCCAGCACGGCCGCCGCCCGCGCCGCCGAGCCGGCCGCCGCCACCCGCCGGGCGCCGCCGGGCCCGAGGCGGCGCCGCGCCAGCGCCCGGGCCCGCGTCGTCCCGGCCACCCAGGCGGCGCTCACCGGACGCCCGCCGGTCCGCGGATCATGCCCGTGGTGCCCCGCCGTCCTGCCGGCGGCCGGCGGACCGCCGGCAGCCCAGCCCCCGCCGGGCCCATCAGGCGTCCGCCAGTGCGCGGATCATGCCGACCACCCGGGCGACCTCGCCGGGCATGCGGCGCCCGGCGCGCTTGCGGACCGCCGCCACCTCGCGGCGGGCCGCCTCCGCCGCCGCGGCGCCCTCCCGGCCGCGGTCCTCGCGGGCGCGGGCGGCGAGCCGCGCCCGCTCGGCGGCGGCCTCGGTGCGCGCCGCCGCCACGACGGACGCGGCCCGCGCCCGGGCCCGCTCGACCAGCTCGCCGGCCTCCCGCTCGGCGTCCGCGCGGATCCGGGCGCACCGGCCGTGCGCATCCGCCAGCGCGGCGAACACCGGTGCCAGCTCGGCGGCGCGCTCGGCCTCCGGGTCGGCGGGCACGCCGGCCGGCGCGGCCCCGCCCGGCACCGCCACCCGGCGGAACCGGCCGAGGAAGTCGTGCAGCCCTACCATGGTCGCCCCCGATGATCCTCGCGCGGACGCCCTGTCCGTACCCTGGCCGGGCCCGGCTCGAAGGCCGCGGCGGGCCAAACCTCTGCCAAACCCCTCCCGGGCCGGCCCGCCGGTCGCAGGAGGGTCAACGGGCGATTGCACCGGCGTTGCCGGGGCCGCGCCCGCTCTTGATGAGGTCCCCTCGCGCTGCGACTCTGGAAGCGATCGGCTCCGTCGGGTCCGCAGAGAGGTGGCGGAGATGCACCGCCTGTACCACCTTGTCGCGGCGCTGAGCGTCCTCGGGCCGCTCGCGCTCCCCTCACACCCCCATCCCAGCGGCTCGACCGACCGGGTCACTCCTGGAACGGTCCGGATCGAGGCCCGCGCACACGTGAGCATCACGCTGCTCGACGACCGCGCGACGATCCGCCAGATCGTCCGCGAGTACGAGACCCCGATCGGTGAGGGCAGCGGCTTCACCGTCACCCCGGAGGGGGTGGTGGTCACCGCCACCGGCGTCGTCCGCGGCCGGTCCGATCCGGCGGTGCACGCGGCCAACCGGGTGTTCGCCGAGCATTTCAAGGTGAAGATCCCCGCCGATTTCGCCCGGCACCGGCTCAAGGACCCCGACCTGAACGCGCGGCTGCGCGCCTGCTACCCGCCGCAGCGGTCCGACTCCACCTGCATCGCCACCACGACCACGAAGATCACGGTGTTCCCTTACGCCGACCCGCCCGCGCCCGGCGGCCACCCGGCGGAGGTGCTGCGCCTGGGCGCGGCACCCGACTCCCCGGCGGTGCTGCGGCTGACCTCGGGCGGCGAGGAGGCGACGCTGCCGACGGTACCGCTCGGCACCGCGCTGCCCGGCGGCCTGGAGTCGGTCGACGTGGTGGGCACCCCGGCCCGGCCGAGCGCCGCCGCGCCGCCCAAGGTGGTGACCGCCCACCTGGACCCGCCGGGCGGGCGCACGTTCAAGAGCGCCGAGCGCGCCAAGCTCGCCGCGTTCGTCACCGCGGACGGCGCCGGAGCGGCGGTGATCGACGATGCCCGCAGCGAGGTGATCGGGCTGATGGCCGGCGGCGCGTCCCGCACCGTGACGCCGGTGGACGACGTGCGGGCCGCGCTGGTCGCCGCCGGGGTCACCCCGCGCCGCGGCCCGGTGGACGTGGTGTACGAGCAGGCGCTCGCGCCGTTCCACAACAGGTCGTTCGCGGCGGCGGTGCCGGTGCTGGAGCAGGTGCTGCGGCTGCGCCCCGACCACGCGGTGGCCCAGGACCACCTGCGCCTGGCCCGCAAACAGGCCGCCTCCGCGCGCCCCCGGTCCCCGGCCCCGGCGCCGAGCACCGCCGGGGCGTCCGCGGGCGGCCGGTCGCCGCTGCCGGTCGCCCTGGTGGCGGCGGCGGCCGTGCTGGCGGCGGCGGTGGCCGGCGTGCTGCTGCTGCGCCGGCGGACCGCGGCACCGGGCACCGGGCCGCCCGAGGCGGTGGCCGGCGCCGCGACCTGGCCGCCGCCCGGCACCCAGGTCATGACGGCGCCGGGCGCCGACGTCCAGCAGGCGCGGTCCGTCCCGCCGGATCCGCCGGGGGCGGAACCGCCGGCGGGGCCGGGCGGGCAGGTGCTGTTCTGCACCCAGTGCGGCATGCGGCTGGGCCGGGCGCACCGGTTCTGCGGCTTCTGCGGGCATCCGGCGGCGCCATGAGCGACCCGGGATTCTCCATGCCGCCGCTGGTCGGCGCCCAGGTCGGCGACTACCTGGTCGAGGCGGTCGTCGGGCGCGGCGGGATGGCCACCGTGTACCGGGCCAGGGACCGCCGCCTGGACCGGGTGGTCGCGCTCAAGGTGCTGGCTCCGCAGCTGACCCGCGACCAGCGGTTCCGCGAGCGGTTCGTCCGGGAGTCGCGGCTGGTGGCCAGCATCGACCACCCCAACATCATCCCGATCTACGAGGCGGGCGCCGGCGGCGACCTGCTGTTCATCGCGATGCGGTACGTGGACGGCGCCGACCTGCGCACGCTGCTGGCCGAGGGCGGGCCGATGCCGCTGACCCGGGCGTACGCGCTGTTCGCCCAGATCGCCGCGGCGCTGGACGCCGCGCACGAGCACGGCATGGTGCACCGGGACGTCAAGCCGGCGAACATCATGGTCGCCGGCGGGGCCGGCCGGGACGCCGAGCACGTCTACCTGACCGACTTCGGGCTGACCAAGAGCACCTTCTCCGAGGCCGGGCTGACCAGCCACGGCCACTTCATGGGCACCCCCCGGTACGTGGCGCCCGAGCAGATCCGCGGCCTGCCGGTGGACGGGCGCAGCGACCTGTACGCGTTCGCCTGCGTGGTCTACGAGGTGCTGGCCGGGCTGCCGCCGTTCCAGCGGGACACCGAACTCGCCCTGCTGTACGCGCACGTGTCCCACGATCCGCCGCCGCTCACGCCGTACCGGCCGGACCTGCCGCACGCCGTCAACCCGGTGCTGGCCCGGGCGCTGGCCAAGTCCCCGGTGGAGCGGTTCACCTCCTGCGGGCGGTTCGTCGCCGCGCTGCGCGACGCCATCAGCGGCGAGGACGCGCCGGCCGGCACGGGCCCGTCCGGTGCCCGGTCCCCCGGGGCCCGGCCCGGCGGGGCGCCGGCCGCCCCGCCGGGCTCCTGGCCGCCCGGCGGCGCGGCGGTGGTGCCGGAGCCCCATCCGGGGTCCTGGCCGCCCGCCGGTAGGGGCACCCCGGACGGGCCGCGCGGCTCCTGGCCGCCGGCCGGCGATCCGGCGGGCCGGGGCGGGTCCTGGCCGCCCCCCGGCGCGGACCCTCCAGACGGGCCGCGCGGGTCCTGGCCGCCGGATCCGCAGCTCACCACGTCGCTGCGCGTACCCGCCCCGCGGGGATCGGCAGGGCGGGGCGCGGGCGCGCCGCCGGCGGCCGCCGGGCGGCGCGGCCGGCGGGTCGGCAGGCCGGCCGTGGTGGCGGCGGCGCTGGCGGCGGTGGCCGCGGTGGCCGTCGCCGCCGTGGTGCTGTGGCCGGGCGGCGGGCCGGTGGCCTCGAAGGACGGGCGCTATCCGGGGAGCACCGCGGCCCCGGTGGCCTTCGACCATCCCGGCGGCTGGCAGGCGCGCACGCACGCCGACGAGTACGCCGTGGTGTCCCCGGCGGCGGCCGAGTTCGACGCGCTGTTCTCGGTGCCGATCGCCGCGGACTGGACCGCGGTCGACGCGCTGCTGCGCGCGCAGCCGGACCGGGCGACCGGGGTGCTGATCGAGGTCAGCGACACGATCTCCATCGCCGACCCGCCGGAGACCCTGAAACGCAGCCTGGGCTTCGTGCTGCCGGGGCCGGCCGACTTCGCGGCGGCGCCCACCACCGCCACGGTGGCCGGGCGGCCGGCGTTCCGGCTGGCCGGGGTGGTGAACGACCCGGCGCAGCAGGGCCGGCTGGACCTGGTGGTCTACGTGGTCGGCCGCGGGGCGGGGCAGCCGGTGGCGCTGATCGTGTTCTTCTGCGCGCCCGGCCACTGGGACCCGGCGGTGGCCGACCGCATCCTCACCGGCATGCGCTTCACGTCCTGACGCCGGCCGCACCGGCCAGGCCCGACCAGTCGCGGGCGCCGTCCAGGACGGCGCGGTGCACGGCGCGTGCGACGCGGGCGCCCCACCGGGAGCGCGGACCGCCGAACTGCTCCGGCTCGCCCGCCTCGGCCACGACCACGCAGACCGCGTCGGAGGCGGTGCCGGTGCAGGCGAAGCCCGCCTCGGCCAGGGCCTGCGCCTTGGCCTCGGTCACGGTGATCACCGTGTTGACCAGCGCGGCGTCGGACATCGCCACCGGGAGGGTGACGACGATGTTGATCGTCCCCGGCGGGACGGCGGGCCGGTCCAGCCGGACGGGACGGAGTTCGGGGTCGGCGACGCCTTCGGGGGCGGCGGCCCAGGTGGGCACCCGCAGGCCGACGGTGGCGACGGCGTCCGCCCCGCCGTCGCGCGCCCGGGTGAACCGGGCCACCGAGGCGGCGGTCATCATCCCGACGCCGGGGCCCGCCGGCGCGAGTTCCAGCAGGTGCTCGGCCGGGTCCATCCGGGCGTACCCGCCGACCACCTGGGCGTTGAGCACCCAGGCGACCGGGCCGATGCCGCCGCCGACGATCGCCGAGGAGATCGCTCGGCGGCCGGGGCCGAACTCCCACAGCAGCGACGCCAGCCGGGCGCCGTCCTCGTGGCGATGACTCAGGGACGGCACGGGTCCTCCTGGGGGGCGGGACGGCCGGGCCGGCACAGGGTGACCAGGGCGCGGCCGCCGGGGCCGGGGGTGACCTGGACGCGGGCGCCGAAGTGCCGGGCGATCAGCGGCTCGGTGAGCACCTCCGCCGGCGGCCCGGCGGCGACCCGGCGGCCGGCGGCGAGCAGCAGCATGGAGTCGGCGTACTGCCCGGCCAGGCCGAGGTCGTGGATGGTGGTCACCACCGTGAGGCCGTCGGCGAGCCGCAGCCGGTCCACCAGCTCCAGCACCTGCTGCTGGTGGCCGAGGTCGAGCGCGGTGGTCGGCTCGTCCAGCAGCAGCACCGGGGCCCGCTGCACCAGGGCGCGGGCCAGCACGACGCGCTGGCGCTCGCCGCCGGACAGGTGGCCGAGCGGCCGGCCGGCGAAGCCGGTGAGGTCCAGCCGCTCCAGCACCGAGGCGGTGATCTCGGCGTCCTGGCGGGTCTCCCGGCCCAGGTAGGGGATGTAGGGGGTGCGGCCGAGCAGGGCGTACTGGAAGACGGTGAGGTCCGGCGGCAGCACCGGGTCCTGCGGGGCGTAGGCGAGCAGCCGGGCGCGCCGCCGGGGCGGCAGCCCGCGCACGGTGACGCCGCCGGCCAGCACCTCGCCGCGGGCGGCGGGCAGCCCCGCCAGCGCGCGCAGCAGGGTGGACTTGCCGGCGCCGTTCGGGCCGATCACCGCCAGCCAGGCGCCGGCGGGCACCGCGAGGTCCACGCCGGACAGCACCGGGCGGCCGTCCAGCTCGACGTGCAGGTCGCGCACCTCGATGGCGCTCGCCGGCCCGCTCACGTGGCGACCGACCGGGTGGCGCGCAGCACGGCGACGAAGAACGGCCCGCCGACGAACGCGGTGATCACACCGATCGGCAGCTCGGCCGGGGCGATCACCGTGCGGGCGGCCAGGTCGGCCAGCACCAGGAAGGCCGCGCCGGCCAGCAGCGACAGCGGCAGCACCACCCGGTAGGAGCCGCCGGCCAGCCGGCGCACCACGTGCGGGATCACGATGCCGACGAAGCCGATCAGCCCGCTGACCGCGACCGCGGCGGCGGTGGCCAGCGAGGCCGCGCACAGCACGACCAGCCGGACCCGGGTTGCGCTGACGCCGAGGCTGACCGCCTCGTCGTCGCCGACCGACAGCACGTCCAGCAGCCGCCCGTGGGCCAGCAGGACGCCCGCCGACAGCACGGCGTACGGGGCGACCAGCCGTACCTGCGACCAGTCGGCGCCGACGCCGCCGAGGATCCAGGCGTAGATGCGCTGCAGCTGCTCGGCACCGAGCTGCTGCACCAGCGTCTGCACCGCGGACAGGAACGAGGCCACCGCCACCCCGGCCAGCACCAGGGTGGCGGTGCCCCCGCCGCCGCGCCGGGTGGCGTTGCCGAGCGCGTAGGCGAGCAGCACGCCGCCGACCGCGCCGGTGAAGGCGGCGGGCGGCACCAGGGCGTCGACCTGGCCGAGCACGATCACCAGGGTGGCGCCGAGGCCGGCGCCCGCGGCGGCGCCGAGCAGGTAGGGGTCGGCCAGCGGGTTGCGGAAGACGCCCTGGTAGCCGGCGCCGGCCATCGCCAGCAGCCCGCCGACGATCCCGGCCAGCACCACCCGGGGCAACCGCAGTTCCATGATCAGACCGCGCTCGACCGGGGACAGCCCGGAGTCGACGGACACCAGGGGCAGGTGGTCGAGCAGTTCCAGCACCGCGCCCTTGACCGGGATGCCCGCCGCGCCGGCCAGCAGGCCGGCCAGCGCGCAGATCGCCGGCACGGCGAGCGCCGCGGCCAGCATGACCGGCCGCGGCGCCGCGCGGCGCCGGGCGGGGCCCCCGGCGCGGTTCTCGGCGGGGTGCCCGGTGGTGGGTTCGGTGCCGGTGTCGATGGCGGTGCTCAGCTCGCGACCTTGCCTACGGCCCCGCTCACCGTCTCGATGAGATCGACCACACGCGGCCCCCAGCGGGAGGCGATGTCGTCGTCCAGGTTCACCACGCGGTCCTTCCGGATCGCGGTCAGGCCGGACCAGCCGGGGCGCTTGGCCAGGGTCGCGGCCGACTGGCCGCAGCACTTGGTGTCGCCGAGGAAGATCAGGTCCGGGTCGGCCTTGGCGACGAACTCGGTGGACAGCTTGGGGTAGCCGCCGGCCAGGTCCGGGGCCTTGTCGGCGATGTTGACCAGGCCGAACAGTCCGTAGACCTGGCCGAGGAAGGTGTCGGAGGTCACCGAGTACGGCGTCTGGTCGAGTTCGTGATAGTAGGTGAGCTTCTTCCCCTTGGGCGCGGCGTCGACCAGCTCGCCGATCCGCCGCTTCATGCCCGCGACGACCTCGTCGGCCTTGGCCGTGTTGCCGGTGGCCTGCCCGAGGTCGGCGATCTGGTCGTAGGCGCCGTCCAGCTTGGTGGCCGCCTGCTCCAGCAGCACCGGGACGCCGACCTTGGTCAGCGCGGCGACGATGCCGCCGAGGTCGTTGGACACGATCACCAGGTCGGGCTTCTCGGCGATGATCGCCTCGGCGTTGGGCTTGAAGCCGGACAGCTTGCCGCGGGGCGCCTCGGCCGGGAAGTTCGACTGGTCGTCCACCGCGGCGACCTGCGGCCCGGCGCCCACGGCGAACAGGCCCTCGGTGGCGGTCGCCGACAGCGAGATGATGCGCTCCGGTCGGCGGGTGATGGTGACGTCGCCGTTGTCCGCGCGCACGGTGACCGGGAAGCCGGCGGCGGGGGCGGATGCGGGGGTGGACGCTGCGGGGGAAGCGGCGGGGGCGGCACCGGTCGTACCGGTGGACTGGCCGCATCCGGCCAGCACCAGCACGCCCAGCAACGCGCCCGCGACGGCCGTGCGTACGGGCCTCACGAGGTCTCCTTGTCGCCGGGAAACGGAGAGACCCGTTGGCTGACGGATCACCCTTTTCCACGAGGGTCGATGGCGTCGGCGCGGCGGCAGGCGACCTGGCTCGGCCCGGGGAGGGCATCACAGTTGCGGGACAGCGCCGGAATCACACCGGACTTCGCTGCACGCCACGCGTCAGGCAAACGGTACCAATGCCCGGCGGTTCCCGGCGTCGGGGGTGGAACGGGGCACCGGCCCGCCGGTCAGCGCAGCTGCGCCTCCGCGGCGGTGATGATCTCCTGCAGCCGGAGCCCGTGCCGCGCGTCCAGCGGGTGGCCGCCGCCCCGGCGCACGGTGGCGGCGAACTCGGCGACCATGGCGGGGAAGACGTCGTAGCCGAGGTCGCCGCCGTCGAGCACCTCGCTGCCGTGCCGGCCGAAGACGGCGACCTGCGAATGCCCGCGCTCGACCCGGGCGGCCATGGACAGCGACGCCTCGCTGACCGCGCCGGTCTCGTGCTCCAGCAGCAGGCCGGTCCAGCCGAGCGGGTGGCCGTGCGCGCGCACCGAGGCGACCGGGCCGAGCGCGGCGCCCAGCATGTCGATCATGTGCGGGCCGACGTCCAGGACGGCGCCGCGCTCCTGGCGCCACGGGGACTCGATGCTGTGCAGCGCGCCGGAGATGTTCAGCGCGTACCCGCCGAACGGCTCGATGGCGCGCACCCGTTCCAGGAAGGCCCGGGTGGCCGACGAGTAGCGGAAGGTGAGCACCATCTGGGAGGCGACGCCCGCCTCGGCGACCGCGTCGGCCAGCCGGCGGGCGCCGTCCAGGTCGGCGGCCAGCGGCTTCTCCAGCAGCAGGGCCTTGCCGGCGCGGGCGGCGCGCGGCGCGATCTCGGCCTGCACGCCGGGCGGCACGCAGAACGCGACGGCCTCGCAGTGGTCGAAGAGCTCCTCGATCCGCTCGTAGACCGGCGCGCCGAGCCGGGCCGCGGCGCGCGGGCGGCGCGCCCACACGCCGGCCAGCCGGGTGTGCGGTCCCGCGGCGAGCGTGGGCGCGTGTACGGCCTCCGCCCAGGGGCCGGCTCCGACGAGTCCCACCGCGACCGGCTCCATGATTGGCTGGGCCCTCCCTGCTTTGTCACGCTTTGTGATGGCTGCTTCGGCGAGACTAGCTGAGCTCATCCGGCGATGTGCCGCTTTTTGACAGCCGGTCACGGTGCGACGGCGGACACCGGGCCCACCTGCGCTTCTCCCTCTCCGCCCGATCGACGGGCCGTCACTCTGGGGTACCCCTGTCACGCGCGATCTGACAGTCAAGTCTTGATCGTGGTCAATGATCGTGATAATTCATGGAGGATGTGGCGGTTTGCCACAAGAGTTACCTTTGCGACTCTTGTGGCCGCTTGCCGCACGGGCGCGCCGGCGAGCCCGGGGATCCACTCCGCGCGATCGGTTCCGGATCGGATCGGTGCCGCGCGGCCCGGGAGGACGGTCGCGACACCGCGCGGCCGTTCCGCCCGCCACATCCGGGACCATCCGGGGAACCGCCCGACCGGCGGTTCCCCTTCCTGACGGTTGGAGAAAACACCCGATGTCGGTCGTCACCGGCCCCCGCCAGGCCACAACCATCCCTTACCTGCGCCTCGCCCCCGGGCTCGTCCGGGATCCACTCGGCACCCTGGTCAGACACGCGCGGCACAACTCCGGGCGCATCGTCCGCCTCATCGGCGGGTCCACCCCCGTCTACCTGTTCAGCCACCCCGACGACGTGCAGCATGTCCTGCGCGACGCATGGGAGCGGTACCCGCGCCAGGGCATGTTCTGGCGCCCGCTGCGCCCCCTGCTCGGTGAGGGGATCTTGAGCGATGGGCCCGCCTGGGAGTCGGCCCGCGCCATCCTGCAGCCGCTGTTCAACGCGCGCGCCGTCACCGCGATGACCGATGGCCTGGCCCGGATGATCTACGAGCGGACCGGCGAGCTGGAGTCGTACGCCCGGTCCGGCCTGCCCTTCGACGCCGGTCGCGAGCTGGCCGACGTGATCAACGACACGGTGATCAACCTGCTCTTCGGCGGCAGGCTGTCCCGCGAGGACGGGCGGCGGCTGGCCGGCTCCTACGACCTGGCCGCCCGGTCCATCACCGGCCGGCTGCTGCTGCCCAACATGCCCGAGACCGTGCGCCTGCCCGGCGACCGCGCGATGGCCCGCGCCGTCGCCGACGTCGATCAGGTGGTGCTCCCGCTGGTCGCCGACGCCCGCCGGGCGCCGGCGGACGCCACCGACGTGCTCTCGGCGCTGTGCCGCGCGCGGGCGCAGGAGGGCCGTCCGGATCTGGACCGGCAACTCCGCGACGACGTGGCGGACCTGTACGGGGTCGCGGCGGAGACCACCGTCACCACCATCACCTGGATGTGGCCCCTCCTGGACCGCCATCCGGAGGTCACCGCGCGGCTGCGCGCCGAAGCGGAGGAAGTGGTCGGCGACGGCCCGCTGCGCGCGGCGCACCTGGCCGACCTGACCTACACCCGGATGGTGCTCCAGGAGGTCATGCGACTGTTCCCGGCCGGTTGGCTGTTCCCCCGGATGGCCGCCCGTGCCGAGACGGTGCGCGAGGTGGCCGTCGAGGCCGGCGCCCAGGTGCTGATCAGCCCGTACGTCACCCACCGGCTGGACGAGTTCTGGGAGCGGCCGCTGGACTTCGATCCTGAGCGCTTCGCCCCGGGGCGCGAGGAGCGCCGGCACCGGTACGCCTATTACCCCTTCGGCGGAGGACCGCACCAGTGCATCGGCCGGCACCTCTTCGACACCGCGGCGCCGCTCGTCGTCGCGGCGATCATGAGCCGGTTCAAGCCGGTGCTGCGCCACCCCGGCCCGTATGTCGCCGCCCCGGCCGGCACGCTGCGCCCGCGCCGGAAGGTCGAGCTGATGCTGGTCCCCTCGATGCGCGCGCTGTCGGTGGCCCGGTGACGGCCGTCGAGGCGGAGGCGCACCCGGCGGCGTTACCCTCGGGGGCGATCTGCGCCGTCGCCGGCCGGTCCCAGCGGCAGATGGCCGAGTGGACCGCCGCCTACCCCTCGCTGTTCGCCGCCCCGCCCTTCGATGCCGCGCTGTACGCCACGGTGTCGATGGCCATGGCGTTCAGCGGGCCCTGGCTCACCGCCGACGAGCTACGGATGGCCAACAAGGCGACCCTGTGGGCGTTCGCGCTGGACTGGCTTGTCGACCACGAACACCGCTCGCCGGCCGAGGCGCGCGCCCTGGTGGACGGCTGCCTGGCGGTGGCCGCCGGAGCCGCCCCGGCCGCCGGGGACGAGCTCGCCCGCATGCTCGCCGACATCCGCGACGAGCTCGCCGCGGCGCCCGCCTTCGCCGAGCTGGGCGGGATGTGGCGGGAGGAACTGCGGCGCACCCTTACCGCGATGCTCCGCGAGTGGGAGTGGAAGGCCGCCGGCCTGACGCCGTCGCTGGACGACTATCTGGGTAACGCCGACAACCACGGGTTCTGCTTCGTGTTCGCCTGCCACTGGATCGCCACCGGCGGCCCGGCGGCGGCCGGGCGGGATCGGGTGATCGCGGCGAGCCGGGCCGTCCAGCTGGTGATGCGCCTGCTCAACGACGTGAGTTCCTACCGGCGCGACCTGGAGTGGGGGGACCTGAACGCGCTGCTGCTCGACGTCCCGCGCGAGGAGGTCACCCGGCGGATCACCGACCACGGCGCGCGTACCCGCGCGCTGCTCGCCGAGGCGCGGCAGGCGCAGCCGAGGCTGGCCGACTACCTGGAGCGGCAGCTGGACTTCTGCGCAGGGTTCTACCGGACCGGCGAGTACTGGGGTGCCCGGTGACGGCCCTCAACCCATGTCCGGCCACCATCACAGCGCCATCCCTCCCGGCCGGAGGCATCCAGGCGGGCGGGACGGGCCCGCAGCGCGATCAGGCCGCCCTGGACGCGCATCCGGACGAGATCACGGCGGCGGCCCGCGAACTGGTCGCCGGCCTGGGCACGCGGCCGCTCGGCCAGGTGTCGCCTTCGGTGTACGAGACCGGGCGGCTGGTGACGCTCGCGCCCTGGCTCACCGGGCACGCCGAGCGGGTGCGCCACCTGCTGGTCACCCAGCGGACCGGCGGCGACTGGGGGGTGCACGACGGCTACGCCCTGGTTCCCACGCTCAGCGCCACCGAGGCGTTGCTGGCCGAGTCGCGGCGCCGGTCACCCGGTCACGCCCGCGACCGGCCGGCCGCGGCGGCGGACCGAGGGCTGCGCGCCCTGCGCGAGCCGCTGCGGCGGGCATCCGGCGAGGGGATGCCCGACCTGCCGGCCATCGAGCTGATCGTTCCGTACCTGGTCACCGCGATCAACGGTCATCTGCGCGCCGGCGCGCTGCCCGGTGCGGCACCGCTGGCGCCTCCGTCCGGCGCCGCCGCGGACCGGGTGGCGGCGCTGGGCGCGGCGCTGCGGGCCGGTGCCACCCCGCCCGAGAAGCTGTTGCACGCGCTGGAGGTGACCGGTACGGCCGCCCATCGGGCCCCCGGGGTGCGGCCCGCCGCCGGGACGGTCGGCGCCTCCCCGGCCGCCACCGCCGCCTGGCTCGGCGTGCCCGGAACGGCCGGTCTCGATGCCGCGGCGGTGCGGCATCTGGAGGAGGCGGCCCGCCCGCACGGCGGGCCGGTGCCCTGCGGGCTGCCGATCACCGTGTTCGAGCGCGGCTGGGTGCTGAGCTGGCTGGCCCGGGCCGGCATCCGGGTCACGGTCCCCGCCGTGTTGACCGAGAGCCTGGCCGGCGCGCTCGCTCCCGGCGGCGTGGCGGCCGGACCGGGGCTGCCGGCGGACGCCGACACCACCTCGGTCGCCCTCTACGCCCTCACCCTGCTCGGCCGGCCGGCCGATCCGGAGGGCCTGTGGCCCTTCCGGGCCGGCCCGCACTTCCAGACCTGGCGAGGCGAGGACGGTGCGTCCACGACGGTCAACGCGCACGTGCTGGACGCCTTCCGCGCGCACGCCGCCCGGTACCCGGACGCCTCCCCCCGCTACGCCGCCGCGATCGCCGAGGTGGCCGGCTGGCTGCGCGCGGCCCAGCGGCCGGACGGTGACTGGACCGACCGGTGGCACGTCTCTCCCTACTACGCCACGATGAGCTGCGCGCTGGCGCTCGACGAACTGGGCGGGCCGGCACCGGAGGTGGCCGCGGCGGTGCGCTTCGTGCGCGAGTCACAGCGGGACGACGGCGGCTGGGGGGCGTGGCGCTCCACGGCCGAGGAGACCGCGTACGCCCTGCACGTGCTGACCCTGACCCGGGCGGGCCGCCGGGATCCGGGGCGGCCGCGGGCGTGCGCGGCAGGGCGCGATTTCCTGCTGCGGACCGCCGAGCATGCCGTCCATCCTCCGATGTGGGTGGACAAGGACCTGTACGCTCCGTCAGCGATCATCCATGCCGCGGTGCTCGGTGCGCTGGCGCTGACCGCTGGGCTCGATGCCGCGGCGGCCGGCCATCCGCCCTCGAGAATTCCGACATAGCGCCACAATTAGACATTTTACGTAAAAGCCGCCGGAGGCGCTGGTGAGGTTTTTTGCTCGTGCTAGAGTTTCGCGGGTGAGATGCGCAAATTGCCGGTCAAGTCGGTTGTGTCCCGGCATTTGACATAATTTCTGGCATCCGCTTAGGAACCGCTGCAAACCGCACGCCTGACATTCGCAGGGATGGAGTTATGCGCCCACGCAACTCGCGGGTCCGGGCCAAGGTGACGGCCCTGCTGATGTCGCTGGTGGCACTGTGGGCCTTCGCGGCGCTCGTCACGCTCCGCGAGGGCCTCGACCTGCTGTCGGTCAACACGCTGTACTCCAAGGTCTCCCAGCCGGCCGAGCGGCTGACGGCGGAGCTGCAGCAGGAGCGCCGGCTCAGCCTCGTCCATCTCGGCACCCCGGACGGCACGGGCTCCCGGACCGCACTGCGCGCCCAGCGCGCCCGGACCGACGTCGCCGGCGCCGCCTTCCAGCAGGTGCTGACCGATGACAGCGTGCGGGATACGGCCAGTCCCGGCGTCATGCAGCGCATTGTCACCACCGACCAGGCCTACCGGCGCCTGGTCGGCCTGCGGCCGGAGATCGACGAACACCGGGCCGGCCGGTACGCCACCGAGGAGGCCTTCGCCGGCGTCATCGAAGGGCTCTATCACATCCACGACGGCCTGTCCGCGCTGGACGATGACCAGCTGGCGCAGGACACCCGGGCACTGCTCGCCCTGGCCCGGGCCCGCGAGCTGCTGTCCCGAGAAGACGCCCAGGCCGCCGGCGCGCTGGCCACCGGCGGATTCGACGTGACGGACGGCGTACGCTTCGCGCAGGCCGCCGGCGCCCAGCGGCTGCTCCTCGCCCGGGCCGGCGCCGACCTGCCCGAAGACGTGCGCCCGGGGTTCCGCCAGCTCGCCGACGGCGAGTCCATGCGGCGGCTGCGCACCTTGGAGGACCGGCTGATCCAGAACAGCTGGGCCGGCGAGCGGATCAGGGTCGATCCGGCGAGCTGGGACACCGCCACCAAGGCCGTCATCTCCCGCCTGGATAAACTGATCACGGCCGGCGGCGACACGCTGGTCGATCGGGCCACGCCGCTGGCCTTCGGCGTCATCGTCCGGCTGGTGCTGGCCGGCGGTCTCGGCCTGCTGGCCGTCATCTTCTCCATCATCCTGTCCATCACCACCGCCCGCGACCTGGTGCGGCGCCTGGAGCAGCTGCGCGGCGCCGCCCTCGACCTGGCCGGCCGCCGGCTGCCCGGCGTGGTCGCCCGGCTCGGTCGCGGCGAGGACGTGGACGTCGCCACCGAGGCGCCCCCGCTGACGGTCGGCAACGACGCGATCGGCCAGGTCGGCCAGGCGTTCAACACCGTGCAGGAGACCGCGGTGCGGGTCGCGGTCGAGCAGGCCGAGCTGCGCCGCGGCTACCGCGCCATCCTGCTCAACCTGGCCCGGCGCACCCAGTCGCTGGTCCACCGCCAGCTCGGCATCCTGGACGCGATGGAGCGCCGGGCCACCGAGCCGGCCGAGCTGGCCGACCTGTTCCGGGTCGACCACCTCGCCACCCGGATGCGGCGCAACGCCGAGAACCTCATCGTGCTCTCCGGCGCCTCCCCCGGCCGCGCCTGGCGGCGCTCGGTCCCCATGGTGGACGTGGTGCGCGGCGCGCTCGCCGAGATCGAGGACTACACCCAGGTCACCCTGATGCCGATGGGCGAGGCCGAGCTGGCCGGCCGGGCGATCGGCGACGTGATCCACCTGCTCGCCGAGCTGATCGAGAACGCCGTCTCCTTCTCCCCGCCCTACGCCACGGTGCAGGTCAGCGGCCAGGAGGTCGGCAAGGGCTACGTCGTGGAGATCGAGGACCGCGGGCTCGGGATGAGCGAGGCGGACCTGGCGGTGGCGAACGCCCGGATCGCCGAGCCGCCGGAGTTCCGGCTGACCGACACCCCGC
Organism: Sphaerisporangium rufum; assembly: GCF_016863395.1. GTDB lineage: Bacteria > Actinomycetota > Actinomycetes > Streptosporangiales > Streptosporangiaceae > Sphaerisporangium > Sphaerisporangium rufum. The sequence continues at coordinate 16,799 of NZ_BOOU01000013.1, read as the reverse complement.
GCCTCGGCCTGTTCGTGGTGAGCCGGCTGGCCGCCCGGCACGACATCCAGGTGACCTTGAAGTCCTCCCCGTACGGCGGCACCACCGTCATCGTCCTCATCCCGCGGGAGTTGATCAATGGCGACAGCGAGGCGGAGCCCGGCATGGACGCCATGACCGAGCGGGCGGGCGCGCCGGGAGAGCCGGGCCCGGGCGGCGCGGTGGTGCCGTCCCAGGGACGCCAGGCCCTCCCCCCGGCGCCGCGCGACGGCGTGAACGGGGCCGGCGTGAACGGGGCCGGCGTGAACGGGGCCGGCGTGAACGGGGCCGGCGTGAACGGGGCCGGCGTGAACGGAGGCGGCGTGAACGGAGGCGGCACGCCGCACGACGTCCCCGAGACCGTCCAGGCCGGCGATCACGTCCCGGCCGAGTGGGCGCAGGAGTGGTCCGGCGGCGCGACCGCCGGCGGCCTGCCCCGCCGGCGAGCCGCCCGTCCCGCCCCCGCCCCTGCCCCGGCCGGCTCGCCGGACGCCGGGGAAGCCGCTCCCCCGGCCATGGCCGGCCACGGGCCGGTCGCCGATGGCGGGCCGGTCGCCGCCACCGGGCCCGGCCCGGTGGCCGACGGCGGGCCGGTGGCGCCGGCGGGCGCGTCCGAACCGGCCTTCACCCCCTCCGGGCTGCCGCGCCGGGTCGCCCAGGCCAACCTGGCGCCCGGGCTGCGCGAGGATCCGCCACCGCCGCCGGAGGCCACGGCGCAGGAGGACGACGGACTGTCCCCCGACGACCTGCGCCGGCTGATGGCCTCCTTCCAGAGCGGCACCGAGCGCGCCCGCTCCGAAGCGGCCGGCCGGCCCCGGCCGGCCGCCGAGCCGGAGCCCCCGATCGCCCCGAGGTGACGGCGGCCGCAGACCACCCGACCACGAGAGCCGGTGAAAGAGGACCGCAAGTGACGCAACGCACGAGTTCCCCCGCCGATCTGACCTGGTTGCTGGACGACCTGGTGGAACGGGTGCGGGAGGTCGAGCACGGCATCGTCCTGTCCACCGACGGGCTCCTGCTGGCCGCCTCCCGCGGCCTCGGCCGGACCGACGCCGAGCACCTGTCCGCGGTGGCGGCGGGCGTGCAGAGCCTCGCCCAGAGCGCCGGTGAGCGGTTCGAGGGCGGCGCGGTCCGGCAGACCATCATCGCGATGAAGTCGGCGTACCTGGTGGTCACCGTGGCCGGCCAGGGAGCCTGCCTGGCCGTCCTGTGCGCGCACGACTCCGACGTCGGCCTGGTCGGCTACGAGATGACCATGCTCGTCGCGCGGGTCGGGCAGTACCTCACCTCCCCGGCCCGCGGCGAGCACCCCGAGACCAGGAACGAGGGCGTGTTATGACGAACCTCTCCGGTGACCCCACGGGCGAGCAGTGGATCGACGACGAGGCCGGGCGCATCGTCCGCCCGTACGTCATGACCCGCGGGCGCACCCAGCCGAGCCGCGGGAAGATCGATCTCATCACCCTGGTGGTGTCCACCGGCCCGGCCGCGGCGGCCGAGCCCGGCCTCGGTCCCGAGCACCACGTCATCGTCAAGATCTGCGAGCGCCCGCTGTCGGTCGCCGAGATCTCCGCCCACCTCGACCTGCCCGCGGGGACGGTGCGCGTCCTGCTCGGCGACCTGGTCGACCGCGGGCTCGTCGCCCTGCAGGAGCCGGTCCAGGAGACCGGCGTGCTGGACCTGGAAACCTACAAGGCGGTGCTCAATGGACTCCGGACGCTCTGACCGCGACGCCGGGCGGGTGAAGCTGCCCACCGCGATCAAGATCCTCATCGCCGGCGGTTTCGGGGCCGGGAAGACCACCATGGTGGGCTCGGTCTCCGAGACCCGCCCGCTGCGCACCGAGGAGACGCTGACCGACCGCGGCGTCGGCGTGGACGACCTGTCGGGGGTGGAGGCCAAGCGGACCACCACCGTCGCGATGGACTTCGGCCGCATCTCCATCGGCGCCGACCACGTGCTCTACCTCTTCGGCACCCCGGGGCAGCAGCGCTTCTGGTTCGTCTGGGACGAGCTGGCCCTGGGCGCGATGGGCGCGGTGGTGATCGCCGACACCCGGCGGCTGGCCGACTGCTTCCCCTCGGTCGACTACTTCGAGCGGCGCGGCACGCCCTTCATCGTCGCGGTGAACTGCTTCGACGACGCCAAGAGGTACGAGGTGGCGGAGATCCGGATGGCCCTGGACCTGCCACCGGACGTCCCGGTGGTGCTGTGCGACGCCCGGGTGAAGGAGTCGAGCAAGACCGTCCTGGTCACGCTGGTGGAGCACGCCATGGCCGCCCGGCTGCGCACCCGCCCCGAACAGCCCGTCACCCGGTGATCTCCGCCAGCCAACCGGCCGGCTCTTTGGCTCACCGGGCCTCGAGCTCGTCCAGCCACGCGCCGTCCCGTTCGAGAACTCCGGCGACGAAGGACGCCGCGGCGGCCCGTTCGGCGTCGAGATCGCAGACGATCAGAGTCGTGACGTAGTCCTGAACCGTCTGCCGGCGTTCGGCGGCACGGATCTTCATCCGCTCCAGCACCGTCTCCGGGACCCGGATGTTCAACTGTCTCACGCTCCCAAGCTAGCTCTGGCTAGCATCTCCTTCCGGCATCATAAAGTAATGGAGTCATCACGAAGAGCCATCCGCGCGACGGGATTCCGATCGGCGCTCAAGTGGGACTCCACCGTCTTTGCCGAGAATTGATGAACGAACCCGACTGAATGACCCAGAGATGGACAGACTATGGTCTTCGGGGTTATAGACGGCAAGACATCGAGGACGACGATGAGCGGCAGTACGGACGGGCAGCACGCCGTCCGCTGGAACGTCCCGCAGGATCCCACGGTGCTCGGGGACCTCCGGGACATGATGCGCCGCACGCTGGCGGACTGGGGCCTGCGCGATCCGGCCGACGTGGCCGATGACATCGTGCTGGCCGCCACCGAAGTGCTCGGCAACGCGGTCCTGTACGGTCTCGGCCCGATCACCTTCACCCTGCGGGTGACCGGGGAGACGCTGTGCGCGGAGGTCACCGACCACGGCGCGGGGCGGCCGGTGTACGGAGGCACCGGCGCGGACGACGAGCACGGCCGCGGCCTGGTGATCGTGGAAGTGCTCTCCGACGAGTGGGGGGTCTCCCCCGGTCCGGGCGGCACCGCCAAGACCGTCTGGTTCCGCAAGCGCTGCCCGGCCGCGGCCGGCTGGACGCTGCCGGTCCGCTGACGCGCGCGCCCCGGAAAGGCCGTGACCCGCGGGCCGGGCGGGGAAGGGGCCGACCCATGGACGAACTGATTCTGCTGCGGCACGGCGCGACCGAGTGGAGCGTCTCGCGCCGGCACACCGGCCGTACCGACGTCCCGCTCACCGAGCGGGGCGAGGAGCAGGCGCGCGCCCTCGCCGCCGTGGTCGCCAGGGCCGACCCGTCGCTGGTGCTGGTGAGCCCGGCCCGCCGGGCGCGGCGCACCGCCGAGCTGGCCGGGCTGGCGGACTACGAGCTGGACCCCGACCTGTGGGAGTGGGACTACGGCGGCTACGAGGGGATCAGCACCTCCGACATCCGCGAGCAGCGCCCCGGCTGGTACCTGTGGCGGGACGGCGTGGTGCCCGGGGACGCCGCCCATCCGGGCGAGACCGCCGCGCAGGTCGGCGCGCGGGCCGACCGGGTGATCGGCCGGGCGCTGGAGGCGGCCGGGACGGTGGCGCTGGTGGCGCACGGCCATCTGTTGCGGGTGCTGACCGCCCGCTGGCTGGGACTGGCGCCGCAGGACGGGCGGCTGTTCGGGCTGGACACCGGCACGGTCTCGGTGCTGGGTTTCGAGCACGACGAGCGGGTGGTGCACCGCTGGAACGCGCCGGCCGGCGGATTCGGGCCTCCTTCCGGCCACTGATCCGGCGCCGCGGCCGGTGTGACCCGGCCGACGGCACGGCGCGTGAGCGGCCGGCCGGCGCGGTCAGCCGGCGACGGCGGCGGGGGGCTGCGGCTGGGGGCCACGGCCGGTCAGCCATTCCAGCACCTTGCGGTGCCCGTGGCGGGCGTCCTCGAAGTGGTGCCAGCGCCAGTAGCGCGGCTGGTCCCGGACCCCGGTCACCCACGTGCGATAGGAGACCGGCCCGGCACCGTCATCCTCCGTGGAGGCCGCGGACGCGACCCCGTAGGTGCGGATCACGACGCGGCCCCCCGGCGCGAACAGCACGTCGTCGGCGACGGGATACAGAGTCATCCGGTCCAGCATCACGGCCCCCACACGAACTTCACACGAAGCGGACGGAACCAGTGTGCCGGATGGACGAATGCCGCCTGTTACGCGCTCGGCTTCCCCCGGTTAACCGGCGGCGGGGTATGTTAACCGGACGTTAAGCGACGAGGTTGTCGAACTCGCCGTCCTTGACGCCCAGTACCAGTGCCTTGATCTCGTCACGGGTGTAGATGAGGGCCGGGCCGTCCGGGAAACGGGAGTTGCGGACGGCGACGCCTCCGTCGGGCAGCTTGGCGAGCTCGACGCAGTTGCCCTGCGAGTTGCTGTGCGCACTCTTGCGCCAGGCGACGCCGGTAAGGCTCGTGGCGGGCATTCCGTTATAGGGCTCGTTCATCTAGATCTCTCTGAGTATTTCGCCGAGTATCTCGGCGGTGCCCCCGGGCGTTGTGCTCTCGATGCACAGTTGTTCCATGGCGGTGAGGTACGGATCGATGTCCTCACGCTTGTCCAGGTAAAGGGCACCCCACAGCTGCTCGACATAGACCACGTCCGAAAGATCGGACTCCGGAAAACGCAGGATGGTGAACGCTCCACCCTCGGCGGCGTGCATGCCGAACTGGAACGGCATCACCTGCAGCGTGATGGCGGGCAGTCGGGATACCGCCATCAGATGCTCCAGCTGCTCGAACATGATCTCCTTGCCCCCGATGGGCCGCCGCAGCGCGGCCTCGTCGATGACCGCCCAGAGCCTGGGGCCGTCGTTCCGGGTGAGGCGCTCCTGCCGCTGCAGGCGAAGATGCACGCGGCGCTCGATCTCCTCATCCGGGACGTCCGGGAAGCCCAGCCTGATCACGGTCCGGGCGTACGCGGCGGTCTGGAGCAGGCCGGGGACGAACTGCACCTCATAGGTGCGGATCACCGAGGCCGCCTCTTCCAGCCCCACGTACGTGGAGAACCAGTTGGGAAGCAGGTCACTGTACTTGTGCCACCACCCAGGGGTGTTCGCCTCGCGGACCATGTCGAGCAGCGCGCGCCGTTCTTCGTCGTCATTGACGCCGTACAGCGTGAGCAGATCCTCGACGTCCCGCGTCTTGAACCCCACCCGCCCGAGCTCCATCCGGCTGATCTTGGACTCCGAGGCGCGGATGTGGAACCCCGCGACCTCGCGGGTGAGTCCGCGTTCCTCCCGCAATCTGCGCAGGCTGGCGCCCAACATGATGCGCCGGACGGTCGAGCCGGAACCGGGCGGGTCGATGGACACGTGCTTTCCTCCGGTTGTGGACTGGTTCACAGTCTGTCAAAGATCGCGCGGTTGGTCCCCCTTCGTTACCTCCGGGCTAACCGTAGCGCTTGCACGAGGTGTCTGCACGTGCATTCGCCCTTGCACCTGCACATGAGTTGACGCATGATGATCTGGTGCACTCCACGGACCTGACACGTGGGCGAGACCAGTGGTCGGCCTTCGATTGGTGGCCCCCGCTCGGCTGGTGGCCCCACCCCGCGCGCGACCTGGCCCCCCTCGACGCCGGCACTTCCAGTGCCACCTTCGTCTTACCTCCACACCCCGAATCAGTACATTCGGCCAGAAGCTACGCTTCCGGCAGCCTGCACGGCTGGGGAATGGCGGATCTGGCCGAGGATATGGAGCTGGTCGTCTCCGAGCTCGCCACCAACGCCCTGCGGCACGGCCTGACGCCCGAGCCCGGCGGCGCGCGGTGCGCGGGGCGCGAGCCCATCCGGATGTCGATGATCCGCCGCGGCACCCTGGTCACCTGCGTCTTCGCCGACCCCGGATCGGCCGCCCCCGTGCTGCGGGACCCCACGCCGCTGGAACCCGGCGGCATGGGCCTGCACATCGTCGCGTCCATGAGCCTGCGCTGGGGGTGGAACCCGCTGCTGCCCTGCGGGAAGGTCGTCTGGGCGGTACTGAAGAGCTGATCCGCCCGCCGTCGCCCCGACAGCCGGAGTCCGCGATGTCCGCGATGTTCGCCACAAGGTCCGCCACGAGGTTCGCCACAAGGTCCGCCACGAGGTTCGCTACAAGGTCCGCCACGAGGCCGCTCGCCGGGTTGCCCGCGATGTTCGCCAAGTGCACGATGTTCCCGCCGACCCGCTGCCATACTCGAATCGACCACCCGCCAACCGAACACCTCGGTCGCGCATCTCCGGGGACCTGATCGCCGACGGCGCCGAACCCGTCCCCGGCCCTCCTGCCGGCGCACCGAGGGGTCCGCGCGTCACATATGCCCGGCCGCCTGACCGGCCGGACGACCGGCTGCGGTCCGGCGCCCGAACGTCCCGGCGACCGGCGGCCCCGGCACCACCCGTGCCGCCGCCACCGACCGGTGATCGCGAGGGCATGGATTCGCCGCCATTCCGCAACGTCGCCCCCGCCGGACGGCCCCGCTGCACTACGGTGGCCTCCTGGTACTCCCGCGAGACCTTCGAGAGAGCCGTGATGGACGATCACCTGCTCGACTGGTTGACGACCCTCGACGAAGACCGCCTCGCCCGCGTGCTGGCCACCCGGCCGGACGCCATCGCGGCGCCCTGGCCGCGCCGCCTCGACACGCTCGCCCGGCGCCTCGGCGACGACTTCGCCGTCATGGAGGTCATGCGCGGCCTCCCGCTGCCCTCGCTGGAGATCCTGCAGGCCCGGCTGGTCCTCGGCGACCGCGCCACCGCCGACGGGCTGGCCCGCTTCCTCGGCGTCACCCCGGCCGGGCTGCTGCCCTGGCTGGACGGGCTGCAGGACCACGCGCTGGCCTGGCCGGGGCGGGACGGTCACCTGCGGGTGGCCGGCGCGGTCAGCCGCTGGTGGACCGCGCCCTGCGGGCTGGGCGAGCCGCTCGGCGCCTACCTGGACTCCTGGACCATGAACACCGAAGGGCTGCGCCGGATGTGCCGCACGCTGGGGCTGGCGGCGCACGGCGGCCGCCGGCAGCTGGCCGGCCGGCTCGCCGGGCTGCTCGGCGACGCCGACCGCCTGGCCGCGCTGCTCGCCGACGCGCCCGAGGGCACCGTCAGCCTGCTCGACGAGTTCGCCTGGGACGGGCCGGTGCGCGGCGTGGACGGCAACCGCTTCCTGGCCGCCGGCACGCCCGAGCGATGGGCGGCCGACCGCGGCCTGCTCTACCGCACCCAGTGGGACATCGCCGAGATGCCGCGCGAGGTGGCCCTGGCGCTGCGCGGCCCGGACTACCACCCGGCCTTCACCCCCGAGCCGCCCCGGCTGGGCGCGGTGCCGGTCGACGACGAGGCGACCGGCCACGCGCTGCGCCTGGCCGCCCCGCGGGTCCTGGACCGGGCGGCCGCGCTGCTGGAGAACCTGGACAAGACGCCGCTGCCGCTGCTCAAGGGGGGCGGTGTCGGCGTGCGCGAGGTGCGGCGGATCGTCCGGGAGACGGCCTGCACCGAGGAGGAGACCCGGCTGCTGCTGGAGATCTGCGCCGTCGCCAGGCTGCTCGCCTTCGACGAGGCGGCCAAGGGCCTCATCCCCACCAAGCGATTCGACGTCTGGCGGCTGGAGGACGCCCCGTCCCGGCTGCGCGTGCTGCTGGCAGCGTGGTGGCGGATGGAGCGGTCCTCGCTGCGCCGCGCCGCCGGCCGCTACCCGACCGTGCTCGGGGACGATCCGGCCGGCGAGACGGTGGCCCGGGTGCGCCGCGCCGTGCTGGCCACCCTGGCCACCCTGCCGGCCGGCACCGCGGTGGCCAGCACCCCCGAGCTGCTGCAGGCGGTGCGCTGGCGGTCGCCGCTGCTGGACGGCGGTCTGGTCGCCGACTGCGGCCCGGCCGTGCTGGCCGAGGCCCGGCTGCTCGCGCTGGTCAGCGGCGACGCGCTGACCGACCTCGGCCGGGCGCTGGCCGGCGTCGGCGCGCCGGCCGGTGACGAGCAGGACGAGAGCGTGCCGGAGGTCGAGCGCGATCCCGGCCTGGTCGAGGCGTCGGCGCGGGCGCTGGCCGGCGCGCGGCGGACCGCGCTGTTCGGCGCGGACCTCACCGCCGTGGTCACCGGGCCGCCGGCCGCCGAGCTGTCCGGCCTGCTGGACCGGGCCGCCGACCGGGAGTCGGAGGGCACCGCCTCGGTGTGGCGGTTCACCCCCGCCTCGGTGCGCCGCGCGCTGGACGCCGGCCACACCGCCGACGGGCTGCTGGACGAGCTGCGGGCCGCCGGCGGCGTCCCGCAGGCCCTCGCCTACCTGGTGCGCGACGTGGCACGGCGGCACGGCGAGGTCACCGTCAGCACGGTGGGCTGCATCGTGCAGGGCTCCGACCCGGTGCTGCTCGCCGAGATCGCCGCGCACCGCAGGCTGTCCCGGCTGGGGCTGCGGCTGCTCGCCCCCACCGTGCTGGCCGCCACCGCCCCGGCCGACCGCACGCTGGCCGCGCTGCGCGACGCCGGCTACGCGCCGCTGCCGGTGGACGACACCGGCGCGATCGCGGTCCGCCGCGAGCCGTCCGGCGGCCGGCTGATCGTGCTGCCCGGCGGGCGGGTCGCCGAGCTGGAGGAGCCGCCGCCGGTGTTCGAGACGGCCCCCGACCCCCGCGAGCACGCCCGCCGGCTGGTGCGCACCCGGGGCGAGGAACCGCAGCCCGGCCAGACATGGGCGGTGATCGGGCGGCTGGCCACCCGGCTGCCCACCGCCCAGCAGTCCCTGCTCGGCTTCGTCGTCGACCGCGGGGTCCGCGCCCTGATCACCCTGGCCGATGGCCTGACCGCCACGGTCAGCCACGGCGAGCTGCGCCGCGGCGTGCTGGACGCCTGGTGCGAGGAGGCCGGCGACTACCTGGAGTTCCCGCTCGCCGAGATCGCCTCGGTCACCAGCGGCTGACCCCGCTCACGGGGTGAGCGTGAGGGTGTCGCGGGCGTCGGCGCGGACCGCGCGCTCGGTCTGCCGCATCGGCACGGTGCCGCCGGTGGCCCACCGGTCCGCCTGATCGTGGTAGGCGGGGTGGAAGGGGTGGCCGGAGGCGCCGGTCAGGTTGATCCAGCGGGAGCGGTCGAGGTCGGCCAGGTCCACCACCATGCGCATGGACGGGATCCAGTCGACCGCGTACCCCTCGGTGGCGGTCCAGCCGGTGGCGTCGACCGCGTCCTTGCCGCCGGAAAGGCGCAGCGGCCCGCGGTTGAACAGCCACTCGATCGGGCCGATGCCCGAGGTGCCGAAGGTCTCGTGGGTGAGCTCCAGGGTGTGCAGGTCGCCCCAGCGCCACTCCCGCGGCGAGTCGCCCAGCCGGTCGCGCAGCTCGGCGGCGGCGCCGGCGGCCGCCGCGGCCAGCACCTGGTCGCGGGTCTCCCGTACGCCCGCGGTGCGCACATCGTCCCACCAGGGGTCGTCCGGCCGGTCCAGCAGGGCGCGGACCACCTCGAACCACCGGTCGCCGCCGCCGGGGCGGGCGCCCTCGGGCAGCTCGTCGTGGAAGGTGCGCTGGAGCAGGTGCCGCCAGGTGGCGTTGAAGAAGGCGGCCGGCGCCGAGTCCCGGTCCTGGGCGAAGTCCCAGCCGGAGAGCAGCCGGGTCTCCGGCGTGCGGGCGGCGGCCCGCAGCAGGTGCGGGACCAGCACGGGCGCCAGGCCGCTGGCCGAATCCTGCTGGATCTCGCCCATGGTGCCGGCCGACACCTTCCCGGCGGCGATGGCGCCGTTGAGCCGGTCGGCGATCCGTCGCGCGCGGTAGCCGTAGGACCAGTCGCCGGTGAGGAACCGATCGTAGGAGGGTCCGATCGCCGCGTTGTTGGCGGTGACGATGAACCCCTCCGGCGGGTTGTAGGACATGGGCAGCTCGGCGAACGGGATGAATCCCGTCCACTCCTCCTCGCCGGTCCAGCCCCGGGCCGGCCAGGCGCCGTCGCCGCCCGCCCGGACCGGGATCCGGCCGGGCGCCTGGTAGCCGATGTTGCCGGCCACGTCCGCGTAGATCATGTTCTGCGCCGGGGCCTCGAAGGCGGCCGCCGCCCGGCGGAACTGCTCGAAGTCCTGGGCCGTGGCCAGCATCAGCAGGGAGTTGGCGGTGCGCCCGGGGTCCAGCGCGGTCCAGCGCAGCGCGATCTCCAGGTCCTGGCCGCCGGCCCGGACGCGGCCCGGCGCCGGCGTGGGGCCGGCGGCGGGCGCCGGGGTCTGCCCGGCGTGCCCGGCGGCACCGGGCAGCGCGCTTGCCGCGTCGCCGAGCACCCCGGAGATGATCGGGCCGTGCCCGGTCGACCGGACGACCAGCCGCTCGGCGGGCCGCCCGGCGATCTTGATCTCCTCGGTGCGGGTGACGAGCGGCACCCGGCGCCCCTGGTACTCGTAGGTGTCGCCGGAGGTCCGCTCCAGGTAGAGATCGGTGACGTCCGGACCGAGGTTGGTGAACCCCCAGGCGATCCGGGCGTTGTGGCCGATCACCACGCCGGGCAGCCCGGAGAAGGTGAACCCGACCACGTCGTAGGGGCAGGCCGCCGACCTGGTCCGGCAGTGCAGCCCGGCCTGGTACCAGATGGACGGGATGCGCGGCCCGAGATGCGGATCGTTGGCCAGCAGCGGCCGGCCGGTGGCCGTGTGCGCGCCGCCGACGACCCAGGAGTTGGAGCCGATCCCGGCCCGGTCGCCGCCGGTGCCGAGCGGCGAGGGCGCCGCGCGCAGCGTGCGGGCCGCGGCGGCCAGCGCCCGCGCGGCGGCGGGGTCCGGCGCCGCCGCCTCGGCCCGGGCCGGCCCGGCGGCGGGGCGGTCGGCCCCGGCCGCCGGGCCGGGCCGGGCCGCGGTCGCGGCGGTCGCCGCCGCGGACGTGGCGGTGGGCCTCGTGGTAGGGGTCAGGGCGGGCGTGGCGGTAGGCGTCGCGGCGGGGGTCGCTGCGGGCGTCGCGGTGGGCTTGGTGCCGGGCGGGGCGGTGGGGCGGAAGGCGCCGTCGCGCACCGCGCCGCCGGTGACGATCGCCGGGTGCCGGTCGTAGGGATAGGGCGGGAACAGCTGCTCGACCCGGTCGGCGGGCAGCACGGCGGCGGAGATGGCCCGTTCCAGCTCGCTGTCCATGTTGGACCGCAGGTCCCAGGCCATCGCCTTCAGCCAGGCCAGCGAGTCGGCCGGGGTCCACGGCTCGGGCTCGTAGCCGCCGGCGGTCAGCGCGAGCACCGCGTACTCCAGGCCGCGCCCGGCGAAGCCGTCGTTGGCCGCCAGCCAGGCGTTCACTCCGGCGGCGTAGTCGGTGAACGCCTGCCGGGTCGGCGCGTCGAGCAGCGCGACCTCCCGCTCGGCGGTGCGCCGCCAGCCGAGGGTGCGCACCACCTTGTCCACCTCCAGCGTGGCCGGGCCGAACAGTTCCGACAGCCGGCCCGCGGTGGTCTTGCGGCGGAAGTCCATCTCCCAGAACCGGTCCTGGGCGTGCACGTAGCCCTGGGCCATGAACAGGTCGTGCGGATCGTCCGCGTAGATCTGCGGGATTCCGTACCGGTCGCGCAGCACGGTCACCGGCGCGCGCAGTCCGGGCAGCGCCAGCTCTCCGTCCGTCTGCGGGAACGACCGCCGCACCGTCCAGGTCACCAGGCCGGCGAGCAGCAGGGCCAGGACGAGCAGGACGGTGAGCACCCGGGCCGCCCACCGGAGGGGCGCGGGAAACCGGGCGTAAGGAGCAATCCTCAAGATTCACGGACCTTTCATGACACGCAGCCGCATCACAGTAGTCCGTGGGCTCCGCCGCCCGGTCACCGGGCGGCCACCGTTCGGCCACGGGTCCGACCGGCCGGCGAGGTGCCGGCCGGCGGCTCAGCCCTCCGGGCGGGCGGCCAGATGCCGCTCCAGCGCGTCCAGCCCGCCGGCCCACATCCGGCGGTAGGGCTCCAGCCAGGCGTGCACCTCGGCCAGCGGCTCCAGGCGCAGCTCGTACACCCGGCGCTGCGCGTCCGCCCGGGTGCGGACCAGGCCGGCCTCGCGCAGCACCCGCAGGTGCTTGGAGGTGCCGGGCTGGGTGAGCCCCAGCTCCGCGACCAGCTCGCCGACGGTACGGGGCCGCTCGCGCAGCAGGTCCAGGATGCGGCGGCGGTGCGGCTCGGCGAGTACAGCGAAGACCGCCGCCCCGGCGGGCGGCCCGGTCGGGACGCCGGCGGACATACCGCGATGATAACCCGTCGGGCATATAGCCTGCCAGCGCTGAGATCAGTCGCGCTTACGGCCGACCGCGCCCGCCATCCACACCTGCTCGGGGTGCCGCACCGCCCAGGGGCTGTCCGGCCGCCACTGGCGGACCCACACCAGGCCGGGCTCGATCAGCTCCCAGCCGTCGAAGAACCGCAGCACCTGCTCCCGGGTCCGCCGGGCGCTCTCGGTGTGCTTGAAGGTCCGCTTGTAGATCTCCAGGATCGGGGCGAAGACCTCCGGGCGCACGTCGAACAGCGCGTGCACGAGCACCAGGTGGCTGCCGGCCGGCAGCATGTCACGCAGCTCGGCGATCCGCTTGACCGGCTCGTCCTCCTCGGGGATGAAGTTCAGGGCGCCGGGCACCAGGACGGCGACCGGCCGGGCCGGGTCGAGCACCCGGCGCAGCTCGTGGTCGGCCATCAGCTCGGCGGGGTGCAGCACGTCGCCCTCCACCACCGCGGTGCCCGGATGCCCGGCCAGCAGCGCCCTGGCGTGCGACAGCACCACCGCGTCCCGGGCGGCGTAGACCAGCCGGGCGTCCGGGTCGGCCGCCCGGACCTCGTCGTAGCTGTCGTGCCGGCTCGGCAGCCCGACACCCAGCACCAGGAACTGTCGCATCCCCTCGGCCAGCAGGTAGCGCAGCACGCGGCCCTGGAAGGCGTGCGTCTCGGCCGCCATCGCCCGCACCTCGGGGGCGATGGCCAGCACGGCCTCGGCGGCCTCCCGGTCGGCGGCGAAGTTGTCCTTGCCGCCCAGCAGGTAGTCGTGCATGCGCGCGGCGTTCGGAACGCTGGTGTCCAGCCCGCGTCGAGGTCGGCGGGGTTCCTCGCTCACGCTCGACCTCCTCACCGTCCGGGCGGCGGCGGGGCGGCTCGTGGCGGCGACCCCGGGAAACCAAATTCCACCGCACGTCCCAACATATACGTATCGACGGTTTCGGTCGCCCCGGCGGGCCGCTGGATATCGCTGTTCCGTCCTAGATTTCCCGACATAACGTCATTAAGGACCACATAATTCTAGGAAATTGGCCGCTCGTCAACGGTGACGGCGGTGAACCTGGTCTGGAACCCGCCACCCCGGGGCGCGGCGCACATGACCCCGGCGAGCGCCTCGGCACCGGGCGGGAAGTAGGCCAGCCGGACCATCTCCCGCGGCTCGGCGCCGTCCAGGCCGTACCGGACGGTCACCGCGCCGCCGGTCCGGTCCAGCTCCAGCGTCACCGCGCCGGGCGGGCCGGGCAGCGGCAGCACCGACCAGTCGGAGAAGTCGCGCGTCACCACCGTGCTGAGGGCGTGGCCGCCGTCCACGTACTCCACACCCGCCTTGATCCAGTGGTGCGCGTCCACCCGCAACACCGCGCCCGCCTGGTCGTACTGCTCGGCGTAGTCCGCCTCGAACGTCACCCGCACGCGCGCGTCGCCGGTTACCGGCCGCCCGTACATGTGCGCGGTGTCGAAGGAGTAGCCGTAGTGCGTCACCTGCCACAGGTCGGTGCCCGGGCCGGCGGTCACCCGCAGCACCCCGCCCGCCGAACGGTCCGCCGACCAGTCCGCCGGCTCGTTGACCCACCGCCACCCGCCGAAGTCGTCGATCATGGCGGCACCCTAACCGGCCGGGTGATGAGAGCGCTCTCACCCGCGGGGCGGCGAAGAGGTCTCCACCCCGTCCCCGGGCCGAATAAGCTTCGAACGTGGCAGACCCCAAGTTCGAGATCCAGATGCTGCACGACCGAGTCATGGTCAAGGTCGAGCCGGACCGGGAGGAGCGCCGCAGCTCGGCCGGCATCGTGATCCCGGCCACCGTGTCGATGGCCAACCGGCTCGTCTGGGGACAGGTGTGCGGCACCGGGGCGAGCACCCGGCTGGTCAAGGTCGGGGACAAGGTGCTGTTCAACCCCGAGGACCAGTACGAGGTGGAGGTGCACGGCCAGGTGTACCTGGTCATGCGCGAACGTGATCTGCACGCGGTGGCCACACCGATGCAGTCCGAGCAGGGCACCGGGCTCTACCTCTGAGGTTCCGGCTCCGGCGTTCCCGCGCCGCGGGCCGGGCTTACCGGGGGTTCGGCCGGCCCTGGCGGACCGCCGGTCAGGACGTCCGGGCCAGGAACTGGCGGGCCTCGGTGACCAGGTCGACGCCCATCGTCAGCCGGAGCATGAGATAGACCAGCGCCGCGGCGCAGGCCAGCGTCACCGCGCCCACCAGGATGCGCACCGCCCAGTTCTGCCGTTTGAGCCACTCGGTCCACGCGGCCAGCGTCCGCTTGGCGAACTCCAGCAGGCGGTGCGCCCAGGTGAACTCGACGGCCAGCACCGCCAGGCCGGCGAAGACGATCAGCCATCCCGGGCCGGGCAGCGGGACCAGCACCAGCCCGCCGATCACCAGCGCCGCGCCCAGCACGCCGACCACGATCTTCAAGGTGAGCCGGCCGGTCCGACTGGCGCGCACGCCGTCCAGCCAGCTCCCGCCCGCCCGGCGGCCCTCGGGCCCGCCGGCGCTCTCGGTACCGGGCATCACGTCGCCCCTGCCGTCGCCCGCCGCGTCGTTGATGGGGCCACCCCGCCCGCTTCCGGTCACGGCCACCGATGCACCCCCATTGCTCGCCGCCGACCCTGTCCACAATAGTGCGGATCGCCACGAATGCCGGGACCCCGGATCGGTGCGGCGTCCGGTCCCGGCCACCTGCCCGCTTGGGTCTTCTCAGCGAGGGTGCGCTCAGGTTATCAATGGCCGTGGAAGACCTGTGAGCCCAGCACTCACTCCATCCCATGGATCCGGCCGCCGGCCCCGCCGGCGTCGCGATTACGTATCACTCCCGACCTGACCTGGATGGAGCACGAAATGCGACGATTACTCGCTGTGCTGGGCCGGCTGCTCATCGCGGCCGCGCTGCTCGCCACCGGCCTGGCCGCCACGGCCGGCCCGGCCGGTGCCGCCGTGCCGGACAACTGGGGCTTCGCCCTGGTCGACACCACCTCCGGCGTACCGGATCCGAACCACCAGGCCGGCAGCTGGCCGGCGCCGGACGTGGTGACGGTCTTTCCGGGCGGCCCCGGGCAGACCTATGTGAAGTTCCCGAAGATCGCCTCGAAGAGAGGCGTCGCGCACGTCACCGCGATCTCCCAGACCGGCCAGTGGTGCCAGGTGCAGAAGTGGGGCCCCTCCGGCAGTGACGAGATCGTGGTCGTGCAGTGCTACCTGTACGGCGGCACCCCGGCCTGGAGCCGCTTCACCGTGGTGTTCGAGGAGAGCAGCGGCGCGCTGCCGGCGCCGGAGGCGTTCGCCACCATCGCCTGGGACGGCGGTTCCATCATCTCCGAGTACAACTCGTCGCTCGGCGTGAACACGGTCACCCCGACGTCCACCGGCGTATGGACGGTCTGGCTGCCCGGCGTCGGCTCCAGCGGCCAGGCGGGCGACATCCAGGTCACCGCGGTGGACAGCTCGGCCCCGGCCCGGTGCAAGGTATCGGCCTGGTCGCCGTCGCTGGGCGGGCAGAAGATCCAGGTGCGGTGCCACGACGCGACCAGCATCCCCTACAAGACCGGCTGGAACCTCACCTACCACCGGGAGCGGGCGGTCACCGGGGCGGCGATCCCGCCGAAGTACTTCGGCTATGTCTTCGACAACATGCCGGCCAACCCCGGGCCGTACACGCCGGTGCCGGCCGGGGTCAGCTACAACTCGGTGGGCTCGTTCAACGAGATCCGCAGCGCCGCGGTCGGGCAGCGCCTGGTGACCTTCCACAAGATCGGCGTGCTGCCCGACCACGTCCAGGTCACCGCGTTCGGCCCGGGACCGGAGTACTGCAACCTGGTGACCACCTGGGCCACCTACGGGATGGAGGTCATCGTGCGCAACGTCGTCTGCTACAACGGCGTCACCCGGGTGGACCAGGCCTCGATGGTCACCTACACCTCCGCCTACTGATCTCGCCTACTGATCCCGCCGCCGAGCGGCCGCCGGCCGCGTGCCCGAAGTGGGCGCGTGGCCGGCGGGGACGGGCCCGGTGCGGTGGTACCGGGCCCGTGCCGGTCCGGCGGGCCGGGGCGGCGGCCCGCCGGACCGGAGTGCTGATCAGCTCGCCGTGCAGGTCACCCCGGTCGGCAGCCCGTTGGTCCCGGTCCAGGTGGCCTGGAAGCCGAGCAGCGCCGAGGCCCCCGGCTGCAGGGTGCCGTTGTAGCCCGCGTTCTTCACCGTGACGTCACCGCCGCTCTGGGTGTAGGTGCCGTTCCACATGGTGGTGATCTTCTGGCCGTTCGGGAAGGTCCACTTCACCGTCCAGCCGGCGGTCGCCTTGGTACCGGTGTTCTGCACCGTCACCTCACCCTGGAAGTTGCCCTGCCAGGAGTTGGTCACCTTGTAGGCGGCGCTGCACCCGCCACCGGTGCCGCCGGAGGTGGTGGTGAAGGTCACCGCGCCGGAGGGCGGCGAGCTGTTGCCGGCCGCGTCCCGGGCGATCACGTAGAACTGGTACTGCGTGCTCGGCGCC
>NZ_BOOU01000012.1 GCF_016863395.1 Sphaerisporangium rufum | reverse complement strand
TCGACGCCGCCCACGACAGGGTCGCGCCGGTCGAGGTGATCGCCGAGGCGGCCGGCGTCCCCGGCCTGGACGGCGCGGTGGTGTCGGGGGTGGTGCTCCCGTCGCGGTCGGCGTAGATGATGCCCCGGCCGTTGGTGCCGAGGTAGTAGCGGCCGTAGATCCGCGGGTCGCCGGTCAGCGACTCGCCGGCGTTGCCGTACTGGTGCTGGTCGTCGTTCACCCGGACCCAGGTGGCGGCGGTGTCGTCGGACCGGAAGACGCCCTTGACCCCGTCGATCTCGCCGATGGTGAACAGCGCCGGATAGGTCTTGCCGGGGGCCGCCTTGCCGAAGCCGACGTTGAGCGAGGAGGTGACGCCGGCCACCTTGGTGAAGGACGCGCCCGAGTCGGTGGAGTGCCACAGCCCGCCGGTGCCGGCCAGCCAGATGTCGCCCTCGGCGCCGGGCAGCGCCTTGAAGTGCACCTGCTCGGTGGGCAGCCCGGTGGCGGCGGTCCTGGTGAAGGCGGCCCCGCCGTTGGTGCTGACGTAGAAGGCGCCGCCCGAGTAGGCGTAGAACTTGTTCTTGTTCACCCGGTCGGACTCGATGATCGAGTTGGCCGGCACGCCGGACGCCTGGGTCCAGGTGTTGCCGAAGCCGACCGAGTAGACCACCTGCAGGCCCGGGTCGCCGGGCGCCCAGACGAAGCGGCTGCCGTCGGCGTTCGCCGCCACGGTGCCGCCCTGGTTGACGCCGCCAGGCTCGGTGCCCTGGAACCAGTTGGCGCCCCCGTCGGTGGAGAAGGCCACGTGGCTGTCGTTCGGCCGGTCGGCGTCGGTGAAGTCGCCGGACCGCACCATGATGCTCGGGTTGGTCTCGGCGTAGTCCAGGCTCCGAGTGCTGGTGAACACCGGCTGGGTGAACATCATCGACGGCACCTTGGTGAGGTCGGTGTGCCGGAAGCCGCCGATGTCACCGAGCGCGCTGACCAGCGGCGCGCCGGTCGGCGGGCTGATCAGGTCCAGCACCGCGGTCTCCTCCAGGCCGCTCACCATGGGCTTGATGGTGAACTGCCCGCCGGTGTCCCACTTGGTGAGGTCGGTGGTGCCGTAGATGGTGGCACCGGTGCCGTACATCATGCGGTTGGAGTCGAACGGGTCGATCTCCACCGACTCGTTCATCCAGCCCAGCTTGGGCGTCACCTCGGGCGGCGCCGGGTTGGTGCCGAAGGTCAGCCACGGCGCGGCGGAGATGTCCATCTTGTAGCGGAAGGACCGCTCGGGGTAGCTGGTCCAGTCCCAGATCCGGGTCCAGGTGGCGCCGGAGTCGGTGCTGCGGAAGAAGATGGCGTCCGGCCACCAGGACACCTGGGTGGCCACCATCAGCGTGCCCGGCTTCTGCCGGTCCACGGTCAGGCCGCTGTAGCCGAAGTAGTCGTCGCCGCTGCTGGACGGGATCGGGCTGATCTGGGTCCACGTGCCGGTCGCGGTCGCGTACCGCCACACGTCGCCCTTGGCCCCGTCGTACGGCCCGCCAGTGTCGCTGGTCGCCAGGTACAGGTACCCGCCGGCGGTGTCCAGCACCCCCTTGTGCGCGATGTACCCGGTCGGCTGGCCGGCCACCCGCTCCCAGGTCGTCCCGCCGTTGGTCGTCCGGTAGACGGTGTTCTGCTTGTCGGCCACCCCGACATAGATCGTCTGGGTGGCGTTGCCCGCGGTGCCGGTGCGCTTGTCGAACGTCACCCAGACCACGCCCTGGATGTCGCCGCCGTAGGCGTCCCCGGGCGAGGCGACGTAGTTCCCGACGTTGGGGAAGTTGGTCACCTTCGCCCAGGTCACCCCGGAGTCGGTGCTGCGCCACAGGCCGTTCCCGCTCGGCGCGCCGAAGTACAGGACGCTGTTCTTGTTCGGGTCGACCGCCAGCCGCTCGCCCATGCCGCGGCCGGGCATGTTGCCGCCGAGCTTGAACGGCAGCGGCGAGACCTGCCAGGTGTCGCCCTTGTCACCGGAGCGCAGGATGGCGCCGTTGTTCGGGTCCCAGGAGTTGGTGTACATGCCGGCCGCCACGTAGACCTTGTTCGGGTCCACCGGGTCGGTGGCGACGCTGACCCCGCCGTTGTAGCCCCAGTTGTCCTGGCCGACCCAGTCCAGCAGCGGGGTCCAGGTCTGCGAGCCCTGGTTCCAGCGGTACACGCCGCCGATGTCGGTACGGGCGTAGATCAGATCCTTCTGGGTCTGGTTGAAGATGATCCCCGGCACGAAGCCGCCACCGGCGATCTGGACGTTCTTGAAGGTATACGGCTCGGCGGCCACGGCGACGGCCGGCGGCGCCTGGGCGGCGGCGACGAACGTCGCGGCCAGTGCCGTCGCGAGGAAGCACAGCAGCTTTCTGCGCATGAACGGAGTCCCTTTCGCATGCTTCGAATTCTTCGAAACGTGGACGACCGCCATGCACGATCAGGTTGGGGACCCTGACCGTCGACCTCCGACGTGCATGGAACAGATGAGGACGCCTGACCGCCCTCGGCCGAAGATTCACACAGGTCGGCACCGACCGTCAATAGTTTGGCGCCCAAACTTTCTCGACGATCGGAATCGCCGCCGCGGCCGCGGTTCCCGGCACCGGCCATCCGCCACCCACCCGACGGAAACCCCATGTCACTCGTTACAGGTAGATCTCTTCTGCTACCACGTGAAAACCGGACATACATGGGTAACGGAGGCGGGTGCCTCATCTCGTGACCCTTGCGGCGCCGGACCTGAGCCTGGACGTCAACCTCCTCGACTACGCGGTCCTCGCGCTCTACTTCCTCACCGTGCTCGGCATCGGGCTGGCCGCCCGCCGCGCCGTGCACACCAGCCTGGACTTCTTCCTGTCCGGCCGCTCGCTGCCCGCCTGGATCACCGGCCTGGCGTTCCTGTCCGCCAACCTCGGCGCCACCGAGATCCTCGGCATGGCCGCCAACGGCGCGCAGTACGGCATCGCCACCGTCCACTACTACTGGATCGGCGCCGTCCCGGCGATGGTGTTCCTCGGCGTCGTGATGATGCCGTTCTACTACCGCTCCAAGGTGCACAGCGTGCCGGAGTTCCTGCGCCGGCGCTTCAACGGGCAGACCCAGCTGCTGAACGCGATCACCTTCGCGGTCGCGCAGATCCTGATCGCCGGGATCAACCTGTACGCCCTCGCGCTGGTCATGGGCGCGCTGCTCGGCTGGCCGCTGATGCTGTCCATCGTCGTCTCGGCCGCCATCGTGCTCGCCTACGTCGTCCTCGGCGGCCTGTCCTCGGCGATCTACAACGAGGTGATGCAGTTCTTCGTCATCCTGGCCGGCCTGATCCCGGTCACCGTGCTCGGCCTGATCAAGGTCGGCGGGATCTCCGGCCTGGCCGACAAGGTGCGCCGGTCGGCGCTCGGCGAGCCCGGCCTGCACGCCTGGCAGGGCACCGCCTCCGGCGACAACCCGCTGGGCGCGCACTGGATCGGCGTGGTCCTCGGCCTCGGCTTCGTGCTGTCCTTCGGCTACTGGACCACCAACTTCGCCGAGGTGCAGCGCGGGCTGTCGGCCCGCAACACCAACGCCGCCCGGCTGACGCCCATCGTGGCCGCCTACCCCAAGCTGATGATCCCGGCGGTCACCGTGATCCCCGGCCTGGTCGCCCTGGTGCTGTTCAGCGACCTCGGCAAGCCCGGCGGCCACCAGTACAACGACGCGATCCCGCTGCTGATGGGCGAGCTGCTGCCCAACGGCGTGCTCGGTGTCGCGGTCACCGGCCTGCTCGCCTCGTTCATGGCCGGTATGGCGGCCAACGTCAGCGGCTTCAACACCGTCTTCACCTACGACATCTGGAAGGCGCACGTCAAGAAGGACCGCCCCGACGGCTACTACCTGCGGCTCGGCCGGTGGGCCACCGTCGGCGGCGTCATCGCGGGCGTCGGCACCGCGCTCATCGCCTCCGGCTTCAGCAACATCATGGAGTATCTGCAGACGCTCTTTTCCTTCTTCAACGCGCCGCTGTTCGCGACCTTCATCATCGGCCTGTTCTGGCGCCGGATGACCCCGTGGGCCGGATTCTGGGGCCTGCTGTCCGGCACCGTGGCGGCCTTCGCCTCCTACATCCTGTTCAAGGCGGGCGTGCTGGACTTCGGCACCGATCTGAACGCCACCTTCTGGGGCGCGGGCACCGCGTTCGTGGTGGACGCGATCGTCACGGTCATCGTCACCCTGATGACCGCGCCCAAGCCGGAGAGCGAGCTGCGCGGCCTGGTCTGGGGCCTCAGCGACACCTCGATCGCCGACGACTCGCTGCGCGGCGACAAGGCCTGGTACCGCTCCCCCGTCCTGCTCGGCGCGGGCGCCCTGGTCGTCGGCGCCCTGCTGTACATCCCGTTCTTCTGAGCCCGCCGGCTCCGCCAACCTCCGGAGAGAACCATGAGCGAAGACGACAACACCCGCCGGCGCGCGTTCCGGCTGTTCGACCTGCGCCGCGTCATCGGCGGCCTGTTCCTGGTGTACGGCGCGATCCTCACCGTGGTCGGCCTGCTGGACTCCGACGCGGCGCTGCGCAAGGCCGAGGGCGTGCGGATCAACCTGTGGGCCGGCCTGGCGATGCTCGCGTTCGGCGCGCTGTTCGTGCTGTGGGAGCGGCTGCGCCCGGTCGACCCCGACGCGGTCGGCGCCGAGGACGACCCGACGGACTCCGAAGGCTGACCGAAGGCCGGGCGGGCGTGTAACTTTCAGGCCCGCCCGGGACGAACCTCCAGCGTGCCGGGTCCCGCGCCCGGAGCGCGCTTCCGCACTGAATCGGTTAACTCCTACCATCCCCGCGGGCCCTACTCGGAGGTGAGGGATGGCGACGACAAGGCGCACGCTCCTGGCGGCGATGGCGGCACTGGCCGCCGTACTGGCGTACCTGACCGTGACGACGGCCGCGCCCGCCCGGGCGGCGACCGTGAAGATCATGCCGCTCGGCGACTCGATCACCGGCTCGCCCGGCTGCTGGCGGGCGCTGCTGTGGAACAAGCTGCTGCAGGGTGGTTACACCGGCCTGGACTTCGTCGGCACGCTGCCGCCGCAGGGCTGCGGGGTGAGCCATGACGGCGACAACGAGGGCCACGGCGGCTTCCTGGCGACCAACATCGCCAACCAGAACCAGCTGCCCGGCTGGCTGTCGGCGACCAACCCCGACATCGTGATGATGCACCTGGGCACCAACGACGTGTGGAGCAACATCGCCCCGGCGACCATCCTCACCGCGTTCGGCAAGCTGGTCGACCAGATGCGGGCGAACAACCCCAACATGAAGATCCTGGTCGCGCAGATCATCCCGATGAACCCGCCCACCTGCGCCGAGTGCGCCCAGCGGACGGTGAACTTCAACGCGGCGATCCCCGCCTGGGCCCAGGCCAAGTCCACCGCCCAATCGCCGATCGTCGTCGTCGACCAGTGGACCGGGTTCAGCACCGCCACCGACACCTACGACGGGGTCCACCCCAACGACGCCGGCAACGTGAAGATCAGCGACCGGTGGTACCCGGCGCTCACCCGGATGCTGGGCACCACCCCGCCGAGCCCGACCCCGACCCCGCCTCCCACGCCCACGCCCACGGTCGACCACACCCCGACGCCCACGCCGACCCCGGTGCCCGGCGGCTGCACCGCCACCTACCGGATCACCAACTCCTGGCAGGGCGGCTTCGGCGCCGAGGTCACCGTCAAGAACAACGGAACCGGTTCGCTGAGCGGCTGGACGGTGCGGTGGAACTTCACCGGCGGCCAGTCGGTCACCCAGCTCTGGAACGGCACCGTCAGCCAGTCCGGCGGCGCCGTCACCGTCCGGAACGCCGCCTACAACGGTAATCTCGGCGCCGGCGCGTCCACCACGTTCGGCTTCAACGGCAGCTGGACCGGCACCAACAACGTCCCCTCCCCCGTCACCTGCACCAGTCCGTAACCCCTCCGGACCCCGCCCCCGGCCGCACCCCCATCCGCCCGGCCGGGGGCGGCGCGGCGCTCGCCGCCGGACTTTGCGGAAATGTTCGGTACAGCCGGGGAAGCGGGGCCCGCCCGGGTACTCACAGCGGCCGCCAGTTGTGAGAGACTCCACCCTTGCGGGGCGGTAGCTCAGCCGGTCAGAGCAGCGGACTCATAATCCGTAGGTCGTGGGTTCAAGTCCCACCCGCCCTACCATCCCCGATCACGCGAAAGAGCCCTTGACCAGCGCGTACGCCGATCAAGGGCTCTCGTGCCATGTGCGGTGCTGTGCGGCTGGCGGCGAGCGTCTGCGGTCGATCGTGCCGAATGCCTGCCCAAGTTCGGGCGCGGGTCCCGGATCAGTCCTCCCGCCCGCACCCCCCCGGCGGGCCCCGGCCGCTCAGGCCGGATCTGAAGGAACCTGGCGCCGCGTTCGTGGCAGCGTGCCATCCGGCATCGTGGCAGAATGTGACCATGCGGCCACCCCGAGCGAGATACTTCAACACCACGGGACCGTGCGGCCCTCGCCATCACTACATGGTCCCCCCTGCGCAGCGGCTCCCGCAGGCTCGGCTGCTCATCGATATGGACCGCTACTTCGTGCTGCACGCACCCCGGCAGACCGGAAAGACGACAGCGCTGCAGACGCTGGCGGCCGAGCTGACCGCCGAGGGCGACATCGCCGCCCTGATGTTCTCCTGCGAGCGCGCCAAGTCGGTCGGCGATGACTACGCCGCCGCGGAGGAGATTCTGCTGAAGTCCCTGCGTCAGGCCACCGAGTGGGCGGGATGGCCCGAGGAGCTCCTGCCTCCGGAGACCTGGCCCCAGGCTCCGGCGGGCACCCGCTTCGGTTCGGCCCTGACCGCGTGGTGTCACCGCTGTCCACGCCGGGTGGTGCTGTTCCTCGACGAGATCGACGCCCTGCAGGGCAACAGCATGGTCAGCATTCTCAGCCAGCTCCGCGACGGTCACAACGCGCGGCCGGGCGGCCGGCCGTTTCCCGCGTCCGTGGTGCTGTGCGGGCTGCGCGACGTGCGCGAGTACAAGGTGGCCTCGGGCGGCGAACCCGGCCGGTCCAACCCGGCCAGCCCGTTCAACATCGTCACCGAGTCGCTGCGTCTGGGCGACTTCACCGCCGACGAGATCGCCGAGCTGTACGACCAGCACACCCGGGCCACCGGCCAGGAGTTCGCCAAGGACGCGGTGGACCGGGTCTTCGAGCTGACCCAGGGGCAACCGTGGCTGGTCAACGCGCTCGCCTATCAGATCACCGTCGGCCTGGGGGTGACCGGCACCATCACCGCCGAGCAGGTGGAGGAGGGTAAGGAGCGGTTGATCCGGGCCCGTGCCTCCCATCTGGACTCTCTGGTGGCGCGTCTGCACGAACCACGGGTGGAACGGGTGATCGAACCGATCCTGGCCGGCACCTGGCCGGCCATCGACTCCTCATTCGACGATGACGTCTGCTACGTGCACGACCTGGGCCTGATCCGGGGGACGAGGGAACTCGAGATCGCCAATCCGATCTACCGGGAGGTCCTGCTCCGGGTGCTGGGCAGTCGCACCGAGCGGTTCGTCCAGGCCGATCCGCACACCTTCGTACTGCCGGACGGCCGTTTCGACCTGGAGCGGCTGCTGGAGGAGTTCGTCGTGTTCTGGCGCGAGCACGGCGAGGTGCTCGTCCGCCAGGAGGGGTACCACGAGGCGGCCTGCCAGATCATCCTCATGGCGTTCCTCCATCGGCTGGTGAACGGCGGCGGCCGGCTCGATCGCGAGTACGCCGCCGGCACCAAACGTCTGGATGTGCTGGTCCGCTGGCCCTACACCGGTCCGGAAGGCGAGCGACTGGTGCAGCGCGAGGCCATGGAGCTCAAGGTCTGGCGGGCGGGTGGAGACGACCCGCTGCCCCAAGGGCTCGCGCAGCTCGACCTGTACCTGGACCGGCTCACCCTCTCCACCGGCGTATTGGTGATCTTCGACCGGCGCCCGGAGGCACCCGGCTGGCAGGACCGGGGCGCGTTCGAGCAGGCGACCACGCCGTCCGGACGCCAGGTCACCGTGCTGCGGGTCTGACGGGGGGCGGAGCGGTTCGTCGCCGGTTCAGCCGACGGTGAAGCCGGCGGTGGCGGTGCGGCAGAAGTCGCGGAAGCGGGTGAGCCAGGGAACCGTCGCGGAGTAGTTGCGGGCGAGGTCGTCACGGTGGAACTCGAACGTGTCGGGTTCGGTGGTGATCGATCCGTCGAGCAGCACCCGTCCGCCGACCGGGACGTCCGCCAGATAGGTGTCCAGGAAGGCGGCGATCCGCTGTGCCTGCTCTCCGGTCAGGTCGAAGTCGCCGTTGAAACCCAGGAACGCGATCGTCTCGGCGTCCAGGACGCCGGACTCCTCCAGCAGTTCCAGGGTCGGCCGCCAGTTCCACGCGTTGACGTGCAACGACTCCCCGCTCGGGGTTTCCAGCTTCCAGGACATCCGCTCATCGTAACGATCGGCGATGTTTCTCGAACCGGTCGGACCGAAGCGGCCGAGCGGCACGAGAAGGCCCGGGGCGCTCACCGTGAGCCGTACAGGGTGCTGGAGGGTGATCGGCCGTACCTCTCCCGGTAGAGACCGGCGAAGCGGCCCAGATGCATGAAACCCCAGCGCGTGGCCACTTCCGTCACCGTGACCTGAGCACCGGTCCCGGCCATGCGCACCAGGTCGGCATGAGCGTGCGCCAGGCGTACTCCGCGCAGATAGGCGAGCGGTGTGGTGTCCAGGTGACGGCGGAATTCGTGTTGCAGGGTGCGGACGCCGATTCTGGCCGCGGCGGCGATGTCTCGCAGCGAGACGCTTTCGGCCGCGTGTTCCTCACAGTAGCGCTGCGCCCGGCGCAATGCCGCCGGTCCGGGGGCCGGGTCAATGCCGCCGCAGGCGGCGGAATGGTCGTGCGGCTGCGAGTCCAGCAGCGTGTGCAGCAGAAATCGCTCGAAATGATGCCCCGCCGATGGCGAGGCCATGAACGGTGGCCGGCCGCCGGCGCCGGCCGACGACACCATGGTGAGCAACCTGCCGAAGGTGCTGTCACCGATGATGGCCGGCCGGAAACGCGGTGGCCGCTCCGGAGGATCGCCCAGCCGGTCGGCGAGTGTCCGCTCGACCAGCGCCGAGGGAATCTGGACGATCAGCACCTCGTGGTCGAGGCTCCACCACATGCCGGACTTCTCGTGCGGACCGACGATGATCGAGGGAGCGTCGATCCGCTCGCCCTCGACCTGCACCTTTCCGGTGCCTCTCAGCAGAAGATAGATCTGGTAGGAGTCCGGCGACGGCGGAACGGTGACCCGGACCTCGGCGCCGTACGACAGGACGCGGATCCCGATGTCGCCCTCGTACAGCTCCCTACGGCGGCCGCCCGCCGGATTCTCCGCGATGACCTCGACGGCATGCGCCCATGAGCCGCGCGGCCCGGGATGCCGGACCTGTCGGCGGCCTCCGCCGGAACCTGCTTCGAACCTCGATGACACCGATTCTCCTGATGCCTCTCCCGGTAGAACCGCGATTCCCCATGTATGCCTCGACCTCGAACGCTCCTTCGCGCCGGAGGTGTCGCGACGCGAATGTTCGCCGCGAGTCTCGGCGGGACCACGATTTCCGCCGCCGTCGTCGTCCCGGCGTCGTTTCACCGTCGCCGAACCTGACGCCGTCCCCGGCCTCCCTCGGGCCCGCGTGAACGCGGCGGACGCGGTGAACGCGTGAAGCACCGCCACGCTCAGGACCCGCGCGGGCGACGTGCCGCGTGGCGAGGTCACTCGCCGAGGAGGACGCGGATCTCAGCGGCCTCCGGGCTGCCGATCGCGGAGAACAGGGCGAGCACTTCCCGCCGGTGCGACCGGGCGGCATCGCCCCTTCCCTGCTCGTACCACGCCTCGCCGATCACTCGCAGAGCGCGCACCTCACCGAGGCGGTGGCCGCTCCGGCGGTACAGCTCGACAGCCCGGCGAGCCTGAGCGACGGCTTCGGCCGGCGTTCTCATCGCGATGCGGAGCTTCGCGAGCGCGGTCAGCGCGTGGCCTTCGAGCACGTGGAAGGACCCGTCGCGGGCGACGGCGCGAGCCCGTTCGGCGTGTGCGAGGGCGTCGCGGTGGCGGCCGAGACTCCTTTCCGCGTCGGCCCGCCTGGCACGGGCCACGAGATCAAGGAAGACGGCGACGTCGAGGTCCGCCGCGGCGATGCCGAGTACGTACCCCTCCCCCCGGGTGCGGATCAGCCGCCGCTCATCACTCCGGTCACCCAAGGTGCGCCGTAACCTGCCGATATGTGGCTGAACGGCGCCGCGCGCATCCTCCGGAGCCTCGCGACCGTCCCACATCCGTTCGGCCAGCTGATCGAGCGATACGTGCTGGTTCGCCTGCAGGAGCAACGTGGCCAGCGCGATTCGCTGCTTGAGCGCCGAAACGGCTATCGGCACCCCATCACGCAGCACCTCAAGGGTGCCCAGAACACCGAACCGAGTCCCCATGCCGATACGGTTTCAGCGTTTCAGCGCCGGAACGCCAATGTTCAAAATTCTCTGAAGCCACCGGCGAAGGTGGTGTTCAGCGGATGTTCCGGCCCGCACCCCGCATCGCCTGGAGCGGGCCGGTGGCCATGCCGCCCCGCCTAGAGCCGGTCGGGGGCGGCGAGCCCGAGGAGGCCGAGGCCGATCCTGAGCGTGTCGCCGGTGAGCCGGCAGAGCATGAGACGGTTGTCCCTGATCTCCGGATCGGGTGCCTTCAGCACGGGGCAGGTCTCGAAGAAGGACGTGAAGGACTGGGCGAGTTCGAAGAGGTAGACGCAGAGCCGGTGCGGCTCGTAGGTGTGCGCCACCTCGGTCAGCGCCGGCTCGAAATCGTCGAGCTTGAGCGCCAGCGCACGCTCGGCGGGTTCGAGTGCGAGGTCCCGGTGCACGCGGGCCCGCGCCGTGAGGGGGGATCCCGCCTTGCGGAGGATCGAACGCGTCCTGGCGTGCGCGTACTGCAGGTAGACGCCCGTGTTCCCGTGCAGGGAGACCATGCGGTCCACGTCGAATACGTAGTCCTTCGCCCTGCTGGTGGCCAGGTCCGCGTACTTGACCGCGCCGATGCCGACGACCGTGGCGGTGGTGTCCAGCCCGCCGGGCGCGAGGTCGTGACTCTTCTCCTTCACCACGAGCCGCGCCCGGTCGACCGCCTCGTCCAGCAGCGAGATGAGCCGGACGGTCCGTCCCGAACGCGTTTTGAACGGCTTGCCGTCCTTGCCGAGCACGGTGCCGAACGCGAGGTGGACCGCGTCGACCTCCCCGGGCAGCCAGCCGATGCGCCTGGCGGTTTCGAAGACCATCCGGAAGTGCAGCGCCTGGCGGACGTCGACGACGTAGAGGATCCGCCGTGCGGCGAGGGTGCCGACGCGATGACGGATGGCGGCCAGGTCGGTGGCGGCGTATCCGAATCCGCCGTCCCTCTTGCGGATGATGAGCGGCAGGGGCTCGCCGCTCTGGCCCGCGATGTCTTCGAAGAAGACGCACAGGGCACCGTCACTGTTCACGGCCACGCCCGCCTTCTCCAGCTCGTCCGCGACCTCGGCGAGGAAGGGGTTGTAGAAGCTCTCCCCGACCGCGTCATCATCGGTGAGCAGCACGCCGAGCCGTTCGTACACCTCGTCGAAGTACAGCTTGGACTCGGCGACGATCTCCTGCCAGGACCGCAGCGTCCCGGCGTCCCCGGCCTGGAGTGCGACGACCCGGCCGCGGGCCCGCTCGGCGAACTCCTCGTCGGAGTCGAACCTGGCCCGGGAGTCCTGGTAGAGCCGGTTGAGGCGCGACAGGGAGCCCGCGGCCGAACCGTTCTCCCGCCGCCATTCCCCGCCGGACTCGGCGAGGTGCTGGATCAGCATCCCGAACTGGGTCCCCCAGTCGCCCAGATGGTTCTGCCGGATCACATCCTCGCCCAGGAAGCCCAGGATCCGCGCGATCGAGTCGCCGATGATGGTCGACCTCAGATGCCCGACGTGCATCTCCTTGGCGATGTTGGGCTGGGAGTAGTCGATGACGGTCGTGCCGGCGAGCGAGCGGGGGATCCCCAGGCGGTCGTCGGCGAGCCGGGCTTCGACCTGCCCCAGCAGCGCGGAGTCGGCCAGGGTCAGGTTGACGAATCCCGGTCCCGACACCTCGCAGGAGGCGATGAGATCGGCTCCGTCGAGGGACGCGACCACCTTCTCCGCCACGGCACGCGGGTGGGTACGCAGTTTCCCCGCGATCGCCAGCAGTCCGTTGGCCTGCAGGTCGGCCCGGTCCGAGCGGCGCACCTGGGGATCGGCCCCCGTGTGCTCGGCGGGTAGGGCCCGGTCCATCGCCGAGACCAATCGTGATCTCGTCTGGACGGCGAGCGGAACAACCGGAGCCATGTCTCACTTCTTTCGGGAGGTCTTCCGGGCGGTCGGACCACGGTGGCGGCCCGCGGAGTGCCGGGACAGGTCCTCGGCACCGTGCCGTGACTCCTGACCGGCCGCCGGGCACGGATCACCGCTCAGGACGCGCGGTCGTCGAGGTAGGCCAGCGCCCGCTCGGACGCGTCGACGAGCGCGGCGAGGATCTCGGCGAACTCGGGGCGCGATCCGGCGGACGCCACGACCGGACCCCGGGTCAGCGCCGCCAGGTTCGCGCGACGAAGCTCCTCACCGGGATCGGCGCCGAGTTCGTCGCCGAGCCGGCGCCGGATCTGGTCGAAGACCACCAGCGCTTCGGCCTGCCTTCCCCCATGGCTGTAGACGCGCATCAAAGCGGCGTGGAGTGGTTCGTTCAACGGGTGGTGGCGGACCATGACCTCCAGGCCGGTGATCAACGCGGCGCGGTCATGGCGGTCGGGTGTCCGGGCCGCGGCGACCATGGCCGTGATCAGTTCCTGTTCGACGGCCGCGAGATTGGCCTCGGTCCTCGGATAGTCGCTCAGGTCCGCCAGCGGAAGCCCGTGGAACATGGTGAGCGCCTCCGCGGGCACCGCCCCCGACCCTTCGAGTTTGGCCGTGGACAGCAGGTGCCGGAACCGGAGCAGGTCGAGGCTGTCCGCGTCCAGCATCAGCGAATAGCCACCGTGCACCCTCCTGAGCATGCTGCCGGCGGTGGTCCGCGCGGGACGCTCCGGCTGCAGCAGGCCGCGGAGTCTCTTGACGTAGGTCTGGACGGTGTTGACCGCCGTCGGTGGCGGGGATTCGCCCCAGAGGAGGGCGGAGATCTCACCCGTGCCGACCCGTCCGCACGGGTTCAGCAACAACGCCCCGAGGACCATCCGCTGCTTGGGCGGCCCCAGGGCCAGTTCGCGCTCCTCGCGCCACGCCCGCAATGGACCCAATACCTGAAAGCGCATCCCCATGCGACAGTCCCCGTCTCGGACGGCGGCACCCGGCCGCCTCTTGGCTCGATCGCGCCGGCGCGATCAGACATGGAGCGTAGGAGGGCGGCCCGGCCGCGGCTATCCGGCCGGCGTCGCACCGGATTCGCGTCGCGGACAACGCGCCCGCCGGGCCGCGACGGTCGGGTGCGGGCCGCCCGCGGCGGCGGTGCGGGCGCCGGCGGGTCAGGCGACCAGGGCGCCGTCGCTCTCGGGCCCGGGTTCCTCGGCGACCCCGCCGAGGTGTTCGGCAAGGAATTCCTCCACCTGGGTGAGGAGGTGCATCCAGTTGGCGCGGGACCGGAAGAAGTGCCCTTCCTCTGGATAGAGCAGGTACCGATGCGGGACGCCCCGCTGCCGAAGGGCGTCCACCATCGCCTCGCTCTCCGCGCGCCGGACGCGAATGTCCCGCCCGCCATGCGCGATGAGCAGCGGGATCTTGATGTCGCCGATCCGGGAGAGCGGCGAGCGTTCCCAGCAGAACCCGGGCTCGGTCTCCGGGTCCCCGACCCTTCTGATCATCGACCTCCGGGCCGCCGTCCAGTGTGCCGGGATCGAGGAGATCACCGTGGCGAGGTTCGCCGGCCCGCACAGGTCGACGGCGCATCGGAACAGGTCAGGGGTGAACGCGGCGCCGACCAGTGCGGCGTAGCCGCCGTACGAAGCCCCCATGATCGCGATGTTCGCCGGATCCGCCCAGCGCCGTGCGGTGGCGTGCCCGACGGCGTCGACCAGGTCCTGGTGCATGAGTCCGGCCCACTCCCGGTCCCCCGCGTTGAGGAACGCCTTCCCGTAACCGGTGGATCCGCGGAAGTTGACCTGCAGGCAGAGGTAGCCGCGGTCGGCCAGCAGCTGGACCAGCCCGTCGTATCGCCAGGTGTCCCGCTCCCACGGACCGCCGTGCACGAGAAGCACGGTGGGCAGCGGCCTTTCCCGGGTCGCCGCCGGAGGGAAGGTCGCGTAGCCATGGACGGTCAGTCCGTCCCGGGAGAGGAACTCGAACGGCTCCGGGGTGGCCAGCTCGAATTCGGCCAGCTCGGGGCGCTGCGCGACGCGGTGGACGACGTCTCCGCCCGCCCGTTCGAGGATCCGGTACTCGGGGGACCGGTCGGCCCTGCTCACCATGCCGAGCCAGCGCCGGTCGTCGTCGCTGCCACCCAGGAAGGTCAGCTCGGCCTCGGCGTCCGGGCAGAGCCGGTGCGCGTCCGGCTCCGCGTCCCGGTCCAGCATCACGGTCTGCTTGCGCGCGCGGGAGAACGCCGCCGCCCTGGGCCGTCCGCTCATCGGGTCGAACCAGACCGAGCAGACGTCCGCGTCCGGGGCCTCGGCGAGGGTCTCGACGATCCGCCCGGTCCGCGTGTCCAGCGTGACGAGCCGGGCCGTCTCCGCCCCCGCCGACGTCAGAAGGTAGAAGTACCGCCCGCCCGGTGATGAACGGGCCAGGCTCGTCGCGGCGGCGTCCTGGTGACCGACGGACAGGACCACCGGCCAGGTGTCCCCCACCCGGGCGCACACGTCGATGCCGCCGTCCTCGCGCATCCGCAGGCCGCCCTGCGCCTCCAGCGACGCGTGGTCGATGATCCATCGGAAGAAGCCCGGGTTCGGCCGTACCGACAGCCTGGCCCCGGTGCCGATCTCGCGGTGTTCGAGCCGCCCGCCGACACCGGCGAGCAGCAGCCCCGGTCGCCGTGCGGAGACGGCCAGCAGCCGCGCGGAGACCCCCGGCGGTGTCAGATCATGTACAGAGCCGGTGCCGATGGCGACGGCCGACAGCAGCGTCCGCTCATCCCCATCCGGGTCACGGGTGAGGAGCAGGTGCGCGCCGTCCGCCGCCCACTTCACATCTTCGACGCCTCCCGGCAGCGCGGTGAGCCAGGTGCCCGGGCCGCCCGCGGCGAGGTTCTCGATCGTTGACATCCGGGCCTGCCAGTGGGTGTCCCGGCGCTCGAGCCACGCCAGCGACCGCCCGTCCGGGGAGAGGGCCAGGCCGGTTCTGGTCGCCTGCCCGAACAACACGCCGCGCGGGATCGGCGCGCGGGCGGCCGGATCACGTCGCGGCCGGGTCGAGTGTGCCGCTGAGGTCATAGTTGCTCTCCTGGATCGCTGACAGCTCCTGGTACGGCCCGGGGCGATTCCGCAGCTCCGCCGGCGTGCCCACCTGCGCGATGACACCGTCGTCCAGCACGACGATCAGATCGGCCCGGGCCGCGGCGGCGAGCCGGTGGCTGACGAACAGTGCCACGCCTCCACCGGCACGGCACTGCGCGGTGAGTTCCCGGAACCGGTCGAACAGCCGGGCCTCCGCCTCGATGTCGAGTGCCGAGCTCGGCTCGTCCATGAGGAACAGCCGCCAGTCCTGCCGCAGGTGGCTGCGAGCCAGCGCGATCTTCTGCCACTGGCCGCCGGAGAGGTCCACTCCGTGCGACCAGCGGGACCCGGTCTGGGTGTCCAGTCCGGCCGGCAGCCTTTCGACGTCCGGGTCGAGGCCGGCCTTGGTGCACGCGGCCGCAAGCAGCTCCGGCCGCTCGGCGGCGGCCTCGACGTCACCGAGCGCGACACCTTCCCGGACGGTCAGCTCATAGCGTCCGAAGTCCTGCATGAGCGCGGTCACGCCTTGCTGCCAATCCGCCCGGGATCCGGCGGTGAGGATCATCCCGCCCTGCTGGATCTCACCGGAGTCGGGGGTGAGGAGACCGGTCATGAGCTTGACCAGCGTCGTCTTTCCCGAGCCGTTCTCCCCGACCATCGCGACCACCGAGCCGGGCGGGATCTCGAGGTCCACCGCACGGACGGCGGCGACCTCGCGGCCCGGGTATGTGTAGCTCAAGCCGGAGAGGATCAAGGCCCCACCGGCGGGGGGAGCCTGCCGACCGGTACCCGCTGCCGGCGCCGCGCCCTGCCGCCGGAGTTCACCCAGCACACCGTCGAGGTCGCGGGCGACCCGCAGCAGGCGGCGGGCCCTGGTCGTCTGCTGCATGAGGTTGCCCAGCACGACGCCCAGCTGGCCGGTGAGCGCGATCACCACCGCCAGGTCCGGGAGTCCGAGCCTGCCGGCCGCCGCGGCCCAGGCCGTCCAGCCGAGCGCGGCGGCCACCGAGGCGGAGACGATCGCGGTGCCCGCCATCGTCCACCCGAACGCCGACCGGTCGCCCCGGTCCCGGTGGCGGGCGGCCTCGTCCCACAGCTCTTCGGCGCGGCGGACGAGGCCGACACCGGCCCCACCGGCTCGTGCGGCCAGCCCGCCCGCGGGCGACATGAGGTGCTCCACCAGGACGCCGGCCCGCGAGACGAGCGGCCCGGCCTTCTCGTCCGCACGGTCCTCGGCGCCGAACGCGCGGGCGTTCCAGTGCAGGGCGGGTACGGCCAGGAGGGGGATGAGTACGAGCCAGAGGCTGACGTCGGCCAGGAGCGCCACCGTCAGGCCGAACTGGAGGACGGCCCCGAGGACCAGGACCAGCCCGCCGAACGCGGACCCGGTGAGGTCCACCCGCTCCCTGGACCTGATGCGGTCGACGCGTTCCCGCAGCACGCCGTCCTGGAGCGGGTCGACCGTGCGCAGCCCGAGCATCGCCTGGATCAGCCAGCCGTCGATCGTCCGGGCGGTCTCCGCCTCCAGCCGGACCCGGCCGGCGATCCCGAATGTACCGAGCACGTGGATCAGCAGGAGGGCCGTGACGAACAACGTCACGCCGAGCATCTGCTGCGGCCGGCTTGCGGACAACACTCCCGCCACCGCCACGCCGACGCCGACCGCGACCAGCGGCTCGGCCACCCGTCCCAGGGGATCGCAGACCAGTACGGTCACCACGTCGCGCGGCGACGCCCGCCACGCCGCCCTGAAGAGCAGCAACACCGGCGCGAACCTGCTAGTCATCGGCATCCTCCTTGGCGGCGCGGAACCGCTCCGCCTGGCGGGCGAACATCCGGGCGTACCGGGTCGGGCCGCTCATGAGCTCGTCGTGGGTTCCCTGCTCGATGACGCGCCCCTGGCCCAGCAGGACGATCTCGTCGGCGTGGCGGACGGTCGACAGCCGGTGGCTGATCAGCACGGCGGTGGTGGAGGCCGCGAGTTCGACGAACCTCTGGTTGAAGCGCTCTTCGGCCCGCACGTCCATGCTCGCGGTGGGTTCGTCGAGGATGACCAGGCTGGACCGGTTCCCGAGCGAGCCGAGACGGTAGAGGATCCGGGCGAGGACCAGCCGCTGCCACTCGCCGCCGGACAGGTCGACACCGTGCGCGCTCTCGGGGAGCAGCAGGGTGTCCAGCCCGTCGGGGAGGCGGTCCAGCAAGGCGTCGGCACCGGCCTCCCGCAGCGCCTTCTCGATCAGGTCGAGGTCGGGCGACACCTCGCCGGGCGCGACATTGGCCGCCAGCGAGAGCGGATAGCGGATCACCTCCTGATCGGCGACCACGCATCGAGACAGCCAGTCCCGCCGGTCGAACTCGGTCAACGGAACGCCGTCGATCTCCAGCGCGCCGCGCGCCGGATCCAGCGCACCGGTCAGCAGCCTGGCGAGAGTGCTCTTCCCAGCGCCGTTCAGACCGACCACGGCCAGCGATCGGCCGGCCCTGAGCTCCAGGTCGACACCATGCAGGACCATGGTGTCCCGGTAGCCGAATTCGACGCGGCGCACAGTGATCGCCCGGAAGGTGGCGGGGACCGGCCGGGGCCCGGAGCGAACGTCGGGCGTGCGGTCGAGCACGGCGGGCAGCCGTCTCACCTCGGCGGCCGCCGGAGCGCCGTACTCCACTAGGTACTCCGGGCCGATCCAGCCCAGCGACTCCATGCCGGCCATCGCCTGCAGGACGACCAGCAGCGCCGCGACGCCGAACTCCCCCTGCCGTGCCTGGTCGACGGCGGCCCAGGCGACCAGCAGATGAGCCCCGACGACCACCGCCCCGGCCCACACCTGTGCCGCCGCCCGGCGATCGCGTCCGGCCTTGGCCGCGCTCACCGCGGACCAGCGGTCCTCGAACCGGCCGACGAGCCAGGGCCTCGCCCCGGGCATCAAGATCAGCTCTGCCGATCGCCGGCTGTCCAGGAGGAGACCTCGCAGGTAGTCCGCCCGGCTCACCGCCTCCGAGTGCTCTCCGGACTCCCGGCCGGCCACCGCGGCCCGGACCTGCGACCGGACGGCCGCGCGGTAGACGAGCCAGCCTCCGCCCAGCACGATCGGCGCCCACCAGAGGTACCGGGCCAGGATCACGGCGGTCACCACCGCGCTGAGCCGTCCCGGGCACACCTCGGCGAGACCGCGCACCGCCGAGCCGACGGTGAAGTAGCCCGACGAGGCGACCTGCGCGGCTCGCAAGGAGCCGACGAACCGCTCGTCATGCAGGTGGGCGATACCGGCCGGCCGGTTGACCAGGGCGAGCGTCTCGCTGCGGACGGCCTGCTCCACCCGGCGGGCCAGGACGACCGCGAGCGTCTGCCGGACCGGTGTCAGGATCTGCCCGCCGAAGTACGCGCCGACGAGCACCGCCAGGCCGGCCGTGGCCGGGGCACCGGCCGCGATGTCCGACGCCACCCACCCCCCGGCCAGCACGAACAGCGGGGGCATCGCGGTGGCGAGAACCGTGCACACGGCCAGTTCGGCGACCGCCCGGGGCGAGGTCCGTACCGCCAGCAGCATCACCTCGAACGCGGCGCGCCTGGACAGGCCGGGCCGGAGCCACGACGGGACGTTCATGAGTCCGCCCTCATCCGGCCGAGCGCTCCCCAGGCCGCTGACGCCGCCGGGCGGTGATCCGGCCGGATCGCGCGCATCGTCTGGACCAGGTCGCACACCGCGTCCGGCAGCGGCGTGCCATCCGGCCCGGGCACGCCATGCAGCGAAGGCACCGGATGGTTCTCCGCCAGGGCGCGCAGCACCACCGTGGCGTTCCGCCGCCGGGCGGCGACGTCCTCGCACCGGAGGAACAGCTCCGTCAGGTCGTCGAGCAGTTCCTCGTCGGCCACCACCGGGTCGGGCGTACACCCCGTCCAGAGCACGTGGAGGCTGACGCCGAGTGCGTACACGTCCGCCTGCCGCCAGGCGTCCGGTGAACTCGACATGCCGAGGAAGGCTTCCGGCGGGGCGAACGGGCGGTGGGTCAGCGGGCGCGCATACCGGTAGAAGGCGTGCTCCGGGGAGATCAGCGCGGGACCGTGGACCTCGCGCGCGAAGGTGAGATCGATCAGCCTGACCCGTTCGCCGTCGGTCACGGCGTTGTCCGGCCGCACGTCGCGGTGGACGATGCCGGCGGCGTGCAACCGGGCGACCGCGCCGACCAGGGCGGTCCACACCCGCTGGATCCGCTCGGCGTCGGCGGTCTCCCGCCACGTCCCGAGGTCCGTGCCGAACCGCTGGGTGATCAGCGGGCCCGGGCCCTCGGCCCGAGCGGTCCAGCAGGCCTTCATCCGGTGGTGGGATCGGGAGACCGGCACGACGGCACCGCCACCGGTCAGCATCTCGGTGAGGGCGCGTTCGCGAGCGAACGCCGGCCCCCAGTACGGACCGTCCAGATCCGCGCGGGGGAACTTCACCACGACCTCGCGCCGCGTCCGGCGTTCGATGCCCACGAAGAGCTCGGAGAGCGACCCTCCCGGGCGCCAGCCACGCACGCCGTCGAGTTCGGTCGCCAGGAGGGCCTGCCTGCGGGCGGTGGTGTCAGCGGTCATTTCCGGTTCCGCAGACCGCGCAGGACGGACGCCGGTCTCCGGTGATGCGCGTCATCTCGTACTTGAACAGGTCGACCGACCAGACCGCGTTCTCGGTCAGCGGAGCCGAGCAGCCGGTAAGGAACCGGGTGGCCTCCCACACCGCGAGCGACGACATGGCGGCGATCAGCGGGGCGAAGGGAGACCGGGGCGGTAGCCACCGGTTGGCCACCGCCTTGTCGATCGTGCCGGCCAGCGCACCGTCGCCGTCGACCATGCACTGGTAGCAGGCGGTCCTGCCCGGCACGCACAACGGGCCCAGGGTGCTGCCTCCTGACAGCAGCGAGGGGGTGCCGGTACGCACGCAGGTCTCGGCGATGATGTCCCTGATGTTGGCGACCCGATAGCCGAAGGAGTTGAACACCAGATCGGCGCGCGCGGCGAGGTCGGCCAGATCGGCGACCTCGCGGATCAGACGATCATGAGTCACCACCTTGACCGACGGGTCGGACACGGCGAGCATCTCGGCGGCCACCTCGACCTTCGGCCGGCCGACGTCGGCGGTCCGGTAGAGGACCTGCCGGGGCAGGTTGGTGGCCTCCACCGTGTCGGGATCGACGAGGATGATGGTCCCGATGCCGATCCGTGCGCAGTTGAGGGCGATCCAGGTGCCGAACGCCCCGACTCCGACGATCAGCACCGTCGAACCACGCAGGGCGTCCTGGATGGCGCCGCCGGAGAGTTCCGGCGTCTCCCACAACGAGAAGAACTCGCTCTGATGGACATAGCGCCCATCGGGGTCGGCGACACCGGGCCGCTGATCGTTGTCGTCGATGACGGCGCCGATGCGGCGCAGCCCTTCGATGAGCGAGGCGGAGCCCGGCGGCTCGACGTCGGGCCCGGCGGCATCGCCTCGGTCGAGCATCTCGAAGATCTGCTGGACCAGCCGCGGGTCGCCGTTCACTCCGAAGCGCTCGTTGGTGGTCAGCGACCACACCTCGCCGCCCTCCGGTGTCCGGAAGCGTCCCCAGCCCCGGTGGAATCTCAGCACTTGTCCTGGCCTTTCATGCGACGGTCACGGTGGTGAGTACTTGCTGGTCGACCGGCGTGAGCCGCAGGAGCCGTTCGCCGAGCGAGTCACGGACGGCCGGAGTCAGCCAGGTCTGCAGGCCGCAGGCGGTCGCCACCAGGATCAGGGCCTGGGCGACTCGCGCCGAGTCGAAGTAGAGGTTGCGCAGGCCCCGCTCGTGCCGGTAGCGCCACTGGTAGCGCGGGAAGTCGGCCACGACGAACACCGTCGCCGCGGCCGTGTCCACCTGCCGCTGGCCGATGAACAGTTCCTTGCACGCGGCACGGGTCTCGGCTTCGCCACGTACCGTTCCAAGATCGTCGAGCGCGTGCGTGAACGGGTCGTAGAGATGGATCCCGGGTTCGACCCCGGCGACGTCGTAGACGCCCACGTAGTAGTCGAACGCGGCGCCGTAACTGAACAGGAACCGTTGCGGATCCGCCGGGTCCGGGTCGCGGTTGCGGCTCGCCCGGGCCAGGCCGTGCCCCAGCAGGTCGGACAGCCGCTGGTCACCGAACGGGCGGCGATGCAGCGTACGGGAGGTCACCCGCTTCCTCAGGACCTCACCGACGGGCGTCCTCGGAAGCGGCGCGGGCTCCGCCAGGGCCAGGGGCCGCGTCGCCGCCCGGCGCGGACGCGGCGGCGGTCCGTCCTCGCGGAGAAACGTGTCGAGCGCCTCCCGCTGCCGCTCGCGGTAGGCCTCCCCGTCGTCGTGGAAGGACGCGCGCCGCGACCACAGATAGGTGTTCAGCGCGTGGGACCAGCCACGGGAGTGCCAGTGCGCGAGGCCGCGGCCGGTGTCCTCGTCGATCGCGCCGGCCCGCAGGAGACCGCAGTCTCGCAGCACCGCGAGTCCCGAGGGGTCGCCGGCGCCGGCCGCGAGCGAGACCAGCGCGTGCCGCCCCATGAGAGCGGCGGAGCCGGCGAACGGGCTACGCACCGTGGCCTTACCGTCCTCACCGGGTATGACGACCGTGCCCGGCGCCCATCGCGGCGCGGTCCGTACGGGGTGTTCAGGGGAGTTCTGCCGATGCTCGGCCGACTGCCGCCGCATAGAGCACACCTTCGTCCAATCCTTCGGTCCGCAGCCCGAAAAGTCCGTGCACGGCGATGTCGTCGACTCCGTGCTGCCAGAAGACCGGCAGGTCGAGGGCCTGCCCGCAGAGCTCCATGGTCGCCGCGGCATGACCGGCGTCCATGAACACGGTGCGGAACGTCCGTGGCTCGCGGTAGCGATACATGTTGCGTTCCCACAGGCCCGTCACCACGACGAAGGCCGCCGGGTCGAAAGGCGCCCGCCACAGGCCTGGCAGCATCGACCTGAGCCGGTCATCGCCGGGGAGATCACCGATCCGCTCCAGCTCGGAGGTCCCCACGGCGAAGTGATAGGCCCCGGGCGCGAGTCCGAGAACCCGCCGCGCGAGCACGTAGCACTCGACCGGATGCCTGGAGCCACCGGACGGGCTCGTCTTGCGAACGAGCGGTGCGCGCGGCACCGTCGAGCGGATCCTGCGCGAGCGGAGCTGCCCGAAGCTCGATGAGATCATCGTCGTGAGTCCGTCGCAGGTGGCCACCGGCAGGGATTCGGATCCGTTCCGGCGGTCCCACGCCTCGGCGAACGGCCGGGCGAGGCATTCGAGGGCGTCAGCGGTCCGCGCGACGGGGAGAGCGGGCGAACCCGCGTACTCCTTGTATCGGTTCACGTCGAAACCCTCGACGGCGAATTTCTCCATAATCGATTTATCGATGGCCGGCGCTTCCGAATCGGAATAGTTCAGATACGGATAGTCGTAGGTGAGCAGGTGGTGGTCGAACGCGGCCTGCCATCCGGCGTCGCGCCATCGCCGCTCGGTCTTCTCGAGCCAGGGGTCACCACCATCCGGCGCCAGCAACCCCTCGGCCACCAACTGCTCGACGATGAGCCGGCCGGCATCAGGCTCCAGCCCCGCGGATCGGTTCAACTCCCCGACCCGTTGTTCGGTCGAGCCGGCTCGCAAGAAGCTCAGCAGGACCTGCACCGCGGCGCCGCCCAGCAGGATCTCCCTGCGCGCGGCGATGTTCAGCACGTACCAGCGTTCCGTGGACCAGATGCTCGGCGGCGGGACCAGGCGGACCGTCGGAACGATACGCAGCACCTGATCGGCGATGTCAGACATGGGGATCCAAGAGTTCGGTGATCGTGACGGCCGGCTGGACGGGCTCATCGCCCTGAAGCACCCGCTCCAGGGCGATGAGAACGACCTACGGGCGCGACGCCTCCATCTGGCGGAGCGCGATCGGCATCTCGGGCAGCGCCTCCACGGTGAAGTCCGCGGGGTTCAACTCGACCCCGGCCCCGAGCTTTCCGGAGACCTCGGCCGCGAGTTCCGATGTGCTGCTGGACATATCTACCTCCCTGAAATCGAATGAAGCCGACACCGGGAAGCCTGGATGCCGGCACTGGAAGTAATCTGGAATTTTTCTGGACGTGGATTACTCACCACGTTCCGGATTCGCACCGGAATTCCTGCCACGGCCGAGCGGCTTCAGACCATGTTCTTCGTCGAGGACGCCGACCATTTCCGCACGCCGGCCGCGATCCCGGTGCCGGCGGCGTCCCTGGACCGGGTCACCGGCGGCCGTCCAGCACGCGGTTCCGGAAGGTCAGGGCCACCAGCCGGGGACGACCTCGACGCCCTCCCGGTCCAGCGCGGCGTGCCAGACCGGGTCGCGCAGCAGCCGGGCCTCCCAGGCGCGGACGATGCCGTCCGGCTCGCCGGCCGCGTCCGCGGTGGACGGGTGCAGGAAGATCTCGCTGGTGCCCTCGGGCAGCTCGGCGAGCCGGCGCAGGTAGTCGTCGCGCAGCCGCCGGTAGCCGCCGAGTTCGCCCGCGCCGCTCCGGTTGGTCGCGATGGTCTGCGGGATGGCGACGCCGAGGGCGTCGGCCAGCGCCACCGCGCGCTCGTGCGCCGCCGCGAGCGGCGGCGGCAGCGGCCCGCCGGCGTACGGCTCGGCGTCCCGGGGCAGCCGGAAGGCCAGGCCGTGGCGCGCGCACCATTCGAGGGTCTCGGCCAGCCACGACCTGCCGTGCAGGCCGTACAGGGTGCCGGCGTGCGAGTCGGCCGCCACGGGGGTCACGCCGTACTCGCGCAGCCGGGCGAGCTGGGCGTCCGCCTCGCGGATGACGTCCGGCGCCTCGCCCCGGGCGCCGAGGGCGAACGGGTCGTCGGTGAGGGTTCCGTCCGGGCCGGCCAGGCTCGCCGGGCCGGCCAGCGGCCGCCAGCGCGGCAGGCCGCTCTCGCCGGTGAGCGTCACGTGCAGCCGCGGCGTGACGCCGAGCGCGCCGACCAGGCGCGCGGCCCGCGCCGCGTCCGGCGACACGCAGATGAGGGTCGTCGCACTGACCCGTCCCTCGGCGAGCAGCGCCGCGATGACGTCCGTCGTCGCGGGCTCCCGGCCCAGGTCGTCGGCGGTGATGACGACCCGCCGGGTCATCGGCCGGGCTCCGCGTCCGACCGGCTGCCGACGGCCGCGGCGGCGGCCGGCTCGAGCGGCACCCGGACGAACCGCGCGGCGACCGCGCCGATCACGCTCAGCACGAACGGGTAGCCGCACAGGTAGACCCGGAACGCGAACCCGGGCGCGGCACCGGGGTCGTCGCCGGAGTTGTAGCCGAAGAACACGCCGAGCGAGGTGAGCGCCAGCCCGGTCACGATCCCGTTCAGCCGGCCGAAGAACCCGAACGCGGACAGGAAGAGGCCTTCACGGTGCGCGCCGTTGCGGGCGGCGTCGGCGTCCAGCACCCGCGCGACGATCAGGTCGTTGGTCGCCAGCATCCCCGACCAGCCGACCCCGAGCAGGATCCCGGCGGCGATCGCGGTGATCAGGTCGCCGGCGAGGAACAGCGCCACGAAGCCGGCCGGCAGCACCGCGAAGGCCAGCCGCCAGGTCCACAGCGCGCCGCGGCGGGCGGCGATCCGCGTCCACAGCACCAGCCCGCCCGCGGAGACGGCGATGACGACGCCCTGCAGGTAGAGCGCGTTTCCGACCGGCAGCCCGAGCGAGTGGCGGACGTACAGCTGGACGCCGGAGAGCACCAGCGCCATCGCGATCCCGTAGCAGGCGCCGGTCAGGCCGACCGTCCAGAACATCGGGTTGCGCAGGATGGACCACAGGCTGGGCAGCAGCCGGGACCGCTCCCGGGTGGCGTGGCGGGGGTTCTCCCGGGCGCCGATCGCCATGAAGACGATCACGGCCACCGCGATCACCCCGTAGATGATCGCCGTGGTGCGGAAGCCCTCGGTGGTCCGCTCGGTGCCGAACACCTGGGTGGTGAGCAGCGGGGTGACCGCCAGCGAGATCACCAGTGCCACCAGCTGGAAGCCCTGGCGTAGGCCGTTGGCCACCGCGCGGTCCCGCTCCCGCGGGTACAGCTCGGGGAGCAGCGCGCCGTAGTTGGCGTTGAGCATCGAGTCGAAGGCCTCGCACAGGATGGCGAACACCGCGAACCACAGCACCAGGCCGGCGCCGTGCAGCGAGTCCGGCGCGGAGAAGAACGCGATCATGCAGGCCGCGAGCATCGGCGCGCCGGCGACCAGCCACGGCCGCCGCCGGCCGAACCTGCTGCGCCCCCGGTCCGACAGGTGCCCGAGCAGCGGGTTGTCGGCCGCGTCGATGACCGCGTAGATCACCATCACCACACCGTAGGCGCGCACGTCCAGCCCGAGGATCTCGACATAGAAGAGGATCATCGATCCCTTGATCATGTTGATCGGGATCGAGGTGCCGAACATGCCGATGGCGTACCGCCACGCGGGGGTCCGGGCCGTGGCCGTATCCGGCTGGGACACGTGATCACCCTCCTTGCCGAGCCCGATGCTATGCGCGCCGTCACATTCGCACCAGACAACGGCCGGTGAATCAGCCTCCCGGCCTCCCGGGCGCCATCGCGTTCGCCCGCGTCCGGCGCCGGTGGGAGATCACGACCGTTCGGGGGCGGCCGGGGAGGTCTCGGTCCTGATCCAGTCCAGGTAGTCGGGGGTGCCGCCGGCCAGCGGAATGGCGACGATCTCCGGGACGTCGTAGGAGTGCAGCTCCCGCACGACGGCCGCCAGATCGTCGAACCGCTGTGCGGTGGTCTTCATGAACAGCAGCCACTCCTCCGACCGCTCCACCCGGCCCTGCCACCGGTAGGTGGAGGTGATCGGCGCGACCACCTGCGCGCACGCCGCCACCCGCCGCTCGACGACCGCGGCGCAGATCCGGTCGGCCTCCTCCCGGCCGCCCGCCGTCACGTGCACCTCGACGCAGTCCGACATCGCCCCTCCAGCACAGACGGCACCACCGGCGGCCGGGCGCCGCACGACCCATCAGGCGAGCATAGATCGAGCACGTCGCGCGCTCGACGTCTTCAGCGTCCAGGGTCACGCCGAGCTGCTGAAGGTCGCCGGTCTCCACGGGGACGAACACGCGATCGATGCGACGGTCGCCGAAACGGCCTTACGCCAGCCGCGCCCGGCGGCCAGGCTGACCGGAGTGATCACCACCCCCGCCGCGTCCGGCGCCGGTGTTATGGTGGAGGGCGCATCGATCGTGGTTCAGGGAGACAGACGTGGCA
Organism: Sphaerisporangium rufum; assembly: GCF_016863395.1. GTDB lineage: Bacteria > Actinomycetota > Actinomycetes > Streptosporangiales > Streptosporangiaceae > Sphaerisporangium > Sphaerisporangium rufum. The sequence continues at coordinate 124,592 of NZ_BOOU01000012.1, read as the reverse complement.
GGTGACGACGACATCTCCGGGTGATACCGGAGACCGATCGGCCCCGGCGTGGCGCGGTGCGCGCCGCCGGCGTGGCCGTCGCCGTCGTTCCCCCTGTCCACTTCCGGGGCGCCGCGCCGCGCCCGGGCACCGTCTCCGAGGTCCCGCCACATGTCCGACGCGTTCATCGTCTGCTCGCACCTCTCCTTCTCCTGGCCGGACGACACCCCGGTCTTCACCGACCTCTCCTTCACCGTGGGGAGCGGCCGCACCGGCCTGGTCGCGCCGAACGGCGCGGGCAAGAGCACGCTGCTCAAGCTGATCGCCGGCGAGTACCGCCCGGCCGCCGGCGGCGTCACCGTCGGCGGCGCGCTGGGTTACCTGCCGCAGGACCTCCCGCTGTCGGCGGAGCCGACCGTGGCCGAGGTCCTCGGTGTCGCCCCGGTGATCGCCGCGCTGGACGCCATCGAGTCCGGGGACGCCCGCGAGGAACACTTCGCCACGATCGGCGACGACTGGGACATCGAGGAGCGCACCCGCGCCCAGCTCGACCGGCTCGGCCTGGCGGACCTGGGTTTCGACCGCCGGCTGGGCACGCTGAGCGGCGGCCAGGTGGTCTCGCTGGGCCTGGCCGGGCGGCTGCTGCGGCGCCCGGACGTGCTGCTGCTCGACGAGCCGACCAACAATCTCGATCTGGACGCCCGCCGCCGGCTCGCCGCGGTTCTGGACGAGTGGAAGGGGTGCCTGCTGCTGGTCAGCCACGACCGGGCGCTGCTGGACCGGATGGACCGCATCGCCGAGCTGGAGCCGGGCGGGCTGCGCTCCTACGGGGGGAACTTCACCGCCTACCAGGAGGCGGTGCGCGCCGAGCAGGACGCCGCCGAGCGGAGCGTCCGCGGCGCCGAGCAGGAACTGAAGCGGGAGAAGCGCGAGATGCAGCAGGCCCGGGAACGCGCCGAGCGCCGGGCCGGCAACGCCGCCCGCAACCTGAAGAGCGCCGGGCTCCCCCGGATCGTCGCCGGCGGCCTCAAGCGCGGCGCCCAGGAGTCGGCCGGGCGGGCGGGGCACACCCACGCCGCCCGGGTGGACGACGCCCGGGCGCGGCTGGACGAGGCGGAGCGGGCACTGCGCGACGACCGGAAGATCGTGCTGGAGCTGCCGGGGACCGCGGTGCCCCCCGGGCGCACCCTGTTCCGCGGCGAGGGCCTGCGGATGCGCGGCCTGTTCGCCGAACCGGGCGTCGACCTGGAGATCCGCGGGCCGGAGCGTATCGCGCTCACCGGCGCCAACGGCGCCGGCAAGTCCACCCTGCTGCGCTTGATCGCCGGTGACCTCCAGCCGGCCCATGGCACCACCCGGCGGGCCGGCGGCCGGATCGCCTACCTCGGGCAGCGCCTGGACCTGCTGGACGCCGGGCGTACGGTGGCGGAGAACCTCGCGGCGTTCGCCCCCGCGCTGCCGGAGGCGGAACGGATGAACCTGCTCGCCCGCTTCCTGTTCCGCGGCGCGGGGGCGCACCTGCCGGTGCGGGTGCTGTCGGGGGGCGAGTTGCTGCGGGCCACGCTGGCCTGCGTGCTGTGCGCCGAGCCGCCGCCGCAGCTCCTGCTGCTGGACGAGCCCACCAACAACCTCGACCTGGTCAGCGTGGGGCGGCTGGAGAGCGCGCTGGCCGCCTACCAGGGGGCCTTCGTGGTGGTCAGCCACGACGCGCGGTTCCTGGCCGAGATCGGGGTGGCCCGGTGGCTGGAGCTGACCGGCGGCCGGCTCCGGGAGACCGGTGGCCCCACCGGCACCTGATGTCCGGTGCGGGACGGCCGGGGCCGGCGGCGAGGAAGCCGACCGCAGGCGGGCCGGGCGGCCGGCTGATCCTGCCCTGACCTGCGGGTTTCAGTCCAGGCTGAAAGACATGGCCGGGCAAGATCGTTTCCCTTATGGTTCCGGCATCGCCACGGTGATCATGTCCGGGAGGGGTCAGGGCCGGTCGTGATCACCGTGGTGCCGGTATCGATGAGGGAGCGCGAATGAAGACTGGAGTGACCAAGGCGGTCAAGACAGCGGTGATCGGCGGGTTGCTGGCCGCCGGGGCGGTACTGGTCCCGGCGACGGCCGCGCACGCCACGCCGTCCAACTGCAGCGGCCGGTACGAAGGGAACTCGTACTGGGCGAACTGCACCAGCGGCACGGGGTACTACCGGGCGACGGTGCGGTGCTACCGGATCGGCTCGGAGAAGTACACCCCCCGGTACGGCCTGTGGAAGAAGGTGCACCAGGGCATCTCCGTCGCGACCTGCCTCTCGTCGGAGGAGGCCGCGTCCGGCGGCTGGCAGCTGAAGAACTGAGACAGGGCGGCGACCGCCTGCTCGCCGGACCGGCGAGCAGGCGGTCGCCTTGGCGCGCCCGGCGTCGCGCGGCCGAAAGGTCACAGAAACATAACCGCGAGGGTAGGGTTGACCGGCGTGGCCGGCCGCTGCTCCCCACCCCTGGTGAATCCCCGGTTCGGTGGCCGGGGCGGCGAAACGGGGGCCGGCGGCGGATGTTCCGGATGATCGGAGCACGGCCGGCCCGAGGTTACGCTCGTGTGGGCGCGCCAGCGGAGAATCGGCCTGAGCCTTCCACGCGCCGTCCACGTACCCATCACCGAGGGGTGGAAACGGGTTGGATGGAGGAGACATGCGACACCTGGCACACGAGCCCGCCCGGGATGACGCGGCCGTACCGGAGGTGATCCCGCTGGGCGGCCCGCATTCGGTGAATCCGCAGATCGTCGGGGACGGCGCGGCGCTGCTGTCGCGCGCGCTGCGGGTCGGTTTCCCGGTGGCGCGGGGCTTCGTGGTGCCGGTCACCGCCGCGGGCATGGACGTCGCCGAGGTGCTCGGCGGGGCGCTGCGCGAGGCGTGGGCGGCGATCCGGGGGTCGGTGCGCATCGCGGTGTCCGCCACCTGCCCGGCCGGCGGCGGTTTCGGCGCCAGCCCGCAGTTCTACGACGGCAGCACCTGGAGCGGCCTGCTGGACGGCCTGTACGACATGCTGGCCCACCACCGGCTGGAGAACCCGGCCACCACCCGGCTGCCGTGGTCGATCGTCGTCCAGGACGTGCCGGACGTGCGGTGTTCGGCGCTGGTCATGAGCGGGCATCCGACCGGGTGGGGTCAGGGCGCCAGCGTGTGGAGCGGCTCGCCGGATCCGGACGACCCGCGCGACTGGCTCGGCTGGACGCGCCGCCGCCGGCTGCGCCGGCTGGCCCGGGAGGCCGCCGCCCTGGCCGGCCACCCGGTGGACCTGGAGGTCGTCTACGACGTCCGCGGCAGCGGCCGGATCGTCGACTTCCGCCGCTACAACCCCGTTCCGCAGGCCTGATCCGAACCGCATGGCACCGGCCCCGCATCCACCGAGGACGCGGGGCCGGTGCCGTTGCGAAGTGAAGGCTCAGGCGGGGGTGGTCTCCTCGGTGCGGCGCGCGGCGAGCTCGGCCTCGACCGCCTCGACGGACTCGCGCTCCTTGTCCCGGCGGTACTCGCGTACCGAGTAGACGATGGCCGCGATCCAGATCGCCGCGATGACGATGTAGGCGGTGGCCTGGACGCCGCCCGGGGCGTCGATCCAGTCGCTGCGCAGCAAGGTCCGCACGTTGGTCAGCACGATGACCCCGCCGACGGCGGAGCCGAGAACGCGCGGCGGGATGTGCCGGACGAGCCAGGCGGCGATCGGCGCGGCGATGACGCCACCGAGCAGCAGGACGGCGACCCAGGCGAAGTTGATGTTCTCCGAGCCGATGCCGACGAAGAAGCCGATGCTGGCGGCGATGGCGACCAGGAACTCGCTGGCGTCGACGGACCCGATCACCTTGCGCGGCGCCAGCCGGCCGCTGGCCAGGATGGCCGGGGTGCCGACCGGGCCCCATCCGCCGCCGCCGGTCGCGTCGACGAAGCCGGCGACCAGGCCGAGCGGGGCGAGGAAGCGGCGGCGCAGCGGCTTGCCCAGGTTGCTGCGGGGCAGGCCGAACGCGGTGAACCGGATGAGGATGTAGACGCCGAGCGTCAGCAGGATGATGGACATGACCGGCGCCGCCACCTCGGTGGACAGGCTGGACAGGAAGGTGGCGCCGGCGAAGGCGCCGACGGCTCCGGGAACGCCGATCTTGGCGACGACCTTCCAGTCGACGTTGCCGAAGCGCCAGTGGGAGATGCCCGAGGCGAGCGTGGTGCCGATTTCCGCCAGGTGGACGGTGGCAGAGGCGGCCGCCGCGTTGGTGCCGATGGCGAGCAGCAGCGTGGTCGAGGTGACGCCATATGCCATCCCCAGGCTGCCGTCGACGAGCTGGGCCGCGAGGCCGACCAGCCCGAGCAGGATAAGCGCGCGCACGGGCTCCCCTTTCCGATGATTCCTACTATACAAGTAGGAATCATCATCTAGCCCGTTGGCATATCGGTCAAGCTCGGACATGGCCGGATGTGGACGGTAACGCGGACTCCCCCCGATCGACGCACAGAAGCCGGAGGCCTAGTATCCCCCATATCTGGTAGGTAAAGGGTCCTTAGACCCTGAAGTGGGAGGATGAACGTGGCACTACCGGACTTCCTGATCGCCGGCGTCCCGAAGGCGGGAACGACGGCGCTGCACGCCGCCCTGCAGCGGCACCCGGACCTCCACCTGTCCAGGATCAAGGAGCCCAAGTTCTTCCTCACCGACGGGCCGCCGCCGGCCCGGGGCGGTCCGGGGGACGCCGAGACCTACCGGGAGCACGTCTGGCGGCGCGAGGAGTACGAAGCGCTGTTCGACCCGGCCCCGGCCGGCGCGCTGACCGGCGAGGCCACCCCGTTCTACCTGTACGACGCGGGCGCCCGGCGCCGCGTCCGGGAGCTGATCCCCCGCGCCCGGCTGATCGTGATCCTTCGCGACCCGGTCGAGCGGGCCCACTCCAACTGGACGCACCTGTGGTCGGCCGGCCTGGAGCCGATCGGCGACGTGGTGCGCGCCTGTGCCGCCGAGCCGGAGCGGATCGCCGCCGGCTGGGCGCACTTCTGGCACTACGTGGGGCTCGGCCGGTACGGCGAGCAGCTCCGCGAGCTGTACGCCCTGTTCCCGCGCGAGCAGGTGCTGGTGTTCCGCTACCGGGACCTGGTAGATCGTCCCGCCGCCACCCTGGACCGGATCTGCGCGTTCCTCGGAGTGCGGCAGGGACTGCTCACCGAGCTGCCCCGGGAGAACGTCACCGCGCACCCGGACGGCGGGGTGCGGCACGCGCTGCTGTCGTCGGCGCGCCGGCTGCTGCCGCCGGCGCCGGCCGCCGCGGTGGAGCGGCTGCTCCAGCATCGCGGCGACTCGCGCCGCCCGCTGACCTGGGAGCAGCGGGAACGGCTAATCCCCTACTTCGCCGACGACATCCGGCTGCTTCAGGAGATCACCGGCGAGGACTTCGGCGACTGGCTGCGGCCCCGGGAGCGGTCCGGCGGCCTGGTCGGCGCCCGGCCGGCGGGCCAGCGGCAGGCGCGCAACGGCCGGCCGGCCGCCGGCTGAGCCTCAGCGGAGCTCGGTACGCAGCTCGTGCCCGCCGTCGGGCCTGGTGTACTCGTAGTACAGCCGGGTCCGGCCGCCCGGCAGGTCCACCACGTCCAGGTAGCGCAGTCCGCCGCCCCGGTACGGGGAGGCCGCGGCGGGCGCGGCGCCAAGGGCCACCAGCGCGGCGGGGTCGTCGCCCGCGGCGACCCCGGTGCGCTCCTCGTAGTTCTCCGCCGCGGTGGCGCGGCCGTCGTAGTAGGCCAGCACGCGGTCGCCGGCGAAGCGCACCGCGCTGACCCGGGTGCCCCGCGCGTCCCAGTGGCCGGGGCGGCCGGCCAGCGCGGTGCCCTGCCAGGTCCAGGCCAGGCCGTCATCGCTGGTGGCGTAGTCGGTGACCATCCGGTCGGTCTCGTCGGGGTCGGCCAGCGGGTGGCAGGACGCCCACAGGTGCCACCCGCCGGCGTGCTGGACGATCACGGGGTCCTTGACCCCGGTCTTGGGGTCGCCGGGCAGCACGGTCACCCGCCCGGCCGGGTCGAAGCCGGCCGGATCGGCCGCCTCCAGCACCTCCACCCGCCAGTGCTTGGTACCCGGGGTCGCACAGCTCAGGTACAGCCGCCAGCGTCCCTCGGGCGTGCGCACCAGGGCCGGCCGCTCCAGGGATTCGGCGTCCATCCGATCCCGGGTGATCGTGGTGAGGGTCTCGAAGCGCACCCCGTCGGCGGAGCGGGCCACCACGATGGCGTACCCGCGGCCGGCACCGACCGGGCGCCGCAGCCGGTAGGCGAGATAGATCTCGCCGCCGGCCTCGACGGCGCTGGGCGCGCCGGCCCAGTGGCCCGCCTCGCGCGCCGGCGGCGCGACGGCCACCACCGCGCGGGCGGGGTCGGGGAGCAGGATGTCCGGCCCGCCGGGGCCGGGGACGGAACCGGTGTCGGACCACGACAGGGCTTCGGGCACCGCCGCTCGCCTCCTTCCATTTCATGTATTACCAGCTGACTTTACCGCCATTTCGGCCGGCCGGGCGGCCGACCCGCCGTATCGGAAGACCTTCAGGGGTGGCGCAGGGCCGCCGTGCTCGCCCGGGGCACCAGCACCGGCGGCACGACGACCCGCTCCGGCCGGTGCCCGCCACCGGACCGCAGCAGCCGCAGCAGCACTTCGATGCTCTGCCGGCCGACCGCGGCGAAGTCCTGCCGCACGGTGGTCAGCGGCGGCGAGAAGAACTCCGCCTCGGGGATGTCGTCGAAGGCGGCGACGCTGATCTGCTCCGGCACCCGCACACCGCGCTCGCCGAACGCGCGCAGCAGGCCGAGCGCCATCTGGTCGCTGGCCACGAACACCGCGGTGACATCGTCGCGGGCGGCCAGGATCCGCCCGGCCTCGTACCCCGACCGCGGGCTCCAGTCCCCGGCCAGCACCTCGGGAACCTCCCGCCCGGCGGCGGCCAGCGCGGCACGCCACCCCGCCACCCGCCCGTCGGCCTCCAGCCAATCGGCCGGGCCGCGCACGTGCCACACCGTACGGTGCCCGAGCCCGAGCAGGTGCTCGGTGACCGCCCGGCCGCCCGCGGCCTGGTCGACGCAGACCACCGAGACCTCCCCGGCCGCGCCGCCCTCCACCGCGACCGCCGGGATGTCCGGCGGGAAGTCGGCCAGCGCCTGGGCGGTGGCGCGCTGCGGCGCGACCACCACGATGCCGTCCACATCCTGGTCGGCCAGGTAGTCCAGGGCCTCGCCCACCTCACCGGCGCCGGTCAGCGGCAGGCTCACCACGCTGACGAAGTAGCCGGCCGCCCGGGCGGCCCGCTCGATCGCCTGCACGGTGCAGGCCGGCCCGTACAGCGTGGTGTCCAGGCCCACCACGCCGAGCGTGCGGGTGTGCCGGGTGGCCAGGGCGCGGGCGGCGAAGCTGCGGCGGTAGCCGAGCTTGTCGATGGCGGCGAGCACCCGGGCGCGCGTCTCCCGGCGCACGTGGGGGTGGTCGTTGAGCACCCGCGAGACCGTCTGGTGCGATACCCCCGCCTCCCTCGCCACGTCGGTGATCACCGGTGATCGCGGTTGAACCATTGCCTCTCCTTCGCGGGCTGCGGATGCCACCGGCGGCCGGCCGGTCAGGGAGCGGTGGAGTCGCGGATGACCAGCCGGCACGGCATCCGGTGCACGCCCGGGGTGGCCCGGCCGTCGATCGCCGCGAACAGGTGCTGGGCCGCGGTGCGCCCGAGCCGCTCCAGGTTCATGTCCACCGTGGTGAGCGGCGGCCGGGTCTCGCCGGCGAGGATCTCCCAGTTGTCGTAGCCCACCACCGCGATGTCCTCCGGCACCCGCCGGCCGCGCTCGCGCGCGATGTCCAGGAAACCCGCCGCGATCTGGTCGTTCCCGCAGAACACCGCGTCGACCTGCGGCTCCGACATCAGCAGGATCTCGGCCGCGTGCCGGCCCCAGCGCTGCGACCACTCCCCCACCAGGGTGCGGCCGGTCTGCGCCACCCCGGCCTCCTCCAGCGCGCGCCGCACGCCCTCGGCCCGCTCCTGGACCGCCGTGTAGTTCGCCGGGCCGCTGATGTGCGCGATGGACCGCCGGCCCATCGCCAGCAGGTGCCCGACCGCCAGCATCGCCCCGTCGACGTCGTCCGGCACGAAGGACACGTCCGCGGGGTCCTCCGACGGCGCGTAGGCGTAGACGACCGGCACCGGCACCCCGGCGCCCAGCGAGGGCCGCGGGTTGGTGCTGTCGCCCACCACGATCAGCCCGTCGACCTGCCGGGACAGCAGGGCGCGCAGGTGGTGCTGCTCGCGGATCGCGTCGCCCCGCGCGTCGCACAGCAGCACCGCCATCTCCCCGGCCCCGAAGGCGTCCTCGGCGCCGAGCAGCACCGGGAAGTCGAACCGCCCGTTGCAGCCGGAGGTGAGCAGCCCGACGGTGCGGGTCTGCCCGGTCAGCAGCCCGCGGGCCAGCGCGTTGGGCTGGAAGGACAGCTCGTGCGCCACGGCGAGCACCCGGCGGCGGGTGGAGTCGCGCACGTCCTGCCGCCCGTTCAGCGCCTTGGAGGCGGTCGCGATGGACACCCCCGCCCGGGCGGCCACGTCGCTGATGGTCACCCGTCTGTCCGCCATCCCTCGAAACCCCTTTCGATCGCACCACACTCCGCTTCGACCATAGCATCCGTTGACAGGGTGTTGCGTTTCTTCTAGGTTTCCGAAAACCTTTTAGGAGCCCGCCGATTCGAAGGAGAGCGCAATGAGACGAACGCTGGTCCGCGCCGCCCTGGCGGGGGCGCTGGCGCTGACGACGGCCTGCGGCGGCGGCACCGCCGCACCGTCCGGCGACGGCCCGGTGACCATCACCATGTGGACCCGGGCGGCCACCCAGGCGCAGAGCGAGCGGCTGGTGAAGGCCTACAACTCCGGCCACCGGAACCAGGTCAGGCTGACCGTCATCCCCACCGACAACTACCAGCCGCGGATCGCCGCCGCCGCGGGCGCCAGGCAGCTCCCCGACGTGTTCGCCTCCGATGTCATCTTCGTCCCCAACTACACCGCCCAGGGGCTGTACCTCGACATCACCGACCGGATCGGCGCGCTGCCGTTCCAGGCCGCGCTGGCGCCCTCGCACATGAAGCTCGGCACCATGGACGGCCGCCGGTACACGGTGCCGCACACCCTGGATCTGTCGGTCTGGTTCTGGAACAAGGACCTGTACGCCAAGGCCGGGCTGGACCCCGAGCGGGGCCCGACAACGCTGAAGGAGTTCGCCGAGCAGGCCGCCACCGTCCAGCGCAGGCTGGGCAAGGGTGGCAAGGTGCACGGCACGTTCTTCGGCGGCAACTGCGGCGGCTGCTACGTGTTCACCTTCTGGCCCTCGGTCTGGGCGGCCGGCGGCGAGGTGATGAACGCCGAGGGCACCGAGTCGCTCAACGACCGGCCGCCGATGACCGACGTGTTCGCCGTCTACCGCGACCTGTACGCAACCGGCGTCGCCGGCCCAGCCGCCAAGGACGAGCAGGGCCCGACCTGGACCGGGTTCTTCCCCAAGGGGGAGATCGGCGTGATGCCGATGCCGTCCACCACCCTCGGCTCGATGCCCGCGGACCTGAAGATCGGCGTGGCCCCCATCGCCGGGCCGGACGGCGGCGCGTCGACGTTCGTCGGCGGCGACTCGATCGGCATCTCGGCCACCTCCGCGCACCCCGACGCGGCATGGGAGTTCCTGTCCTGGACGCTGTCGGACCAGGCGCAGGTCGAGATCATGGCGAAGAACAAGGACGTGGTCGCGCGCACCGACCTGGCGGCCAACAGGTACTCCGCGAAGGACCCGCGGGTCGTACTGATCAACTCACTGGTCGGCAAGGGCCGCACCCCGTACGCGCCGCGATTCGGGCAGACCTTCAACGACCCGCAGGGGCCCTGGCTGCGGGTCGCCCGCGAGGCGGTCTTCGGCGACCCGGGCCAGGTCACCCGGCTCAACGCCGAGATCACGAAGTCGCTGCGGCAGTGACGGCGACGCTGACCGGGCGGCCGGCCGCGCCCGCCGCGGCGCCCCCAGCCCGCCGCCGGCGGCGCCGCGCGGTGACCGGCTGGCTGTACGCGGCCCCGGTGGCCGCCGTCGTGGGCGTGCTGTTCGTCGCGCCGCTGGTGCTGGTGGTGTGGATGTCGCTGAACCGCTGGCCGCTGCTCGGGCCCGCCGCGCTCAACGCGCCGCGCAACTACCTGAAGGTCGCCGACGACCCGCTGTTCCTGGACGCGGTGGCGTTCACCCTCAAGTACACCGCGATCATCACCGTGCTGCTGTCCGCGCTGGCCCTGGGGCTGGCGCTGCTGGTTCAGGACCGGCGGCCCGGCGTCGGCTTCTTCCGCACCGCCTTCTTCCTGCCCGGCGCGGTGGGCTTCGCCGCCGCCGCGCTGCTGTTCTACGGCATGCTGAACAACGACTTCGGGCCGATCGACCCGATGCTGCGCGCCCTCGGCGTCACCGGCGAGCCGGTGCGGTGGCTCGGCACGCCGGACATGGCGCTGTTCTCCACGATCGCGCTGGTGCTGTGGCGCTTCGCCGGGTTCAACATGCTGATCCTGCTCACCGGCCTGCAGGCCATCCCGGTGGAGGTCTACGAGGCGGCGCGCAGCGACGGCGCGAACCGGTGGCAGATCCTCACCCGGATCACCCTGCCGCTGCTGCGGCCCACCCTCGCCCTGATGCTCATCCTCAGCGTCACCGGCTCGCTGCTGGCCTTCGACCAGTTCTTCATCCTCACCAACGGCGGCCCGGACAACAGCACCGTGTCGATGGTGATGGTCGTCTACCGCGACGCGTTCTTCCGGTTCGACCTCGGCGGCGCCGCGGCGCTGTCGGTGGTGCTGCTGGTCGCGCTGGTCGCGCTGAACACCCTGCAGATGCGGGTGCTGCGGAGGTCCCGGTGAGGTACTACACGACGCTGTCGGCGCTGGCGGTGCTGTTCCTGTTCCCGCTGCTGTGGAGCGGCTGGGCGTCGCTGGCCGACCCGGCCGACTACCTGCGGGTGGCCCGGTACGGCGAGGGCCTCGGCACCTACGCCGCCAACAGCGCGCTGGTGTCGCTCATGACGGTGGCCGGCACGCTGGCCGTCTCCGCGCTCGGCGGCTACGCCTTCGCCTGCTTCGACTTCCCCGGCAAGAACCTGCTGTTCCTCACCACGCTGGCCGTCCTGATGGTGCCGTACGCGACCATCCTGATCCCGCTGTACGTGCTGCTCGGCCACCTCGGGCTGCAGAACTCCCTGGTCGGCCTGGCCCTGGTGTTCGTGATGTTCCAGCTGCCGTTCGCGCTGTACATGATGCGCAACGCCTTCGAGGCGGTCCCCCGGGAGTTGGGCGAGGCGGCGCAGGTCGACGGGTGCGGCACCTTCCGGGTGTTCGCCCGGGTGCTGCTGCCCGCGGTGCGGCCGGGGCTGGTCACCGTCGGGCTGTTCGCCTTCCTCGCCTCCTGGAACGACTTCTTCGCCCCGCTGATCCTGCTCAACGACGGCGCCTCGTTCACTCTGCCGGTGGCCGTGGTCAGCATGACCCAGCACACCTTCGGCGCCGTCGACTACGGCATGTTGCAGGCCGGGGTGATGGTCATGGCCGTCCCCTGCCTGATCCTCTTCGTCGTCCTCCAGCGCCATTACGTGCGCGGATTCATGTCTGGAGCCCTGCGTGGTTAACCCTGTGCTGCCGTCCTCGGGAGTCCTGTCCCCCCTCGGCCTCGACGCCGTGCGCCCGCTCCCCGGTTTCTGGGGGGACCGAGTGGCCCTCGGCCGGGAGGTGATCGTCGCGCACTGCCGGGAGTGGATGGACAAGGAGGGCTGGATCGGCAACTTCCGCGGCGGCGCGCCCCGGCGCGGCAGGGAGTTCAGCGACTCGGAGGTCTACAAGCTGCTGGAGGCGATGGCCTGGTCCGGCGACCCGGGCCTGCCGGAGCTGGCCGCGCTGGTCGCCCGCGCCCAGGAGCCCGACGGTTACCTCAACACGCGCTGGCAGGGCACCCGCTACCTCGACTTCGCGTGGGGCCACGAGCTGTACTGCTACGGCCACCTCATCCAGGCGGCGGTGGCCCGGCTGCGCGTGCACGGCGAGGACGAGCTGACCGCGGTGGCGCGGCGGGCCGCCGACCACGTGTGCCGGCGGTTCATGGACGCCCCGGAGGTGTGCGGCCACCCGGGGGTGGAGATGGCGCTGGTGGAGCTGTACCGCGCCACCGGCACCGAGCGGTACCTGGAGATGGCGGCCAGGTTCGTCGCCCGCCGCGGCACACCCGCGCTGGGCGAGGTGCCGGCCGGCCGCGCCTACTTCCAGGACGACCGGCCGGTCCGGCTGGCCCGGGTGCTGCGCGGGCACGCGGTCCGCGCCCTGTACCTGGCCGCCGGCGCGGTGGACGTGGCCGTCGAGACCGGCGACGGCGAGCTGCTGGCCGCGGTGGAGGCGCAGTGGGAGCGCACCATCGCCGCCCGCACCCACCTGACCGGCGGCATGGGCTCGCGGCACGATCACGAGTCGTTCGGCGAGGACTTCGAGCTGCCGCCGGACCGGGCCTACGCCGAGACGTGCGCGGGGGTGGCGTCCATCATGTTGGCGCACCGGCTGCATCTGGCGACCGGCCGCGCCCGCTACGCCGACCTGGCCGAACGGACCATGTACAACGTGCTGGCCACCGCGCCGGCGCTGGACGGGCGCTCGTTCTTCTACACCAACCCGCTGCAGGTCCGGGTGCCCGAAGAGCCGCGGGCCGGGGTGAACCACGCGGCCGAGGGTGGGCTGCGCTCTCCCTGGTTCGACGTGTCGTGCTGCCCCACCAACGTGGCCCGGACGCTGGCCTGGTTGCCCGGGCTGCTGGCCACCGGGGACGCCGCCGGCGTGCGCATCGACCACCCGACGCCGGCCGAGATCCGGCACGGGGACCTGCGGCTGCGGGTGGAGACCGGCTACCCCTGGGTCGGCGAGGTGCGGGTCCGGGTGCTGGCCGACGGCGCCGGGCGGATCGCGCTGCGCGTCCCGGCCTGGGCGGAGGGGGCCCGGCTGTCGCGGCGGCCGGCCGCCGGCCGCCCCGGTCACCAGCCGGCGCGGCCCGGGTACGCGGTGGCCGAGGGGCCGTGGCGGGCGGGCGACGAGCTGTGCCTGGACCTGCCGGTGACCCCGCGCTGGACCTATCCCGACCCGCGGATCGACGCGCTGCGCGGCACCGCGGCCGTCGAGCGGGGCCCGCTGGTGTACTGCGCCGAGTCGGCGGGCGGCACGCCGAGCCTGGACGCGGTGACCGCCCGGACCGGGCCGCCCGCCGAGCACGCCGTGGCCGGCGCGGTGGAACTGGAGGTCGCGGCGCAGATCGGCGTCCCGGCGGAACCCGGCTGGCCGTACGGCCCGGCACCCGGCGGCCGGGACGCCCGTCCCGGAGGTGAGGCGGCCGGCGCGGACACCGTGCTGCGCCTGGTGCCCTACCACCGGTGGGGGAATCGCGGCCCGGCCACCATGCGGGTCTGGCTGCCCGTCTGAAGACCCCGCGGCGCTCCGGGACCGGGACGGGGCGCCGCGGGCTCGCCCCCGTCCAGGCCCACGACTAGGCTTCGAAAACCTTTTTCGTAGCGATGAAAACGCTACTGAAATAGCCACACGGATGTAAGCACAGGTCATAGGGCTTTGGAAGCCTACGACCGCCGACAACTCTTGACACCTTCCGTCAGCGCGTTTATCTTTCGAAAACCTTTTAGGAACCTCGACCGCGTCCTGCCGACGCACCGTCATCGGCACCCCCTTGCCCCAGCCCGATGTTAACGTTAACAATCGAGGAGCATCCCCCATGAAACGACGATGGCCGGCCGCGCTCGCCGCGGGCCTGCTCGTCCTGCTCACCGGTGTCCCCGCGGGCGCCGCCGCGCCGATCACCACCGCGATCTACACCGCCGACCCCGCCGCCCTGGTGGTCGGCGACACCCTGTACCTCTACACCGGGCACGACGAGGCACCGCCGGGCGGCACCAACTTCGTGATGCGCGACTGGCACGTGTTCACCTCCACCGACGCGGCCACCTTCACCGACCAGGGCGCCCGGCTCGCCGTCTCGGACTTCTCCTGGGCGGGCGCCGACGCCTGGGCCGGCGAGGTGGAGCGCGGCGCGAACGGCAAGTACTACTGGTACGTCCCGGTCAACGGCAACGGCGCCGGCTGGATGGACATCGGGGTGGCGGTCGGCGACTCCCCGCTCGGCCCGTTCCGGGACGCCAAGGGCGGCCCGCTGGTCAGCGACGGCACGCCGAACTCCTCGCCGCTCAACATCGACCCCACCGTCTTCACCGACGACGACGGCCAGGTCTACATGTACTGGGGGTCCTACTACGGCCTGCGTGCCGCCCGGCTGAACCCGGACATGACCTCGATCAACGGGTCGGTGATCACCCCGAGCGGCGTGTCGAACTTCTGGGAGGCGCCCTGGATGTTCAAGCGCGGCGGGACCTACTACCTGGCCTACGCCGCCAACGACTCCGGCTGCTCGGCACCGGGCTACGCCTGCATCCGGTACGCCACCGCGAGCAACCCGCTCGGGCCGTGGACGCACCGCGGCGTGGTGCTGGACCAGGTGACCTCCACCACCAACCACCCGGCGATCATCGAGTTCAAGGGCCAGTGGTACATGGTCTACCACAACGCGAACGCCCCGGGCGGCGGGAACTTCCGCCGGTCGGTCACCCTGGACAAGCTCTACTGGAACGCCGACGGCACCATGCGGAAGGTCGTGCAGACCACCGGCACCGGCCCGGGGAACGGGCAGCCGGCCGGGACGAACCTGGCGCCGAGCGCCGCCGCGAGCACCTCCTACGTGTCGTCCTGGGAGACGCTCGGCGCGATCAACGACGGGTACGTGCCGACGGGGTCGGCCGACCACTCCCACGGCGCCTACGGCAACTGGAACCACCAGGGCACCGAATGGATCGAGTACCAGTGGCCGTCCGCGCGGAGCGTCGACCGGGTCGCCACCTACTGGTTCGACGACGACCTGGGCATCGACCTGCCGGCCTCCTGCCGGGTGCAGTACTGGACCGGCGGCGCCTACGCCGACGTCCCGGGCCAGTCGGCCTGCGGGGTGGCGGGCAACGCCTACAACGTCACCACGTTCCCCGCGGTCAGCACCACCCGGCTGCGGCTGAACATCACCTCCAGGCCGGGGTACTCCACCGGGGTCCTGGAATGGATGGCCCTGCAGGCCGGCACCTCGAGCGCGGCGGGATGAGGCACCGATGACGACAGTACGCAGAGCACCCGGACCACGCCGGGCACGCGCGATCGTCACCGCGCTGCTGCTCGCCGCCGCCACGCTGGTCGCGGGGCCGGCTCAGGCCGCGCAGACCATCGGCCTCCCGGCCTTCACCGGCCCGGCGGTCCCGGCCGCGCCGGTGGGCTACACCACCGGCGACATGATGAAGGCCATCTACGACGCCGAGAGCTCGGGCACCGACTTCTGGATGGACCGGCTGCTGGCCCGCACCGGCGCCGACCCGGCGGGCGACTGGCTGATGTCCCGCGGCCGAGCCCTGTTCATGAAGACGCACAACCCGGGGACGCTCGGCTTCGGCGGCCGGGTGGCCTACTGGGAGAGCATCAGCGACGACAACGCCTACACCGTCGCGATCACCCCGGGCACCTTCACCGAACAGGTGTCCAGCCGCCGGCAGGCGCCGAGCCACTGGAAGAGCGTGCATACCGGCGGCTCGGTGCGGGTCGAGCAGACGAAGTTCATCACCGACGACAACGTCGCGGTGACGAACCTCGCCATCACCAACAACGGCTCCGCGGCCACCACGCTCCAGCTGCGCGCCACCTCGCCGTACGCGACCTCCGGCGGCGGCGGCGAGCTGACCGGCCAGGTGAACGCCTACAACAACCTCACCACCATCCGCCCGCGGCTCACCGGCGACGGCTTCACCGCGAGCGGCGGCGGGCTGAACCGCTCGGTGACGATCGCCGCCGGCGCCACGGTCACCACCAAGGTGGTGATGGGTTTCGTCACCGACGAGATCCCGGCCTCGCTGACCGAGTACAACGCCTACGCCGGCTACTCCCCCGCCACCGCGTTCGCCACCCACGTGCGGGCCTACAACCTGTGGTGGGCACGCAACGTGCCCTACATCGACGTGCCGGAGCCGGCCATCAAGAAGAACATCTACTACCGCTGGTGGCTGATGCGCTTCAACAACCTCGACGCCGACATCCCCGGGCAGACCTTCCAGTTCCCCACCTCGGTGGAGGGCGCACTCGGCTACAACAACGCGATCGCGCTCACCCAGCCGATGCACATCGACGACCTGAAGTACCTGCGCACCCCGCTGTACGCCTACGGCGACTGGCTGAGCGCCGGCCAGGTCTCCAAGAGCGGCCGCTTCCGCGACAACCCGGGCGACCCGGAGAACTGGTCCAACAGCTACACCCAGTACATCGGCGAGGCGGCCTGGCGCAGCTACCAGATCCACGGCGGCCGGCCGGCCATCGCCGCCCGCCTGGCCCGCTACGCCGAGCAGGACGTCAAGGACCAGCTCGCCTACTACGACCACGACCGCAACAAGCTGATCGAGTACGACTGGGGGGCGCTGACCGGCAACGACGCCGACGCGGTGTCCTTCCACTGGAAGCCCGGCACCATGGACCGCGCCGAGTCGGCCTACCAGTACAGCGGTGCGCTGGCCGCGGCGCAGGCCTACGAGGCGGCCGGCGACACCGCCAAGGCGAACGAGATGCGCACGCTGGCCGGGCAGATCAAGGACGCCATCGTCAACGTGCTGTGGAACCCGAACCGCCGGCTGTTCGAGCACCGGCTGAAATCGACCGGCGAGTGGGTGCCGTGGAAGGAGATCAACAACTACTACCCGTTCTCGGTCGGCGCGGTGCCGAATACCGCGACCTACCGCGAGGCGCTGCGGCTGTTCGACGACCCGGCGCACTACCCGATCTTCCCCTTCTACACCGCCGACCAGGTGGACAAGGCCGCGGCCGCGGCGGCCGGGCAGCCGGGATCGAACAACTTCTCCACCATCAACTCCACCGTGCAGTTCCGGCTGTACTCCTCGGTGCTGCGCAACTATCCGAACCCCTGGATGAGCGCCACCGACTACAAGAAGCTGCTCTACTGGAACGCCTGGGCGCAGTACGTCGGCGGCAACACCGCCTGGCCGGACGCCAACGAGTTCTGGGCGGACTGGAACGGTTCGTCCATCCAGTACCGGTCGTGGATCCACCACAACATCCTCGGCAGCGGCAACTGGACGGTGATCGAGGACGTGGCCGGGCTGCGGCCGCGCAACGACGCCAAGGTGGAGCTGTCGCCGATCGGCATCGGCTGGCCGAACTTCACGGTCAACAACCTGCGCTACCGCAACGCCGACCTGACCATCGTCTGGGACGACCCGGCCGACGGCGTGGTCCGCTACCCGGGCGTCCCGGAAGGGTACTCGATCTTCGTCAACGGGACCCGGGCCGCCACGGTGAGCTCGCTGGTACCGTTCACCTGGGACCCGGCCACCGGGGACGTCACCACCACCGGGACGGTCACCCACCACATCGCGGTGCCGGGGCTGCAGGCGCCGGCGCAGGTGCGGCAGGCCGACGACCGGATGACCGACATGCTGGCCAAGGCCGGCATCGACCTGACCGCCGACCTGCCGAACCTGGCGACCGGCGCCGCCGCCTCCGCCTCCACCACCGCCGCCGGCAGCGTCCTGGCCGGAGCGGTCGACGGGCCGCCCACCAACGAGCCGTTCTGGGGCGGCACCACGGCCGGGCAGGACTGGTTCGCGCTCGATCTCGGATCCTCGCGGTCGTTCGACGAGGTGCGGTTGTACTTCAAGGACAGCCGGCCGGCGAGCACGACCTACCGGGCACCGGCGGGCTACGACGTGCAGTACTCCACCGGCGGCGCCTGGACCTCGGTGCCCGGCCAGGCGAAGACCCCGGCGGCGCCGCGCGCGAACTACAACCTGGTGCGGTTCCCGGCGGTCACCGCGAGCCGGGTGCGGGTGGTGACCGACGCCGCCGCCGGGGCCCGGACCGGGCTGACCGAGATCAAGGTGTTCAACCGGGGCGGCCCGCAGAACCCCCCGCCGGGCCCGGAGAACCTGGCACCGTCCGCCACCGCGACCGCGTCGTACACCTCGTCCTGGGAGAGCGTGGCGGCGGTCAACGACGGCATCCTGCCGCCGTCGTCCAACGACACCGTCAACCCGCGCTGGGGCTGCTGGCCGCGGACCGGGGAGCAGTGGGTGGACCTCACCTGGCCGTCCGCGCGCACGCTGAACAGGGCGGAAGTGTACTTCTTCGACGACGATCAGGGCATCGACATGCCGGCGTCGTGGCGGCTGCAGTACTGGACCGGAAGCACCTACGCCGACGTGCCCGGCGCGAGCGGATACGGGCTCGCCAAGAACGCCTTCAACCCGGTGACGTTCACCGCGACGAGCACCACCCGGCTGCGGGTGCTGCTCACCGGCAACGGCTCGAACGCGGTGGGCCTGCTGGAGGTGCGGGCCTACGGGACCTGACCGGCGTCCGGCCGCGGGGACGCGCGGACGGGAACGTCCCCGCGGCCGGGACACCCGGCCGTCGCCCGGCCCGCCTCGTGGCGGGGCCGGGCGACGGTTCGAACCGGGTCAGCCCTTGGGGACCTCGCGCACCAGGCGGGAGCCCCACGGGCACCAGTACAGGCCGGGCAGGAACGCGCCGCCCGCCTCGTCCAGGTGCTCCTCCACGTAGTGCGGGCTGGCGTCGCAGACCTCGATCGCGACCTGGAAGAAGCTGATCGTCGCCGGGTCGAGGTGGAAGCTCCAGCCGGGGTTGTACGGCTCGGGGCGCTTGACGAGGCGGCCCATGACGTGCGGCCGGTCCTGGGTCTTGCCGGCGAGCAGGTCGCGGGCGTGCTGGATCTTCTCGGGGTCGGTGAGCTTGATGACCACCGTCTCCCGTGACGGTGGGTAGTCGAAGGCGAAGTACGCCTCGTTCTCGGCGGCGGCCGGCCCGGTGCCGCCGGCCGCCGCCGCGGCGGCGGACCCCGCCATGGCGGGCAGGGCCAGCATGGCGAGCAGCGCGGTGAGCAGCAGCGTCACCATGGGGGTTGCGGGCCTGGTGGTGGAGACATGTCGCATGGGAACCTCCGGTACCTGCCGGGTCGCGTCCGCGACCGTTCGCCACGTACCGTAACACTCCGTGACCGTCACGTTTCGCGAATCGACCGGATCGGCCGTTGGCGGTGTCTTGGCCGCCGGTTGGCCGGACCCTTGACGCAGGGTTACTAAACCGGTTTTAATCAAACCGGTTTAGCAAAGGAGCGGACGGGTGGGCAAGAGACCGACGATCGCCGACGTGGCGCGGCTGGCCGGGGTGAGCAGAGGCACCGTCTCGTTCGCGCTGAACGGCCGGCCGGGGGTCGGGGCGGACACCCGCGAGCGTGTGCTGGCCGCGGCCGCCGAGCTGGACTGGACGCCGAGCCGGCGGGCCCGGTCGCTGGCCGCGTCCCGCGCCTTCGCGCTCGGCCTGGTCATCGCCCGCCCCCCGCAGTTGCTGGGCGCCGACCCGTTCTTCCCCACCTTCATCGCGGGCGTCGAGTCGGTGCTGGCCGAGCGCGGCCACATCCTGGTCCTGCAGGTCGTGCTCTCGGCGGCCGCCGAGACCGAGGGCTACCGCAACCTCGCCCGGGACGGCCGGGTAGACGGGGTCTTCCTCACCGACCTGCGGCACGCCGACCCGCGCATCGAACTGCTCGCCGAGCTGGGCCTGCCCGCGGTCACGCTGAACCGGCCGGACGTGCCCTCGCCGTTCCCGGCCGTCGGGCTGGACGACCACGCCGGCGTCGAGGCCGCCGTCCGGCACCTGGCCGGGCTCGGGCACACCCGCATCGCGCACGTCGCCGGACCGGCCCACTTCCTGCACGGCGCGGGCCGCGCGGCCGCCTGGCGGGCCGCGCTCGCCGCCGCCGGGCTGCCGCCGGGCCCGCTGGCCGAGGCCGACTTCTCCGCGGCCGGCGGCGCCGCGGCCACCCGCGAGCTGCTGGCCGCCCGCCCGCGGCCCACCGCCATCGTGTACGCCAACGACCTGATGGCGATCGCCGGGCTGACCGCCGCCCGCGCCATGGGCCTGTCGGTGCCGGACGAGCTGTCGGTCACCGGGTTCGACGACTGCGAGCTGGCCGAGCACGTGCACCCGCCGCTCACCACCGTGACCATGGACGTCTTCGGCTGGGGGGTGCGCGCGGCGACCGCGCTGCTCGACCTGGTCGACGGCGCCGCCGTCCCCGACGCCGCGTTACCCCCGGCCCGGCTGGTCGTGCGCGGCTCCACCGCCCCGGCGCGCTGACCTCCGGCCCCCGCGTCCCCTCTCCCACCCCGCACGCCCCCGGCAGACCAGAGCACCACCCATCGCACAACCCTTGAGGAACGCCCATGAAACGTGCCGCCGCCTTCGTCACCCTGATCCTCTGTACCACCGTGGCCTGCGGCGAAGGCGGCGGCGGTGGTGGCGGTGACGCCGGCCAGGCCGCCGCCAAGCGGGGGCCGATCAACGTCTGGCTGTCCAACAACCCCGAAGAGGTCACCTGGGGCAAGGCCATGGCCGACGCCTGGAACACCGCGCACGCCGACCAGAAGATCAGCGTGCAGGAGATCCCGGCCGGCAAGACCTCCGAGGAGGTCATCGGCGCGGCGATCACCGCCGGTAACGCACCCTGCCTGATCTTCAACACCGCCCCGGCGGCGGTCCCGCAGTTCCAGAAGCAGGGCGGCCTGGTCCCGCTGAACGACTTCCCCGACGGCGCCTCCTACGTCGAGGCGCGCACCGGGGAGACGGCCGCGCAGTACAAGTCGCCGGACGGCAAGTACTACCAGCTGCCGTGGAAGTCCAACCCAGTGATGATCTTCTACAACAAGAAGCTGCTGAAGAAGGCCGGCGTCGACCCGGAGAAGCCGCCGCTCGCCACCTACGACGAGTTCCTGGCCACCGCCCGCAAGATCGTGTCGAGCAAGGCGGCGGACGCGGCGATCTACCCGGCGCCCACCAGCGAGTTCTTCCAGTCCTGGTTCGACTTCTACCCGCTGTTCGCCGCGGAGAGCGGCGGGAAGCAGCTGGTCGCGGACGGCAAGGCGCAGTTCGACTCCCCCGAGGGCCAGCGGGTCGCCACGTTCTGGAAGACCCTGTACGACGAGGGCCTGGCGCCGAAGGAGAAGTACAACGGCGACTCCTTCGCCGACGGCAAGGCCGCGATGGCCATCGTCGGCCCGTGGGCGGTCTCGGTCTACGGCGAGAAGGTGGACTGGGGCGTGGCGCCGGTGCCCACCTCCACCGGGCGGTCCGCCGAGGAGATCACCACGTTCAGCGACGCCAAGAACGTCGCCATGTACTCCGCCTGCCAGAACCGGGCGACCGCCTGGGACGTGCTGAAGTTCGCCACCGGGCAGGAGCAGGACGGCGCGCTGCTGAAGGCCACCGGCCAGATGCCGCTGCGCAAGGACCTGCCCACCACCTACGCCGACTACTTCACCGGCAAGCCCGAGTACAAGACGTTCGCCGCCCAGGCCGCGCGCACCGTCGAGGTGCCGAACGTGCCCAACTCGATCACCATCTGGCAGACGTTCCGCGACGCCTACTCCAGCAGCGTGATCTTCGGTAAGACGCCGGTCGCCGACGCGTTCAAGGCGGCCCGGGAGAAGATCGACACCCTGGCCGGCCAGTCCTGATGACGGGCCTCCGCGCCGCCCGGATGCCGTCCCTGCTCGGGCGGCATCCGGTCGGGTTGCTGCTCACCGCGCCGTACGTGGTGTTCGTCGCGGTCGTCTTCGCCTACCCGCTCGGCTTCGCGGTGTGGATGAGCTTCCACGACTACTTCTTCGCCGCGCCCGGCGCGACGGTCGAGCGGCCGTTCGTGGGGCTGGAGAACTACGCGGCGGTGCTCGGCGACCCGGCCGTGCGCCGCGCGTTCCTCAACGTCGCCATCTTCCTGGTCATCAACGTGCCGCTGACCGTGGCGATCGCGCTGGTGCTGGCGGTGGCGCTGAACGGCGCCATCCGCGGCCGCACCTTCCTGCGGGTCGCCTTCTACGTGCCGTACGTGACGGCGAGCGTCGCGGTGGTCGGGGTCTGGCTGTTCCTGTTCTCCCGCGAGGGCCTGGTCAACCAGGTGCTCGGGCCGCTGGCGCCCGATCCGTCGTGGCTGGTGAACGAGGCGCTGGCCATGCCGGTGATCGCGGTGTTCGTCGCCTGGAAGCAGAGCGGGTTCTTCATCCTGCTCTACCTGGCCGCGCTGCAGAACGTGCCGCGCGAGCTGTACGAGGCCGCCTCGGTGGACGGCGCGGGCCGCGCCCGGTCGTTCTGGTCGGTGACCGTGCCGGCGCTGCGGCCGGCCACCGTGCTGGTGGTGGTGCTGGCGACCATCACCGGGGCGAACCTCTTCACCGAGCCCTACCTGCTCACCAACGGCGGCGGCCCGAACGGCGCGTCCGCCTCGCCGGTGCTGCTGATGTACCAGCGCGGCGTCGAGCAGGGCCTGCCCGACGTCGCCGCGGCCATCGGCGTGCTGCTGGTCATCGGGGTGGTCGCGCTGTCGCTGCTCAACCGCCGGCTGCTGGAGGCTCGCTGATATGCGCCGCATGATCGTTCTCGGGCTCGGCGCCCTGCTGTTCGTGTTCCCGTTCTACTACATGTTCATCGGCTCGCTGCAGGCCGAGCCGGACACCACGGTGACCAGCGTGCTGCCCGACCCGGGCAACCTGACACTGGGCAACTACGCCGAGATCAACGAGAAGGTGAACCTCGGCACCTCGCTGCTGAACTCCGGCATCTTCACCGGCGGGGTGATCGCCTGCACGGTGGTGTTCGGCGTGCTGGCCGGCTACGCGCTGGCCCGGCTGCGGTTCCGCGGGCGCGGCGCCGTCTTCGGGATCGTGCTGCTGGTGCAGGTGGTGCCGTTCCAACTGCTGCTCATCCCGCTGTACGTGCTGATCGTCCGCGGCTACGGGCTGGCCGACAGCCATCTCGGGGTGATCCTGCCGTTCGCCATCAACACCACCGCGGTGTTCGTGTTCCGGCAGTTCTTCCTGCAACTGCCCAACGAGCTGTTCGACGCCGCGCACGTGGACGGCGCCGGAGAGCTGCGGGTGATGTGGTCGGTCGCGCTGCCGCTGGTGCGGCCGGCGCTGCTGACCGTGGTGCTGCTCACCTTCATCGGCCCGTGGAACGAGTTCCTGTGGCCGTTCCTGATCACCAAGCAGGCGGACATGCAGCCGCTGGCGGTGTCGCTGGCCAACTACATCAGCAACGTGGCCGGGCGGGCCGCCAACCCCTACGGCGCGCTGCTGGCCGGGGCGTGCGTGCTGGCCGCGCCGGTGATCGGGCTGTTCATCGCCTTCCAGCGGCACTTCGTGTCCACCGATATCGGAACTGGAGTCAAAGGTTGACCATCCCCTACACGCTGACCCGGGTCGGCGTCGTGATGACCCCGCTGCCGGACGACCCGCTGGAGGCCGAAGGCGTGCTGAACCCGGCGTCCGGCCGCACCCCGGACGGGACGCTGCACCTGCTGCCGCGCCTGGTCGCCGCGGGCAACGTCTCCCGGGTGGGGCTGGCCGAGGTGATCCTGGAGAACGGCGTGCCCACCGGGGTGCGCCGCCGCGGCGTGGTGCTCGCCCCGGACGCCGGCTGGGAACGCGGCCGGGCCAACGCCGGGGTGGAGGACCCGCGGGTCACCTGGATCCCCTCGCTCGGCCACCACGTGATGTCCTACGTCGCCTTCGGGCCGCTCGGTCCCAAGCCCGCGCTCGCGGTGTCTGAGGACCTGCGCGAGTGGCGGCGCCTCGGGCCGTTGCAGTTCGGCTACCAGCCGGACCTGGACACCGATCTCAACCTGTTCCCCAACAAGGACGTGGTGCACTTTCCCGAACCGGTGCCCGGCCCGGACGGCGAGCCGTGCTACGCCATGCTGCACCGCCCGATGTGGGACCTCGGCTGGCTGCGGCCCGGCGAGGGGGTGCAGCTGCCCGCCGGGGTGACCGACGAGCGCCCGGGCATCTGGATCTCCTACGTCCCGGTGGCCGAGGCGGAGCGGGACCTGTCCGCGCTGACCCGGCCGGGCGCGCACCGGCTGGTCGCGCTGGCCCAGGAGCCGTGGGAGGAGCTGAAGATCGGCGCCGGTCCGGCGCCGATCCGGGTCGAGGAGGGCTGGCTGCTCATCCACCACGGCGTGTCCGGCGAGATCGACGACGCGTTCGCCCAGCAGAGCAAGGTGCACTACGCGGCGGGTGCGATGATCCTCGACGCGGCCGACCCGGCCCGGGTGCTGGACCGCTCGCCGGAGCCGCTGCTGGCGCCGGAGACCGACGACGAGCGGTCGGGCATCGTGCCGAACGTGGTGTTCCCCACCGCCATCGAGGAGGTCGACGGGGTGCGGTACGTGTTCTACGGCATGGCCGACAGCAAGATCGGCGTGGCCCGGCTGGACCGGACCGGCTGACCGTCCGCGCGGCCCGCCACCCCGGGTTGGGGTGGCGGGCCGGCCGGCACGCCGGGCACGAACCGTCCAGCGGGTGCGGGTCCGAGCCGCACACCGAGCCGGCGGTCATCCGGGGTCCGCGCCGGGTGGCCGTGCGGTGGCCGCCGCGCCCGGGATCCGCGCCTGACGGCCGGTCAGCCGGGACGCAGCCGGTCCAGTTCCCGGGCGGCGTCCCGGCAGGGGGTGCCGAGCTCGTGCGCGGAGAACAGGTGCAGGCTCTCGGTGGTCTCGATCTCCAGCACGTCCCAGCGCAGGCCGTAGCGGGCGTTCTCCTCCACCCGGATGGCGGCGATCTCCGGCCACGGCAACCGCCGGCGGCGGGCCAGCCCGGTGACCACGGTGACGCCGTGCTCGTCGGCGGCCAGCCGCACCGGCGCCAGCACGTCGCGCAGCACGAATCCGCCCAGCATCAGCGTGCCCCCCGCGCACAGGATGGTGCCGCGCACGTCGCCGCCGATCGCCACCGCGACGGCGAGCACGGCGAGCGCGGCCGTCGCGGCCCACTTGACCATGGTCAGCTCGCGCCGGACCCGCCACTGGCGCCCCGAGATCGCCGTCATACCCGAACGCTACCGCGCGCCGGGCCGGGCCGATCAGTCGGCCAGGTCGAGGGCGGCGGCGACGATGGCCTCGGCGTCGATGCCGTGGTGCCGGTACAGGTCGGCGATGGCGCCGGACTGGCCGAACTCGGTGACGCCCAGGTGGGTGGCCGGCACCTGGTGGACGCCGGCCAGGAACGCCAGGGTGTGCGGGTGGCCGTCCAGCACGGTGACCATCGGCCGGGCGCGGCCGGCCGGGAAGGCCTGGTCCAGCACCCAGGTGGGCGCCTCACCGTGGCCGCCGCAGGCGCGCAGCGCCTCGAACACCAGCCCGGGGCTGGTCAGGCAGACGACGTCCGCGCCGATGCCGAGCTCGCCGAGCCGCCGGGCGGCGGCCAGCGCCTCGGTCACCACGGCGCCCATCGCGGCGATCGTGACGGCCGGGCGCTCGTCGCGGCGCAGCGGGTAGGCGCCGGCCACGGCCTGCCGGCGGCGCAGCTCGCGCCCGGCCGGGTCGGCGGGCAGCGCGGCCAGGGTCTGGTCGACCGGGCGGGTGGACAGCCGCAGGTACGCCGAGCGGCCGCCGGGCCGGCCGAGCCGGCCGAGCGCGGCCAGCAGGCACCACTCCAGGTCGATGGCGAAGGCGGGCTCGTAGGCGGTGCAGCCGGGCTGCTCGATGCCGATGGACGGCGTCTTGATCGACTGGTGCGCCCCGCCCTCCGGGCCGAGGGTGACGCCCGAGGGGGTGCCGACCAGGATGGACTGGCCGCCCGCGTAGATCCCGAACGACCACGGCTCCAGCGCCCGCTCCACGAACGGGTCGTACAGCACGCCGATCGGCAGCAACGGCTGTCCCCATCGCGACCAGGTGGCGCCGAGCTCGCCGAGCAGCCCGACCAGGTTGGTCTCGGCGATGCCGAGCTCGATGTGCTGCCCGGTGGGCCGTTCGCGCCAGTGCAGGATGGTCTCGGCGTCGTCGTCGAACCAGTCGGGCCGCTCGGCGCCGGCGAACACGCCGACCTTGTTCAGCCAGCCGCCCAGGTTGGTGCTGGAGCTGACGTCCGGGCTGACGGTGACCACCCGGGCGCCCACGCCCGGAGCCTGGCGGGTGAGGTCGAACAGCGTGCGGCCGAGCGCGGCCTGGGTGGTGGCCACGCCGCGCGGCTCCCGCCCGAAGTCGGCCGGCACCTCGGGGACCGGCTGCGCGGCCGGCGGGGTGCGGTGCAGCCGGCGGGCGGTGTCGCGGCACAGCGCGGCGGCCGGGCCGTCCGGCAGCGGCGCCCACGGGTCGGCGGGGTCGGCGCCGACCCGGGCGGCCAGCTCGGCGAGCTGCTCGGCGCTGAGCAGGGAGGAGTGGTTCTGCGGGTGTCCCTCGGTGGCCAGCCCGTGGCCCTTGACGGTGTAGGCGAAGATGACGGTCGGCCGGCCGTCGTCGATGTCGTCGTAGGCCCGGCACAGCGCGGCCAGGTCGTGCCCGCCGAGGTTGCGCACCGCGGCGTGCAGGGTCGGGTCGTCCACGCCGGCGAGCAGCCGGGCGATCTCGGCGGCGTCGCGCGGGCCGGCCGCCCCGTCGCGCAGCCGGGCGCGCAGGTCGGCGGGACCGCAGCGCAGCAGCCGCTGGTACTCGGGGTTGGACATGGCGTCGATCCGGGCGCGCAGCGCCGCGCCGCCGGGCCGGGCGAACAGCTCGTCCAGCAACGCGCCGTACTTGACGTTGATCACCTGCCAGCCGGCGGCGGCGAACATCCCGTGCAGCCGGGTGCCGCCGACCCCGGGGACCACCCGGTCCAGGGACTGGCGGTTGAAGTCGACGATCCACACGATCTCGCCGAGTTCGGCGACCTGCGGATCCAGCAGGGCCTCCCAGCAGGCGCCCTCGTCGAGTTCGGCGTCGCCGAGCAGCGAGTACTGGCGGCCGGTGCCGGCCCCGCCGAAGTGGGCCTCGACGTAGCGGCGCGCCAGCGCGCCCCAGATGGGGGCGGTGGCGCCGATGCCGACCGACCCGGTCGAGTAGTCGGCGGGATCGGGGTCCTTGGTGCGGCTGGGATAGCTCTGCAGGCCGCCGAACTCGCGCAGCGTGGTCAGGTAGGAGGCGGGCAGGGTGCCCAGCAGGTGGTTGATCGCGTGCAGCACCGGGGAGGCGTGCGGCTTCACCGAGACCCGGTCCCCGGCGGTGAGCCGGTCGAACCACAGCGACGTCATGATCGACACCATGGACGCGCTGGACGCCTGGTGCCCGCCGACCTTGAGGCCGTCGGGGTTGGGCCGCACCCGGTTGGCGTGGTGGATCATGGCGGTGGACAGCCACAGGACCCGCCGCTCGATCTCGCGCAGGACGCCGAGGCCGCCGCGGCCGGCGACCTGGCCGGCGCGGGTCTCCGGTTCCGCGGTGCGGTACATGTGATCGCCTTTCAGCTGGGCCGGCCGCCCGTTGGGCACTTTGCCGGGCCATGCTGCCCAGCGGCGCACCACCTGCGCAACCGGGCCGCCGCAGGATAGGCATCATGTCCGATGCGGCTAGGGGTGACCCCAGCCGGACCGGGCACTCTGCCCACCCGGCCGCCGATCAGTCGCCGTTGATCTCGCGCACCTGGTCCTCGTCCATCTTGCGGGTGTCCCGCGGCTCGATGTACGGCTCGACGTCCTCGGGGTGACCGGTGGCGATGGCCCGGCCGCGGGCCAGCTCGGCGTCGAACTCCACGCCGAGCAGCACCGCGATGTTGGTGATCCACAGCCAGACCAGGAAGACGATGACCCCGGCCAGCGCCGCGTAGGTCTTGCTGTAGGAGGCGAAGTTGGCGACGTAGAAGCCGAAGGCGAGGGAGGCGGCGATCCACAGCACCACGGCGAGCAGGCTGCCCGGGGTGACCCAGCGCAGCCCGGGCTGCTCGACGTTCGGCGCCGCCCAATAGAGCAGGGCCAGCACCATGGCGACCACGATCACCAGCGCCGGCCATTTGGCGATGGACCAGACGGTCAGCGCGGTGTCGCCGAGACCCAGCAACCGGCCGGCCTGCTCGGCCAGCCCGCCGGTGAACACCACCGCCACCGCGCCGACCGCCATCAGCACGACCAGCACGGCGGTGATGCCCAGCCGCAGCGGCAGCGTCTTCCAGATCGGCCGGCCCTCCGGCATCTCGTACATGACGTTGGCGGCGCGCATGAAGGCGGCCACGTAACCGGACGCCGACCACAGCGCGACGACGATCCCGATGATCGTGGTGACGCTCGCGGCGCCGCGGCTGCCCTGCAGGGCCCCGAGCACGCTGCCGAGGATCTCCCGGGCCGGGCCGGGGGCGATCGCGCTGAGGTTGTCGATGAGCGGCTGGGTGGTGCCCTGGCCGAACAGCCCGAGCACCGACACCGCGGCCAGGATGGCCGGGAACATCGACAGCACCGAGTAGTAGGTGAGCGCGGCCGCCCAGTCGGTGACGTTGTCCTCCTGGAACTCCTTGAAGGTCCGCTTCAGCACCGACCACCACGACCGGCCGGACAGCGCGAACGGGCTCTCCGGCGCCGCCTTCTCCGTCCGGACCGGGCCGGCGGTCCGCCGGGTGTCGTGATCGGTCATCGGCCGCACCGTCCCCTCGCATGATCCCTGCCGCCGGACCGCTGCCCGGACACCCGGTCGGCAAACACCCATGAGCGGACATCAGCCCAGGCCCCGGCCCGCGAGATACGCCCCACCCGGCGGCGCCCGGACCGCCCGAGGCGCTAGCGTCATCCGAGGCGTGCCGGCCCGGCACGCGGCTCGCTCCGCCCGCGAGGCGGCGCCCGGTATCGGAGGTAGCCATGCGCCAACGCCAGGAGACCGTCACCGTCCCCGACGGCGGGTTCCCGTTGCACCTGTGGATCCCCGAGCGCGGCAGCGGCCCCGGCCTGCTGCTGCTCCAGGAGATCTTCGGCATCAGCTCCTACATCCGCAAGGTCGCCGAGGACCTGGCCGGGCGCGGGTACGTCGTCGGCGCGCCGGACCTGTTCTGGCGGATCAGCCCGGGCTGGGCGGCCGACCACGACGACGAAGGGCTGGCCCGCTCGCTGGAGCTCGTCCAGCGGTTCGACTTCGCGACCGGGGTGGCCGACACCGCGGCGGCGTTCGACGTGCTCGCCGGGCTGCCGGAGGTCACCGGCGGCGCCGGCGCGCTCGGCTTCTGCCTGGGCGGCTCCCTGGCGTACGAGCTGGCCGCGCGCGCCCCGGTGGCCGCGGCGGTGTCGTTCTACGGCTCCAGCGTGCCCGACACCCTCGGCCTGCTCGACCGGATCAGCGCGCCGGTGCAGTTCCAGTTCGGCGGCAAGGACCCCTACATCCCGCGCGAGCAGGTGGCCCGGCTGGAGGAGGCGGTGGCCGGCCGGCCGAACCTCGAGGTGCACGTACAGGAGGAGGCGGGCCACGCCTTCCACAACTTCGAGGCGCCCGCGTTCCACCACCCCGAGGCCGCGCGGGCGGGCTGGCGGCTGGCCACCGGGTTCCTGGCCCGGCACCTGCCGGCCGGTTCCTGAGGGCTCGGCCCCGGGCGCCGCGGTCCCGGCGGGCGGCGCCCGCCGGGACCGGCGTCACATCATGGGGTGTGACGCTCGTTCGGCACGCAGTGCGTCATCTTCAGGCCGGACACGTCGCGCGGGCCGTTCTTGCCCAGGCTCGCCAGCCGGCCGCGGTCCTCTTCCGACAGGTCCTGGCTCGCCAGCGGCTCCAGGTGCGCCACGTCGCCGGGTGCGATGCCGAGCCCTTCGCCGACGCGCAGCCCGAGCTCGTCTTCGACCAGCAGGAAGTGCCAGACCATCCGCTCCTGGATCGGCCGGTCGCACTGCGACAGCTGGCCGATCAGGTTGAGTACCAGGTCGTCGCGCTCCCACTGCTCCATCAGCAGGTACCGCTGGCCGGCCTGGGTGTAGTCGTTGGTGCGCGGGATCCGGCTGCGGGTGAGCCGGCCGTTGATCACCGGGCCCTGCTCGTCGAGGTGCGGGTACCGCGCCTCGCGCAGCCCGCCGGTGATGGACGGCTCGTAGTTGACGTGCGGATTCTCGCCCTGGCCGTCGACGTGGTAGGTCATCTGGCCGTCACGCTGGTTGGTGCGCACCTCGGCGTTCTTGGCCTGGTTCACCGGCAGCTGCAGGTAGTTCGGGCCGACCCGGTAGCGCTGGGTGTCGCTGTAGGAGAAGGTGCGACCGACCAGCATCTTGTCGTCGGAGAAGTCCAGCCCGTCGATCAGAACGCCGGTGCCGAAGGAGATCTGCTCGTTCTCGGCGAAGAAGTTGGCGACGTTGCTGTTGAGCACCATCTTGCCCACCGGCCGCGCCGGGAACCGGTCCTCCGGCCAGACCTTGGTGTCGTCCAGCGGGTCGAAGTCCAGCTCCGGGTGCTCCTCGTCGGACATGATCTGCACGAGCAGCTCCCACTCGGGGTATTCGCCGCGGTCGATCGCGTCCTGCAGGTCCTTGGTGGCGTGCCCGAGGTCGCGGCCCTGCTGCACGGCGGCGTCCTCGGCGGTCATGCTGCGCACGCCCTGCTTGGGCATCCAGTGGTACTTCACCAGGTGGGTCTCGCCCTGCTCGTTGATCCACTTGTAGGTGTTGACGCCGAAGCCCTGCATGTGGCGATAGTCCGACGGGATGCCCCGCGGGCTGAACAGGTTGACCAGCATGTGCATCGCCTCGGGCGTCTGCGACATGAAGTCGAAGATGCGGTTCGGCTCCTGCCGGAAGGTCACCGGGTCGGGCTTGAGCGCGTGGATCACGTCCGGGAACTTGATCGCGTCGCGGATGAAGAACACCGCGAGGTTGTTGCCGACCAGGTCCCAGTTGCCGTTCTCGGTGTAGAACTTGACCGCGAAGCCGCGCGGGTCGCGGGCCGATTCGGAGGAGTCCCGCCCGCCGATCACCGTGGAGAACCGGATCGCGAGATCGGTGCGCTTGCCCGGCTCGGCGAACGGCACCGCCCGGGTGTACCGGCCGATCGGCTCGTCGCCCAGCTGCCCGGTCGCCTCGAAGTAGCCGTAGGCCACCGCGCCGCGGGCGTGCACCACCCGCTCGGGGATGCGCTCGCGGTCGAAGTGGCTGATCTTCTCCAGGAACTGGTAGTTCTCCAGCGTGGCCGGGCCACGCGCGCCGACCGTCCGCTGGTTCTGGTTGTCGTGGACCGGGTGTCCCTGCCGGTTGGTCAGCACGGGACGGTCGTCTCCCGGGCCAGGTCCTTTACTGGACACGTCCGTCATCTCGACGGCTCCCCTCCGTAGACGGTCTCGGTCCTGACCTCCCTATCCGATTTATCCCCTTATAAAGCTCATCAGCCGGTCTAAACCCGGTCAGTGGGCGACATCACACCACCCCGCCGGGCCGGTCACAGGCACTCGGCCGCGGTGGTCACCTCGGCGCGCATGTTGCGCTCCATCATCCGCAGCGCCGCGTCGGCCAGCTCCGGGTGGATGTGCGCCACGCAGTCCTTGGGGATCTTGAGAGCGTAGTGCCGCACGTAGGCGTCCAGCGCGGTGTAAAGGATGCACTGCTCGGTGACCTGGCCGGTCAGCACCACCCGCTCCACGCCCCGGTGGCCCAGCAGGTACTCCAGCGGCGTGCCGTAGAAGGCGCTGTGCCGGACCTTGGTGAGGAACGCGCGGTCGGGCGGCGGCAGCAGCGGCTCCACCAGGTCCGGGCGCCGGCCCTCGCGCGCCCGCGCCTGGATCGTCTCCCTGGTGGCGGCGAAGTCGCCGTGGTTGTCGTTGACGTAGATCAGGTCCACGTCGTCCCGGCGCCGGGCACGCGCGACCAGGTCGGCGAGCGGCGGGACGACCTCCTCGGCGCTCTTGGCCAGCAGGTCGGCGTCCTGGTGGTCGTAGGGGCTGAGCATATCGATGACGATCAACGCGGTCGTTGCCATGCCGCCGTCCTGCCCGATCGCCCGGCGTCCATGCTGGTCACGGCCTCGCCGGCTCGCGTGGGGCCGGCGACGGCCGCATCGGCCGGCGCACGGCGGCGGGCCGCCGTGCGCCGGAAGGGTGATCGGGTCAGCCGTTGGGCAGCTCGACCTCACTGCGGAACAGGTAGTGGTCGGAACAGGCGTGCTGGTCGCCGCCGCACTTGCCGACGTCGGTCAGGATCTGCACCCGGTCGGGCGGCAACACCAGGTGCCACCGGCTGGCGAACACATAGTCGATCTTGCGTGGGCCGCCCTGGCTGGTGCCGACCTGGGTGGGGGCACCGGTCTGGCGCGGGACACACGAGTCGCCACACCCGCGCTCCTGGTCGACCTCGACGAAGTCACCCGTTCCCGCGGGATCACCGTAGAGGGCGCCGAGAGCGAGGTTCGAGGGCGGGACCTTGATGTTGAAGTCGCCGGCCAGGATGAAGGGCATGGTCTTCGCCTGGGGCCCGAAGACGCGCGCCAGCTCTCCGACCTGCTTCTCCGCGTCGGCGTACGGATTGGAA
Organism: Sphaerisporangium rufum; assembly: GCF_016863395.1. Classification (GTDB taxonomy): domain Bacteria; phylum Actinomycetota; class Actinomycetes; order Streptosporangiales; family Streptosporangiaceae; genus Sphaerisporangium; species Sphaerisporangium rufum. The sequence continues at coordinate 92,131 of NZ_BOOU01000012.1, read as the reverse complement.
GCGCCGTCCTTCTCCTGGTCGAGGTGCGTGGAGCACGCCTTGAGATCCCGGCTGGTGCCCGGCAACCGGGTGACGACGCAGGCCACGCTCCGGTCGACACCCAGCTGCACCTCCCCCGGGAGAACGATGCGCTCCTCGAGCTGGTTGGACGCGTTGAAGACGAAGCCCTGGTGGCTGAGCATCGGTCCCCGCACCAGCACGGCGTTACCTGCCGACGTCCGGGTCTCGGTCGGCGGGAAGTCGATGAAACAGTCCGGTACGAGGCTCTGGCTGGCGTGATAGTAACCCGCCATCTCGTACCCGATCTCCTTGAGCCGGGCGGCCGCGTGCTCGAACTGGCGCATGCAGACCTCGTTCATGGAGATGACATCCGGCTTGCGGCTCTGCACCTCCTGGATCAGCCGCTCCACGACGTCGTAGTCGCCCTTGTTCTTGGTCGACCCGGCGAGGTTCCAGTGCAGGATCTCGACCGTCGTGCCGGTCACCGGGACGAAGGCGACGGCGTCGAAGGCGATGTCCTGGGTTCCGTTGCCGTCCGGGGTGACCGAGGAGAGCTTGACATCGGGCTGGTTGTTGAACTTGAACGTGCCCAGCGACGCCCAGCGGTTACCGCTGCCCGGCTGGCTCACCGTGCTGACCCGCTCGCCGTAGGCGGTCCGGACGACGTAGCGGGCCTTGGTGGTCTGGGCTCCGTGGTCGGGCAGCGCGACGAGCACCTTCCACAGCCCGGTGATCGACTGGTTGAGCCGCCAGGTCGCGTCGACCTGCAGCCGGCCGCCTTCGGCCTGGGCCGTCCGGGTGTGGGCGAACCAGAAGTGCCCCCCGAAGCCGCCGCCGATCTGGTGGGTGTCGACCTTGCCGGGATAGTTGCCGTTGCTGTCGGGATGGAACTGGAACTGGAACGTGCCCTGGTTGGTCCAGGGCCTGGCGCAGTTCGGCCGGATCGACGGTGTGCCGTCCGGTACATCGTCGATGATCTTGGCGTTGGCCGGCAGCCCGGTGAGCGAGCAGTTCGGCGGGTAGGCGGTGCCGTCGTCCTGGTAGGCGTAGCCGGGATCGAAGCGCAGCAGCTCGTTACCACAGGTATTCGGGCAGTCGGCTTTCCAACCGGTCGTCTGGTGGTACCAGCACTTGAGGTCGCGCTGGCCGGCCGCGTTCTTGTGCGCGCACGGCCCGGCGGGTTCGCCGATCACCTCGGGGGCATCGGGCGGATAGGAGGCACCCGGGACACAGTTGTTGCTGGCGTCGCAGAACTGGTGGTTGGGCGGCTTGACTGCGGTACGGTTCCGCTCCGCGACATCATCGTTCTCGCCGGCCCACCATGCGGGGCGGTAGCCGGAGACCATCACGTCCGGTGACTCCAGCACCTCGACCGGATGACCGGCCCAGCCCAGCACCTTCTCCGGGTACGGCCAGTCCTGCGGGTGCGCGGCGTCCTGGTAGGTGCGGTCGAGGAAGGCGTCCCGGCCGGGCGGATACTTGGGGTTGACCGGGTTGTTGGCCCAACCGACCCCCCAGGCGCCGGCGTTCTGCCCGGCCTGGCTCTGCGGGTAGAAACCCGAGTTGTACGCCCACACCGCGAAGAACCAGTTCTCGATCTTCGACGGGTCACCGTTGTTGATCTGCAGACCCGCCGAGCGGGTGATGTTCCACTTGTCCTGCAGGATCCGCAACCCCGCCGCCACGTTCGCCGCGAAGTCCAGCGCGACGGCGCGCTGGGTCTGGTAGGGCAGCGCGGTCTCCCCCGGCTTCTCCCGGCCCGCGAGCCGCATGCCGTCGGTGACCTGGGTGACGCCGTACCCGCAGTCGGCGTCCGACCAGCGGATCGTCCAGTCGTCGGAGGTGTCGGCGTCGTAGATGTCGAGCCCGTAGTAGTTGCCGATCAGCGGGTTCGCCGTCACGCCGGGCACCGCGAAGCGCGCCGCCTGCCACAGGTTGGACTCCTGCGCGGCGATCCCGAGCATGATCTGCGCGGGTACGGCTCCGCCGCCGACCAGCGCCCGGGACGGGAACAGGCCCTGCGGGGTGTAGGCCGGCATGCCGAGGTTCTTCCAGTTCGCCGGCCGGGAGACGGTCAACGCCCCGCGCACGGCCTGGTCGACCGCCCATTCGACCTGGCGCGGCTTGGGCTGCATCGCCTGGTTGCGCGGGTCGTTGCGCGGCACCGCGCAGTACCGCTCGGCGAAGTCGGCCGGGTCGGTGGGGCTGGCCGCGGCCAGCTTGGCGGTGGCCTTGGTGTCCGCACCGACCGGCATGGCGGCGACTTCGGGCGTGGCGGTGAACGCGGTGCCGGTCCCGGTCTTCGTCGCGGTCGCCTTGACCGCCAGTCGTTCCGGGACGGGCCGACCTGTCGTCACCGGTTTCGTCACCGGGAGCACCGAGGTGACCACCAGCTCGCCGTCCAGGGAGGGGGACGATCCGCGGGGCGCGTCCAGCCCGGTCACCCCGGGCGCGCCCGCGGCGAGCGTCCCGGCGCCCAGCACGAACACCCGGCCGCCGCGGCCGGAGGTGACGCCGAGCCCGGTCAGCGGGCCGGTGGCCAGCGTGGTGGGGACGGCGCGTCCCTTCCCTGCCGCCGACACCCGGCGGACCTGCGATCGGTCGGCGCCCGAACGCTGGGCGTAGACCACACCGCCGCCGGCGTCGGCGGTCACGTCGAAGGGCACGCCCTCCGTCGCGGCGAGCACCCGCCGCGATCCGTCCTCGGCCACCCGGACCAGCGCGCCGTCATCGGCCGCGACGATCCCGGTGCCCACCGGAACCGCCGAGGTCAGCTGGCCGGGCACCTCGATGCGGGCGCCGAGCCGGGCCTTCGCGGCGTCGACCCGGACCAGCCGGGTGCGGCCGAGGTCGGTGTCCCCGGCCTGCGTCAGCACCGCCTGCTCGCCGGCGCCGCACGCGGGGTCGAAGTACGCCAGGCTCGCCCGTACCGGCAGCCGGGTCACCGCGCCGCTGGTCAGGTCGACCACCGCGGTGAAGCCGCCCCGGTCGAACAATCGCTCATCGTTGGTGTAGGTCCGCGGCGCGTACACCACCACCGCGCGCCGGCCGGAGGCCGTCACGCACATGTTGCCGATCCACCGGTCGGTCTCCACCCCCGGCTCGCCCAGGGTGGCGATGGTCTTCCACGCGTACCCGGCCCCGGCGTCCGCGGCCAGGACGTGGAACCCCGTGGCGTCACCGGTGGCCAGCACCGCCCGGTCGGTGGAGGCCTGCCACCGCTCACCCAGGACCCGGGCCCGGTCGTTCGCCGGCACCGCGGCGGGTGCCGTCGCCGTCACCTCCGGCGCGCGCACCTCGTCATCGGGGCCCGGTGGCGCGGCGAGGGCCGCCGAGGGAACGACGAGCACCCCGGCCAGCAGGCCGGCCGCCGTGACGCCTCGTAACAAAGCTCCTGCTCTCATACCCGAAATCTGCTATGCGGCGAACTCCCGGAAAACAGCTTTACGGCAGAACGCAAACCAGCATTAACTACCACTGATAAACCGGGGGCACGAGTCTGGGGGGACACGGGGGCATGCTGCGGATCCACTTCACCACCGAGGACATCGCGAGAACCACCCTCACCACCACGATCGACCCTTTATGGGAAGTCCTGCTGAGTCGCTTCTCGCTGACCGGCCGCGAGCGGCCGCTGTTCCTCCAGCCGTGGATGGCACGACTCCGCAGCCGCCCCGACCTGCTGACCACGGTGCGGCCGGCCGTGGCCTACCTCACCGACCTCGCGCCGCTCGGCCCCTACTTCCCCGACTTCCTCACCCCGGCCGAATCGGCGGCCGGGCTCGAAGCCGGCATCGACGCCGTCCGCGCCACGAGCCTGCGGCGGCTGCGGGACGAGCTGGCCCAGCTGTCCGAGACCAACCGGCGCCACGGTCGCGCCACCCCGAGCTGGCTCGCCGGTCTCACCGACTCGCGGGGCGGCAAGCTGGCAGCCCTGACGGCCGCGCTGCGCGAATATCACCGCGCCGCGGTCGGCTCCCACGACGATCTGATCCGCATGAGCGTCGAGAATGACGTGGCGCTACGGGTGAAAGCGCTGCTCGCCGGTGGCGTGGAGGCGCTGTTCCGCGGGTTCGAGCCGCTGATGCGCTGGCGCCATCCGGTGCTGGAGGTCAGCTACGCCGTCGATCGCGACCTGCATCTGAGGGGCCGGGGCCTGCGGCTGGTGCCGTCGTACTTCTGCCACGGGGACCCGGTATCCCTGGCGAACGAGGACCTGCCACCGGTCCTGGTCTATCCGATCGCGCCGGAATCCCGCTGGGAGTCGATCACCGCCGCCGATCCGGCGGGGCCGCTCGCCGACCTGATGGGCGCCACCCGCGCCGCCGTGCTCGTCACGCTGCGGCGCAGCGTCTCCACCACGCAGCTGGCCACCCAGCTCTACACCTCGATCGCCTCGATGAGCCGCCACACCAAGACCCTCCGGCAGGCCGGGCTGATCACCAGCACCCGTAGCGGACCCGCGCTCCTGCACAACCTGACCCCGCTGGGCTGGAAACTCCTCGACGGGAGCCAAGGCGGGTCCTGAGCCCTGTTTGCGCTCCGGCGCAAAGGTCTTGTCCGGGCCGCGGCCGCCCGCCGACAGTACGGTCAGGAACTCCGCCGATCACCGGGCAGGTCGTTGCCGGTGGTGACGTCCGGCTTCGAGAGGAGGATGGGATGCCGGTGCATCCGCGCCGCCGCGGCATTCGCCCTCTGGCGCATCTCATGGCGGTCACCGCGCTGCTGAGCGTGACCGCCGGTACCGCGGAGCACTCGACCGGCAGCGGCGTGGACACGCCGGCCACCGGCTCCACGCGCCGGCTCGCCACCTCCGTCGATGCCACCCGGCCGCTCTCGGAACGCGACAAGGATGTGCTCCATGAGGCCGAACAACTGCTCACCCAGTCCTGCATGAGCGAGCGGGGCTTCCGAACCTGGGTCGTGCCCCGGGTTCCGATACCGGAGGATCGCGACTTCCCCTATGTCGTCGACGACGTTCTCTGGGCCCGAGCACACGGTTATGGAAGCGAGATGGCAGGGCGGCGCGACCAGTACCGCCGGTCCGATCCGAACCGCCGGTATTTCGAAGGCCTGTCCCCGCAGGAGAAGGGGCGTGCGGCGGACGCGCTGCACGGCAGGCGCGGCGGGCGGCAGCTGCGGGTCACCGTCCCCAGCGGGCTGACCTTCGCGCGGCTCACCGACGGCTGCACCGCCCAGGCCCAGCAGGAACTCTACCGAGACCTGCCGCGGTGGTTCCGCGCCAGCACCATCACCGACGCGCTCGCGGAGACGAACCGCGCCGAGGTCTTCACCGAGAAAGAGTTCAAGGAGTCGGTCAAGGACTGGTCCGCGTGCATGACCGAGCGGGGCTTCTCCTACGCCACTCCCGCCGAATCCCGCCGGCGATTCGACACGCCGGCGGGCCCCGCCGCGCGGAGAGCGGAGATCCGCACCGCGGTGGCCGAGGCCGGGTGTGCCGCGAGCAGCGGCCTGGCGGACACCGCGCACCGGCTGGCACAGCGGTACGACGATCACCTGCGGGCCCGGTACGCCGGGGAGTTCGCCACCCGGCAGCGGCTGGAACAGGCCGCGCTGCCGCGCGCGCAGGCCATCGTCACGGCCGGCTGACCGGTCACACGACCCGACACACCCACCCGACTCGCCGGGACAGGCCCGGCACAGAGAGACAGAGGACGTATGAAGCAGGCCAGATCGCTCCTGACCGCCGCGGGGCTCGCCGCTCTCGCACTGCTGACCGTGCCGGTTCCCGCCCACGCCGACCCCTCGACTCCGCCGAGCGCCGACGCCTCGATCGCACGTGACGCCGACGGCGCGTCCGCGGCTCTGGCAGCGGACGGCTACTTCTACGCCTGGATGGACATCAAGCGAGGTGGTTTCCACTGTGGATGGGCGGTGGACGACGCGAACTGGGAGGGATGCGGGGGCTTCTACAGCATGCGTAACGAGGCCAGCTCTCTGGAGAACCGCGGGTACGCCGGGGCCTACGAAGACGTCATCCTGTACTGGGACAACGCCGACGACGCGGGCGGCTGGGACGGCACCCGGACCTGCCTGCCCCGCGGCCTGTATCTCGACAACCTGAAGGGCATCTACTATCCCTGGGACGGGCGGTCGGGCCAGGGCCAGTCCTTGAACGACAACATCTCCGCCCACCGGTGGGGCAGCGGCTGCTGACACCGAGCACCACGACGTCCACGGCCGGAGCGTGACGACCGGCCGAGGCGGATCGAGCGTCCGCGTCCGCCAGGACGCCGGGCCGGGGCCGGGATGATCCCGGCCCCGGCCGGCCGCCCGGCTCCCGCACCGCCCCGCGGCCGGCGGGGAGGGGAGTCAGCCGGCCGCCGGGCCGGCGGCGGGAGCGGCCAGCCGCCGGCGGGCCGGGCGCCAGGTGACCAGCATGGCCAGGGCCAGCAGCAGCTCGGCGACGTCCCCGCCGTAGTACATGATCTCCGCGCCGCCGCGCAGCTGGGCGGCGGGCGCCGGGACGTCGACCAGCAGGCCGGCGTACATCAGCTGGGCCAGGCCGGCGTGCGCGACGATCGCCACACCGAGCACCACCAGCCGGCGCGGCACCGGAGGGCGGTGCGGCGCCGGGTCCGGCCCGGCGATCACCCAGGCGAACAGGCAACCGGCCAGCACCAGGTGCACGTGCAGCAGGTGGTGGACCGCCGGGGAGGCGGTGGCGGCCCGATACAGCGGGGTCAGGTACAGCGCGAGCATGCCGCCGGTGCTCAGCGCCAGCGCGAACCAGGGATTCGCCATCACGTGGCCGTACCGGCTGCCCAGCACCGCGACGATCACCCGGCGGGCCGGGCGGGGCGCGGACCGCAGCGCCAGGGTGACCGGCGCGCCGAGCACCAGGCCGAGCGGGCCGAGCATGCCGAGCAGCAGGTGCTGGATCATGTGCCCGCGGAAGTCCTGCCCGGCGAAGGCCGCCACCGGCGGCAGCGAGCCGGCCAGCAGCAGCGCGGCGCCGGCCAGGAACGCCGCCGTCCGCCACGGGTTCCACCCGCGCGGCTCCCGGCGGCGAAGCATCGCGGCCCACAGGTAGGCGGCGACCGCGACCGCCGTTCCCAGCGCGACCGGCGACAGCAGGTGCACCCCGGCCGCGCTCGCGTGCCCGTGCGTCATAGCGACCCGCGGCGCGGCGGCGCCGCACCGGACGCGTCCGGCGCGTCCACCAGGCCGGCCCCGCGCCGCAGCAGCCACCCGCCGGCGACCAGCAGCGCGCCGAGCACCAGGAAACCCAGGTCCCACCACGTCTGGTACGGCCCGCCGCGCACGTGGTGGATACCGAGCAGGTGGTGGTCGATGATCCCCTCCGCCAGGTTGAACAGCCCCCAGCCGACCAGGACCCAGCCCCACAGCGCCCGGGACCGCCACACCCGTCCCCGGGCGTGCGCGACCCGCGAGTACAGCAGGCCGAGGCCGGTCAGCACGGCCAGCCAGGTGACCACGTGGAAAAGCCCGTCCCACAGCGTGTTCATCTGCAGGCCGGGGACCGTGCCCGGCGGGTAGTACCGCACTCCGATGTTGTCGGTGTCGGTGCTGCTCAGCATGTGGTGCCACTGGAACACCTGGTGCAGCAGGATGCCGTCGACGAATCCGCCGAGCCCGACGCCGAGCACGGCGCCGGGCAGCGCGATGCCCGGCGCGGCCTTCTCCGCCGCACCGGCCGATGTGACCGCCATACCGTCCTCCCTGTCCCGCGCGTCCCGGCCGGCACGCCGGCGGAGGTCGTCCCCGGGACGCACCGGCCCCCAAGGGGGTGCTTCCCGATGTCACGCGCGGTAACCGGCCGCGGGCCGCCGATCGCGCGGCGCCCCGCTCAGCCGTCGCGGCGGAAGATCCCGGCGAGCACCCGCAGGGCCAGGACCGAGGCCACGACCAGCAGGTTGTAGGCCAGCAGCTGGTACAGCGTCACCTGGGCGGTGACCCGCGGCCCGGACTCGTGGCCGAGCAGCACCACGGCCATGATCCCGGTCGCCGCGGCCAGCACGGTGAGCAGCGCCTGGTGCAGCAGGCCGGTCAGGTGGCGGCGGTCGCGGTCGTCGGCCAGCAGCCGCACGTTCACGCTGAGCCGGCCGCTCTCGGCGGCCCCCACGATGCGCTCCACCCGGCGCGGCAGCCGGCGCAGCATGGGCAGCAGCGCGACCAGCTCCTCCTCGGCGAGCCGCCGGACGGTCCCCGGGTCGCGCCGGGCGGCGAAGTGGCGCTCGGCGAACGCCCGGGCCTCGGCCACCAGGTCGAATCCCGGGGCGAGCCGGGTGAGCGTGCCCTCGACGGTGGCCAGGGCACGGAAGACCGCGGCCACCTCGGGCGGCACCGACAGGCCGTGCGCGGAGACGATGCGGAACAGCGCGGTGAACATGCGCGCGCCGGCCGCCGGCCCGCCGCCGCCCAGGTGCCGGGCCATGAATCGGCCGATCTCCCGCTCCAGCAGCTGCTCGTCGATCACGTCCGGGCGCGGCACCACCTCCAGCAGCGCGTCGGTCACCCCGAGCGGGTCACCCCGGTCCATCGCGAGCAGCAGCCGCTGCAGCGAGGCGCGCAGCGCGGCGTCCAGCCGGCCGACCGAGCCGAAGTCCAGCAGGCCGAGCCGGCCGTCGGCGAGCAGCATGATGTTGCCCGGGTGCGGGTCGGCGTGGAAGACGCCATCCAGCATGATCTGCCGGAGCAGCGCCTCGAACAGCACCCGCGCCAGGTCGGTCCGGTCGGCGGCCGCGTCCGTGGCCTCCTGTCCGCCGGTCATGGCGGCGCCGAGCGGGGTGCCGTCCAGCCGTTCCATGACCAGCACCCGCCCGCCGCACAGCGACGGGTACGGCGCCGGCACCCGCACCGGCGAGCGGTCCGGGCCGGCCGCCACCGCCGCCATGTTGGCGGCCTCCACCCGGAAGTCCAGCTCCTCGCGCAGCGCCTCGGCGAAGCCGCGCGCCAGATCCCGGACGCCGATGGCCCGCGCCCAGCGGGTACGGGAGTGCAGGGTGCGGGCCAGCCGGGCGACGATGTCGAGGTCGCGTTCCACGACGTCCTCGACGCCGGGCCGGCGCACCTTCACCACCACCCGCTCGCCGGAGTGCAGCCGGGCCGCGTAGACCTGGGCGACCGACGCCGCGGCGAGCGGGGTGCGGTCGAACTCGGCGAACACCTCGTCGACGGGGCCGGGCAGCTCGGCGGCCAGTACCTGCGCCACCTCCGCCCACGGCGCGGGAGCCGCCTGGTCCTGCAGCAGGGCCAGCTCGGTGACGAACTCGGCCGGCAGCAGGTCGGGGCGGGTGGACAGCAGCTGGCCGAGCTTGACGAAGGTGACGCCGGCGTCGTCCAGCGCCAGGCGCAGCGACCGGGCCAGCCGGCGCCGCCCGGACGGTGCGCCGAGATCGGCCCGCCGGCCCCGCAGGTAGGGGCCCAGGCCGTGGCGCACCAGGATCCGGACGATCGCGAAATAGCGCCGGGAGCGCGACACCCGGCCGCGCAGCGACCGGACCAGCTCGATCGGCCCGGGCACCGAGCCGGTGGGCACCAGGGCCTCGGTCACGGCGAGGAAGGTCATCGCGGCCAGCAGCGCGCAGGCCCCGGCGAGGATGAGGAACCACAGCGGGGTGAGGGTCGGATCGTCCCGGGACACCGCGCCGGCCAGCGCGGTGGCGATCGGCCCGGCCAGCCCGAAGGCGAGGGCACCGGCCAGCAGGGTCCGTACCGTGCCGAACCGCAGGTCGAGCAGCCGCCGGGCCGCCGCGGCGAAGCCGAGGACCATCAGCAGCACGATGCCCGCGATCGACAGGACCACCAGCACCCGCATGCCCGCGCCTCCTTCCGGTCGCCGACCCTATCGCGAATGTCCGGTACACCCGGGGTGAGCGGGTCTCGTCCGGATATCGGAACCGGCCCGGCCGGAACGTCACCACCGGTGCCGCCCCCGGCGCGCGGCCGGTGCCGCCGACCGCCGGTGAAGCAGGGTCGACCGGGCCGGGACGGGCGCGGACCGCGGCGGGTGAACAGGCCGGGAGCGGACGCGGACCCCGGCCGGTGAACCAGGCCTGGAACGGACGCGGACCCCGGCCGGTGAACCAGGCCGGGGCGGAGGCGGACCCGGCCGGTGAACCAGGCCGGGGCGGAGGCGGACCCGGCCGGTGAACCAGGCCGGGGCGGAGGCGTGCCTCAGAAGAGTGAACCGGGCCGGGAGCGGATGCGTACCTCGGCAGAGCACGCCTGGTGCGGAGCCGGCCCGGCCCGCGCCGCACGCCGAGGAGGTCCGCCAGGTGAAGCCGCTCCGTGCCGGGACGGTCGCCGCCGTCCTGGCAGCGTCACTGGCCACGGCACTGGCCACCCCGGCGGCCGGGTCACTGGCCGCGTCGGCGACCGGGTCACTGGCCGCGTCGGCGGCAGGGACACCGCCGGCCGCCTGGGGCGCGACCTGGTCCGCCGCCAGGCCCGTCGCCATGCCCGCCACAGCGGCCGCGCGGCCCGCCGCGGCCGCCGCGCACGGTGCGCTGACCAGCCCGGTGAGCCGGGCGGCGGCCTGCGGCCCGCAAGGCGGTGCGGCGGCTCGGTCCCGCGCCTGCCGGGCGGCCGTCGCGGACAGCGAGCCGGGTGCGCTGGCCGGCTGGGACGAGTTGCGCGTGCCGGGTGTGGCCGGCCGTGACCGGCGGCGCATCCCGGACGGGCGGCTGTGCAGCGCGGGCCTGGCCCGGTTCCGCGGCCTGGACCTGGCCCGGGACGACTGGCCGGCGACCGAGCTGCGGGCCGGCGCCCGCTTCGCGTTCCGGTACCGCGCCACCATCCCGCACAAGGGCACCTTCCGCATGTACCTCACCCGGTCCGGATGGCCGGCGGACCGGCCGCTGACGTGGGCGGCGCTGGAGCCACGGCCGTTCCTCACCGTCACCGACCCGCCGCTGGCCGGCGGGGCCTACCGGATGTCCGGCCGGCTGCCGGCCGGCCGGACCGGCCGCCAGGTGATCTATACGGTTTGGCAGAACTCCGACACCCCGGACACCTACTACTCGTGCTCCGATGTGGTCTTCACCGCGGCCCGCGCCGCGCCCGGCGACCGTCCGGCCGCGACCGGCACGCCAGGGAAGGGCACGCCCGATTCCGGCTCCTCCGGCACCGGCACGCCGGGGAAAGGCACGCCCGACACCGGCTCATCCGATGACGGCACGCCGGGGAAGGGCACCGCGGGGGACGATACGGGCCCGGCGCCGGGCGCCCCGCTCGGCGCGACGGCCGTCGCCGGCCGGACCGCCGGGGCGGGCGGGACGGCCGCGCCGCTGCTGATCGGCGGCGCCGTACTGCTGGCGGGTGCCGGGGTGCTGGTCACGCTGGCCCGGCGCGCCGACCGGCGGGGACGGCGCGCCCGCCGCCACTGACCGGCGCGTCCCGCGCGTCACCCCGCACGTGCCCCGCGCCGGCCGTACCGCCCTTCGCGTCCCGCGCGTCGCCGGAGCCGCCCCGCGCAGCGGCCGTACCGCCCGCCACGTTCCGCGCGTCGGCCGTGCCGTCCCGCTCGGCCTGCTCGGCCTGTTCGGCCCGCTCGCGCGCGTCGTAGGCGGCGCGCGCGGCGGCGATCTCCTGCTGGTGCTCCTCGGTCCAGCCGACCAGCGCCTGGATGGTCGTGTGCAGGGTGGCGCCGAGCGGGGTCAGCGCGTACTCGACCCGGGGCGGGACGGTCGGGTACACGGTCCGGGTGACCAGGCCGTCCCGCTCCAGGTGCCGCAGGGTGCGGGTGAGCATGCGCTGGCTCACGCCGTCGATCGCCCGCCGCAGCTCGGTGAAGCGCAGCCGGCGCTGCTCCAGCAGCGCGATGACGAGCAGCGACCACTTGTCGGCGATCCGGTCGAGGATCTGCCGGACCTCGCAGTCCTCCCGGGTGTCCCACTGGAACACGTCGTAGTCGTAGCCGGTATCCGCGCAGTGCCCGGGTGACTGTGAAGTGCCGTCTTCCATGCGAACTCATGATGTCGCAGGATGCTGCCGGTAACAAGAAGGAACCGGCCACACCATCGATAACCGGCGAGGAACGGGCCGGGCGCCTCGCCGCTCGTAGGGGGATCATTCATGTCGTCATCGACCGTCCGGATGGACGGCCGCGCGCGGGGCGTGCTGTTCGTGCTGTGCGGCGCCATCTTCCTGGAAGGCGTCGACGTCGCGATGGTGAACGTCGCGCTGCCGTCGATCCGGGCCGAGCTCGGGCTGTCCACCGGGACGCTGAGCGGTGTCGTCAGCGCCTATGTGCTCGGGTACGGCGGCTTCATGCTGCTGGGCGGCCGCGCGGCGGACCTGCTCGGCCGCCGGCGGATGTTCCTGACCTGGCTGACCGTCTTCCTGGTGTTCTCCGGTCTCGGCGGCATCGCCACCGAGGGTTGGATGCTGCTGCTCGCCCGGTTCGTCACCGGGGTGGCCGCCGCGTTCATGGCCCCGGCCGGGCTCGCGCTCATCACCGGCGACTTCCCGGACGGGCCGCTGCGCACCAAGGCGCTCGCGCTGTACGCCGGCATCGCGGCCGGCGGCTTCTCGCTCGGCCTGGTGGCCGGCGGCCTGCTGACCGCGTTCGGCTGGCGGTGGGTATTCTTCGCCCCGGTCCTGCTGGCCGCACTGCTGCTGGCCGCGGCGATCCCGCTGGTCCGCGACTCCGGACCGGACCGCGTCCCGGTCCGGAACTTCGACCTGGCCGGTGCCCTCACCATCACCGGCGCGATGACGCTGCTGGTGTACGGGCTGGTGCGGCTGGAGGACGCGGGCGACGGCCTGGCCGGCACCGCGGCCGTGCTGGCCGCCGGGCTCGTCCTGCTGGGCGCCTTCGTGGCGATCGAGCGGCGGGCGGCGGCGCCGCTGGTGCGGCTGGGCATCCTGCGGTCCGGGCCGCTGGTCCGCGCGAACATCGGCGCGCTGCTGTTCCTGGGCGCCTTCGCCGGCTTCCAGTTCGCCCTCACCCTCTACCTGCAGGAGCTGCGCGGCTGGACCCCGCTGCAGACCGGGCTGGCCATGCTGGTGGTGGCCATCGACACCGTGCTGGCCCCCACGCTGACCCCCCGGCTGGTGAACCGCTTCGGCGCGGTGCGGGTGCTGTTCGGCGGCATGGTGGCCGCGGCCGTCGCCTACGCCCTGTTCCTGCCGGTCACCGCGGACTGGACCTACGCCGCGATGCTGCCCACCATGGTGCTGCTCGGGGTGGCCTTCACCCTGGCCTACGGGCCGCTGACGATGGTCGCGGTGGAAGGCATCGCCGAGGAGGAGCAGGGTCTGGCCGGCGGCCTGTTCTACACCGCGCTGCAGTTCGGGACGGCCATCGGCCTGTCGGCGGTGACCGCGGTCAACGTGGCGGCCCTCGGTGCCGCGACCGCGCCGGATGCGCGGCTGGCGGCGATCCGGGCCGCGCTGGTGGTGCCGGTGGCCGCCGTGGCCGCCGGTGCGATCGTGACGGCCTTCGGCCTGCGCCGCCGGGCGGTCCCGCCGGCCGGCGGGCCGGCGGAGACCCCGGTGACCGCCTCCGCCTGACGGCGCCGGCGGCGCCGCCCGGCGGTGCGCCGTCAGCGTCCGGCGAGCGCCGACCACAGGGACATCGAGGTGATCGGGGTGGCGGTGACGCTGCCGGCGATCTCGGGGAGCGCGGCGGCGACCGCGTTGCCGATCGCGGCGGGCGGGCCGATCACCCCGGACTCCCCCACACCCTTCATGCCGCCGGGCGTGTGCGGCGAGGGCGTCTCCACCAGCACGACCTCGACGGCCGGCACCTCCCGGGCGGTCGGCGGCAGGTAGCCGGCCGCCGGTCGCCCGCCGGCCGTGTAGCCGACCTGCTCGGTCAGCGCCATGCCGATTCCCTGCACCACCCCGCCGCGCAGCTGGCCCTCCACGATGGCCGGGTTGACCACCACCCCGCAGTCGTTGACGACCCAGTACCCCTCCACCTCGACCGCGCCGGTCTCCGGGTCGACCGCCACGGCGGCGGCGTGCGCGGCGTAGGAGAAGGTATAGGCACGCGGGTCGTAGGTGGCCCGCTCCTCCAGGCCGGGGGCCATGCCGTCCGGCAGGTCCCAGCCGCGCCACGCCGACGTGGCGATCTCGCGCAGCGTGCGCCGGCCGGCCGGATCGCCCCTGACCTGAAGGGCCTCCCCGGTGAACTCGATGTCGGCGGGGTCGGCCTCCAACTGGTGGGCGGCGATGGCGACGATCTTGTCCCGCAGCCGGTCGGCCGCCCGGGTCAGCGCGGCCCCGCCCACCGTGAGCGCCCGGCTGGCGATCGACCCGACCGGCGAGTAGGGGGTGGCCGCGGTGTCGCCGAGCACGACCCGCACCCGATGCGGCGGCACGCCCATCCGGTCGGCGGCGAGCTGGGCGAGCGTGGTCTCGATGCCCTGCCCGATGGCGGCCACCCCGGCGGCGACGACCACCGAGGCGTCCGGTTCCATCCGGAGCACCGAGGTCTCGTACCCGCCGGCCTGGGTGCCGCTCGCCTTCATGTCCATGGACGGGCCCAGGCCGGTCGTCTCGACGTGGCAGGAGTACCCCACCCCGCGTCGCCGGCCGTCGGCCGCCCGTCGTGGCCGGGCCAGGCCGCGCACCGCGCGCAGCGCGGCGGGGTAGTCGCCGGAGTCGTACTCCTGCCAGGTCCGGGTGGTGTACGGCAGCTCGGCGGGGCCGATCATGTTGCGCAGCCGCAGCTCCACCGGGTCGGCGCCGAGCAGCCGGGCGGCCTCGTCGACCAGCCGCTCCCGGGTCCAGGTGGCCTCCGGCTGGCCGAACCCCCGGTAGGAGCCGGTGGGCGTGGTGGTGGTGACCACGGCGCGCACCCGCGCGCCGGCCTGCTCGAACCGGTACGGGCCGGGCAGGACCAGGGCGGACACCGCGAGCGGCGAGATGCCGACGTTGGAGGGGTGCGCGCCGAGGTCGCCGAGAATGTCGCAGTGCAGCGCGAGGAAGCGCCCGTCCCCGTCCAGGGCGAGCCGCCCGTGGTGCACGGCGTCGCGGGCGGGCAGCGTGGCGGTCAGGTGGTCGGCGCGCGGCTCGGTCCAGCGCACCGGGCGGCCGAGGCGGATAGCGGCCAGGCACACCAGCACCTCGTCGGGGTACAGGTGGTCCTTGGCCCCGAAGCCGCCGCCCACGTCACCGCCGATGACCCGGACCCGGTCGTAGGGCAGCCCGAGGGCGTCGGCGGCGTGGTCGCGCGCGTGGTGCGGCGCCTGGGTGGACAGGCGCACGGTCAGCTCGCCGTCCTGGTAGGCGGCGAGCACGGCACGCGGCTCCAGCGGCCACGGCGCGGCCCGGCCGATCCGGAACGTCATCTCCACCACGTGCCGGGCACCGGCGATGACCTCCTCGCAGCCGGCGTCGCCGATGGTGAAGTCGGTGACCAGGTTGGTGCCCCACTCGGGGTACAGCAGCGGGGCGCCCGCCGCGGCCGCCCGCTCCACCCCGACGACGGGGGGAAGTTCGGCGAAGTCCAGCCGCACCAGGCCGGCGGCGTCGGCGGCGGCCTCCGGGGTGCGGGCCACCACGAGGGCGACCGGCTGGCCGGCGTACCTGACCACCTCCTCCAGCGCCGGGTAGGAGGTCAGGCGCTGACCGGGGGCGACCGTCACGCAGGGCAGCCGGACCCCGGCGGCGTCGGCCGGGGTGATCACGTCCAGCACTCCGGGGATCCGGGCGGCCGGTCCCGCGTCGCACCGGGTGAGCCGGCCGTGCGCGACCGGGCTGCGGACCACGGCTGCATACGCCATGCCGGGCAGCCGGACACCGCCGGCGAACCGGGTGCCGCCGTGCAGCAGCCGGGCGTCCTCCCGCCGGGGGAGGCGGGCGCCCACGTAAGAGTGATCGGGCATACGCCGATTGTGACCGTCCCGGCGGCCCTCGCCAAGCGGGATCGCCTCGGATCGGGACGTCCCGCACCAGGGCGGACACGATCGGGCACTCAAGCGGGCGTTAGTCCGGGCGATGAACTGGTAGGAATGAGGCCGGGCCCGCCCTGAACCCTGCGGGCCGAGGGAGCTGATCATGCAGTTTGGGGCCGTTCCACCGCCGGAACTCACCGTCTCACCTGATCGGCGGGACGACGTCGTCGTGCTCCGGGTGCGCGGTGACCTCGACCACCGCTGGGCGCCGGTGCTGCGCAGCGCGCTGGGGCAGGCGTACGAGCAGCCGGAGGTCCCCGCCATCGTGCTGGACCTCAGCGACGTGGACTTCTGCGACTCGGTCGGGCTGAGCGAGCTGATCGCGGCGCTGCGGCGCTGCGAGGCCGACGGGCGGCGGTTCACGCTGGCCGGCGTGCACGGCACCGTGCTGCGCCTGCTGACCATCACCGGCCTGCTCGCCATGTTCGGTGTGCAGGCCCCCACCGCCGGCGCGCCGCCGCAGGCACCCGGGCCACCGGAGGCGCCCGAGGCGCCGGACCGGCTGAGCCCGGTGCCCTGACCGCGGCCGGTCACATCATCCGGCCGCCGCCCACCTCCAGTACCGCCCCGGTCATGTAGCTCGACAGGTCGCAGGCGAGGAACAGCACCGCGCCGGCCACCTCGTGCGGCTCGCCGGCCCGCTTCATCGGGATGTCGGCCTCGCGGGCCGCGAAGACGTCCGGCGGCATGGCCGCGGTCATCGCGGTGCGGATCAGCCCGGGTTGTACCGCGTTGACGCGGATCCCGCGCGGGGCCAGTTCCTTGGCGGCGGCCTTGGTGAGCCCGATGACGCCGGCCTTGGCGGCGCTGTAGTTGGTCTGGCCGAAGTTGCCGGACTTACCGGACAGCGAGGAGATGTTGACGATCGAGCCGGCCCCGGCCGGCCGCATCACCTCGGCCGCCGCGCGCACGCCCAGCCAGGCGCCCTTGAGGTGCACGTCGACGACCGCGTCGAAGTCGGCCGGCGACATCTTGCCGATGGTGGCGTCCCGGGTGATGCCGGCGTTGTTGACCATGATGTCCAGCCCGCCGTGGCGGTCGACCGCGTGCCGCACCGCGCCGGTCACGTCCGCCTCGGCGGTGACGTCGCAGCCGACGCCGGACGCCTCCGCCCCGGCCGCGGCCAGTCCGGCGGCCGCGGCGGCCGCGGCCCCGGCGTCCAGATCGGCCAGCACGACCCGGGCGCCGTGCTCGGCGAGCAGCCGGGCGACCGCCAGGCCGATGCCGCGGGCGGCGCCGGTGACCAGGGCGGTGCGGCCGTCCACCAGCCCCTTCACAGCCGGACCTCGTACTCGGGCGAGCGGCGGCGGCCGGGCTGGCCGGGCTCGGTGACCGTCTCCACCTTTCGGATGTAGCCGGCCGCCTCAAGCAGGTCCAGGGCGGGCAGCATGGCCGCCACCGTCTTGAACCGGCGGGCCAGCCGGCGGAAGACGTCGCGGCGGCGGAACCGGGTGACGCCGGTGCGGCGGATGCACGCCAGGACGGCGCGGGCGTCGTCGGGCAGCGCCTCGTCCGGGCGGGCGGCCGGGGCGACCGGGCTGATCTGCATGCGCGAGGCGCTCTCGTTGCGGATGCGGGAGATCTCCAGGATCAGGTCGTCCAGGTCGACCAGCAACCGGGTGGCGGCCCGGAAACGTTCGAAGTCGTCCTGGATCCGCAGCAGCCGCTCGGCCTCGTCATGCATGGCCAAATAATGTCATTTCTGGCAGCTATGTCAACACGATCGGCTGATCGTCCTCGCCCGCCACCGGGTCGGGCCCGCCGGTGCGGATCTCGCGCAGGTTGCCGAGCATGCGGTCGAGCAACCCCTCGAGCAGGCGCAACTCCGCCTCGGAGAAGCCGGCCAGCAGCGCGAAGCCGACCTGGCCGAACACCGGCGCCAGCCGGGGTACCAGCGCCCGGCCCTGCGCGGTGACCTCGATGACGACAGAGCGGCGGTCCTCGGCGTGCCGGCGCCGCCGCACCAGGCCCTTGGCCTCCAGCCGGTCGAGCAGCCGCGTCATGCCCGCGGTGTCGGTGCCGATCCGTGGCGCCAGCCGGTTCGGGCTGATCCCGCCGCCGGCCGCCTGGAGCAGGACCGCGGCCTGCTGGGAGGTGACCCCGAGCGGGGCGAGCCGCTGCTCCACGGCGGTGCGCAGGTCCCGCCCCACCTGCTGCACCGCCGCACCGGTGCCCAACACCAGCTCGGGAGGCAGTCCGGCACCGGCGGCGGGCGGGGGCGTCACGTCGGGAGAGTTCATGGCGACAGGATAGTTGACCAGACGGTTGCTGTCGTGACAGTTAATTGCTACGGTCGACCGTGGGCCGGATCACGGCCCGCCCGTGGCCGACCGCCGGAAGGAACCCGTCGCGTGACCGAACCCCCCGCCCCGCCGCACGTCCTGATCATCGGAGCCGGCCTCGGCGGCTTATGCCTGGCGCAGGCCCTGGCCGTCGCCGGCTTCGGCGTCGCCGTCTACGAGCGCGACGCGTCGCCCGCGCCCCGCGCCCAGGGCTACCGCATCAACATCGGCGCGCCCGGGGCGCGGGCGCTGCGCGAGTGCCTGCCGCCCGACCTGTTCCAGCTGTGCACCGCGACCGCGCTGCGACCGGCGACCCGGATGGCGTTCCTGGACGCCGGCCTGCGCCCGAAGTTCAGCAAGGAGATCCCCCCGCAGGACCCGGCGGCCGGGTTCGGCGTGCACCGGCTGACCCTGCGCGAGATCCTGCTCGCCCGCCTGGCCGGCGCCGTCCACTTCGGCCGCGAGTTCCGCGGCCTGGAGCGGGCCGCGGAGGGGCGGGTCGTCGCGCGGTTCGCCGACGGGGGCACCGCCACCGGCGACCTGCTGGTGGGCGCGGACGGCACCGGGTCGGCGGTGCGGGGCGCGCTGCTGCCGGACGCGGAGTTCGACCACCTCGGCCGGGCCGTCTACGGTCGCACGCCCATCGGGCCCGGCACGCTCGCCGACCTGCCCGAGGTGCTGGTCGACAGCTTCAACCGGGTCACCGCCGCCGACGGCACCGCCGTGTCGATCGCCACCTGCCGCACCCGGGAGCCGCACGCCGCCGCCGCGGCGCGCCTGGCGCCGGACGTGAGGCTCACCCCGGTGCCCGACTACCTGGCGTGGACCGTCACCGGCCCGGACGACGGCGCCGGCACGCTCGGCGGGGCCGGCCCGGAGGAGCTGCGCGCCGCCGGGCCGCGCGAGCTGCACCGGCTGGCCTCCCGGGCCGTGGCCGGCTGGCATCCGGCGGTGCGGCGGGTGGTGGCCGGCGCCGAGGCGGAGGCGACGTTCCTGGTCACGCTGTCCTCCGCCCGCCCGGTCCGGCCGTGGGACGTCCCGGGGGTGACCCTGCTCGGCGACGCGGTGCACACCATGGCGCCCGGCCGGGGCGAGGGGGCGGGCACGGCGCTGCGCGACGCCGCGCTGCTGCGCGACGTGCTGGTCGCCGCGGTCGCGGCCGGCCGCCCACCGGCGGCCGCGGTTCCGGCGTACGAGGCGGAGATGCTGCGCCACGGGTTCGCGGCGGTGGCCGCGTCGCTGCACAGGCCGTTCATGCCGCGCCCGGCGCGCCGGGCCTGACCCGCCGCCGGTCAGCCGGTCTCCTCCAGGGCGTACTCCAGAGCGGCCCGCCGGTCCTGCGCGCGGGCCGCGTCGTAGGCGGCCTCGAAGGCGCGGTCGCCGAGGACCGCCCGCGCCTGCCGCTCGGCCGGCGCGCCCGGCGCCATCGGCCGGGGCCGCCCGGCCCGCAGCCCGCAGTCGTCCTCGACCAGCCGCAGCACGCCGAGCAGCCGCGCCGCCCGGTCCATCCGG
Organism: Sphaerisporangium rufum; assembly: GCF_016863395.1. Lineage (GTDB taxonomy): Bacteria > Actinomycetota > Actinomycetes > Streptosporangiales > Streptosporangiaceae > Sphaerisporangium > Sphaerisporangium rufum. The sequence goes on along the minus strand of NZ_BOOU01000012.1, from coordinate 72,447 downwards.
CCCAGCGACGCCACCGCGGCGGCCAGCGCCGACAGCGCGTCGGCGGTGCCGGGCCCGTCGTGCAGCCGGTGCTTGTCCCGCAGCGCGGCCCGGGCGAACCGCTCGGCGGCGCGCGCGTCGCCGCGGTCCAGCTCGATGAGGCTGCGCACCCGGTCCCCGGACGAGCGCAGCCACACGTCGCCCCGGCACTCGCTCAGCGACCGCTGCCGGCGCAGCCGGGACAGCGCCTGCTCCGGCCGGCGCAGGCAGGTCAGCGCGTACGCCTCGCAGACCAGGGTGTAGGCCAGGCCGGCCTCCCGGTCGCCGCCGTCCTCATGCGTGGCGCGCGCCTGCTCGTACATCGCCAGCGCCTCGGCCAGGTAACCCCAGTGCAGGCCGGTGGTGGCGCAGCACACCGTACCCCAGCCGGCCGCCGCCTGGTCACGCCGGGCGAACGCCTCCGACAGGCACTCGGTGGCCAGATCGTTGGCGGTGTCCAGGTCGCCCTGCAGATCGGCGAGCCAGGCGCATGCCCACAAGGCCCGGCAGCGGTTCTCGCCCGGCACGTGACCGGCGGCGAGCGCCCGGCCGAGATAGTGCCGGCCGTCGGCGGCCAGGCCGCACGCCATCCACAGGTAGGCCAGCCGCCCGGCCAGCGCCAGCGCGGTGGCGTGCTCGGCGGGGTCGGCCAGGCAGGAGTCCAGCACGGCGCGCAGGTTCGGCAGCTCCTCGCTCATCCGCGCGCGCCAGGCGACCTGGTCGGGGCCGAACCACTCGCGGTCGAACCGGCAGGCCAGCGCCAGGTAGTGCTCGCGGTGCCGCCGCCGGGTCGCCGCCCGCAGGCCGAGCTCGCGCAGCCGCTCCGCGCCGTACTCCCGGACGGTGTCCAGCATGCGGAAGCGGATCTCCCGCCCAGTGTCGACGCGCTGCACGATCGACCGGTCCACCAGGGCGACCAGCACGTCCTCCACCAGCTCGGCCGGCAGGCCGCGACCGGGGTCGGCGTCGGCGCACACCGCCCGCACCGCCGCCAGATCGAATCCGGGCTCGAAGACCGAGAGCCGGGCCCACAGCAGGCGCTCCAGCGGCGCGCACAGCTCATGGCTCCAGCCGATCGCCGCCCGCAGCGACCGGTGCCGCGGCGATCCCGCCGGGCCGCCGTCCGCGAGCAGCCCGAACCGGTCACCGGCCCCGCGGATCAGCTGCCCGACGGTCAGCGTGCCGAGCCGCGCCGCGGCCAGCTCCACGGCCAGCGGAATGCCGTCCAGCCGGCGGCACAGCAGAGCCACCTCCGGCGTCGGCGCGAATCCGGGCAGCGCGGCGGCGGCCCGGTCGGCGAACAGCGCGACCGCCCCCTCCCCGCCACCGTCCCCCGCGCCGTTCCGGCCGGCGTCCTCCGGTGCCTCCACCGGCAGCGGCTCGACCTGGAACGGCGACTCGCCGGGCACGCCGAGGACACGCCGGCTGGTGGCCAGCACGGTGAGCGCCGGGACCGCGGCCAGCAGCGCCGCCACCACCGACGCGCACGCCTCCGCCACATGCTCGCAGCCGTCCAGCACCAGCAGGCCGAGCCGGCCGGCCAGCAGCCGGGCCAGGCGCTCGGCCATGGGGCCGCCGGTGCCGTCCGCGGAGGCCAGCGCGGCGCGCACGGCCCGGCCCAGGGCCGCCGGCCCGGGCAGCCCGGACAGGTCGGCGAACCGGACGCCGCCCGGGAAGGCGTCGCCGGCGTTCCGCGCGATCCGCAGCGCGAGCCGCGTCTTGCCGACGCCGCCGACGCCGGTCAGCGTGACCAGCCGCGCCGTCTGCAGCCGCCGGGTGATCTCGGCGATCTCCCGCCGCCGCCCGACCAGCCGCGTCGTCTCCGCGGGCAGCCCGCCCGCGCCCGCCCGACCAGTCACCGGCCTCGCCGTCCCATGTCGACCCGCGGGTTGGATGTGCCGCCATGGTAGGACAGCCCCGTCAACTCTGGATAGATCGGTCCTTCGCCCTATCTCTCGCATATCACCGGTGACCGCGCCAGGCCGTCCATCACCCTTGTCGGAGCAGCCCGGGATGGCACTGCGACCGGGACCGGGCTCGGCGGTCGCGATCGGACTCGCGACGACCGCCCGTGAAGGTCTCGCGGCCACCGGACGGCGGCCCGGTGACAGCGATGAGGCGGCGTCACGGCCCGGTGCCGCCCAGGTCCTGGAGGCGGACGCGAACCTCCTCCGCCTGCGGCAGGCCCAATTGGGACAGCAGCCCGTGCGCCAGTCGCCAGGAGATCCGCGCCTCTTCCGGACCGCCCAGACAGAGCTGGGCATCGGCCATCCGCCGATGAGCGCGGGCCTCTTGGTACAGATCACCGATCGACCGGGCAAGGGCGACGGCCCGGCGGCCGAGGTCCCGCGCCTGGGCGTACCGGCCGGTGGCGCAGTGCACGCCCGCCACCCCCAGCATCCCCCTCAGAAGCTGGTAGGTGTCGGCGATCTCCTCCGCCAGGCGCTGGGCCTCCTGGTGGTGCACCAGCGCCCCGTCCACCCCGCCCATCCGCAGGTAAGTACTGCCGATGCTGTTGAGGATCTCCGCCTGGTTGGGCCGGTCCCCCGTCTGCTGGAAGGTCACCATGGCCTTGCGGTAACAGTCCAGCGCCTCTTGGTACCGGCCCTCGTACCGGCGTACATCTCCCAGATTGCCGGAGAGGATCGCGTGGTTCTGCCGGCCGTCGATCTCCTGGAAGATCCGCAACGATTCCCGGTAGAGCCGGACGGCCTCCCGGCGGTCGCCCAGACGCTTGCGCACATCCCCCGCGTTGTTCAGCGCCTTGGCCTCCCCGCGACGATCACCGATGTGCCGGTGCAGCGCCAGAGCACGGGTGAACAGGTCCAACGAATCCCGGTAGTTACCCAGGTGGAAGTGGACGATCCCTTGATGGCCGAGCGCCTCCGCCCGCCCTTTGGCGTCGCCGACCGCGTGGTACCGCTCCTGCGCCTCCTCGTGGTAGGCCAGGGCCGACCGGTAGTCGGAGGTCGCCCAGCAGATGACACCAAGCCGATCCTGGCAACGGGCGACCGCTTGGCGATCACCGATGGAACGGTACAGGGTCATCGCCGCCTGCGTGTTCTCCCGGGCCTCCTGGTGACAGCCGGTCCGAAAGCACGCGAACCCCAGGTCCAGCGAGGCGCGGGCGATACCGGCGGTGTCCCGCCGCCGCCGGGCGGCGACGAGCGCCAGCCCGTGCCCGGTGCGGGCGTCCTCCCAGTACCCCTCGGTGTCCAGGAACTCCGCCATCGACCGCATGAACCGGCCGGGATACGTCAGCCACTCGCCGACCTCGCTCTCCGCCGTCCACTGCACCAGCGCAAGAACGCCACCCCACTCCCCCGCCAGCGCGCGCCGGACGGCCACGGGATCGGGGCTTTCCACCGCCCCTTCGTCCGCCCTCTCATCCAGGCGGCGGACGGCCCGGCTCGCCGCCTCCACCATGCGCAGCCGGTCGTCGAGCAGCCGGGTGACCGCCCGCCGGTTCTCCGCAGCGGTGTCCTCCCGCCATGCGCGGTCGTACGCGTACGCGCCGACCAGGTCGTGGAAGCGGTAGTGGTCCGGTCCCACCTGCTGGAGCAGATGATGGCGGAGCAGCAGGCCGAGCAGCTCTCGGGCCCGCGCCACCGTGGTGCCGAACAGTGCCGCGGCGTGGTCCTCGCCGAAGTCCCGGCACGGTGACAGACCGAGCCGCCGAAACGCGGCCCGCGCCTCCTCGGGCAACGTCCGGTAGGAAATTTCGAACGCCGAGTGGACCTCCGGCAGGGCGTCCTGAATGGAACGGTCCCATGGCGCCGCTCGATGACGCGCGATCCGGCCAGGCCGCCCGGCGCCCGCGCTCATCTCCGGGCGGGCCGGCGAGTCGCCGTCCCGGCACTCCCGGTCCGGCCCCGCGGGCGACGGGCGCCCGGCACACAGCGTGATGGCCAGCGGCAGGCCGCCGCACAGCCGCACCACCTCATCGACTCGTCCAGGGTCGGCCCCCGCACCGGCCAGCCGTTCGGTCAGCGCCGCGGCGTCCGCGGGCGGGAGCACCCCGAGGGAGATGCGGCGGATCCCGGCCGTCCCGTCGAACCGGGCCTGGGTGGTCACCATGACGAGGCTGGACGACGCCCGGCCCAGCAGTGGTGCCACCTGCTCCGGGCCGGCGGCGTCATCCAGCACCACGACGGCCCGCCGCGCGGCGAGCTCGGCCTGCCACAGCACGGCCCGTGCGCCCAGGGACGCGGGTACGGCCGCTGGAGCGACGCCGAGCATGCGCAGCAGTTCCAGCAGGGCCGCCGCGGTGTCCAGCGGCGGCCGCACCGGGTCGTGCGCGCGCAGGTCGAGGTACAGGGCGGCGTCCGGATACCGGCCGGTCGAGCGGTGGGCCAGATGCACGGCCAGTGCCGTCTTACCCACTCCCGTCATGCCCTGGATCACCACGGCCCGCGTGCCGTCCGGCGGCGCGCTCGCCGCCGCGATCTCCGGCTGCCGGCCGGTGAAGTGGGGGATGTCGCGGGGCAGGGTGTTCGGCGTGGATCCGGGGTCCGCCGTCCGGCCGGCCGCGGTGGCCGCGAGGTCGGGGGCGCCGTTGAGTACGCGCATGTGCGCCTCGCGCAACACCGGTCCCGGTTCGGTACCGAGCTCGTCCATCAGGTGGCGTCGGGTGCGCCGGTAGACGTCGAGCGCGTCCACCCGCCGGCCGGCCAGGTACAGGGCCGTCATCAGCTGGGCGGCGTACGGCTCGTCGGCCGGATGCCGGGCGGTGAGCCCGCGCAGCTCATCCAGGATCTCGGCATGCCGGCCCAGGCTCAGTTCCAGCTCGATCCGCTCACGCCGGGCTCCGGCGCGTTCCTCGGCGAGCCAGCCCGCCATCCGGCCGGCCCAGGCGCCGGGCAGTCCGGCCAGAGCGTCGCCCGGCCACAGCCGTTCCGCCTCGCGTAGCAGCCGGATGCCAAGCTCGGGATCACCACTACGCTCCACCGCCAGCGCCCGGCGGCGCAACCGGCGGAACTGGTGGAGGTCGACCTTGGCCGAGCCGAGGGTCAGCGCGTAGGTACCCCCCTTGACCACGATCTGGACACCGTCTCCGGTGATCTCGCGCAGCCGGCGGCGAACGTGGGACACCGCGCTGTGCAGGTTGTCCGAGGCCTTGCGCGGCGGGTGATCACCCCACAGCCGGCCGATCAGGATGTCCGCCGGGACATGCCCGCCCTCGTCCAGCAGCAGGCTCGCCAGCACGATCTGCTGCTGGGGCGTGCCGAGCGGGTGGCTGCGCCCGCCGATGTCCAAGACGATCCCCACGCCACGACCGAGCAGCCTGAAGTCCACTCCGCCCCCTCCGGTGTCTCCCCACGCCCGGATCGGCAACTTTCTGAAAGCGTGACATATGGCTACGCATCGGTCCAATGCCGATTTATCGCTAACTTCGCTTACTGAAGCAAACAGAAGACTGAAAATCGCATTTACCTGCCACGTGAATCTCGATATGGAGAGAACTCAATCAGGGTTGCGGAACTCCGCTATCTAGATATGATCAGCTTTGGTAGATCAAGAGGGATCTATGCACCTAAACCCACCAGGGGGCACCAATCTACATGTTCAGCACCATGATGGCCGTGACCATGGGCGCACTCTTCCATATGTCACCGACCACCGCCACGAGCATTACGCACTTGCCTCCATGTCAGCATAAAACCACCAGCACCCTAACCAATGTCGCTTTTGCTACATATGGGACATCACTTGTCGCGGCCGCCGTCGAGGGCAAAGGCAAGGACATCTTCATGATCAAAAACTCCGAATGCGGCGGGTTCATGACCGCCGGCCGGGTGAGAACGGAGGACTCGGCAAGGTCGGCGTCCACCTGACCGCAAGGTCTTCATCCGGTGCCGGCTCGCATGCTGCCGCCGGTGGTTCCGCGAGGGGGCCGCCGGCGAGCAGGGAGAAGATCATGACGTGCGGGCAGGAGCAGCTGCGAGGGCCGTTCTCTCCGGAGGCGACCGCGGCGGAGACCCACGGCGTGCGGCGCACCGCGGTGATGGTGGCGCACCATCTGGCGGGCGCGACGCGGCTGATGGACCACGCGCCGCTCATCGAGGAGGACCGGCGGATCCAGGTCGTCTACACCGTGCCGCCGTCGTCGCGGCTGGCGCGGGGGGCGCACGAGTTCCTGAGCACCACGGGGGCGCTGGTCATGCCGTGGGCGCAGGCGGCCGAGACCCCGTTCGACCTGGCGGTGGCGGCCGGGCAGGGCATGCTGGACCGGCTGCGCGCCCCCGTGATGACCGTCTTTCACGGCGCCGGGCCGAACTACTACGTGCCCCGAGAGGCCGGGTACGGGCCGCCGGCGCCGCAGGCGGTGAACGGACTGGGACTCCAGGGGATGACCATGCACGGGCGGGTGATCCCGGCGGCCATCATGCTCGGGCATGAGGACCACCGCCGGGTGCTGGCCGAGGAATGCCCGGCGGCGCTACCGGCCGCGGTGGTGGCCGGCGACCTGTGCTTCGACCGCCTGCTGGCCGGCCTGCCGCACCGGGCGGCGTACCGGGCGGCCCTCGGTGTCGGGCCAGGGCAGCGGCTGCTCATGGTCTCCTCGCACTTCGGCGCGGATTCGCTGCTGGCCCGCCACCCCGACCTGCTGGTCCGGCTGGCGGGCGGCGCAGCGGGCGCCGGGGTCCGGGTGGTCGTCGTGCTGCACCCGAACACCTGGGTGGTGCACGGCCGGCGGCAGATCCGGTCGTGGTTCTCCGCCGGCACCCGCGCGGGCGCCGTACTGCTCCCGCCGGAGGAGGGCTGGCGGGCGGCGCTGGTGGCCGCCGACGTGCTGCTCGCCGATCGCAGCTCCATCGCCGTCTACGGAGCCGCGCTCGGCCGGCCGGTGCTGCTCGCGCCGTTCGCGGCGCGGAACGTACTACCGGGGTCCGCCTTCGCCCGGCTGGCCTCGGTGGCCGAGCCGCTGGCGCCCGGCACGCCGATCCCGGCGCAGCTCGACCGGGCGGCGGCCCGGTGGTCACCGGACACCACCACCCGGATGCGGGCAGCGCTCACCTCGCTCCCGGGCGGCGCCGCGGACGTGCTGCGCCGGACGATGTACCGGCTGCTGGGACTGCCCGAGCCGCCCGGTGTCCTGCCCGCCGCGCCGCCGCCGATGCCCGTCCCGATCCCGGTGGACGTCCCGATCCCGACGCCCGGCACCACCCCGGTGACCGGCACGGCGCCGGTGACCGGCACGACCCCGATGGCCGGCACGATCCCGATAGCCGGCGCGGCGCCGATAGCCGGCACGGCGCCGGCGGCCGGTCCGGTCGCGGTGCCCGGCCGGCGATCCGTGGCTCCGCCGGCTCCGGACGCCGGCACCGGCGGTCACCGGTGAACCGGGTCCGGGTGGTGGTGACCGGCCGGGCGGCCGGCACCGTCCTGGTGGACGAGCACCTCAGCGCGACGGCGGACGACGCGGCCTGGTCGCCGCTGGCCGACGTGCTCGTCTGCCCGGCCGCCGATCCCGGCGGCCCGGCCGCGGCGCTCGCGCGGTTCCCGGGCTGCCTGGTGGCCGCGGCTCCGACCGGCGCCGGCGGCTGCCTGGTCCGGGCCCGGGACGGGCAGGCCGTCCGGCTCGCCGGACCTGCCTGGGCGGCCGCCTCGGCGGCGCACGCCTGGCTGGCCGGCGGCGACCGGCTGCCGGTACTCGGCACCGCCACGCTCGGCATTACGGCGCTCGGCACCGCCACGCTCGGCACCGCCACGCTCGTCGCCGGCCGCCCGTCATCTGGACAGGGCATCCGGATCATGATGATCGTCACCGCCCGGGCGGCAGGCCGTCCAGGAGCCAGCGGACCCGCTGGCGCTGCGGCGCGCCGAGCTCGGTGAAGATCTCCAGCGCCGTCTCCAGGTGGGCGCGGGCCCCGGCCGGGTCGCCGCCGGCCGTCGCCAGCTCCGCCAGCAGCAGCCGGATCTGAGCCTGCTCGTACCGCGCGCCGAGCCCGGTCACCAGGGCGAGCGCCCGGGCCAGGGCGCCCGCCGCCGGCCGCGGCCGGCCGGCCAGCAGATGCACCCGGCCCAGCTCGGTCAGGGTGCGGGCCTGGAGGTAGGGTTCGCCGAGGTCGCGGAAGACGCCGCAGGCCTCGGCGAGGTGGGCGGCCGCCAGGTCGTACCGCCCGGTGTCGCGGTAGGCCTCGCCGAGCCGCCGGGTCATCAGCGCGATCCCCCGGCGCCGGCCGAGGCCCTGGTGGATCGCCCGGGCCCGGGTGAACTCCTCGATCGAGCGTTCCGGCCGGTGCATGCCGAGCCAGGCCAGGCCGATCCGCTCCCGCGCCGCGGCCTCGCCGAGCGCGGACCCCGCGGACCGTTCCAGGGCGGCGGCCCGCCGGGACAGGGCGAGCGCCCGCTCGAAGTTTCGCAGGTTGAGGTGCGCCACCGACAGCGCGCCCAGCATGCGGGACTCGGCCCGCGGGTCGGCGCACGCCCGCGCCGAGGCGAGCCCGAGCTCGTGGGTCTCCACCCAGGCGGCGTAGTGCTTGCGGTGCAGGAACAGCCCCCACAGTGCCTCGCAGAGCTGCCACACCAGGTCATGCCGGCCCTCTTCGTGGGCCTGGCCGAGCAGGGCGCGCAGGTTCGGCAGCTCGTCGTCCAGCCGGTCCAGCGCGGCGGCCGGGCCGTCGTAGGCCGGCGGCGCCGCCTTGGCGGGCTCGTACATCGGGCCGAGATGCCACCGGCCGGGCACCACCACCAGGTCGGCGGCCACCGCGGTGCGGAGGTACCAGAACGCGATCCGGGTGAAGGCCGCGGCGCGCAGCTCCGGCGGATCGGCCGCGGCCGAGGTCTCCCGGGCGTGCAGGTGGACCAGGTCGTGCAGCCGGAACCGGCCGCCGGCCTCCGCGGTGACCAGGCCGGCGGCGGCCAGCCGGTCCAGCAGGCGGCGCGCCGTCTCCGCCGGCAGCCCGCCCGCCGCGGCGGCGGCGCCGGGCGCGAACGACGGGCCGGGATGCCGGCCGAGCATGCGGTAAAGCCGGGCCTCGTCGGCGGCGAGCGAGGCGTAGGAGACGTCGAAGGCCGCGCGCGGGGAGAGTTCGTCGTCCGCGCTGAGGACAGCGAGCCGGTGCCGGGCGTCGGCCAGCTCGCCGACCAGGCTCGCGATGGGCAGCCGGGGGCGCCGGGCCAGCCGGGCCGCCGAGGCGCACACCGCGATCGGCAGCCGTCCGCACAGCGCGACCAAGCGGGCGGCCGCGGCCGGCTCGGCGCGGGCCCGCTCGCCGCCGACCAGCCGGTGCAGCAGGTCGACGGCGGCGTCCGGGCCGAGCGGGTCCAGGTCGGCGTACCGGGCGCCCTCGACCACCAGCCCGGACAGCCGCGCCCGCGAGGTGGCCAGCACCAGGCCGTGACCCGAGGCGGGCAGTACGGTGCGGACCTGGGCGGCGGAGATCGCGTTGTCCAGCATGATCAGCAGTCGGCGGCCGGCGGCCGCGGTGCGGAACGCCGCCACCTGCTCGTCCAGGGTGGACGGCAGGTGCTCCGGCGGCGTGCCGAGCGCGCGCAGGAACCGCTCCAGCACCTCGCCGGGCGGCACCGGGCCGCGCAGGTCGACGTACAGCTGCCCGTCGGGGAAACGGTCGCGCACCCGGTGCAGCCAGCTCAGCGCCAGCGAGGTCTTGCCGACGCCGCCGAGCCCGGTGACGACCACGACGGCGGGGGCGTCCGGCGCGCGCCCGCCCTCGGCGAGGAACCGGTCGAGTCCGGCCAGCTCGGCGTCCCGGCCGACGAAGATCGCGGGGGCGGGGGGCAGCTGCGCCGGGACCGGTGTCTCCGGGCGCCCGCCGACGGTGATGCGCACATCGCCGTGGATGGCGCGTGCCTGGACCGCGGGGCCCGCGACCGTCCCGCTGATGTCGTTTCCGCCGGCCGGGCGGTCCTCTCCGGCCGCGGACGGCTGCCGGCCGCCGTCACCACCTGGCGGACCGTGGCGACCTGGAGAACCCTGCGAGGGTGCGAAGGCCGGGGCCGGCCGCTCTTCGCCACCGGCGGGAGATCGCTTCGGATCCTCATCGGCACCGGCGGCAGGCGGCCGCGGAATCTCGCCGGCAGCGGCGGCGGACCGCTTCCGGTTCTCGTCGCCCCCGGCCACCGCCGCAGCTCCTGAAACAGATTCGGTTTCCTGGACCCATCGACGATAACCGCGCCTTTTCTCGCCGACCAGCGGGCGGGGACCGAAACAGCGACCCCTTTCCAGCCGAATTCACGCTACATTCCCCGGCCGCCGCACCGGGCCGGAGTGCCGATCTGGCACCCCGGCCTTCCGGTCTCCGCCGTGCCGCCGGTCCGGTGTGGCGGCCACCCGGCGGGCATTCCCGGCCGCGGGTGCGGCCGGATCCGATACCCGGCGGCGGCGTTCCCCGCCGTGGCCGCCGGTACGGCCGCCCCTGGCGCCACGGCGGTGGCGTCCCCCGCCGTGGCCGCCGGTACGGCCGGCCCTGGCGCCCGCCGGGCGAACCGGCGGCCACACCGGCCGTCGGATGCCTCCGCGCCCCGGCCGGGACGGGGATCAGTAACCACCGGTGGAATCACCGGTGCCGTAGTCGGTCGAGCCGCCGTCCGAGCCGCCGTCCGTGGTGCCGCCGGTGGCGCCGTCCGTGGCACCGGAGGAGCCGCCGCCCGTGGTGCCGTCGCCGGTGGAACCGGTGCCATCGGTCGGGGCGGCGGTGTCCGCGGGCGTCGCGGTGTCCGCGGGTGCGGCGGTGTCGGCGGGGGTCGCGGTGGCCGCGCCGCCGTCGTTCAGGGTGCACTCCACCAGGGAGCCGAGTTCGGCCGGGGACCCGGTGGCCTGGTAGACGGTGGCGCCGATGCGCTCGACGACGACGGACCGCTTGCGCTGCAGGGCCGACAGCAGGGCCTCACCCCGGCCGTCCTGCCCGTCCTGGCCGGTGAGCTGCCGATCCACCGAGGCGATCTGCAGTTCGAGCAGGCCCAGGTTGCGGGCCACCTCGGACTTGATCACCCCGGGCACCTCGCCCAGCGCGTCGGCCACCGGCGGGCACGCGACCGCGAGGCCGGCGGCGGCCTGGCCGGTGGCGGCCGGCGTCGCGGCGTCCGTGGCCGCGTCCGTGGCCGCGGCGTCACCGGTGGCGGTGGCCGCCGGCGCGCCCGACGGCTCGGCGGTCGCGGTCTGCGCCGGATCGGCGCTCGGCGCCGCGTCGGCGGCCTTCGGCTCGGGCGTGCCGGTGTCCACGATGGCCACCGGAGCCTTCGAGCCGGTCGCCTTGGCACCCTTCCCGTTCCCGTTGGCCTTGCCGTCGCCGTTCGCGTTCCCGTTCGCCGTGCCGTTCCCGTTGCTCTTGGCGTTGCCGTTGCCGGGCTTGCCGGTGGGGGTGACCGAGGCCTTCGCGCCGGCCCGGAAGCCGTACGGCCCCTGCGTCGCGGCATCGGTCCCCGCGCCACCACCCGTGCCGGTGTCACCGCCGGTTCCGTTACCGCCGTCCTGGGTCGCGGCCGGGCTCGCCGATCCCGCGTCCGGTGCGCCGCTCGCGCCGGCCGGATCGCTCGCGTCCGGGGTGGCGGCCGGCGCGTCACCGCCGCCGGGTGCGGCCACCGGCGTCTCGGTCCCGGCCGGCGCCGCGGCGGCCCCGCCGTCCACGGTGCAGTCGGCGAGCGCGGCCAGGCCCGCCGGCTTCTCCCCCACCTCGCCGAAGGCGTTGGCGATCTCCTCGATCAGCACCGAGCGCTGGCCGGCCAGCGTGCCGAGCACGGCCTGCTGCGCGGCGGCCGGGTCGGCCACCTGTGCCTTGGCCTTCTCCGCGAGCCGCAGGTCGGCGGACACCCGCTGCAGCTCCATCTGACCGAGGTTGCGCGCGACCAGGCTGATCACCTGCTCGGGGATGTCGGTGGGCAGCTCCCGGGCGACGCTCGGGCAGGCCGCCTTGCCGGCGTCCCCGGCCTGGAAGGACGCCGCGCCCAGCAGCCGCTCATCCGGCCGGTCGGCGGCGCAGCCGGCCACCGAGCCGACCATCGCCCCGCAGGCCGCCAGCGTCCCGATCAGGTGCCGGAGCCCACGGAGGCCGGCGACCCCGCGGAGCTCGCCGTTCGCGTATCTGCGCTGGTCTCGATGCATCCGTCTCCCTTTCGGCTCGTGGTCCCGCGGGACGCCGGGCAGGCTTTCCGCCACGGCATCGCAGGACCGCCGTTCCCGGGGAGATACGGGCGGGCGAGGCGAAGTGTTCGACCGAACCGGAGCCGGACGGCCCGCCGGGCCGCGGAAACCGCCGTCGAACTGGGCGGCCGCCGGCGGAATTCCCCCGCGCCCGGCCACCCGGAGGGCGGCCGGTGGGAGACGGAGGGCGGTTCAGCGGCGGCGCAGCGCGCGGCGCACCCGGGTGGCGAGCGGCGACGGCGCCCAGAGCCGGCCCGGGCCGCCGGGCGGCGCCGCTCCCAGCCGCTCGAGCAGGGTCCGGCGGTCCGGGACGGGGGCTGCGGCCGGGCCGGTGGCCGCCGCCACGGCCTGCGCGTGCCGGTCGCGCAGCCGGGTGCGGATCTCTTCCGGGGTGTAGGCACGGCGCCGCCGCTCCGCCCGGGTGATCACGATCCCGGTCGCCGCGACCCCCGCGAAAGCCGCCAGTCCGAGTACCTTCCACCATCGCATGTCCCTACGCTAGCGGGATGCCCGGTCATCTCAGCCTCGACGAGGCGCTCGACCTGACCCGTACCGGCGACGTCTGGCTGTTCCGCGGCCGCACGGTGCCCGACCGCGCCATCCAGATGACGACGAACAGCCCGGTCAACCACGTCGGCATGTCGGTGGTGCTCGACGACCTGCCGCCGCTGATGTGGCACGCCGAGCTCGGACGGTCGCTGCCCGACCTGTGGTCGGGCACGAATCAGCGGGGCGTGCAGTTGCACGATCTGCGGGACGCGGTGGTGGTGTGGGCGCGGCGGTACGGTCAGCGCGCGTGGCTGCGCCAGCTCGACCGGCCGGTCACCCGGGAGATGGAGGACGCGCTGCTGCGGACCATCGCCCGGCTGGACGGCACGCCGTTCCCGTCCACCGCCCGGCTGGCCGGCCGCTGGCTGCGCGGCCGGGTGCCGCTGCCCCGCCGGACGGCGGGGTCGGCGCTGGAGTCGGCCTACTGCGCGGAGGTGGTGGCGGTCACCTACCAGGCCATGGGCCTGCTACCGGCCGACCGGAACCCCAACTGGTACGACCCCGGCCGGTTCTGGAGCGGGGACGACCTGCGGCTGTCGGCGGGCGCGCTGCTGGGCGGCGAGATCCCGGTGACCGTCCCGGACGGTCCCGCACCGTCCGGGCGGGCCGCGTCCGGGCAGGCTCCGTCCCTGCCCGGCTGATCGGCCGCGGTCAGCCGGCGCTGCCGGTCACCCGGTTGACCAGGTCGCGGGCCCGGTCGGAGAGCGCGGCCGGCGGGCCCAGCAGCAGGCTGAGCGTGGCGGACTCCAGGCCGGGATGCGGGTGGGTGGGCGCGAAGGTCTCGGCGGCCCGCACCGCGACCGCCAGGGTCCGCCGCTCGGCCGCGTTGGTCCGCTCGCCCAGCGGGCCGAGCTCGTCGCGTTCCTCGGCGTCGATGTGCGCGAGGGCCGCCGCGCGCAGCGCCCGCAGTTCGGGCTCGAAGCCCGGCCCGTCCGGTCCGACGGCCTCCACCTCGGCGAGCAGGATCTTCAGCTCGCGCTCCTCGGCCAGCAGCCGGTCCACGACCGCGTCGCCGCCGGGCAGCACCAGCCGCGCGTAGGGGTGCACGACCTGCTCCTCGGCGGTCTCGTGCGTGGCGATGAGCCGGACCAGCCGGTGGAAGGCCTGTTCCCGGCGGATGCCGGTCGCCGCGGCGACCTGGTCGAACAGCGCGGCGATCTGGGCGTGCCGGCGCCGCAGCAGCCCGACCACGTCGTGGCCGTCGGCCTCGTCATACGGTTCGGACGCCGCCGGACGGTGGTTCATCTGGGCCTCCTTCGCCATGGTGCGTTCCCTCTGCCCCCGAAGTGCGCCGGTAATGCCACCGTATGCGAGGTTTGCCGCACAAACCTGGCTCGCCGCCGGCGCCGGGCGGTGGCCGTTCCACGCCGAACCCGACCGCCTCTCGGTCCGCGTCCCGCCTTTGCCCAGGTGGACGAGCACTCCATGATCACCGCCGGAAGGCCACCCTGGCTCGATGTCCCGCCGCGCAGCGGCCGATCCGGGATTCAGGTGACCCCGGGCGGACGACCGAAACAGCCCCGAAACGCCACCGGCAATCCGTTGTGATCTTCGTCCGCTACGCTGCCTCGAAGTTTCGTCAATGAGGAGCGCAATGCTTTCCCCTCGCCTGGCAAAGTCCATTGGTGTGTCTTTGATCGGCGCCGTGCTGGCGATCGGCCTCGCGACACCCGCGGCTGCGGCCGCGTCGACCGCCTATAACGTCAAAGAGATCTACCTGGAGCTTCCGCGTGCGGAGAACCCGGAGGTCTGCTGGAACAAGGAGATCAAACTCGCTTCGGGAACCTATAAGTGGGGTCTTGTAGAGTACGACGTCCCCCAAACCACCCACCCAACGGTGGACGTCTACCTCGCCGCCGGAACCTACAAGTGGACTTACTGTATCGATCCCGTGGTCAGTTACAACAAGCTCACCTCGACCCTGCAGTCAACGTCCAAGCCGAACCTTCCGGTTGCCAAGATCGAGGCCTACCACGCCTACTTTGAGGGCTGGTGGACGATCGGCAGTTATCTCGATCCCGCCTTCTGATGACGCGCGCCCGGCCATGGCCGGTGACGCGATCTCAAGCATGGTCTGAGTCGCGGTGAACGCGCGGTCGAAGAGGCGGCGGACGCTCAAGGCCCGGCGGTTCGAGTTCTGTCCCGGACCATGGAGGCGCGGCCGCGCGGACACCGCGACGACTGCACCGACCCCCACGGGCATGGCCTCCGTACCACCAAGATCAGCGGCTCTGCACGCCGCCGGTCTACAGGCGGACGCCGTACCCGTGGCGCCGTCCTCCTCGCCGGGGCAGTGGAGTGGACGTGCTCGTCCGAGACGGTGGCATGACCGGGACGGCCGCCGCGAAACCGCCACGCCGCAGGACGGGCGGCGAGGTGAAACGCCGGCGAAGCGCGGGTAGGTCCTGGACCGTCCTCGACACGGCACAATGAGACAGGAAACCTCGCGGTGTCGCATGGCCGCGTGGCACGGACCGAGTCCGCGATCGTCCGATCAGGAGTTCATCGATCATCCGCGACGGGGGCGAGCAGGACCTGCCGGCCGACCAGGCGCTGGACCTGGCCGCGACCGGCGGCGAGGTGTGGCGGCTGGCCGGGGTGCCCGGCGAGCTGCTGCCGCAGCCGGCGGCCCGCGGCGCGGACGCCGACCTGGCCAAGGCGCGGGCGCACTGGATCGACCGGGACACCGTCGCCTGGCAGGTCACCCCGTCCGCCGCGACCGCCTACGCGCTGGCCTACTCCCGGGCCGGGGACATCGCCTACGCCGGCGGCGAGCTGACCGGCGACCTGCGGATCATCCGCCTGGTCCCCGACCCGGCCGGGTTGAGCGCCGCGCAGCGGGCGAGATGGCCGCACCTTTCCGGGTATGCCGCGCTGAAGGTGGACCCGCGGGACGCCGGCCGGGTGCGCGACGCGCTGCGCGGCCAGGTGGTGGCGGTCGAGCGGTCCGCGTCCGGCGCGCTGCTGGCCGCGACCGGCGTGCAGGTCCCCGGCGTGCTGGACGACCTGTACGCGGCGGCGGCCCGGGCGCCGCTCGGCCCGGCCTGGCGGGGGGCGGTGCCGTCGCTCGCGGTGTGGGCGCCCACCGCGGCGAAGGTCGAGCTGGCCCTGTACCGCGACCCGGCCGGCGGCGGCCGGACCGTGCACGAGATGCGGCGGGACGACGCCACCGGCGTGTGGTCGGCGCGCGGCACGCCGTCCTGGCGGGACCGTTACTACACCTTCCTGGTCACCGTGTACGCGCCCGCCGCCCAGAAGGTGGTCACCAACGAGGTGACCGACCCCTACAGCGTGGCGCTGGCCGCCGACGGCGCCCGCAGCCGGCTGGTGGACCTGGCCGGCCGGTCGCTGCGCCCGGCCGGGTGGGACGCGCTGCGCAAGCCGGCCGCCGTACCGCAGCACCGCGCCTCGATCTACGAGTTGCACGTGCGCGACTTCTCGGCCGCCGACGCCACCGTACCGGCCGCCGAGCGCGGCACGTACGCGGCCTTCACCGGCGACTCGGCCGGGATGAAGGAGCTGCGCTCGATGGCCGCCGACGGGCTGACCCACGTCCACCTGCTGCCGGCGTTCGACTTCGGCAGCGTGCCGGAGCGCCGGGCCGGCCGCACCGAGCCGGACTGCGACCTGGCCGCGCTGCCGCCCGACTCCGAGCGGCAGCAGCAGTGCGTGGCGGCGACCGCGGCGAAGGACTCCTTCAACTGGGGCTACGACCCGGTGCACTACACCGTGCCGGAGGGGTCCTACACCGCCGACCCGGACGGGCCGGGCCGGATCCGCGACTTCCGCGCCATGGTGGCCGGGCTGAACCGGGCCGGGCTGCGGGTGGTGATGGACGTGGTCTACAACCACACCCTGGCCGCCGGGCAGGACCCCCGGTCGGTGCTGGACCGGCTGGTGCCCGGGTACTACCACCGGCTGCTGGACGACGGGTCGGTGGCCACCTCCACCTGCTGCGCCAACACCGCGCCCGAGCACGCAATGATGGGCCGGCTGGTCGTCGACTCGGTGGTGACCTGGGCCCGGGAGTACAAGGTGGACGGCTTCCGGTTCGACCTGATGGGCCACCACCCGAAGGCGAACATCCTGGCGGTGCGCGCGGCGCTCGACGCGCTGACGCCGGCGCGTGACGGCGTGGACGGCCGGTCGATCGTGCTGTACGGGGAGGGCTGGAACTTCGGCGAGGTCGCGGACGGCGCCCGGTTCGTGCAGGCCACCCAGGCGAACATGGCGGGCACCGGCGTCGGCACCTTCAACGACCGGCTGCGCGACGCGGTTCGCGGCGGCACCCCGTTCGACGCCGACCCGCGGGTCCAGGGCCTGGGCTCCGGGCTGGCGGGCGCGCCGAACGACTCCCCGGCCAACGGCACCGACGAGCAGCGGCGGGCCCGGCTGCTGCACTACCACGACCTGATCAAGGTGGGGCTGGCCGGCAACCTGCGCGAGTACCGGTTCACCGCCTCCTCGGGCCGCGAGGTGACCGGCGGGGAGGTCGACTACAACGGCGCGCCGGCCGGCTACACCGCCGCGCCCGGCGAGGCGGTCACCTACGTGGACGCGCACGACAACGAGACGCTGTTCGACGCGCTGGCCTACAAGCTGCCGCCGGCGACGCCGATGGCCGACCGGGTGCGCATGCAGACGCTCTCGCTGGCGACGGCGATCCTGTCGCAGGGCACCGCCTTCCTGCACGCCGGCAGCGAGCGGCTGCGTTCCAAGTCGCTGGACCGCAACTCCTACGACTCCGGCGACTGGTTCAACCGCCTGCTGTGGGACTGCGCGGCGGGCAACGGCTTCGGGGGCGGCCTGCCGCCGCGGGCCGACAACGAGGACAAGTGGCCGTACGCGCGGCCGCTGCTGGCCGATCCGGCGCTGCGCCCGGACTGCGCGGCGATCGGCGCGGCCCGGGCGGGGACCGGGGAGCTGCTGAAGATCCGCGCCTCCTCGCCGGGCTTCGGCCTGGGGTCGGCCGCCGAGGTGCGGCGGCGGCTGTCGTTCCCGGTGGCCGGCGAGGTCCCCGGCGTCATCACCATGCACCTGGACACCACCGGCCTGGATCCGCGCTGGAAATCGATCACCGTGGTGTTCAACGCGACGCCGCAGGCGCAG
Source organism: Sphaerisporangium rufum (assembly GCF_016863395.1). Lineage (GTDB taxonomy): Bacteria > Actinomycetota > Actinomycetes > Streptosporangiales > Streptosporangiaceae > Sphaerisporangium > Sphaerisporangium rufum. The sequence continues at coordinate 54,665 of NZ_BOOU01000012.1, read as the reverse complement.
GCGCCGGTGCTGCCCGGGCTGCGCGGCGCCGCGGTCGCCCTGCACCCGGTGCAGGCCGCCTCGGCCGATCCGGTCGTCCGGCGGTCCGCCTTCGACGCCGCGACCGGCGCGCTGACCGTCCCGGCCCGGACGGTCGCGGTCTTCGTCAGGTCCTGACGCGCTCCCGGCCGGCCCGCCGGCCGGAGCGCGGCCGGCGACGCGGCGGCGTCCGCCGGCCCCGGCCCTGGACGGCCGAGGCCGGCGGGCCGGTCCAGCCTTGATCACCACCCGCCCAAGGGGAGATCAAGCGTGGCGTGGCGGCCCGGTAGGGCGGGTATCCGGCGGGTCTGGCCGCCCACCGTCCTGCCGCCGGCCGCGGCACCTTCGAGGACCTTCGCGAGGATGACATGCTGACCGACCGATTCCACGCCGCCCGCCGGCCCGCCCGCCGCCACCGGCTGCCGGCGGTGCTCGCGGCGGGCGTGATGATCGCCATACCGGCCGTCCCGCCGGCCGCCGCGGCCACCGCCGAACCCGTCCCCGGAGTACTCGACGTCTCCGGGGTCCCGTTGATCCCGACGGTGCTGACGGCCACCGCCGAGCCCGATCCGGTGCCGGCCGGCGGCCCGGTGACCGTCCAGGTGCGGATCGCCGAACTGCGGCGGCCCGGGGTGGCGGCGCGGGACGCCGCCGGGGAGGTGACGTTCACCGAGTTCGGCACCCTGCTCGGCGCGGCACCGGTGGTGCACGGCAACGCGGCGTTCATGATCGGGCACCCCGGGCTGGCGGTCCATCACGTGCGGGTCGCCTACGGCGGCGACGCGACGCACGGCGGCTCGGCGGCCACGGTGACCTTCACCGTCACCGCGGCCCGCTAGGCCGCCGCGCGCGCGGGCCGGGCCGATCAGGAAGATTCGCCGCCAATAATCCCGACATACGGTTTATATGCTCTCTAAGCGGCAAAGGCGTCACTGATCCGACAAACCACCCCGGCGAGGGAGCAAGTAATGCTGACGCTGACAGACACCGCCGCCAAGGTGATCCGTGATCTCAACACCAGGTCCGGCGAGGAGGCCGACAAGGGCATCCGGATCTCGTCGCACGGCGAGGACGCCGGATCGCTGATGCTCTCGGTCGCCGACGGGCCGCAGAGCACCGACCAGGTCGTGGAGAGCGAGGGGGCCAAGGTCTTCCTCGACCCGGTCGCCGCGACCGTGCTGGACGACAAGTCCCTGCACGCCGACGTGGACGACCAGGGCGGCATCTCCTTCCACGTGGAGGAGCAGACCGCCTGACCCGCGCGGCCGGGGCGGCGGGACCACCACCCACCGCCGTCCCGGTATGGCGGGTCAGCCGAACAGGCCCGCCTCCCGGCCGTCCGCGCCGGCCGGCCCGGGGTCGCCGGCCAGTCGGGTGTAGTACTCCGCCCCGAGCACCGGCTGCCCGACGTCGTTGGACAGCGCGAAATGGCCGCCGGCCACGCTGATCTGGGTGTGGTGCGCCCGCAGCGCCGCCACCTTCGCCGCCAGGTGCCCCGCCGCGTCGACCCGGGTGGTCACCTGCTCGTCCGGCACCCCGAACCCGAACTCGGCCACCGAGGTCACCTGCCGGAACGGCCCGGTGCCCACCGCGCCGGCCAGCACCGACAGCGGCATCGCGGTGGCGTAGAAACGGGACGGCGCCCACGGCTCGCCGGCGCCGAACGCCGGGTCGCCCGCCCGCTCGAACGCCCGCCAGGCCACCCGGTGCGCCTGGATGTGGTCGGGGTGACCGTAGTAGCCGTTGTCGTCGTAGGTGACGATGACCTGCGGCCGGACCTCGCGGACCACCGACACCAGCTCGGCGGCCGCCTCGTCGAGGTCGGCCTGCCAGAAGCACTCCGGACGGTCGTTGGACGGCGCGCCCATCATGCCCGAGTCGCGCCAGCGGCCGGCCCCGCCGAGGAACCGCTGGTCGCTCACGCCCAGCGCCGCGCAGGCCCGCCGCAGCTCGCCGGCCCGGTGCGCGCCGAGCCGGTCCTCCCGGTCGGCGGCCAGGTGCCGCAGCTCGGGCGGGATGACCTCGCCCTCCTCCCCCAGCGTGCAGGTGACCAGGCAGACGTGCGCGCCTTCGGCCGCGTACCTGGCCATGGTCGCGCCGGTGCCGATCGTCTCGTCGTCCGGATGTGCATGGACGAACAGCACGCGCCGATCCGGCACGGCCCCACCCGCCTTTCCCGGCCGGCCCGGCGGCCGACCCGCGCGAGAGTGCTCTGCGGAGTGTTTCGTGGCTTGCGCGGTGGAGCCTAGCCGACCGGGTTCGCCCGCCGGGCGGCCGGCCCGCGCGGCGGGGGCCGGCCGTCCCAGGAGGGGTCGGCCGCCGGCCCGCTGACCAGGGCGACGACCCGGGTGCCGGGCGGGAACGACCCCTGGGCGGCGTGGGCGAACAGGCCGGCCATCATCTTGGCCACGTAGACCCGGTCCAGCCGCACGCCGTGCCGCCCGGCGAAGTCGTCGGTGAAGTCGTCCAGCTCGCGGGTGCGCCGGGCGTACCCGCCGAAGTGGAAGCGGTGATCCAGCGTCCAGTCCCCGGCCGGCGCGCCGTACGCCGCCACCTGCAGCCGCCGCACCTCCCCGGCCAGGAAGGCGCCGCCCTTCAGCACCGGGAAGCCCAGCGCCCGCCGCCCGGGCCCAAGGCCCGCGGCCAGCCCGGCCAGCGTGCCGCCGGTCCCGCAGGCACAGGCGATCACGTCGAAGCCGGCCTGGTCCGGGACGCCGGCCGGGGCCAGCTGGGCGTCCAGCTCGGCGGGCAGTTCGGCGCAGCCGCGGACCGCCCAGGCGTTGCTGCCGCCCTCCGGCAGCAGGTAGAAGTCGCCCCACCGCTCGTGCAACCCGGCCAGCACCCCCGGGGTGTCCTTGGCCCGGTAAGCCGCCCGGTCCAGGTAGGTGAGCCGCATGCCCCGCGCGGCGGCGAAGGCCAGCGAGGGGTTGAGCGGCTCGTACGGCTCGCCGCGGACCACCCCGACGGTGGCGAACCCGAAGTGGTGGCCGGCCGCCGCCACCGCCCGCAGGTGGTTGGAGTAGGCCCCACCGAAGGTGAGCAGCGTGTGATGGCCCTGGCGGTCCGCCTCGGCCAGGTTGTGCCGCAGCTTGCGCCACTTGCCGCCCGGCAGCTCCGGATGCAGCAGATCGTCGCGTTTGAGGAAGAGCCGCACGCCGCGCAGCCGCTCGTCGCGCACCTCGGTCACCGGGGTGGGCAGCCGGAGCGCCAGGCCCGCGGCGGCCGGCCGGGACCGCGTCTCGCCGGGGTCGTCCACAGCGGCGATCCTGCCATGCCGCCGGCCCGGCGGGCGTCGGTAGGCTACGAGCCGACCCCCGAGCAGACGAGGAGATCGCCATCATGCGCGCTGCCGAGGCTTTCCGCGCCACCTTCGGCCGTGCCCCCGAGGGGGTGTGGCACGCGCCCGGCCGGGTCAACCTGATCGGCGAGCACACCGACTACAACGACGGGTTCGTGCTGCCGTTCGCGGTGCCGTGGGGGGTGACCGCCGCGGTCGCCGCCCGCGGCGACGACACGCTGCGGCTGCTCTCGCTGCAGGCCGGCGACGGGGCGGACGCCGGCCGGCCGGTGGAGCTCGCCGACCTGGCCGCCGCCGAGGGCTGGGCGCGGTACGTGGCCGGGGTGTTGTGGGCGATGCGCGAGGCCGGCCACCCGGTGCGCGGCGCCGACATCGTGGTGGACGGCGACGTCCCCCAGGGCGCCGGGCTGTCCTCCAGCGCCGCCCTGGAGGTGTCGGTGGCGGCCGCGCTGAACGAACTGGCCGGTCTCGGCCTGGGCCGACTCGACCTGGCGCTGCTGGCCCAGCGGGCGGAGAACGACTTCGTCGGCATGCCGTGCGGCATCATGGACCAGGCCGCCTCGGCGCTGAGCCGCGAGGGGCACGCGCTGTTCATGGACTGCCGCAGCCTGGCCACCCGGGCGGTGCCGCTCGACCTGGCCGCCGCGGGGCTGGAACTGCTCATCATCGACACCGGCGTCCACCACGAGCTGGCCGACGGGCAGTACGCCCGCCGGCGGCGCGACTGCGAGAGCGCCGCCAAGCGCCTGGGGGTCGACGCGCTGCGCGACGTCACCGACCTTTCGGGTGCGCTGTCCCGGCTGGCGGGCGACGAGCGCCGGCGGGTCCGGCACGTGGTCACCGAGAACCACCGGGTGGAGGCGCTCATCGGCCTGCTGCGCGCCGGCGCGGTGCGCGAGATCGGCCCGCTGCTCAACGCCTCGCACATCTCGCTGCGCGACGACTACGAGGTGTCCTGCCCGGAGCTGGACGTGGCGGTGGAGGCGGCGGTGCGCGGCGGGGCGCGCGGCGCGCGGATGACCGGCGGCGGGTTCGGCGGCTCGGCGATCGCCCTGGTGGCCGGCGAGCGGGCCGGCGCGGTGCGCGAGGAGGTCGAGCGGTCCTACCGGGAGCGGGGCTGGGCGGCGCCGCGCTTGCTGCCCGCCACCCCGGCGCCCGGCGCCCGGCGCCTGGCCTGACCCCGGGCCGCTGGGCCCAGGCCGCCGGCCCCGGGGGTCAGGTCGCGGGCTCGGCCGCGGCGCGCTGGGCGGGAATGATGATCGGGGGGAATCGGTCCTGCAGTCCGGCCGCGTTCAGCAGCCGCAGTACCGGCCGGGAGGGGGCCGACAGGCGGATGCCGTCGCCGCCGATGGTGAGCGAGCGCTGCCGTGCGGCCATCAGCGCGCCGAGGGCGCTGGCGTCCATGAAGGTGACCTCCGACAGGTCGAGCACCAGGCCGACCCGCGGGGGCTCCAGCGCGGCGACCAGGCGCCGGCGCAGGCAGGGGGATGTCGAGATGTCCAGGTCGCCACTGATCCGGCCCCAGACGGAGTCGGCGCGGTCGGTCAGGATCAGGTCCATGGTCAGGACCTCCAATCGACGCGGGGGGCGGCCCACGCGTTGCGTGGACCGCCCGGTGACGCGTCCTTGAGTACGGCGGCGGTCAGCCGCCGTCACGAGCCTCGCGAAGCCGCGGGGCTCACCCGCTTCAGAGCGGGCGGACCTGCTCGGCCTGCGGGCCCTTCGGGCCACGCGTGGTCTGGAAGTCCACGCGCTGGTTCTCCTCCAGGCTGCGGTAACCGCTCGACTCGATGGCGGAGTAGTGGACGAAGACGTCCGCACTACCGTCGTCGGGGGCGATGAAACCGAAGCCCTTCTCGGCGTTGAACCACTTGACGGTGCCCTGTGCCATAAAACTGATCTCCTACTAAGCGATCTACAGGGACCACGGACGTGGTGCCCCGGGTTGTATCGCGACCGCCCGCTGGAGTCTCCCCATGCCGAAGCGCCCGCTGTTCAGAACTCCGCAGGCGCTGCTACACGTAACGAACTTCTACTACAACCGCTCCCTATTCAACACCATGGAACCCCCCGATGGCGAACGCGACGCGGCATCGCCCCGGTGAACTTCCGGTGCACGGCGGGTGGCCGCCGCTCAGAACAGCGGTGGGAACGCAGGTGGCCGCCGCTCCAGGAAGCTCGCTACGCCCTCGGCGAAGTCCGCGCGGCCGAACGATTCCATCATCAGCCGGACGGCCTCGGCCGCGGAATCGTCCAGCGACCTCTCCCAATCCCCCCACACCTGCCGCTTGATCACCGCCATCGACGCCGGCGAGCTGTGCACGGCGAGTTCCCGGGCGTAGGCGAGGGTCTCCGCCAGCAGGTGCTCGCCGGGCACCACCCGGGCCGCCAACCCCAGCTCCCCGGCCTCGGCGCCGGTGAACGTACGGCCGGACAGCAGCAGCTCCATCGCGCGGGCCTGGCCGGCCAGCCTGGGCAGCACCCAGGCCAGGCCGTACTCGGCGATCAGGCCGCGCCGGGCGAAGGCGGTGGTCCACTTGGCCTCGGCCGCGGTGAAGACCACGTCGCACATCAGGGCGTGCACCATGCCCAGGCCGGCGCAGGCGCCGTTCACCGCGGCGATGAGCGGCTTGCGGATCGTCGTCGGGTGGGTGGCCGGCCGCCGGTCCGGCTCGGTGTCGTAGCTGCCCTCCTGCAGGGCGGTGAGGTCGGCGAAGTCGGCGCCGGCGCAGAACCCGCGGCCGGCGCCGGTCACCACCACGACCCGCACCTGCGGGTCGCGTTCGGCCTCCTCCAGCAGGTCGAAGTAGCGCCGGCCGAGCGGATCGATCCACGCGTTCAGCCGCTCCGGCCGGTTGAACGTGAGCGTGAGCACGCCGTCCCGCACCGACGAGAGCACCAGATCGGACATCGCACCTCCTGGGAGATCCACCCTGCCGAATATTGTTCTACACCATGGGCGGCCGCCCGTCGCCCGCCGGGCGGCCGGGAGGACGGGCGGCGGCACGGCACGGGGAGGCGGGAATCACGCGCCGGAAACGCGAAACGGCCCCGGGAGGGAACCCCCGAGGCCGCCGAGACGGGCTCCCGCGATAGGACTCGAACCTATAACCTGCCGGTTAACAGCCGGCTGCTCTGCCGATTGAGCTACACGGGATCGCTGCACGCCGCGCGGTCCGGGCTGAAGCCCTTCCGTCCGGCGCGGAACTAGATTAGCGCATTCCGAGGGGTGTGTGTTCCGCCCGATCCGCCGGGCCGGTCCGGGACCGCGAGCCGCCGAGGTGACTCGCCGCGCCGGAGGACCATAACCGGCCGCCAGAGGGGTAGGGGAAGCCGAGAGCAGGATGGCAGCCGCACCCGGAGGTAGTAGATGCGATACAAATTCACGTTCGTCACCGGTATGGCCGTGGGCTACGTGCTGGGCAGCCGGGCCGGTCGCGAGCGGTACGAGCAGATCAAGCGGGCGGCCCAGCGGATGACCGACAGCCCGATGGTGCAGCAGGCGGCCGGACTGGCCGGCGCCCAGGCGTCCAAGGCCGCCGAGGTGACCAAGACGAAGATCGGCGGTGTCCTCGGCGACCGGGTGCCGTTCCTGCACCGCAACGGGTGGAGCGGCGCCAAGGACGACACGGGCACGGGCTGGCCGGACAACGAGATGAACCGGGTCACCTGACCCTCGCCGACCCCGGGCGGCCCGCGACTCCATCCGCGCGGGCCGCCTTTCCGCGTTCAGACGCCGAGCTTTCCGCGTTCAGACGCCGAGGCTGCGACGCAGCCCCGCGAGCGCCTGCTCCGCGGCGGCCCGCACCCCCGGGTCGCCGGAGTCCACGCCGCCGTCGAAGACCATCTGCCAGGACGCCTCGGCCCCGCCGGGCATCCGGCGGGCGACCAGCCGCACGCCGCCGCGCTCGCCGAGCCGCACGTGCCGGTTGACCAGGATGGAGGAGGTGACCCGCTCGCGCACCGCCTCGGGCACCCGGCCCGGTTCGGGCAGCGGCACCCGGCGCTCCTCACCGCCGGTGGTGACCACCCGCAGCCCTTCCTCGTCCCACAGCGCGTTCTCCACGCGATGCCACGGCAGCGGCCCGCCGTCCGGCAGGTGCAGCGCGCGGTCGGTGACCACCACGTACCCGCCGGCCGGGGTGCGGGCGTGCACCAGCACCCGCTCACCCCGCTCCAGCGCGACCGCGGCCGTCGCGGGCAGGCCGCGCGAACCCCAGGGAAGTCGCATGACCCGAACGCTACCCGCCCGGGCCGTGCGGGATCACTCCAGGTAGTCGCGGAGCATCTGGGCCCGGGTGGGGTGGCGGAGCTTGGCCAGCGTCTTGGACTCGATCTGCCGGATGCGCTCGCGGGTCACCCCGAACTCGCGGCCGACCTCCTCCAGGGTGCGCGGGTGGCCGTCGGACAGGCCGAAGCGCAGCTGGATGATCCGCTGCTCGCGGTCGGACAGGGTGGCGAGGATGTCGTCCAGCTGGTCCTGCAGCATGATGAACGCCGCCGCCTCGATGGGCACCACCGCGTCGGCGTCCTCGATGAAGTCACCGAGGTCGGAGTCCTCCTCGCCGATCGGCGACTGGAGCGACACCGGCTCCTGGGCGATGCGCTGGATCTCCACGACCCGGTCGATCGGCAGGTCCATCTCCAGCGCGATCTCCTCGGGCACCGGCTCGCGCCCGAGATCCTGGTGGAGCTGGCGCTGCACCCGGACCAGCTTGTTGATCGTCTCGACCATATGCACCGGAATTCGAATGGTCCTCGCCTGGTCGGCGATCGCCCGGGTGATCGCCTGGCGAATCCACCAGGTGGCGTACGTCGAGAACTTATATCCCTTGGTGTAGTCGAATTTCTCGACCGCCCGGATGAGTCCCAGGTTGCCCTCCTGGATGAGATCCAGGAAGAGCATTCCGCGGCCCACATAGCGTTTGGCGATGGAGACCACCAGTCGCAGGTTGGCCTCGATGAGGCGCTGCTTGGCCCGCACGCCCTCCCAGACCAGCTCCTCGAACTCCGGCTTGGCGATCCGCAGCCCGAGGTCGCAGAGCTTGTCCTCGGCGAACAGCCCGGCCTCGATGGCCTTGGCCAGCTCCACCTCCTCCTCGGCGGTCAGCAGCGGCACCCGGCCGATCTCGCGCAGGTAGATGCGGACCAGATCGCTGGTGGGGGCCCGCTTGCCGACGTCCTCCTCCTCCGGGCGGGCCGGCTCGTCGTCGGCCTGGGGCTCGAGCACCTCCACACCCTTGTCGGCGAGCATCCGCACGACGCGCTCCAGCGCGTCGGCCGGCAACTCGGAGCGGTCGAGCGCGGCGGCGACGTCCTCGACGGTGACGCTCCCGCGCTCCCTTCCTGTCACGACGAGATCCGCCACCTGGTCGATCGATGGCGGTCCACTTGGCAGCACCGATGCACCCACGGGACATAGTCTGCGGTACCGGCCCCGGGAAACGGCAGGCCTATTTTTGTCACAAAAGGTAAGGCCGTCGGTATTACCGAATCGATATCAAACCAAAGTTTGGCGGCGGTGAGCAGCGGATAGTAAAGTTATTTACGCTCCCACGGCGCGTTCTCTGAGCAGCCGTCGTTGTTGTTCGAGCGCGACCAGTTCCCCGAAGAGGCGGTTGTACTCCTGCTGCTGCTCGACCGGGTTGAGCCGCTCCATGCGCGCCTTGATCCGCACCAGCGCCCGGGTGACCGCGACCTCCCCCAGCCGGGCCAGGACCGCCGGGCCGTAACGCTCCTCGCTGGCCAGGTCGGTGCGCACCGGCTCGACGGCGAACCGGGTGACCATCGCGCGCAGCTCGTCGTCATGGGTCTCGGCGAGCAGCAGGTCGACCCATTCGCGGCCGCCCGGCCCGGCCGCCGCGGTGCCGCCGGCCGCGATGATCAGCTCGTAGAGCGCGATGTGCTCGGCGGCGGTGAACGCCTGCGCGCCGAGCGCGTCGAACTCCGGCCCCATGAGCACCGGCCGCTGGACGGCGAGCTTCAGCGCCTCGGCCTCCAGCCGCACCACCGGGTCGGCCTGGTCGGCGGGCCGGGCCGCCGCCGGGGCACGCCGCCCGCCGGGCCTGGCCTGGCCTGGCCGGCCGCCGGCGCCGCGGCCGCCGGCCTCCTGGATGCGGCGCAGCACCATCCGCTCGTCCATGAAGCCGAGCCAGCGGTCGAGGTCGACGGCGTAGCGCCCCCGCAGCGCCTGGTCCTTGATGCCGGCGACCAGCGGGGCGGCGGCGTCCAGCGCGGCCAGCCGGCCCTCGTTGGTGTCCAGCTCGTAGCGGGAGATGACGCTGCGGATGGCGAACGCGAACAGCGGCTCGCGGGCGGCGATCAGGTCGCGGACCGCCGCGTCGCCGTGCTTGACCCGCAGGTCGCACGGGTCCAGGCCGTCGGGCTGCACGGCGACGAAGGTCTGGGTGACGAACTTCTGCTCGTCGGCGAAGGCGCGCAGCGCGGCCTTCTGCCCGGCGGAGTCGCCGTCGAAGGTGAAGACGACCTCGCCGCGGAACTCGGCCTGGTCCAGCAACAGCCGGCGCAGCACCTTGATGTGCTCCTCGCCGAAGGAGGTGCCGCAGGTGGCGACGGCGGTGGGCACGCCGGCCAGGTGGCAGGCCATCACGTCGGTGTAACCCTCGACGACCACCGCCTGCGAGCGCTTGGAGATCTCGCGCTTGGCCAGGTCGACGCCGTAGAGCACGGTGCTCTTCTTGTAGATGGGGCTTTCCGGGGTGTTGAGGTACTTCGGCCCGTCGTCGCCGTCCAGCAGCCGGCGGGCGCCGAACCCGATGACCTCGCCGGTGATGTCGCGGATCGGCCACATCAGCCGGCCGCGGAACCGGTCGACCGGGCCCCGGCGGCCCTCGCGGGCCAGGCCGCCCTTGATCAGCTCGGCGGCGGAGAAGCCGCGGCCCATCAGGTGGCGGGCCAGCCGGTCCCACTCCGGCGGGGCGAACCCGACGCCGAAGCGCTCGGCGTCGACCTGCTCGAAGCCCCGCTCGGCCAGGAACCGCCGGCCGGGGGCGGCCTCGGGCGAGGCCAGCAGGCCGGCGTAGAACTCGGCGGCGGCCCGGTGCGCGTCGATGAGCCTGCTGCGCTCGCCCTGCTCGCGGCCGGGGACGTACCCGCCCTGCTCGTAGCGGAGCGAGAGGCCGGCGCGCTGTGCCAGCCGCTCGATCGCCTCGCTGAAGGTCAGGTGCTCCAGCTTGCGGACGAAGGTGATGACGTCGCCGCCCTCGCCGCAGCCGAAGCAGTACCAGTAGCCCCGGGCCGGGGTCACGTTGAAGGACGGGGACTTCTCATCGTGGAACGGGCACAGGCCCTTGAGATTGCCGCCGCCCGCGTTGCGCAGCTGGATATGCTCGCCGACGATCTCGGCGATGGCCGACCGCTCGCGCACGAGCGCGATGTCCTCGTCACTGATCCGCCCTGCCACGCCGCGAGTCTACGGCCCGCGGCCGACAGCCTCGCCCGCGACCAGCACAGGCTTCACATTTTCGGCAAAAGGGTCGCGAGTGCCATTGCGCTCGACTATCAAGGAAACGCTCATTTTCGGTAACGTCCGACGGGTGGAGATCATGCGAACGGGACGACTCGCCGCACTTGCCGCGACGGTGCTCGTCACCGCCGCCTGCACGGCGCCGGCCGGGGTGGCCGGGGTCAGCACCCTGCCGCCCGCCCCGGCACCGGACGCGGGCGCCGCCGCCGCCGGACCGTCCGGCACCGGCACCGGCACCGGCACGGGCCCCGGCACCGGCACGGGCCCCGGCACCGGCTCGGGGCCGCGGGAGACCGTCGAGGCGGCCGCCGCCCGGATCGCCCCGGCCACCGCGACACCGCCCGCCGAGCAGGGCGGCGGGGAGACCGGGGACGGCGAGAAGACCGCCGACACCGATACCTCTCCGGTCGCGGTACCGCCCGCGGTGCAGCCGCCGCCCGGCGACGACCCGGTCCGGGTACCGCCGCCCAAGCTCTCCCCCTTCACCTACGCCTTCCCGGTGCGCGGCTGCCGCACCAGCTTCACCGACCAGCGGCCGGTGCCGCCGCGGACGACGATCTGGACCGGCAGCGGCTGCGCGTTCGTCGCCCCGGTCGGCGGCGTGGTGCACGAGGCGGTGCGCGGCGACCGGTGGCGGGCCTCGACCGACCGCGGCATCGACCGCGAGGGCCGGCTGGTGTCGGTGCGCGGCGACGACGGCGTGCTGTACGTGGGCGCCCATCTGGCCGCGGTCGAGCCGGGCATCCGGGCCGGGGTGCGGGTGAACGCCGGCCAGACCCTCGGCCGGGCCGGCAACTCCGGCAACGCCGGGAACGGCGGGCCGAACGTGTACTTCGCGATGTCCTGGGCCACCGCGGCCAAGTACTGGTGGGTGCGGCGCGGCATGGTCGACCCGTGGAGCTACCTGGACGCCTGGAAGAACGGCAACGCCACCCTCTCCCCGGCCGGCGAGGTCGCCGGGACGCGCGCCCGGGTGGGCGCCACCCCGCCCTGCCGCACGCTGTGCTCGGGCAAGCGCCCGACCAGGAAGCCCACCAGCCGGCCCACCCCCACCGAGACCACCCCGCCGGACGTCACCCGCGGCTGACCCCGCCGGTCGTCACGCGGCGCCGGTCGTCACGCGGCGCCGGTCGTCACGCGGCGCCGGCCCCCAGGCGGCGCCGGCCGCAGGCGATGGCGGCGGCCGGCCCGGTGGCGGCGGTCAGCGGCGGGCGCCGAGGGCGCGGTGCAGGGCCACCGCGGACACGTCGGTCAGCGAGGCGATCTGGTCGATCACCACGCGCAGCCGGGCGGCGTCATCGGCCGCGCCGGTGAAGGCCTCCCGCAGCGCCGGCTCCAGGCTCTCCGGCGCCCGCAACATGATCATGGAGGCCAGCTCGGCGATCAGCTCGCGCTGGCGGGCCTGGTTGGCGTGGTGGTCGTCCCGGGACATCACGTAGTGCGCGGTGACCCCCTTGAGCAGCGCGCACTCCAGCCGGACGGCCCGCGGCACGAGCAGGTCGGCCCGGTACCGGGTCAGCCCCGGGCCGTAGGCGGCGAGCGTGGCGGCCTGGGCGGCCAGGCAGAACCGGCCGATGAGGGCGCTGGTCAGCGACTTCAGCGCCACCAGGTCGGCCATGGTGCCCGCGAAGCCGGCCGGCCACAGCGGCGCGGCGAGCAGGCCCGCCAGGGTCTCCTCCAGCTCGGTCAGCGAGGCGTCCGGGGCGTACCACTTCAGGGTGCGCTCGCACACCTCGCGCCGCTGCCCGGGGTCGCGCAGCAGCGCCGGGGTGAGATGCCCGGAGTGCAGAGCGTCCTCCAGGTCGTGCACCGAGTAGGCGACGTCGTCGGACCAGTCCATGACCTGCGCCTCGAAGCTGACCCGGCCCTCCGGCGCGCCGCGCCGGATCCAGTCGAACACCGGCAGGTCGTCGGGGTACACGCCGAACTTGGCCCCGCGGGCGGACGTCCAAGGGTACTTGAGCGAGGAGTCGAGCGTGGCCCGGGTGAGGTTGAGACCGGCGCTGCCGCCGCCCGGGGCGAGCACCTTGGCCTCCAGCCGGGTGAGCAGCCGCAGGCTCTGCGCGTTGCCCTCGAAGCCGCCGCACCGGGCGGCCAGCTCGTTCAGCACCGCCTCGCCGTTGTGCCCGAACGGCGGGTGGCCGAGATCGTGCGCCAGGCAGGCGGTCTCCACCAGGTCGGGGTCGCAGCCCAGCGCCTTGCCCATCTCCCGGCCGATCTGCGCGCATTCCAGGGAATGCGTCAGCCGGGTACGCGGGATGTGCCGCCCGTGGTCGGCGACGTCCCCCGGGCCGACCACCTGCGTCTTGGCGGCCAGCCGGCGCAGCGCCGCGCTGTGCAGCACCCGCGCCCGGTCGCGCTCGAACGCGCCGCGCTCGCGGTTGCCGGGGCCTTCCGGCACCCACCTGGCCTGATCGGACTGTCCGTAACCTTCCATTGCTAGCCGGATGGTACCCCCGTGCGGCGCGCGAGACGGTGAACCTCCTGGAAACCGCTGATGTCCGGGGTGAACTTCGCACATCCCGGCGCGCACCGCGCACCGCGCGTCCCGGTGATGTGCCCGCGGCCCGGCCCGCCCCCGGTAAGGCGGGCGGGGTCAGCGGGTGTCGCTGTCGCCGCCGGCCAGCGCGGCCCGGCCGGCCTCCAGCCGGGCCACCGGGACGCGGAACGGCGAGCAGGAGACGTAGTCCAGCCCGATCCGGTGGCAGAAGCGCACCGACTCGGGGTCGCCGCCGTGCTCGCCGCAGATGCCGAGCTTGATGTCCGGGCGGGCCCGGCGGCCCTCCGCGACGGCGATCGTCATCAGCCGGCCGACGCCGTCGGCGTCGATGGTCTCGAACGGGGACACCCCGAAGATGCCCAGTTCCAGGTAGCGGGAGAAGAACGCGGCCTCCACGTCGTCGCGGGAGAATCCCCAGGTCATCTGGGTCAGATCGTTGGTGCCGAACGAGAAGAACTCGGCGGCCTCGGCGATCTGCCCGGCGGTCAGCGCCGCGCGCGGCACCTCGATCATGGTGCCGACCAGCGCGGCCACCCCCACCTCGGCCAGGATTCGCCGGGCCTCGTCGCGGACGCCCTCCAGCTCCTGAACCGCGCTGACCAGCGGGATCATGATCTCCGCGCGCGGGTCGCCGCCGGCCGCGCGCCGCTCGGCCGCCGCCTCGGCGATCGCCCGGACCTGCATCTCGAACAGCCCCGGGATGACCAGGCCGAGCCGGACGCCGCGCAGGCCGAGCATCGGGTTCTGCTCGTGCAGCCGCCGGACCGCTTCCAGCAGCCTGCGGTCCCGCGGCGACGCCTCGTCCCCGGCCAGGGCGACCTGCACCGACAGCGCGGTCAGGTCGGGCAGGAACTCGTGCAGCGGCGGGTCGATGAGCCGGATGGTGACCGGCAGCCCGTCCATCTCGGCGAAGATCGCCGCGAAGTCGGACCGCTGGAGCGGCCGCAGCGCCTCCAGCGCCGCCTCGCGCTCGCCGGCGGAGCCGGCCAGGATCAGGTCCTCGACCAGCCGGCGCCGGTCGCCGAGGAACATGTGCTCGGTGCGGCACAGCCCGATGCCCTGCGCGCCGAAGCGGCGGGCCCGGGCGGCGTCCTCGGCGTTGTCGGCGTTGGCGCGCACCGCCAGCCGCCGGCCGGTGTCGGCGTGCCGCATCAGGCGGTCGACCGCCCCGACCAGCTCCTCGCCGCCGTCCCGCCCGGTCTCGAAGTACTCCACCACCGGCGAGTCGACCACCGGTACCTCGCCCTGGTACACCTCGCCGGTGCCGCCGTCGATGGAGATGACGTCGCCGTCTTCGATGACCAGGCCGCCGGGCGCGGTGAACCGGCCGCCGGCGGCGTCGACGTCCAGCTCCTCGGCGCCGCAGACGCAGGTCTTGCCCATGCCGCGGGCCACCACGGCCGCGTGCGAGGTCTTGCCGCCGCGGCTGGTCAGCACGCCGCGGGCGGCGATCATGCCGACCAGGTCGTCGGGCGTGGTCTCCCGGCGGACCAGGATGACGTCCTCGCCCCGGTCGGCCAGCTCCTTGGCCCGGGCCGGGGTGAACACCGCCTTGCCCACCGCGGCGCCGGGCGAGGCGTTCATGCCCTTGGTGATCAGCCGCCGGTCGGCGCCGGTGTCGAACCGGGGGAACATCAGCTGGGCGAGCTGCTCGCCGGTGACCCGGCGCACCGCCTCGTCCAGGTCGATCAGGCCCTGGTCGACCAGCTGGACCGCGATGCAGAACGCCGCCGCCGCGGTGCGCTTGCCGACCCGGGTCTGCAGCATCCACAGCTTCCCGCGCTCGATGGTGAACTCGATGTCGCACAGGTCGCGGTAGTGGTTCTCCAGCGTCTCCATGATGCCGAGCAGCTCGCGATAGCAGGCGGGGTCGATGCGCTCCAGGTCCTGCAGCGGCACGGTGTTGCGGATGCCGGCCACAACGTCCTCGCCCTGGGCGTTCTGCAGGTAGTCGCCGTACACGCCCTGGCGGCCGGAGCCGGGGTCGCGGGTGAAGGCCACCCCGGTGCCGGAGTCCATGCCGAGGTTGCCGAAGACCATGGCCACGATGTTGACCGCGGTGCCGAGGTCGGCCGGGATCCGCTCCTGCCGCCGGTAGACGACGGCGCGTGGCGCGTTCCACGAGGAGAAGACCGCCTGGACGGCCAGGCGCATCTGCCGGCGCGGGTCGGCGGGGAAGTCCTCGCCGGTGTGCTCGCGGACGATGCCCTTGTAGGTCTCCACCAGCCGCTGGAAGTCGGCCGCCGACAGGTCCAGGTCGTCGGGCACGCCCTTGTCGCGCTTGGCGGCGGCCAGGGCGTCCTCGAACAGGTCGCCGTCGATGTCCAGGACGGTCTTGCCGAACATCTGGATGAGCCGCCGGTAGGAGTCCCAGGCGAACCGCTCGTCGCCGGCCTGCTTGGCCAGGCCGTGCACCGATTCGTCGTTGAGGCCGATGTTGAGGACCGTCTCCATCATGCCGGGCATGGAGTACTTGGCACCGGAGCGCACGCTGACCAGCAGCGGGTCGTCGGGCGCGCCGAGGCGCTTGCCCATGGCCCGCTCCAGCGCGGCCAGGTGCGTGTCGATCTCGCCGGACAGCCCGTCGGGCAGGCCGCCCTCGGTCAGGTAGTGGCGGCACGCCTCGGTCGTGATCGTGAACCCCGGCGGGACCGGAAGGCCCAGCCCGGTCATCTCCGCGAGATTGGCACCCTTGCCGCCGAGGAGATCTTTGAGATCCCTGTTTCCCTCGGTGAAATCGTAAACGTACTTGGGCACTCGAACGCCTCCCACGACTTCGACGGCGCATGTTCCCGCCGCGCTTGCCGGGACTCTACCTATTTTTCACACGACGGAACGTCACCACCAGGTCAAGAAGACGTTCTCGCTGGTAGAGCCATCATGGCGGTCTAATCCATTTGCCCGGCGACCGCATCGCGCGGAAAAACCAGCGCTGCCGTACGGAATGGTATGAACCAATTCACCCGCCGGCCCGCCGCCGATTCAAGGGCGGTAATTGGTGTAGACCACAGGCCCTTTTTCGCGGCCGGAAAGGGACCGGCTCAGCCGGCCAGCGGCGGGGTGCCGGTGGCCGCGGCGGCGAGTTCCTCGTACACCTCCGGGGCGGTGGTGAACGCCCCCAGCCGGACCGTCTTGTTCTCGCCGTGGTAGTCGCTGGAGCCGGTGACCCGCAGTCCGAGCTCGCGGGCCAGCGCCCGCACGTGCTCCTGGTCGGCCGGCTCGTGGTCCACGTGGCCGGCCTCCACGCCCCACAGCCCGGCCGCGGCCAGCTCGGCGATCAGCGCGTCCGGCACGATGTGCCCGCGGCTGCCCGCCCGGGGGTGGGCGAGCACCGTGACGCCGCCGGCCGCGCCGACCAGCCCGATGGCGGTGAGCACGTCCATGTCGGTCTTGGGCAGCCGGTAGCGCCGCCCCAGCCACTCCGGCGCGAAAGCCTCGTTCACCGAGCCGACCAGCCCGCGGGCGACCAGGGCCCGGGCGATGTGCGGGCGGCCGACCGTGGCGCCGGGGGCCTGCCCGCGGATCTCGTCCATGCCGACGTCGATGCCGTCCGCGTTCAGCAGCGCGACGACGTTCTCGGCGCGCACGTCGCGCGAGCGCCGTACCCGGGCCAGCTCCGCCACCAGCGGTGGATGGCCGGGGTCGAACAGGTAGGCCAGCAGGTGCAGCCCGACCGACTGCCCGGCGCCGTACCACCGGCCGGACAGCTCGGCACCGCGCACCAGCGTCATCCCGGCCGGCACCGCCGCCGCGGCCGCGTCCCAGCCCGCCGTGGTGTCATGGTCGGTGATCGCCACCACGCCCAGCCCGGCGGCCGCGGCCGCCGCCATCAGCCCTCCGGGGGCGTCGGTGCCGTCACTGGCGGTGGAGTGGCAGTGGAGATCGATCCGCATAACCCCAGCTTCTCAGCTATTCGCCGACAAACCAGGCCGAAACCCCATTAAGTGCCGTCCGGCGTGTCCCGCCGGCGGACGGCACCGCGAGCGCGCCCGCCCGGGACGGTCGGCGTCCGGGCGGCCCATGCGGGCACGGCGGCCCCGGGGACGGTCAGCCGCCGTCGGCCGGCTCCGCCGTGGTGTCGGCGATCAGCGGCCGGAGCACCAGCCCGGAGATCTCCCGCTGGATGAACCGCATCCGCCACCGGTCGGCGAACAGGGCGAGCAGCGCCCCGTCGTACCCCCGGGTGAGCACCTCGGCACCACGCTGGCCGGCCAGCCGCTCGGCCGAGGCCGCGTCGGTCACCCGGGCCACCGAGTAGTCCAGCCGGTCCAGGCTGATCTCGGCGCCGAACTCGGCGGCCAGCCGGTGCCGCACCACCTCGAACTGCATCGGCCCCACCGCGGCCAGCACCGGTGCCTGGTCGCCGCGCGCCGGTGACCGCAGCACCTGCACCACCCCCTCGGCGTCCAGCTGCTCGATGCCGCGGCGGAACCGCTTGGACTTGCCGCTGTCGCGGACCCGGGCCACCGCGAAGTGCTCGGGCGCGAAGCTCGGGATGGGCGGGAACTCCACCGCCGGCCCTTCGTACAGGGTGTCGCCGGGGCGGAGCGCGCCCGCGTTGACCAGGCCGACCACGTCGCCGGGGTAGGCCTCGTCGACGGTGGCGCGCTCCTGGCCGAACACGGTCTGGGCGTACTTGGTGGCGAACGGCCGGCCGGTGGCGGCGTGGGTCAGGACCATGCCGCGCTCGAACCGCCCCGAGCACACCCGGACGAAGGCGATGCGGTCGCGGTGCGCCGGGTCCATGTTGGCCTGCACCTTGAACACCAGGCCGGACATCGGCGCGGCCAGCGGGCGGGGCCGCTCGCGCACGTCCAGCCGGGCCTGCGGGCGCGGCGCCAGCTCGACCATCAGGTCCAGCAGCCGGGCCACCCCGAAGTTGGTCAGCGCCGCGCCGAACAGCACCGGCGTCGACTCGTGCGACTCGAACCGCTTCTGGTCGTGGTCGGCGCCGATGGCGTCCAGCAGCGCGCGCTCCTCGTCGGCACGGGTCCAGTCCGCGCCGAGCTCGGCGGCGGCCTGCCCGGGGCTGAGCTCGGTCTCCAGCGCCCGGGTCGCCCCGCCGGGCGTGCGGGTGTACCGGACGATCCGGCCGCCGGGCCGCTCCACCACGCCGTGGAAGTCGCCGGCCACACCGAGCGGCCAGGTCACCGGGGTCGGGCGCAGGCCGGTGCGCTCCTCCACCTCGTCCAGCAGCTCCAGCGCCTCGCGGCCCGGCCGGTCCCACTTGTTGACGAACGTGATGACCGGGATGCGGCGGTGCCGGCAGACCTCGAACAGCTTGAGCGTCTGCGGCTCCATGCCCTTGGCGGCGTCGATCAGCATGACCGCGCAGTCGACCGCGGCCAGCACCCGGTAGGTGTCCTCGGAGAAGTCGGCGTGCCCGGGGGTGTCCACCAGGTTGAAGACGTGGTCGCGGTACTCGAACCGCAGCGCCGCCGAGGTGATCGAGATGCCGCGGGCGCGTTCCATCTCCATCCAGTCGGAGGTGACGCCGCGCCGCTCCCCCTTGCCGTGCACCGCGCCCGCCTGGGTGATCGCCGAGGCGTGCAGCGCCAGCGCCTCGGTCATCGTGGACTTACCGGCGTCCGGATGGCTGATCACCGCGAACGTCCGCCTGCGAGCCGCCTCCGCGACGACGTCCCTCACCGGCCGGTCCCCTCTCCCGGCGGGCGGCCGCGCCGGCCCGCTCCTTCGACTCCGACCTCCGGCCGGCGGGCCGGAGGCTGTCCGGCCGACGCCCGGATGGCGTTTCGTGACCGACTCTGTAGTATCCCGCACCCTGGCGACCACCGCGTCCCGGCCCGGTCGCCCGCCCCTCCCGGCCCTGGCGTCGGCTCGGGACCGGCCGGACCGCCGGGTTGACCTGAACCTCGGTTGATGTTCCACGCTGGTGCCGGCGGCGACCGCCGCAGCGAGGCGAGCGAACGAGGAGTGTCCATGATCCTGGTAACCGGGGCCACCGGGAACGTCGGGCGGCACGTGGTGCAGATGCTGCTGGAGCGGGGCGCCAAGGTGCGCGCGCTGACCCGCGACCCGGCGCGGGCGGACCTGCCCGCGGCGGCCGGCGTGGCCCGCGGCGACCTGGCCGATCCCGGGTCGCTGGACGCGGCGCTGGACGGGGTGGACACCGTCTTCCTGGTCTGGCCCACGCTGGCGGCCGACCACGCCGCGCCCGCCACGATCGCCGCGCTCGCGGCGCGGGCCCGGCGGATCGTCTACCTGTCCACGCGCGGGGTCACCCCGGACACCGAGCCGGTCCCCGGGTCCATTCTCGGCTCGCACGCGCTGCTGGAGCGGCTCATCGCCGGCTCCGGGGCGGCGCACACCTTCCTGCGGCCCGGCGGGTTCGCCGCCAACACGCTGATGTGGGCACCGCAGATCCGCCAGACCGGGGATGTGCACTGGGTGTACGGCGACGCGGGCCGGTCCCTGATCCACGAGCGGGACATCGCCGCGGTGGCCGCGCACGTGCTGACCACGCCGGGACACGACGGCGCGGTGTACGAGCTGACCGGGCCGGAGACGCTCACCCAGGCCGAGCAGGCGGCGGCGATCGGCGAGGCGATCGGCCGGCCGGTGCGCTGGGTGGAGCTGGACCCCGGCCAGGCGCGCGAGCAGATGGTGGCCGGCGGCATGCCGGTCGAGATGGCCGCGACGATCATCGCGGGGCAGGCGGCGATGGTGGCCGCGCCCGAGCCGGTGCTGCCGACCGTCGAGCGGCTGATCGGCCGGCCGGCGACCCCCTACGCCCGGTGGGCCCGCGACCACGCCGACGACTTCCGCTGATCCCGGCCCCCGCCGGCCCGGTCCCGGAGGCCCGCCCGCTGAACGGCGTCCGGCCCGGCCGCGCGGCGGCCGGGCCGGACGTCATGACCCGGTCGGACGCCTCCCGGGCCGGCGGCCCCGGTCACCGGGCGGTGCGCCGGTGACCGGGTCCGGCCGGGAGGCGTCCGGCGGGCTCAGCGCCGGGGCAGGTCGTACCGGTCGAGGTTCATGACCTTGTCCCACGCCTTGACGAAGTCCCGGACGAACTTCTCCTTGGCGTCGTCGCTCGCGTAGACCTCCGCCAGCGCGCGCAGCTCGGAGTTGGCGCCGAACACCAGGTCGGCCCGGGTTCCGGTCCACTTCACCTCGCCGGTCGCGGCGTCGCGGCCCTCGAAGGCGTTCTGGTCCTGCGACGTCGCGTGCCAGGTCGTGCCGAGGTCGAGCAGGTTGACGAAGAAGTCGTTGGTCAGCCGCCCTGGCGTCGCGGTGAGCACGCCGTGCGGCGACTCACCGTGGTTGGCGCCGAGGACGCGCAGGCCGCCGACCAGCACCGTCATCTCCGGCGCGCTCAGGTCGAGCAGGTTGGCCCGGTCGATCAGCAGGTACTCGGCGGGCAGCCGGTGCCCCTTGCCCAGGTAGTTGCGGAACCCGTCGTGGGTCGGCTCCATCGCGGCGAACGACTCCACGTCGGTCTGCTCCTGCGAGGCGTCCACCCGGCCCGGGGTGAACGGGACCTGGACCTCGAACCCGGCGTCCCGGGCCGCCTGCTCGACGCCGGCCGCGCCGGCCAGCACGATCAGGTCGGCCAGCGAGATCCGCTTGCCGCCGGTCTGGGCGTCGTTGAACTCCTGCTGGATCTCCTCCAGGACGCGCAGCGCGGTCGCCAGCCGGTCGGGGTCGTTGGCCTCCCAGCCGATCTGCGGCTGCAGGCGGATCCGGGCGCCGTTGGCGCCGCCGCGCTTGTCGCTGCCGCGGAACGAGGCCGCCGACGCCCACGCGGTGGCCACCAGCCGCGAGACCGGCAGCCCGGCGGCCAGCACCCGCTCCTTGAGGGCGGCGACGTCGCCGGCGTCGACCAGCTCGTGCGTCACCGGGGGCAGCGGGTCCTGCCAGAGCAGCACCTCGGCCGGGACCTCCGGGCCGAGGTAGCGCTGGATCGGGCCCATGTCGCGGTGGGTGAGCTTGTACCACGCCCGGGCGAAGGCGTCCGCGAACTCCGCGGGGTTGGCCAGGAAGCGCCGGGAGATCTGCTCGTACACCGGATCGACCCGGAGCGCCAGGTCGCTCGTCAGCATCGTCGGCGGGTGGGTCTTGGCCGGGTCGTGGGCGTCGGGCACGGTGACCGTGCCGGCGCCGCCCTTCGGCCGCCACTGGTTGGCACCGGCCGGGCTCTTGAACAGCTCCCACTCGTGGCCGAACAGCATCTCGAAGAAGCTGTTGTCCCACACGGTCGGGGTGGGCGTCCAGGTGACCTCCAGCCCGCTGGTGATCGTGTCACCGCCCTTGCCGGTGCCGTAGGTGTTCCGCCAGCCGAGGCCCTGCTGCTCGATCGGCGCCGCCTCCACGTCCGGGCCGACGTTGTCGGCCGGGCCGGCACCGTGGGTCTTGCCGAAGGTGTGGCCGCCGGCGATCAGCGCGACGGTCTCCTCGTCGTTCATCGCCATCCGCCGGAACGTCTCGCGGATGTCGCGCGCCGAGGCGAGCGGGTCGGGGTGGCCGTTCGGGCCCTCGGGGTTGACGTAGATCAGCCCCATCTGCACCGCGGCCAGCGGGTTCTCCAGCTCCCGGTCACCGCTGTAGCGCTCGTCGTCGAGCCAGGCGGTCTCCGGGCCCCAGTACACGTCCTCGTCGGGCTCCCAGACGTCGGCCCGGCCGCCGGCGAAGCCGAAGGTCTGGAAGCCCATCGACTCCAGCGCGACGTTGCCGGCCAGGATCAGCAGGTCGGCCCAGGAGATGTTCCTGCCGTACTTCTTCTTGACCGGCCACAGCAGGCGGCGGGCCTTGTCGAGGTTGACGTTGTCCGGCCAGCTGTTGAGCGGGGCGAAGCGCTGCTGGCCGGCGCCGGCGCCGCCGCGGCCGTCGCTGATGCGGTAGGTGCCCGCGCTGTGCCAGGCCATTCGGATCATGAGCGGGCCGTAGTGGCCGAAGTCGGCCGGCCACCAGTCCTGCGAGGTGGTCAGCACCTCGGCGATGTCCCGCTTCACGGCCGGCAGGTCGAGGCTCTGGAACGCCTCGGCGTAGTCGAACTCGCCGCCGAACGGGTCGGTCACGACCGGGTTCTTGGCGAGGATCTTCAGGTTGAGCCGCTCCGGCCACCACTGGCGGTTGCCGCCGCCCTGCGTCGGGTGCGCGGCGCGATCGTGCGCGACCGGGCAGCCGCCCTCGTCGCCCCCCTTGGGGTCGGCAATGATCGCATCATGGTTCTCAGACATGGGAATCCTTCCGAACTTCTCGGATCACAGTGCTCGGGAACTGCGGGCGGTGGAGCACCCGGGGCACAGCCCCCAGTAGATGACCTCGGCCTCGTCGATCACGAAGCCGTGGTCGTCGGACGCCGTCAGGCAGGGCGCCTCGCCGACCTCGCAGTCGACATCGGCGACGGTGCCGCATGACCGGCACACGATGTGGTGATGGTTGTCCCCCACGCGTCCCTCGAACCGGGCGGGGCTGCCGGCCGGCTCGATCCGGCGGACCAGCCCGGCCGCGGTGAGGGCGTGCAGGGCCTCGTACACGGCCTGGAGAGAGATGTGGCCGACCCGCTCCCGCACCCCGGCGGCGACCGCCTCGGCCTCCAGGTGGTCACCGCCCCGGACGGTCTCCAGCAGGGCGACGCGGGCGGCCGTCACCCGCAGCCCGGCCGCGCGCAACTCCTCGGCGGCGGTCGGTGTCCGGGGTGTGGTCATGGCGCGGAACCTGCCTTCACAAACACGAATGGTACAAGAGAGCGAGCAACTCAACTCTAGCCGATCCGCCGGTCGACGCCACCCCGCGGCCCGTTCCGGCGGACCACCACTCCAGCGGCGGCGGCCCGCGCCGGCGGCCGGCGCGGGCCGTCCGGCCGCCGGGCCCACCGCCGCCAGGGCATCCGGCTCCCACATGATCACCAAGCTAACCGGCACCCCCTGACGCGCCCCTGACCCCCGCCCCCCTGCTCCTCGACCTCCTAGGCGGCCCCGCCGACGCACGCCGGGGCCGCGTCGACCGCGACCGGCGCCGTGGCCTTGCGGCACGCGAGCCCCTCAGGACGCGCCGGCCCGCCGGATCGGGTCCTGGCCGCGCAGGCGGGAGATCGGGCATCGACTCTCTGGACCGCCCTGCGCCACCGGCGACCGAGATCGGCGACAGAGATCGGCTCCGCACCGCGACGGGTCCGTGACCTGAGGTGATCGTCCGGCTAGCTTGATCATGATCAAGTCGATCCGCGAGAAGGGAAGATCATGCACAGGTTCCTCCATACCGCCGGAACGGCCCTGGCCGGAATGGTGATCGCCGGCGCCGGGTTCGGCCTGCCGGCGGCGCCCGCGTCCGCGGCGGCCCGGACCGCGCCGGCCACCGGCTCGGCGGTGGTCTGCCCGGCGGCCGAGGCATCCGCCGCGACCCGCCCGTACATCTGTTTCCTGCGGTACTGCGACCCGTACTGGTGCTACTACGACTGCTATCCCACCTATTACGCGCGCAAGCGGGGCGACCGGCCGTCCACCACCATCCGCCAGCCCCGGCCCGCCCAGGGCCGGCCCCCGGCGGAGATCAGGTCGCCCTGACCCCGCCGTCCGCCGCGGCCGGCCGGGTGGCGTGACCCCGCCGGCCGCGCCGGCCCCTTCGGGCCTCCACCTCCCCCGAATCCCTCCGGTTCCCTCGCATCCCCGCGCATCGCCCAAGGCGGCCCGCCCGCACCGGGTCCCGTACCCGGGCCCGCCACCACAGACCCGCACCGCATCCCGTCTCGACTGGACATTCGATAGTTCTACTATCTAATATGTCGGACCATCAGCACGACGCGGTGTCCGGCGAGCACCGGACCGGTATGGAGAGGGTGGGGACGATGGGTGAGGACCCCGGGTTCGCGCGGCGGATGTGGCACCAGCTGGAGCCGGTGCACGCGCCGTTCTGGTACGGCCCGGAGATGCTCAAGGAGGCGGCGGATCTGGGGTTCCCGGTGCACAGCCGCTGGCCGAGCTACTTCGCCTGGCGCGCGGCCCCGCTGGGCGAGGCGAGCGCCGCCCTGGTGAGCGCGGCCTTCTACAGCTTCAGCCCGCGCATGGTGGCCGAGCACATCCCGGCCGCCTGGGCCGTCGCGCCGGCCCGGCGGGTGCTGGCGGGCCGGCTGCGCGCCGTGGACCGGATGTACCGCACCATGCTCGGCGACCGGATCACCGACCCCGGCCTCGCCGAGGCGGCCCGGCTGGCCCGGGCGGCGGCCGAGGCGGCCGGTACCGCGGGCCGCCCGCTGGCCGCCGCCAACGCGGCGCTGCCCTGGCCGGACGAGCCGCACCTGGCGCTGTGGCAGGCCATCGGGGTGCTGCGCGAGCACCGCGGCGACGGGCACATCGCCGCGCTGCTCACCGCGGAGCTGGACCCGTGCGAGGCGCTGGTGTCGTTCGCCGCCGTGGGCGCCGCGCCGCAGGAGACCTTCGCGAGCCGCGGCTGGACCGCCGAGGAGTGGGCCGCCGCCCGGGACCGGCTCGCCGCCCGCGGCCTGCTGGACGCGGCCGGCGCGGCCACCGAGCGCGGCCGGGCGCTGCGCGAGGAGGTCGAGCGCCGCACCGACGACCTGGCCTACGGGCCGTGGCGCGCGCTCGGCACCGAGCGGGCCGAGCGGCTGGCCGAGCTGGTCATGCCGCTGCTGGTCGCCGCGCTGGAGTCCGGCGTGCTGCCGACCGCCAACACCCTCGGCATCGGCCGCATCCCCGCCCCGGCCCGCTGAGCCCGGCACGACCGGCGGCCCGGCAGGAGCGGGCCCCCCGGATCGCCGGCTCGCCGGGACCGGTGGCCGCCAGGCGTCCGGTGCCGCGATCCCGGCGGGCCGGCCGCAGGTAGGGCCGGCAGGCGGCTCCTCCCAGGGTCGCCGGTCGGAGTCGCCGGTCAGGGAGCGAAGGTCAGCACGAAGGGGCACTCGGGGCCGTGCCGGTCGCCGCGGGCCTGATGGCCGCCGACGTAGGCGTCCCCCGCGTACACCCGGATGACCTCGCCGTCCAGCTCCAGCCGGTCCCCGGACGCCAGCAGCCGGCACAGCGGGTCGTCCTCCTCGATCGGGTAGAGCGACTCCACGCCCCGGTAGGCGATCGTCACCACGCCCTCCCCGGCGTCGTCCCGCGTCACCGACTCGTCGTGGAACCAGTACATGCGCAGCTCCGACACGCACAGCAACGGCTTGCGCAGCGCCCGTTCCATCGCCGCCAGGTACTCCGGCAGCTCCCCGGCGACGGCGTCGCGCAGCCGCCCGGCGAACGCGGTGGTGGCCGGGCACGCGTACGAACAGGGCATGTACGGAACCAGGCCGTACATCGTGTGGCGCAGGAACGGGTTGCACCAGGCCGACGGCTCGCCCTTGGTGGCCAGCAGCGCCGCGTAGTAGGTGTTGTCGTCGTGCCAGTTGTTGCGGTGCCGGAAGAACTCCTGGCAGCAGGGCGGGTAGCCGAGCGCGTCGCCGAACTTGTCGTGGTCGGCGCGGTGCTTGTTGACCACCTTGCCGCCGATGACCAGCGGGTACCATCCGGCGCCCACCACCCGGTCGAGCGCCGCGCGGTCCCGGGCCAGGAACACGTGCGCCTCGGTGCCGGGCCGCAGCTCCGGGCTGAACCCGGCCCGGGTGGTGGTCAGCTGGTCGGGCGGCACCTGGGCGAGCTGCGGTGAGTGCCGGTCGAAGCACGCGTCCACGTGGTGAACCAGGCCCAGCCGGTCGGCGGCGCGCAGGAACGCCGGCCACCCGGCCGGCGGGATCCACACGTCCATCGCCGGCTTCAGCCCTTGGGCGACCGCGATGAGCGCCGGCAGTTGCCCGCCGCCGGTCGCCGCGACGAAGTCCCGGTACCGGCTGTGCCGCAGCTCGTCGGCGACCGCGTCGCCGGTGGGGCCGGCCGCCGGGCCGGACGGCTCCGGCCCGGCGGGCGGCAGCGCCAGGCCCCAGTTCCGGGCGGCCGGGGTCCGGCGCACGTCGGTGGCGGGGTCGGGCACCCGGCCGGTGGTCAGCAGGTAGGCGGTGTGCGCCAGGATGTACAGCGCCTCGGCGTGCCGGCCCAGGTGCCGCAGCGCGAAGGCGTAGCACTGCCAGAAGTACGGGCTGCCCGGGTCGTGCGCGACGCACGCCGCGTAACGCGCCGCCGCCTCCGGATGGTCGTCGCGGACGTAGGCGGCGTGCGCCGCGGCCAGGTCGGTGATCAGCGAGGCGCCGGCCGGCGCGGGCGGCAGGACGAGCTCGCCCCGCTCGCTCAGGTGGCGCACCCGTTCCAGCAGGGAGTCGCCCGGGTACCAGCGGCGCAGGATGGCGCCGGCCGTCCACCGTTCCGGCAGGCCGAGCGCCCGCAGGGTGCGCGCCTCCAGCTCGGTTCGCGCCCCGCCGTCCGGTCCTGCCTCTGCCACCGGACCGGACGAGCCCGCCACCCGGGTCACCGGCCCCCCCGAACCCGCCCGGCCCACCCGGTCCGCCGGATCCCGGCCCGCCGGATCTCGGTCCGCCGGGTCTGCCGGTGGAAGGGCCGCCGCGCCCGACGATGCGGTCGCCGGCCGGCCGGCGGGCTCGGCGCGGGCGCCCGGGGGTGCCGGATTCGCCGGGCCGTTGCGCGCGGCCCAGCGGGCCCGGTGCTCCCGGCGCGCCGCGTCGATTCCGCGGCGGTCGGCCGCCGGCGGCGCGGGCAGGTCCCCGGTCGCCTCGGCCAGCCGCAGCTCCAGCGCCGCGGCCAGCGCCCGGCCGAGCGGCGAGAACGCGTCGCGCTCGCGCAGCCCGGCCAGCCCGTCGCGCACCTGGCCGGTCAGCTGGTAGGCGCGGGTGATCACCTCGGCGGCGGGCAGGCCGCCGGTGCCCGGCGTGCCGAGCGCGGCCCGGTAGAAGTGCAGCACCGACACGAAGGTGTAGACCGCCTGGAGCAGCCCGCCGAGCGGGCGCGGGTCGTCCCGCCAGGGCGAGTAGTGCACGGCCTCGCCGGTGTCGCCGGCGATGAGCGGGTCCAGCATCATCAGCGCGTACAACTTCTGGTGCCCGTACTCGTGGACCAGGGCCTCGACCGTGGCCACCTCGGTGCCGAGCGCGAGTGCGACCAGGCCGGGCGCCTCGCGGAAGCTGCCGCTGACGTGCGTCGAGGCGTCCGGCGCGCGGATCGGCACGATCGCCCGCAGCCCGCCGGCCAGCTCGGCGTGCAGCGGCTCGTGCACCCGCCGCACCGTCGCGAAGCACTCGTCCAGTTCCCGCCGCCACCGCTCGGCCTCCGGCGCTGCGAGCACGGCGAAGTCGTAGCGGGTGCGGCCGCCCAGCCGCAGGTCGGCGTCCAGCCAGTTCAGCTCGGGGCCGGCCGCCAGGTGGGGCACCCGGTCCAGGTGCGGCCCGCCGGCCGGCTCGCCGGCCTCGACGGCGAGCGTGGTGCGGGCGTACGGGGTGGCGCCGCGCGGCCGCAGGGCCAGGCCGGCGCCGGGCAGCGCGACCCGCCCGTCGCGGTCGGCGCGGACGGCCGCCGGCGGGGATGAGCCGCCGGCCAGCACCGCCGCGCTCGCGGCGAACCGGGCGAACTCCCGCAGGTGCGGGACCAGGTGCATGCCGGGGAAGCGCTCGTGCGCGCGGCGGCGGACCAGGCTCCACGCCACGTCCACCCAGAAGCCCGCGCTCGGATGGCCGAGCACCCGCCGCTGCACCGGGCCGGGGGCGGTGCTCAGCACGGCCAGGTGCTCGGCGTACCCCGACTCGGCCAGGCAGTCCGGCCGGGCGTCGGCGAGCAGGTCGCGCAGCCGGCGCAGCCCGACCAGGGTGTCGTAGTAGCGGGCGGCGAACACCGCGCGGTTCGGGCCGGTGCGGCCGGCCGGCGCGGCGAAGGAGGCGATCGTGGTGGTGTCGAGTCGGACGGTCACCGCGCGGGCCTTTCGGTCGGGGGCCGGGACACCTCGCGCAGGTCGGCCAGCACCGTGCCGGTGACCGTGCGGATGAGCTTCATCAGGTCGGCGCAGTAGACCGAGGTGTTCTGGAAGCCGCCGCGCCGCGAGTACCGCTGGGGGAAGTAGCCGCCACCGCAGACGCGGACCACCTCGCAGCGGCGGCAGGTCTCGCCGAGCGCCCGCCAGCTCTCCTGGCGGGCGCGGACCAGCGGGGAGGCGAGCGCCGCGTCGAAGTCGTGCCGGAAGATGTCCAGGCCGAGCCGGCAGGCGCCCGGATAGGTCACCTTGAGCGTGTCGACCGCCTGGATCTCCCCGTCGGTCTCCACCACGATGAAGTCGACCGCCTGCAGTCCCCACTCCTCGGAGCTGCGGGTGGCGCCGAGGTAGAGCGCGATGATGTCGCGGAACCGGCGGATGCGCAGCGGCTGCGGCCGCTCGCGGTACCAGACCTGGAAGATCTCCAGCAGCCAGTCGGCGTACGGGGTGCCGGTCAGGCTGTGCTCCTTGCCGGGCGGCCGCAGGTCGTGGTGCCCGAGCGGCAGCAGGAAGTCGATGGACGGCGGGCCGAACGAGCGCAGGTAGGAGTAGCACTCCAGCGGGTCGGCGGCCAGGTCGATCACCGCCAGCACGCCGCCCCAGTACGGCCGGCCGCGCTCGCCGCCGAACAACTCCAGCGCCCGGGCCACCTCGTCGAACGACGACCGGCCGGCGTGGTCGCGCCGGTGCCGGTCGTTCACCGCGCGCGGGCCGTCGACGCTGAGCCCGAAGGTGACGTCCCACTCCTGGCAGAAGTCCAGCACCTCCTCGGTGAGCGCGGTGCCGTTGGTCTGCCCGTTCCACCTGATCCGCACGTCCGGGGCGTGCCGGGTGACCGCCTGGCACAGCGCCCGCAGGTAGTCCACCCCGAGCAGCAGCGGCTCGCCGCCGTGCAGCACGAAGTCGACCTGGGCCAGGCCGTGCGCGACGGCGTGCTCGTTGATCCGCCGGCCGAGCTGGGCGGCCGTCGCCAGCGACATGCGTTGCGGCTGGGCGCGCCAGGACTGGTCGGCGTGCCGGTAGACGTAGCAGTAGTCGCAGTCGAGGTTGCAGCGCGAGGCCACCTTGCAGATGAACGACCGGAACGGCTCGGCGCCGGTGACCGCCGCCGGCCGCCCGGCTACGTCGCCCACGAGGTGGAGCTGTGCGAGCTGAAGGAGGAGAACGACGAGAAGGAACTGAAGGAGGAGAACGAGCTGAACGAGCTGAACCGGCTGTGCGAGCTGTGCGAGCTGAAGATCTGCCCCACCGGCGAGCCGCCGGCGGTGATGTCGCGGCCGGAGCCGTAGATCTCCTGGAGGATCGCGCCCAGCGCGGTGCCGTCCAGCGCGTCGATGTCGGTCAGATCGAGGTCGGGTAAGTCGAGCTCGATCTCGGTGCCCTGCTCTTCCGGGCGGTGGCCCTCGTCCATCGGCTGCCTTCGTCTCTCGTGATCGGAAGCGGACGGCTGGTGGATCCCCCGAACTGCTGGAACTCGCCCCGATTGTGCGCCCTTTTCCGACTGCGAGCTATCACCGGGACGCCACTTTCGGTGAGCATCGGCGGCCGCGGCCGGCCGGCTGTCGGCTGTGGGAGAAACCGGGCGCGCCGCCCCGGCCGGATCGCGTTGGATGGCGGGCGGGACCACCGCACGGAGAGGTACGCATGGGCGAGCACGATGCCTTCTGGATCGACCACGGCCACGACCGGCAGCTCGCCGCGGACGGCCTCAGCCACTACGCCGAATACGTCCACAAGCACAGCCTCGCGTTCGAGGGGTCCTACGGCGACATCGCGCCGGTCACCTTCGCCTGCGCCGCCTGGCGGCTGGCCGTCACGCCGTCCCCGCCGTACGTCCGCCGGCACCGGCGCATCCTGTCGGCCGCCTGCGACCGCAACCCGTGGGACGGCACGCTGACCGCGCACATCCTGATGGTGTCCCCGCTGCCGGCCGAGCTGACCGCCTCGCGCGAGTGGTGGCGCGACCGCGGCTGGCGCGAGTGGCCGCAGACCTTCGGCCAGTACCTGGAGCCCACCGACCAGGACGTGAGCCGCGCGCCGTTCCTGCGCACCACCCTGCTGATCGACGCGCCGGTGCCGCTGGACGCGCTGCCGCCGGCCCCGGAGGGCCCGTCCGCCGGGCTGGCCGAGTCCGCCCGGCTGGCCGTCACCGTGCTGGTCCGCGAGCTGAACGAGCTGGTGACGCCGATCATCCGCCGGCTGGAGACGGCGCAGACCCCCGGCTGAGCCGCCGGCCCCGGCCACGCCGTGTCGCGCGGCCGGGTGGCCGGGGCCGGATGATCGGACGGGGTCAGCCCTGGGCGGCTTCGCCGTCCGCCGGCACCAGGGCGCCGGCGAACTGCGCCGAGTACAGCCGGTGGTAGGCGCCGCGGGCGGCGAGCAGCTCCTCGTGCGTGCCGTGCTCGACGATGCTGCCCTCCTCCATCACCAGGATGAGGTCGGCGTCGCGGATGGTGGACAGCCGGTGCGCGATGACGAAGCTGGTGCGGTCGGAGCGCAGCGCCGCCATGGCGTGCTGCACCAGCACCTCGGTGCGGGTGTCCACCGAGCTGGTCGCCTCGTCCAGGATGAGCAGCGAGGGGTCGGCGAGGAACGCGCGAGCGATGGTGAGCAGCTGCTTCTCGCCGGCGCTGACGTTGCCGCCCTCGTCGTCGATCACCGTGTCGTAGCCGTCCGGCAGCGTGCGCACGAACCGGTCGACATAGGTCGCCCGGGCCGCGGCCATGATCTGCTCCTCGGTGGCCCGCGGGTCGCCGTAGGCGATGTTGTCGCGGATGGTGCCGCCGAACAGCCAGGTGTCCTGGAGCACCATGCCGGTCTGCGCGCGCAGCTCGTCGCGGCTCATCGCGGTGATGTCCACCCCGTCCAGGGTGATCCGGCCGGCGTCCAGCTCGTAGAACCGCATGATCAGGTTGACCAGGGTGGTCTTCCCGGCGCCGGTGGGGCCAACGATGGCGATGGTGTGGCCGGGCTCGGCGACCAGCGACAGGTCCTCGATGAGCGGCCGGTCCGGCTCGTAGCGGAACGAGACGTGCTCGAACTCCACCCGCCCGCGCCGCGCGGTGGCCGGCACCGGCTCGGCCGGGTCCGGCTCCTGCTCGGCGGCGTCCAGCAGCTCGAAGACCCGCTCGGCCGAGGCCACCCCGGACTGCAGCAGGTTGGCCATCGAGGCGACCTGGCTGAGCGGCTGGGTGAACTGGCGAGAGTACTGGATGAACGCCTGCACGTCGCCCAGCGACATCGAGCCGGTGGCCACCCGCAGGCCGCCGACCACGGCGACCGCCACGTAGTTGAGGTTCCCGACGAACATCATCAGCGGCATGATGATCCCGCTGATGAACTGGGCGCCGAAGCTCGACTTGTACAGCTCCTCGTTGCGCTGCCGGAAGACCTCCTCGACCTCCGGGCCGCGCCCGAACACCTTGACCAGCTCGTGCCCGGTGAACGCCTCCTCGATGTGGCCGTTCAGGGTGCCGGTGTGCGCCCACTGCGCGACGAACAGCTTCTGCGAGCGCTTGGCCACCAGGCCGGTGAGCACCATGGACACCGGCACGGTGACCAGCGCGATCAGCGCGAGCAGCGGCGAGATCACGAACATCATCGCCAGCACGCCGACCACGGTGAGCACCGAGACCAGCAGCTGGCTGAGCGTCTGCTGCATGGTCTGGGCGACGTTGTCGATGTCGTTGGTGACCCGGCTGAGCAGCTCGCCGCGCGGCCGGCCGTCGAAATAGCGCAGCGGCAGCCGGTGCAGCTTGTCCTCCACGTCCGAGCGCAGCCGGTAGACGGTGCGCTGGGTGACGTCGTTGAGCAGGTGGCCCTGCAGCCACATGAACAGCGAGGACACCACGAAGATGACGAGCACCCAGGTCAGCGTGGTGCCGAGCGCGACGAAGTCGATGCCCCGGCCAGGCGTCA
Source organism: Sphaerisporangium rufum (assembly GCF_016863395.1). Taxonomy (GTDB): domain Bacteria; phylum Actinomycetota; class Actinomycetes; order Streptosporangiales; family Streptosporangiaceae; genus Sphaerisporangium; species Sphaerisporangium rufum. The sequence goes on along the minus strand of NZ_BOOU01000012.1, from coordinate 22,562 downwards.
GGTCCATCCGGGCGAGCATGTCGGCGAGGTTGCCGTTGCCGGACGCGCGGGCGCCCTGGACCGCCTGCTCGGCGGTGATGCCGGACGGCAGCCCGCGGGACACCACGCCGCTGAAGATCAGGTCGGTGGCGTGGCCGAGGATCTTGGGCCCGATGACCTGCAGTGCCACGCTGGACACCGCGAGCAGGATGACCGCCACCAGCCGGGGCCGTTCCGGGCGCAGCCGGCCGAGCAGCCGGCGGGCGGACGGCCAGAAGTCCATCGACTTCTCGGCGGGCATCCCGGCGCCGCCGAACGGGCCGCGCCCGAACGGGCCGCCGCCGGCCGGCGGGCGGGCCGGTGCGGCGGGCGCGGCGGGCGCCTTGCCCGCCGGCGCGGTGGGACGGTCGCTCATGCCGCACTCTCCGCGGTCAGCTGGGACTCCACGATCTCCACGTAGGTGGGGCAGGTCTCCAGCAGCTGGTGATGGGTGCCGATGCCGGCGATGCGGCCGCCGTCCAGCACGATGATCTGGTCGGCGTCGGCGATGGTGGACACCCGCTGCCCGACGATGACCACGGCGGCCTCGGCGGTGTAGGGGCGCAGCGCGGCGCGCAGCCGGGCGTCGGTGGCCAGGTCGAGCGCGGAGAACGCGTCGTCGAAGAGGTAGATCTCCGGCCGGGCCACCAGGGCCCGGGCGATGGACAGCCGCTGCCGCTGCCCGCCGGAGACGTTGGTGCCGCCCTGGGAGATGGGCGCGGCCAGGCCTTCGGGCATCGCTTCGACGAAGTCGCGGGCCTGCGCCACCTCCAGCGCCTCCCACAGCTCCTCGTCGGTGGCGGCGGGATTGCCGTACCGCAGGTTGCTGGCCACGGTGCCGCTGAACAGGTAGGGCTTCTGCGGCACCAGGCCGATCCTGGTCCATAGCACCTGCGGGTCCAGCTCGCGCACGTCCACGCCGTCCACCGACACGGTGCCTGCGGTCGCGTCGAACAGCCGCGGGATCAGCGACAGCAACGTCGTCTTGCCCGAGCCGGTGCTGCCGATGACCGCGGTGGTCCGCCCGGGCAGGGCCTGGAAGGTGATGCCGGACAGCACGGGCGCCGCCGCGCCGGGATAGCGGAACTCCACCTCGCGCATCTCCACCTCGCCCCGGCGGTGCACCTCGCGGACCGGGCGGCCGGCGGCGCGCACCGAGGAGTCGGTGTCCAGCACCTCCACGATGCGCTCGGCGCACACGGCGGCCCGCGGGATCATGATCGAGATGAAGGTGGCCATCATCATCGCGGTGAGGATCTGCATCAGATAGCTGAGGAAGGCGATCAGCCCGCCGACCTGCATCTCGCCGCCGTCCACCCGGGAGGCGCCGAACCACAGCACCGCGACCATGGAGGCGTTGAAGATCAGCATCACGGTGGGGAAGATGAGCGCGGTGAGCCGCCCGACGCGCAGCGCGGTGTCGGTCAGCGCCTCGTTGGCCGCGGCGAACCGCCGGGTCTCCTCGCGCTCGCGGACGAAGGCCCGGACCACCCGGATGCCGGTGAGCTGCTCGCGCAGCACCTGGTTGACCAGGTCGATGCGCTCCTGCATGAGGCGGAACTGCGGCACCATCCGCCAGACGATCAGGCCGACCGAGATGAGCAGCGCCGGGACGCAGACCAGCATCAGCCACGACAGGCCGACGTCCTCGCGCAGCGCCATGATGATGCCGCCGACCCCCATGATCGGGGCGGCGACCAGCATCGTGCAGGTCATCACGACCAGCATCTGCACCTGCTGCACGTCGTTGGTGCAGCGGGTGATCAGTGACGGCGCGCCCAGGCCGGTGACCTCCCGGGTGGAGAACCCGATCACCCGGTGGAACACCGCGCCGCGCACGTCCCGGCCGAAGCCGGCCGCCACCTTGGCGCCGTAGTAGACGGCGGCGATCGCGCAGGCGATCTGCAGCAGCGACACCGCCAGCATCCACCCGCCGGTACCGAGGATGTAACCGGTGTCGCCGCGGGCGACGCCCCGGTCGATGATGTCGGCGTTCAGGCTGGGCAGGTACAGGGACGCGATGGTGCCGACCAGCTGGAACAGCACGACCAGCGCCAGGGCGGCCGAGTAGGGACGCAGATGGGCGCGGAGCAGCCGGCTCAGCACGGTCCCACCTCGCCGCGACGGGGGAGATTCACTCGGATCACGTTATACGAGGCCGCGGCCGGTATCGCCTGATTTTCCGGCCGCTGAGCTGCTCCGCCGTTCGCTGGGAGAGATAACGGACCCGGTCCCGCCCTTGATCAGGAACCGGCGGGCCGATACCGGGCGCGCGGCAGACCCGATCGACCACCCCGGTCTCGTGGCCATGGCACCTGCCCGATTGACATATCTACGTGATTACGTAATATCGAAAATATGGAATTGGAGGAGCGACTCGCCGAGCTGGAGCGCCGGGTCGCCGAACTGGAGGGCGCCGGGCGCGCCGTCCGCCCGGACGGCGCCCGGGCGGACGGCGACTTCTGGGCGCTGGACGGCCTCACCGCGAAGCTGGCCGCCGACGGCGCCGGCGACGGCGGCGTGCTGTTCACCGGCACGGTTCGCCTGCCGGCCGGCGAGCGCTACGAGTGGCAGCAGGCGCTCGGCACCGACGCGCTGCTGGCCGGCGACTGGCCGGCCGCCGCGGAGTCGTTCGCGGCCCTCGGCCATCCGGTCCGGCTGCGCCTGCTGCGCGAGATCCTCGGCGGCCGGCGTACCGCCGCCGAGCTGACCGAACTCCCCGGCCTGGGCACCACCGGGCAGGTGTACCACCACCTGCGGCAACTCGCCGCGGCCGGCTGGCTGCACACCACCGGCCGCGGCCGGCACGAGGTCCCGCCAGGGCGGGTGGTCCCGCTGCTGGTGGCGCTGCTCGCCTCCCGGCCCTGAGTTCCGCCCCGGAGCGGCCCACCGGAAGGAGGGGAGTCGTCCGAGCACTCCCAGACCAGCCCGATACCGACGATGGAGGTCTCCGATGCACCGCAATGTCACGACGCTGAACCGGTGCTGCTGGGCGGCGTTCTTCGCCCTGGTGGTGGCGAGTTACTACTACGACATCTCCTGGATGTGGGCGTGGATCCCGCTCGGCGCGATGCTCGTCCTGCAGTTCGCCGCCGGCCGGGCGCCCACCGCCGATCAGACCCGGCCCGTCGAGGTCCGCCCGCCGGTCACCGGGCGATGGTCGGCGCTCAACAGCCCGGCCGACAAGGCGCCCAGCCACGGCACGCACGCCTACGGCCAGACGTACGCGATCGACGTCGTCGCCGAGCCGGCCGGCGGGACCCGCCCCCGCTTCGGCTGGTGGCCGATCATGCGCCGCAACCGCGACTTCCCCGCGTTCGGCGCGCCGCTGCACGCCGTCGCCGACGCCACGGTGGTCCGCGCGACCGACCGGCAGCGCGATCACCTGAGCCGCAACTCCTATCCCGCGCTGCTCTACCTGGTGGTGGAGGGCGCCGTCCGCGAGCTGCTGGGCGCACACCGGGTCATCGGCAACCATCTGGTGCTCGACCTCGGAGACGGCACCTTCGCCCTCTACGCCCACCTGCGCCGCGGCTCGCTCAAGGTGCGCGCGGGCGACCGGGTCACCGCCGGGCAGGTGCTGGCCGAGTGCGGCGACTCCGGCAACTCCAGCGAGCCGCACGTCCACTTCCAGCTGATGGACCGGCCGGACCCGGCCGGCGCGACCGGTGTCCCGTTCACCTGGTTCGAGGTGGGCGTCCCGGCGAACGGCGAGACGTTCTCCGTCGCCGGCCCCGCGCCGCGGTGACCGCGGGAGCCGCGGCGGTCCGCCGCCGGCCTCGCCCGGCCGGGAGGTGCCCGCACCGGCCCGGTGGCCTGCGGATTCCGACAAGATCACATTTGCGGATAAGCTTGATCATTTAGGGAGGGGGCCCGATCGCTCCCGCCGGGGATCAATGCTGGAGATGCGCGATGTCCGATCTCATGTTCGCCGTGATCGTGGTACTGATGGTCCTCGCCGTCGGTCTATCCGGGTGGGGGGTGGTCCGAGGCGTCCGCGCCGGCCGGGTCGTTCGTAAACAGTTGCGGATGCACCGGCTGGTCACCTTCCCCGGTGCCCCGATCGTCGGCGAGTTCGCCCAGGCCATGGCGTGCGGTGCGCCCCTCTTGCACGCCAACGGCGAGCCGTGGAACGCGCTGGTTCCGGACCGCGAGCACCCGAGCATCGCCATCGCCGACCTACGCGACATCTGGGGCATCACCGACGCCCGTTCCTGGGGCGAGACCGTCACGAACCTGCTCGACGCGGCGGGCGGCGACCCGGCGGTGAAGGTGGCGCTCGGCATCCGGCAGCGGTGGCTCGCCCAGGCCGGCTTCCCCCCCAACCTGGCGCAGTGGCGGGACGCCCTGCTCCAGACGGGCCGGGAGTGCGGCTTCAGCGAGATCGCCATCACCGAACTGGGCGCGATCGCCGAACGGATCACCCGCTACGAGGCACGGCTGCGCGCCGACGGGGTGCTCCCGCTGGAAGGCCTGGTCCACACCGTGCGCGCCTTCGACTACGGCCGCGTCCCTCCGCTGGCGCTGTGGAACCTGCGCGCCGGTTACTGCGGCGAGCCCGAGGCGCGGACCGCGGTGCTCCAGGCCGGCGCGCTCGCCGCCGCCACCTACCGGTCGTGGGACGAGTACTCCGCCGGCTACATCCTGGGCCGTGTCCTGCAGTTCGACAACGACGAGTTCGGCATGTGGTACGACACCGCGCTGGCCACGCACCGCGTCCTGACCGGCGACCCGGCAAGCCCCTGGCGGACCCTGGCCTGGCAGGCGCGACCGGCCCCGACCCGATGACGCTCGAAACCGTCCTGCCGTGGATTCTCGGCCCCGTGCTGGCCGGCACCGTGCTGCTCTGGGTGTACGGCACCGCCTACCGCATGCTCGGCCGCAGATCACTGAGGCGCCCACCGGCGGAGGAGCCCCGATGGGAGGACGACCCGTCCTACGATCCCGAGCTGGCCGCCGGGCTCGCCGTCGGCGCGCTGCGCGCCACCCGTGCCGGAGAACCGGTCAACGTCCTGCCGCGCCGGTGCTCGCGCCGCCACGCCTGGGCGGAGGCCGAGCGCCTGGTCAAGGCCGAGGATCCCGACATGCCGGTGGAGGACAACCTGCGGGCCGCGCTGTGGGCGGTGCTCGGCGGCACCGCGGAGGTGGTGCGACCGGCGCTGTCGGCGGTGGAGGAGGTGCTACGCCGGCGGGAACTCGCCGGTCCGGACCTGTGGCGGCACGCGCTGGACGAGTCTGCCTCCCCGGCACAGCGGTCGCTGCTGCACCAGGTGGCGGACGCCGTGGAGCGTGCCGAGGCGGAACTGCGCGGCCGGGGCGTCCTCGACCCCGGCGAGCGGGTGCCGAGCGTCCTTGCCGCCCAATGGGCGGACGGCGTCCATCTCGCCCGTACCGGACTGCGGATCGGCATGATGAGCGGCACGGCGGCGGCCACGCACGTCCGGCGGGCCGGCGCCCTCGCCGGCCGCTGGTATCCGTCGTGGCGGGTGCTCCGGGCGGCCGTTCTGCTTCCCGACCTGCTGAGCGTCGACCGGTCCGCCGCGGAGTGGGGCCTGCGGGTCACCACCCGCCTGGCCGCCGCCCGCGAACCTGTCCTGGGCGCGCCGGAAGCGGACGGACATCGGCGCTGACCGCCGGGGCGGTGGCGCCCACACCAGCGGATCGGCCGGCCCGCCCCGACACCCCGGTCGCACACGCTACGAATCCGAACGAACACGTGGCGTATCCGGCGGCGAGCGGTCACCATATGGGCATGACCCCCGGCAGCATGCCCGGCTTCGGCCTGATCAACGTGATCGAGGTGGCCGGCACCGCCCTGGCGGCGCAGGAACGCGAGGCCGCGGAGCGCTCGGTGCGGTACCCGGCGCTGATGGGCGGCGGCCCCGCCCAGTTCTGGCTGGCCGCCTACGACGGGCGGTGGCGCATCGTCCTCGGCGCCGAATCCGACCCGTGGGACGTGCGGGTCGGCTTCGCGTCCCACCTGCGCCGCACCGGCCGGCGCACCCGCGACCCGGCGGTCCGGGCGGAGATGTTCCGGCTGGCCACCCGGCTGGACCCCGGGCTGGACCGGGGCCGGCCGGCGCGCGGCAACGAGTGGGTGGTCGGCGGGCGCCGCTACCGCGTCGTCCGCGGGCACGAGTTCGTCCGCTGGGGCGCCGACGGGCCGGAGCCGGCCCGGGTGACCGACGTCGACCCCGCCGACCGCCACCCCGAGCGGGGGTTCCTGCTCGACCCGGTGGCGCCGACCGCGCCGACCGAGGCCGCGCTGCGGCTGGACCTGGTCAATCTCGTTCCCGAGCCCGGCACGGTGTCCGCGCAGACCTGGCTGGACGCCCGGGCCGCGCTGGAGAGATACCCCGGCATCGTCCTGCTGCCGCTGTGCTACCGGGCCATGGAGCTGCGGGACGGCGACTGGACGCCGGTCGGCCAGGCGTCCGGGCCGGGCCGGGCACGCGAGGCGCTGGCCGGCTACTTCCGGGAGATCCTCCCCCGCTTCCCGCCGCCCGGCTGGACCGCCGACGAGGTCGCCGAGGCGGTGCGCACCGCCGGGTGCCCGCCCGGCCGGATCACCGGTGACCTGGTCGTCGCCGGCCACCTGTTCCGCATCATCCGCGGCGTCCGCATGATCCGGGTCGGCCCGGACGGCCCCGAGCCGTCCCGGGCCTCCGACGAGCCCGACCTGCCCGACTGGTGGCCCGCCGGCTGACCCCCGGACCCGCCCGTCCGCCGGGCGGCCACCGCCCCCGCGGGAACCGCCGGCGGCACCTCGCCGGTGGCGGCATCCCCGCCGGCGCCGGTCTCGGGGGCCCGGACCGGCGGCGGGGCGAGGCAACGGCCGTGACGCGGGGCCTCGGGTCGCCGGCCACCGGCCGGCACGGGCCGCCCGGCGTGCCCGCTCACTCGATCCCGGCCACCTTCGGGGCCGCCACCGGACCGCCCGCGCCGCCGCGGCGCCGGGCGCGGGTGACCGCCAGGTGGACGGCGAGAACCGCGGCGGCGAGCAGCGCGACCAGGGCGCACACGGCCGGCCAGCCGGCCAGGGCGTGGGCCCGGGCGGCCAGCCACGACCCGGCCGCGCCGCCGAGATACGCGCATACCATGTACGCGGTGTTCAGCCGGGCGTGGATCTCCACGGGCAGCGCGTAGATGCGCACCTGGTTGGCGACCATGCCGGACTGCATCGCGACGTCCAGCAGCAGCGTGCCGGCGGCCAGCGCCGCGAGGCCGGCCCAGCCGCCCGCGCCGCCGGCCAGCAGGACGCCGGCCGCGACGATCACCGCGGTCATGGTGACGAGGTTGACCGCGTCCGATCCGCGGCGGTCCACCTGGCGGCCGGCCACTGGCGTGCACAGCATGGTGACCGCGTTGACCAGCGCGAGCAGCCCCAACGCCTGCGCGCCCAGCCGGTAGGGCGGCCCGGTGAGCAACAGCGCCAGCCCGGTCCACGCCGCGGAGAACCCGCCGAAGATCGCCGCCTGGTAGAGGCCGGACCGGCGCAGCTCCGGCTCGGCGCGCAGCAGCCGCAGCGGCTCGATGATCAGTGCCAGGTAACGCCGCCCGGCCGCCACCACCCGCGGGCGCGGCGGTTCCGGTTCCGGCCGGTCCCCGGACGCCCGCCGGTGCGCGGGCAGCGCGCGGTGCAGCAGCGCGGCCAGCGCCAGGGTGAGCAGCGCCGCCACCAGGTACGGGACCCGCCAGCCGAGCCGCTCGCCGAGCGCCCCGCCGGCGGTGCGAGACAGCAGCATGCCGCCGAGCGAGCCGCTGAGCAGCGTCCCGCTGACCACGCCCCGCCGTCCCGCCGGCACCAGGCCGGCCGCCATCGGCCCGGCGATCGGCGCGACCACGGTGGTGACGCCGATGGCCGCGCTCGCCGCGACCAGCGTTCCCAGCCCGGGCGCGGCGGCCGCCGCGGCCAGGCCCAGGCCGGTCAGCACCAGCAGGGTGACGATCAGCCGGCGGTGCGGGACCCGGTCGCCGAGCGGCACCAGCAGGAAGATCCCGGCGGCGTACCCGGCCTGCACCGCGGTCACCACCAGCGCGGCCGTACCGGGCGGGACGCCGAACCCGGCGGCCACCGGCGCGATGCCGGCCTGCGGGAAGTACACGTTGCCGACCGCGACCCCGCAGGTCACCGCCAGCAGGAACAGCATCCGCCGGCTCACTCCCCCACCGGCCCCGCCCCGCCGCTCACCCGATCATCCAGTCCCGTTTCACACAGTTTGTTGCGAATCACGGAGGCCACCCCATCACGGTGGGCGCCGCCGGGAAAACCGTTTTACCGGTTATCTGCCCGCCGACCCGAGCGGACGACCGCGAGACCCGGGCCGGCCGTCGCATCCGCCGGCCGGGAGAGCGGCCACCCGGAACCACCGCACGCGTCGCCGGGGACTCCTGCCGGAACCGACGCCCGCGTCGGGCCCCGGTGCACCGGTCGCGCGGCCGCGACCGGTCCGCGACGGGTGCACCGGCGTGGATCTTTCATTCGGTTTCTCCGTCCAGCGCCGAGCATCCGGAGATGATCGCCGGCGCGCGGATCGAACCGGCGGCACGGCCCGCGCGTATCTCCGCTCGTGGAAGGCCATCCGGCCGCGGCGCCAAGACCGGTCACCGAAAAACGCGGTGACCGGGCCCGGCGTGCGCGCCGCCGGCGAGGGCTTGCCGTCCCCGATGGTTCTGCCACGATCGGGCCTGTGCAGCCGACCATCCGGCATCCGGCGATCCGCGCCCTGCGGGCGGCCGTGTTCGCCATGGTGTGCGGGACGGTGTCCCTGGGCGGGCACGTGCTCGCCGGCGGCGCCTCGGTACGGCCGCAGGTCGCCGTGGCCGCCATCGCCGCCACCGGCCTGCTGGGGCTGGCGCTCGGCGGGCGCCGGCGCGGGCCCGGCACGCTGCTCGCGGCCTGCTTCGCCGCCCAGTACGGCATGCACCAGCTCTTCGGCGCCGGCGCGGCGCCGCCCGACGGCCCGCATCCGGCCGGGCACCACGGCGGGCATGCCACCGGCGACCTGCCCGCCGCCCTGGTGATGCTCCTGGTGCACGTGCTGGTGGCCCTGCTGTCGGCCTGGTGGCTGGCCCGCGGCGATACCGCGCTGGCCACGCTGCTGCTCACCCTCGCCTGCTCGCTGCCGCCGCTGCGGCGGACGCTGGCCCTGCTCCAGGCGGCCGGACCGGCCGCACCGTGCCGGCCCGCGCCGCGCCGCGCGGCCGGCGGCCCCGCCGCCACCGGACGGCCGGCGGCGTCCCCGCTCTCCCGCCGCGGCCCGCCGGCCCTCGCCCGCGCCTGAGCGCCAGGCCCGTACGGGGTCACCGGGCGGCCGGTCCGTCCCGGCCCCGGTACGGCCTCGTCCCCGGCGCCGCGGGCGGCCGGCCCAGCACGCGGCCCCGCGCCGTCGCGCCGAGCCCAGCCGACCCCGCGCGTCCTCGCGCCGTCGCGCCGAGCCCGGCCGACCCCACGCGTCCTGGCGCCGTCCCGCCGAGCCCGGCCGGCCTCCCGCGTCCCCGCGCGGTGGTGCCGAGGCCTGGTCCGCCCACGCGCCCGTCACCGGCGCGCCGCTCCGCCGCCCCCGCGGCGGTGGAGCCGCCCGGCCGGCCGGTCATGCCCGCCACCGGCGCCTGACCGGCCCCCTCTCGCCTTCGCACGCCCCGCGTGCCGCACGCGTCACCCGCGTGCCTTCGAAACGGAGTACCCCCATGACGTCCGTCGCCGTCCACCCGGACACCGAACCGGCCACGCCGTCCCCGCGCGGCACCTCCCGCCGGTACCGCGCCGTGTGGCGCTGGCATTTCTACGCCGGCCTGATCGTCGCCCCCGTCCTGCTCGTCCTGGCGATCACCGGCTCGATCTACCTGTTCAAAGAGCCGTTCGAGGAGTGGCGCTACCAGGACGTCCGCACGCTCGCCGCCCCCGTCGCCGGTGCGATCCCGCTGTCGGACCAGATCGACGCCGCCCGGCGGGCCCGGCCCGGCACCGACGTGATGTCGGTCATCCCGCCGGCCGCGCCCGACCGCTCCACCCGGGTGATCATGTCCGGGACGGAGACGGGGCCGTTCGCGCAGGGCGTCTCGGTCTACGTCGACCCGGGCACCGGCCGGGTCCTCGGGCAGATCGACGACTCGGCCACCTTCATGCGGGTGGTCCGCACCGTGCACGGCGAGCTGCTGGCCGGCACCGCCGGCGACCGGATCGTGGAGACCGCCGCCTGCTGGGCCCTCATTCTGGCCGCCACCGGCACCTACCTGTGGTGGCGCGGCCCGGCCCGCCGGCGCGCCCCGCGGACCGGGCGGGCGCGGCTGCGCCGGGTGCACGCCCTCACCGGGGCCGGCGCCGGCGTGGTGATCGTCTTCCTGATCCTGTCCGGGCTGCCCTGGTCGGGGTTCTGGGGTGACGGACTGCAGCGCGTACAGGAGAAGACCGGCTCCACCTCACCCAGCGCGGACTCCTTCCCGAACACCTCGACTCCGCCCGCGCTGTCGGGGGACCTGTCGCAGCACCCGGACGCCAAGGTGCCGTGGTCGGCCGAGCGGCTCCCCGTCCCGCCGTCCGGCACCGACCCGGCCGGCGGGCACGCCGGGCACACCGCGACCGGCGGGGTGCTGCAGCAGGGGGCGATCACCGTCGAGCAGGCCCTGGCGGCGGCCCGGCCGGTGCTGCGCGGCTGCCGGCCCGGCGACTGCGACCTCAAGGTGCTGCTGCCCGGCGGGCGCGAGGGCGTCTACACCGTCGTCGCCGAACCGCGCCGCGACCCGGCGGGGTCGCGGACCGTGCACGTCGACCAGTACAACGGCCGGGTGCTGGTGTCGTACGGCTGGCCGGAGTACGGCGTGCTGGCCAAGACGGTGGAGCAGGGCATCGCGATCCACGAGGGCCGGCGCTTCGGCCCGGCCAACCTGGTGGTCATGCTCGGCGCCTGCCTGGCGCTGGTCACGCTGACCGTCACCGGGGTGTGGATGTGGTGGAAACGCCGCCCGGCCGGCCGGGTCGGCGCCCCGGCCCGCGCGGCCGACCGGCGGACCACCTTCGGCGTGCTGGCCATCATGGCCGTCCTCGGCCTGCTGTTCCCGCTGGCCGGGCTGACCATGCTGGTCGCGCTGGCGGCGGACGGCCTGCTGCTGCGCCGCGTCCCCCGGCTCCGCCGCGCCTTCGGCTGACCGCCCCGGGCCGGCCCGTCCCCGGCCGCCGCGTGCCCGGCACCGGGCACGCGGCGCGCGACGGCGAACGCGCGTCCCCCGGCGGCCCGGCGTCCGGCCTGCCCGCCTCGGTGCCCGCGGGCGGGCTCCGGCCGCCCGGCCGGCGGGGACGGATGTGATCCGCCGGACATGTTTGCGGATGGCCGAAATCCGCCCGCGGCCACCCCCGCGGTCCGGCGCGACGGTGCCGGTCCAGGCCGCGGCGGGCGTCCCGGCGGATGAAACGTTCATACCCTGACGGGGTGTAGCACCGGCAGCACCGGCCACCACCTGCCCGTCCTCGCCGGTCGCGTCCGCGAGTCCCGCTCCCCGTTGACCGGCGGCCGTTCCATTCCCATTCTCGGACCGCACGGCATCCGCACCGGATACAAGGGGGAAATCCATGACAGGACGCTGGGCCGTATCGTGGGCCGTCGCCATAACGGTCGCCACGGGATTCCTGATCCCGGCGGTGGCGAGCGCCTCCGCCGGCGAGGCAGCCGCGTCGGCGCAGGGGACGGCGTCACCGACGGTGTTCCCGTCCGGGGGCACGCCAGGGCCGGGGCTGCCCTGGCCGTGCTACGACCCGCAGACCCCGCCGCCGAGCAGCCCGCCGCTGACGCCGCCGCCCGCGCCGGGCTCGCCGCAGGCGTCGGTGAGGGTGTTGAACCAGGTGCAGATGACCTGGAGCGCCTCGGTCGACCCCGACGGGATCGCCTGTTACAAGGTCTACGAGGACTACGGCAGCACCCAGCAGAAGCTGGCCACCGTCGCCGGTGACGCGCTGGGGGCGACCTTCCTGGTGAACTGGCCGTCCTCGGGCGTGGCGTCGCGTGTCGCCAATCTGTACGTGGTCGCCGTCGACGTGTGGGGCGCCGAGAGCCCGCGGTCCGCGACGGTGCAGGTCACCATCCACAACGACCAGGTCCCCTGGACGCCCACGCCGGTGCCCGGTAACTGCAAGGTGACCTACAACTCCTACAGTTGGCACAGCGGCATGACCTCGACGCTGGAGGTCACCAACACCGGCAGCACGACGATCTCCGGCTGGCGGCTCACCTTTACCTTCCCCGACCCGGGGCAGCGGGTGATCAGCGGGTGGTCGGCGGTCTGGTCGCAGACCGGCTCGGCGGTGACCGCGGCGGCGCCGGCCTGGAACCAGGATCTCAAGCCCGGCAAGAGCATCCTCATCGGCTTCAACGGCGCCCACACCGGCGCCAACCCCTCCCCGGCGGCCTGGCAGCTCAACGGCGCCACCTGCCGGTGACCTCGACCTGGCCGGCGCGCGCGTCCCGCCCGCGCCGGCCAGGCGGTCAGCCGCCCGCCGGATGTGACGAACCTCACCAGGCCGAAGGCCGGAGATCCGGGACCGCCCGGCGGGCCGCCCATCGGCCGTCCGCCTTCGCCGCGCGTCCGGCCGGCCCGGTCAGCTGAACGGGCCCTCCTCGGTGGCGAACTCGCGCAGGGTCATCGGCGCGCGGCCGCCGAAGCGGCGGATCGACTCGGTGACCTCGTAAAGCTCGTGGTGCGCCCCGATCTGGCGGAACAGCTCCCACAGGGCGGACAGGTGCTCGACCGCCACCGCGTCCTCGTACAGCGCCATGGCCTTGCGCCGCCACTCCTCCGGATCCTGCTCCACGTACACCAGGCCGGTACCGAAGGTCCGCACCGCGGCGCCGATGCTCATGACCTCGCCGGTGATCCGGCAGATCGGGTCGGGCTCGCCGGCGGGCGCGCTGAGCAGCCCGGCCGCCACCCGCGCCACATCGGCCGCCGCGACCAGCGGCAGCACCGTGTCCGGCGGGCCGAGCGGCAGCGCCAGCTCGCGCCCGCCCGCCGCGCGCACCAGGACGGCCAGGTTCTCGAAGAACACCCCGGCCCGCAGGTGCACCGCGCCGACGCCGGCCCGGTCGAACAGCTCCTCGGCCACCCAGTGCCGGCGCATGTGCGGCGTGCCGGCGTAGGGGTCGGCGGCGAGCTGCGAGACCTCGACCACCCGGTCCAGCCCTTCCCGGCGGGCGGCGGCGGCGAACACGGCCGCCGCCTCCAGCATGCCGTCACTCACCGGGTAGGTGAAGAACGCGCGGCGAACCCCGCGCAGAGCCGGCATGACCGAGGTGATCTCGCGCAGGTCGCCGAGCACGACCTGCGCACCCCACTCGCGCAGCCGGGCGGCCCGGGCGTCGTCCTGGCGGACCAGGGCGCGCACCGCCCGACCGCGTTCCAGCAGCAGCCGGGCGACGCGCATGCCGGTCGACCCCTGCCGCCCGCCGGCCGCGCCGGTGACCAGTATCGGCTCCATCGTGTCTCCTCCATGGGGCTTTGACATGCGTCTCACAGCTGCAGGGTGAACGCGCCGAGGCGTTCGAGGTCGCGCAGGAACGGCTCGGCGGGGAAGACCTCGGCCGGGGCCAGCACGCCGCTCTTGGCGGGCGGGTCGCCTTCGGCCAGCCGCACCGCGCCCTCCACCGAGGCCAGCGCGGCGGCCCGCCACAGGTCGCGCCCGCTGAGCTGCCCGGACCGGCCGCCATGCTCGGCGATGACCTGGACGGCCACGGTGAAGTCGGTGCCCGCCCGGGTGGCGGCGGTGGCGTGCACGCCGTCGAACACGCCTTCCTCCTCGAAGGTGCGCGCGGTGAGCATCGCCTCCACCTCGCGGGCCGGGACGTGCCGCGGGACGGTCAGCGCCTCGGGGAACGGCACCGGCGCGATCATCGCCCGCGGGCCGATCGGCGGCGGGAAGGCGAACACGGCGTTGCGCGGCTCGACCCAGCCGACCTGCTGGGCGCCGCCGGTGAAGCCGATCCGCCGGGTGTCGGCGAACAGCTGCCGGGCGGTCTCCAGGGCGCCGGCCGTCAGCCGCCAGCCGGCCACCGCGTAGGCGGCGGTCACCCGGTCGATCCCGGCCACGCCGCGCGCCACGGCGGCGGCCAGCAGGTCACCGAGGCCGCCGTAGAAGCTGAGCGACGGGATCATGGTGGCGCCCGACCGCTGCGCCGGGGCCTGCAGGGTGTCGAACAGCCACTTCACGTGGTGCGGCTCGACGGCGTGGTCGATGTAGTGGCAGCCGGCCTCGGCGGCGGCGGTCGCCACCGGCGCGCCGGTCGCCGAGTACGGGCCCGCGCAGTTCACCAGCACCGCCGCGATCCCGGCCAGCGCGCGCAGCGCCGCCGGATCGTCCAGCGGCGCGTGGCAGGCGCTGGCGCCGAACTCGGCGGCCATCGCGTCCAGGGCGGCGGCGTCTCGCCCGGCCAGCACCATGGCGTGCCCGCGGGCGTGCAGCTCGGCGGCCACCAGCCGGCCGGTATGTCCGGTGGCGCCATAGATTGCGATGGGAGGTGGGGTCATGACGGCTCACTTCCATACCGAGAGTATGTAACCGAGGATCGAACATATGTTCGGCATGATCGAACTGTCAAGGGGAGTGCCATGCCGCGCCGCACCCAGACCGAGCGAACCGACCGGACGACGGCCGCCCTGGTCGCCGCGGCGCGGGAGCTGTTCGGGCGGGACGGCTACGCCGCCACCGGGATCGACGCGGTGGCCGCCGCCGGCGGCGTCACCAAGGGCGCCGCCTACCACCACTTCCAGAACAAGGCGGCGCTGTTCCGCGCGGTGTTCGTCCACGAACAGCGGCGGATCTCGGCCCGGCTGGAGCAGGCCGCCGCCGCCGAACCCGACTCGTGGTCGGCCCTGCTGCGCGGCTGCCTCACCTTCCTGGAGCACTGCCTGGACCCCACGTTCCGGCAGGTCGTGCTGCTGGACGGCCCGGCCGTCCTCGGCTGGGAGACGGTCCGCGAGATCGAGCGCGAGCACACGCTGCGCGTCCTCACCGCGGGCATCGGGGCGGCGATCGCGGACGGGCGGATGGCCGGCGGCGACCCGCTCGTCCGCGCCCAGCTCATGTTCGGCGCGCTGTGCGAGGCCGGCATGCTGCTCGCCCGGGCCGGCGACCCGGCCGGCGCCCTCCCGGCGGTGGCGGCCGAGGCGGCGCGCCTGCTCGGGTCGGTGGCCGCCGAGCCGCCCGAGAACCGGCCAGGTGGTCCCCCCGGCTCAGGTTGATCGGCAGACGGCCGTCGTTGATATATCGTCCGTTGGAGGGACCGTGCGCCGTTCGCGGTGCCACGGCCGGCCCGGCGCCACCGTCGCCGCGCGTGAATGACAACCCCGAGTCGTCAGGATCCCCATGATGATGAGAGCCGGCCGATCCCAGGAGGAGATTCGCCGGTCCAATCTGAGCGCCCTGCTCCGGCAGGTGCACCTGGGCGGCCCGGCCTCCCGCGCCGCCCTCGCCGACCGGCTGGGGCTGAACCGCAGCACCATCAAGGGGCTGACCGCCGACCTCACCGCGGCCGGCCTGGTCCGCGAGGAGCTTCCCACCGACACCGGCAAGGCGGGGCGGCCGTCCCTGGTGGTCCGGCCGGAGTCCGAGCGGGTGTACGTGCTGGCCTTCGACGTCCGGGTGGACCGGCTGATCGCCGCCCGGGTCGGGCTGGGCGGGCGGATCCTGGACCGCCGGGAGGCGGCCCGGCGGCGCGCCGGTGCCGACGTCCACGAGGTGGTCGGGGTGCTCGCCGGGTTCGCCCGCCGGCTGCACCGCGAAGCGGGTGCCGGATCACAGTGCGCGGGAGCCGGCGCCGCGTACTGCGGCATGATCCGGCGGGACGACGGGATGGTGCGTTTCGGGCCGAACATGGGCTGGGTTGACCAGGCCTTCGGCACCGAACTCGCCTTCCGCCTGGGCCTCGGCCTGCCGGTCGCGGTCGGCAACGAGGCCCATCTGGGCGCGCTGGCCGAACACCAGCGCGGCGCGGGCGTGGGCTTCCAGAACCTGGTCTACCTGCACGGGGACGTCGGCGTGGGCGGCGGGATCATCGTCGGCGGCAAGCTGCTGGACGGTGACGGCGGGTACGGCTGCGAACTCGGGCACATGATGGTCAACCCCTACGACGGGCGCCCCTGCGGGTGCGGCTCGCGCGGCTGCCTGGAGGCGGAGGTCGGCGAGCAGGCCCTCATCGACGCCGCCGGCCGGACCGCCGAGCTGTCCGGCCGGGACGGGGTGCGGGCGGTGGTCCGGGCCGCCGGCCGCGGTGACGTCGCCGCGCGGGAGGCGGTGCGGCGGATCGGCGACTGGCTCGGCATCGGAGTGGCCAACCTGATCAACCTCTTCAACCCCGGCCTGGTGATCTTCGGTGGCATGCTGCGCGAGGTCTACCCCCGCGCCGCGGCGCAGGTGCACGCCCGGGTGGCCGCCAACGTCCTGGCGATCTCCCGGGAACGGGTACGGCTGCGCACCTCGGCTCTCGGCGACGACGCCACCCTGGTCGGCGCCGCCGAACTCGCCTTCGCCGGCCTGCTGGCCGACCCCCTCGACGCCCTCGCCCGGCTGACCCCGGCCGGCCGGCGCGACCCGGTGAGCCCGTGACACCCTCCCCGGCCGGAGTCGACACCCGGAACACCGGGGTCGACGCGAGGAGCCGGCACCGCCCCAGGCCCGGAACCGATGCCAGGGTCTGCGGCCCGGCCGGGAAGCTCCGCGGCACCGAGCGCGTTGGGCAGGACGTGGACGATCGTTTCGCCGACCCGCGGGTCATCAGCCGGCTGCTCGACGAGTCGAAGACCTGGGCCTTCGTCGGCCTACGGGACGACCCCTCGCGCACCGCGTACGACCAGGCCCGGCTGCTGCAGTTGCGCGGCCGGCGGATCATCCCGGTGCACCCGGCCGCCGAGACCGTGCTGGGCGAGCTGGGATACGCCTCCCTGGCCGACGTGCCGGACCGGATGGACGTCGTCGGGGTGTACCGGCGGTCGGAGTTCGCCGGCCAGGTGGTGGACGAGGCCATCGCCGCCGGCGCGGGCGCGGTATGGCTGCCGCTCGGCGTGGTCGACCCGGCCGCCGCCGAGCGGGCCGCGGCGGCCGGCCTCGCCGTCGTCATGGACCGCTGCCCCGCCGTCGAATGGGCCCTGCGCCGCTGACCCGCCACCGGCAGGCCCGGCACCGCCGACCCTCCACCAATCCGCCCAGCACCGCCGCCCCGTGACCGGCACGCCGGCGCCGCCGACCCTTGAACTACACGACCAGTAGGAGAGCCCATGGACCACCACGCGTTGCGGCAGCGGTTCGCGGCCCTGACCACCGCGCACCTGGCGGACGCCTGCGTCCGGGCGAAGGTCCCGGTGCGATGTGCTCCCCCGGCCCTGCGGGCCGCGGTGCCGGGCGGCCGGGTGGCCGGACGGGTGCTCCCCGCCCGGCACGTCGGCAGCGTGGACGTGTTCCTGGAGGCGTTCGAGGGAGCCGAAGCCGGCGACGTGCTGGTGGTCGACAACGGCGGGCGGCTCGACGAGGCCTGCGTCGGCGACCTGGCGGCCCTGGAGGCCGGGGCCGCCGGAGTGTCGGGCATCGTGATCTGGGGCCTGCACCGCGACACGGCCGACATCCGGCGGATCGGGCTGCCCGTCTTCAGCCTCGGATCCCTGCCGGCCGGCCCGCAGCGCCTGGACGACCGGCCGGCGGACGCACTGGCGTCGGCCACCGTGGGCGAATGGACGGTCAGCGGCGACGACGTCGTGCTGGGCGACGACGACGGCGTCATCTTCGTCCCGGCCGCCGGCCTGGCCGACCTGCTCGCGCTCGCGGAGAACATCCGCGACACCGAGCGGCGCCAGGCCGAGCGGATCCTGGCCGGCGTCTCGCTGCGCGAACAGGTGGACTTCGCCGCCTATCTCGCCCGGCGCCGCGAGAACCCCGCACTGACCTTCCGCGAGCACCTGCGCTCCGTCGGCGGTGCCATCGAGGAGTGACCGTCCTTCTCTTCCGGCATCCGCCGGCCCATGGCCCACCGCCGCCGCGTACCCGTCTACTCGGGCGCGCCCTGCCGGGAGTCCTCCGCCACCGGCACGTGGCCGATCCCGTTGCCCAGGGCGAGGTCGGCCGCCCGAGCGGTCAGCTGTGCAGCAGGGAGCCGGCCGGGCCGAGGAGCTGACGCGGCGCCCGGCCGTGGCCGGCACCGGCGTGGGCGACGACCGCGCCTGATCCGCCGCTTACGAGGTCAAGGCGATTTCTCTGATGCCCGAACGGGTCACCGCGTAGATGTACGGCCCCGGCCTGGTCGCCGCCTTCTCGATGTGACGCCATTGGGTCACGATGACCTCGAGCATCCCCCACGCGTCGAGACTCTCGTCCGAAGTGATCGCGAACATCCTGGCGCGAGCCGCCAGGACAGCGTTCTTCTCCGCCGTCCGCATCGAGATGTGCTTGTCGCGGGTGATGATCGCCAGCCCGGCTCCGGCGACTCGCGGGATCCAGACGTCGTCCGGGGTGGCCGTGTCCTGGACCAGACAGGGCGCCAGAGTCCACGACTTGTGGTGGCGTTGCCCGTCATCACCGCAGAACGTCACGTCCCGTCGAGCACGTATCAGAACGTGGGCTAAACCTAGAGCGTCCGCGTCGATGTACCAGCGCGCCGTGACGTGCTTCATGGGACGTCAGGCGGCATCCGGCTGCCATTCCCAGGCGAGCGCCGCCTTGACCGCCGAGATCGGGAGCTGGAAATCTTCGGCGATCTCCTCCACCGGGACCTGCGCATCGGCGAGCTCGGCAAGGATCTCGGTACGAACTCCCTGCACGGTGGCGGCTCCAGACGAGAGCAGCGGATCGATCACCACCGGCGAGTTCCGCCCCAGCGGGTGGATTCGCCGAGCCTCCCGATCGGCCGTCTCGCTGAAGTCGATCTGGTCCAGGAAGTCGAGGACGCGGTTGTCCAGCACGAGTTGGCCGTCACCGACCTGGTACACCATCCGGAGTCCGGCTGGGATATCGAGCCGATCCTGAATCTCCAGCAGGAACCGGTGCCGGCTGTCGACGAACGGCGTGAAGTGCGCCAATGGATACGGTACGCCGAACTCCCGGCGCAGGCCGGCGATCAGTGGCCGCAATCGTTGCATCGACACATTGCGCCCGCGATACGCGCGCAGGTAGCGGGCCTCGACCATCTCACCCCAGGTCACATCGTGACTGCCGGTCGGCTCCTCCCGGAGCACCGGCGGATGGAAACGGCCCTGCCGCTCCTCGCCTTCCAACCAGTGGATCAAGGTGGTCGGCGGTATGCGAAGCTGACGAGCCGCAGCACGCGCACTCATGACCCGCCGATCAAGAACCCGGAGCCCGCCCATCACCTGTCCCGCCCTTTCCACGAGTCGCGAAGATCCCTGGCCGCGGCCCGCCTTCTGGATCTGCCCTGGGTGCCGGACGTCGATACTCCAATCGCTACGCCCTTCACCGACGAAACCCGATCGTAGCAGCCCGACTACATTGGGCGACCATGATGCTGGTGCGGTAGGTAATGTCAGGGGGGTGTGCTTGGGTGCTGCCTATGCCGGGGAGCGAAGTGTCGGTGGTGCCCGCCAACGAGGCGAGCTGGGACGACCTGCAGGCGGTGTTCGGGCGGGGCGCCGCGGCCAGGTGCCAGTGCCGGCGGATCAAGCTGGGCGACCGCGACTGGTACGCCATGCCGGTCGAGGAGCGGGCGCATCGGCTGCGCGCGGAGACCGACTGCGGCAACCCGGAGGCGGACGGCACGACCGGCATGGTCGCCTACCTGGACGGGGTGCCGGTCGGCTGGGTCGCCGTCGAGCCGCGGGCCGGCTACCGGCGGCTGCGCGGGTCGCCGGTGCCGTGGGCCGGCCGGGCCGAGGATCCTGACGACCCGGACGTGTGGGCGATCGTCTGCTTCGCGATCCGCCCCGGTTACCGGGGACAGGGCCTCACCCGGCCGCTCGCCGAGGCGGCCGTCGAGTACGCGCGAGCGCGCGGCGCCAAGGCCGTCGAGGGATACCCGATGATCCCCCACCCCGGGCAGACCGTGTCCTGGGGCGAGATGAACGTCGGCTCCCGGAACACGTTCGTGGCGGCCGGGTTCCACCAGGTCAGCCACCCGACCACCCGTCGCGTCGTGATGCGGATCGACCTGGATCAGCGCTAGCGCCGTCCCGGGGAACCCTGCCGATCAGGGATGCGCGTGCCGCTCGTCACCGGTCACGTCCCTGCCGGGGATCGCGGCGAATGCCGGGTCGTCGGGGGTCAGGGAGCGGATGCGCGGGATCGGGGAGGGCAGCAGCCAGAGCAGCGACAGGGCTCCGCCGACCGCGCCGACCAGCAGGGTCACCCGCAGGCCGGCGAAGGTGGCGAGCAGGCCGCCGATGACGGCGCCGACCGGGCGGACGCCGTAGTTGAGCGTGCCGAACGCACCGGCCACCCGGCTGCGCATGCCGTCGGGGATCACGGCCGCCTGCAGGGAGTTGAGGTTGACGTCGAACAGCATGACACCGACGCCGGACAGGAACTCGGCCAGGGCCAGGGCTCCGGCGCGGGTCCACACCGGGCCGTCGGCGGTGGCGGCGGCGATGACGGCGATCGGCGCGGGGTACATCACGGCGCCCACGACGATGCTGCGGCCCACGCCGATCCGTCGCGAGACCCTCGGGGCGAGCACCGCGCCGAGGAGCGAGCCGGTGGCGCCGATGCCGAACGCCAGGCCGATGACGCCCGCGTCCAGGCCGAGATTCCGGCTGGCGAACAGCACGATCAGCCCGCTGCCCGCGACGAAGGTGAAGAAGTTGACGGTCGCCGCGCACCCGAGGCCCGCCCGCAGCACCGGGTGGCGGATCACGAACACCAGCCCTTCCCGGGCGCGCCGCAGCAGCGTGGCCGCCGCCGGGTCGTGGGCGGCCGGGGTCTCGTCGACCGATACCCGGCCGACCAGCACGGCGGACGCCAGGAACGTCAGCGCGTCCACGACGAGGGCGACGGGCGCGGTGACCAGCTGGACCAGGGCCCCGCCGATCGCCGGGCCGGCGACGTAGGACACCGAGCGGCTGGCGCTGAGCTTGCTGTTCGCGTCGACGTAGGACGACCGGGGCACCAGGCGGGTGAAGAACGGCGGATAGGCGGTGTTGAACAGCACCCCGGCGGCACCGGTCAGCAGCGCCACGGCGTACAGCTGGCCCAGCGTCACCGCCCCCATCACGTAGGCGACCGGGACGGAGAGCAGGACCGCGGCGCGCACCAGGTCGGCCAGCACCATCAGGGCCCGCTTGCGGGCGCGGCGGTCGACCCAGGCGCCGAGCACGATCGCGAGCAGGTTGGGGGTCCAGATCAGCGCGGTCAGCCACGCCACCTGGTCGGCCGAGGCGTGCAGCGTGGCCACGGCGATCAGCGGCAGGGCCAGTTCGGTGATCCGGTCGCCGAACTGCGAGATCGACTGGCCGGCCCAGAACCGGCGGAACCGCCGGTCGCGCCACAGCGAAACGGTCGGGGTCTGGTCGGCGGTCTTCATGACGTCCCTCCGGTCCGGTCCTCGGCGGCCTCCGGCAGGGTGTAGCGCAGCAGCCGGACGCTGCGGCCGTCGCCTGGACGCTCGGCCGGGTCGCGCGTCACGTACGGCGCGAGGATGCTCTCGATCGCGTCCTCGATGGCGGCGAGTTCCTCGGCGGAGACGACGACGCGGGTGTCGGCCAGTCCCGCGAGGCGCCGCCACGCCGGTTCGAGCCCGGGCTCGACCTCGGCGGCCCACCGGCCGGGCAGGTCCTGGGACCGCAGGAACATCTCCCGGGTCAGCACGCTCGCCGCCGACCAGCCCTCCCCGTCGTCGGGGTCCTCGGGTGCCTGGAACCGGAAGCCGCGCGCCACCGCCTCCCACCACCGCTGGCGGCGGTCCGGGCCGGGCTCGGCGTCGCGGACCAGCCCGAAGGCGGCCAGGTGCCGGAGATGCCAGCTGGTCACCGACGGGGTCGCGCCCACGTCGGGGGCGAGCTGGGTCGCCGTCGCCGGGCCGTGCCGCTGCAGGCGTTCGAGGATCGCCAGCCGCACCGGGTGCGCCAGCGCGCGCATGGTCTGGGGGTCGGTGATCTCGAAGTCACCCATCCGGTTTCGCTGCTCCATGACGTGAGAGTCTTCTCTCATATATCGTGAGAGTCAAGTCTCACATCTCGAACGCCAGGTGAGACCGGATGCCGGCGGCCCCCCGGTCTGCGGCGACGGCCGCGGTCCACCGGTCCGCCACCGGGCGTGAAAACGATCAGAGAGCGGCGGCCGGCGGCGGGCGGCACCGCCGTATCCGGCCCGACGATCACCTCTCGGCGTTCCGCCGGCCCGCCGGCTGCTCTTTCCTGCTGCCACACCGACAGCGAAGGAGCGTCCCATGCGGCCCACCGGCGGCGTCCCTCAACAGCCCGGCGACCTCTCCCCCGAGACCTCGCCCGCCTCCCGACGACTGCCGGCCGGCGCTCCCGGCCGGACGCCGGCCGAGCCCCCGCCACCCGGCTCGCCAGGATCGGACGAGCGTTCCGGCCCGGAGCGGGCGCACCAGGCCCCGGCGCCC
>NZ_BOOU01000011.1 GCF_016863395.1 Sphaerisporangium rufum | reverse complement strand
GAGCCGGGCGGTGATGTGGTGCTGCTGGTCGCGAGCCTGCGGCCCGGGTCGGCCGCGCGGCGGGCCCGCGGGCTGCTCCGCCAGCCCCTGCGGGCCGCCGGGGTGCCGGACGACGCGGTGCACGACTGCGAGATCACCGTCTCGGAGCTGGCCGCGAACGCCGAGCGGCACGCGCCGCCGCCGTACGAGCTGCGCGTCTTCCTGGTGGCCGGCGTGCCGGCCTGGTGCGAGGTCGTCGACGCCGACCCGGAGCCGGGGAAGATCGGTGACGCCTTCGACCGGCTCTCGGTCACCACCGAGCCGGGCGCCGGCCTGCTCGCCGAGAACGGCCGGGGTCTGCTGCTCGCCCACCGGCTGTCGGCCGGTCACTGCGCGGCGTACCGGACATCACTCGTCACCGTGGACGTCCCCGGCAAGGCCGTCGCCTTCACCCTGCCCTCCCCCGCCGGCCACCGCCCGGCCATCGCCGCCCTGCCGCCCACCCGCCCGGACCAGGCCCGGCTCCGCCGCTGGACGTAGTGCCGCGCCACGTCCGGTGGAACGCGACGGCCAGGCCGGCCGCCTGCGGAAAGCGACCCGGCTTCACTTCATGACTCCGAGGGGGTCATGCACCTCCGATCGTGGCCGGACGGCGCTTACCGGCACCCCTGCATCACCCATCAGGGACGGGCGGCGGGCTCAGGTGGGGACGTCCATGCGCTGGGTGCCGATGACCGACAGCAGGCGCAGCGCCTGCTCGGACGGCGAGCCCGGCTCGGCGGTGTAGATGACCACCTGCTGGTCCCGGTCGGTGATGTCCAGCACGTCGCAGTTGACGGTGACCGGGCCGACCAGCGGATGCTGGAAGGTCTTGCGCATGACGGACCCGACGGCCACCTCGTGGGAGTCCCACAGCCGGGCGAACTCCGCGCTTCCCTCCCGGAGCTCGCGTACCAGCCCGGCCACCTCCGGGTCGCCGGGGTAACGGGCGGCCGCGGCGCGCAGCCGGGCGGCCGAGTGGCGGGCGAAGTGCTCCACGTCCGAGACCCCGTACAACCGGCGGCCCCCGAAGGGCGGTCCGAGGAAGGCGCGGCGGACCAGGTTGCGGTCGCGCCGCGGCAGGGCGGAGAAGTCCTCCATCAGGGCGGCCGCCAGGTCGTTCCAGGCGATGACCTCGATCGTCGCGGAGGTCACGATCGCGGCGGCCTGCGTCAGCCGCCGCAGCAGGTCCAGGATGCTCTGCCGCACCTCGCGCGACGGCCCCGGCGGGGTGCCGGGCGGCACGCCGGCCAGGTGGTGGAGGTGGGCGCGTTCGGCGTCGGTGAGCCGGAGCGCCCGGGCCAGCCCGGCCAGCACCACCGGCGACGGGCGCGGGCCGCGGGCCTGCTCCAGCCGGGTGTAGTACTCGGTCGAGATGAACGCCAGTTGCGCCGCCTCCTCGCGGCGCAACCCGGGCGTGCGGCGGCGCGGCCCGGCGGGCAGCCCCACGTCGGCGGGGGTGACGCGCTCGCGCCGGCTGCGCAGGAAGGCCGCCAGCTCTCGTCGGTCCATGCCCCCAGCCTGCCGCACCCGGCGTGACCCAGGCATGTACCGCTGGTACCTGGATGGGCCCCGGCGGATCGGGCCAGGCTCGCCGTCATGGACCAGACGATTCCCACCACCGATCCGTCCGGCGGCCTGCTGGCCGGCAAGGTCGCCTTCATCACCGGTGCCGGGCGTGGCATCGGCGCCGCCGCGGCGCGGCTGTTCGCCCGGGAGGGCGCCCGGGTGCTGCTGGCGGCCCGGACCGAGGAGCAGCTGAAGGCGGTGGCCGAGGAGGTACGCGCGGGGGGCGGCACCGCCGAGTACGTGATCTGCGATCTCGCGGACCCGGCCGGGGTGCGCGCCGCCGTCGATCGCGTGCTGGACCGGTACGGGCGGCTCGACATCGCGTTCAACAACGGCGCGGCCGTCACGCCGCCCGGGCCGATGGACCAGGTGGCGGAGGCGGACTTCGACCACCTCTACGCCGTGAACCTCAAGGGCCAGTGGCTGGCCATGGCCGCCGAGGTCGCCGCCATCCGGGCCACCGCCGGCACCGGGGCCATCGTCAACAACTCCAGCGTCGGCAGCCTGCGGGCCAACCCCGAACTGCCCGCCTACGCGGCGATGAAGCGGGCGCTCAACAGCCTCACCGAGTCGGCCGCCCTCACCTACGGCCCGGAGGGCATCCGGGTCAACGCGATCGCCCCGGGCTTCACGCTGACCGAGATGATCCGCACCTGGGAGCGGCACTCCCCTGGCCTGCTCGAACGGCTCCCCGCGCGCAACGCGCTGCGCCGCGGGGCCGATCCCGGGGAGATCGCGGAGGCCGCCGCGTGGCTGCTCAGCGACCGCGCCTCCTACGTGACCGGCGCCGTCCTGCGGGTGGACGGCGGCGTGGCCATCTGACCTCCGGCCCCGCGCCGCCGGGCTCCGGAGGGTGGCGCGCGCCGGCTGCGAGGGTTCCGCCGCTAGATCCGCTTCACCGTCGCGAGCCAGGCGGGGGCGCCGTCCGCGCCGTGGAACCTGGTCTGGACCCGCTCCGGCCGGACGTCGGCCACCTCCCAGCCGCCGGCGGCGAAGACGGCCCGCAGTTCTTCCTCGCCGACCGGGTGCGGGCCGGTGTCCGACCCTTGATCACTGAAGCACAGCACGTACAGGGTGCCGCCCGGCTCGGTGACCGCCGCCAGACTCGCGACGTACTCGGCGCGCTCGTCGCCGTCGAAGGTGTGCAGCAGCCCGCAGTCCAGCACGGTGGTGAACGTGCGGCCGAGGTCGGCCAGGCGCAGCGCGTCGGCCACCGCGAACTCGGCGGCCAGGCCACGTTCGGCGGCCTTCTCCTGGGCCACCGCGATGGCCGTGGCGGCCACGTCCACGCCCAGCACCGGCAGCCCCAGTTCGGCGGCGACGTGCAGCGCGTTCTCCCCGGTGCCGCAGCCGGCGTCGAGCACCGTCCCGGTGATACGGCCCTCGGCGGCCAGCCGCACCATGGCCGGCTGCGGGCGGCCGGTGTCCCACGGCGCCGGCCCGTCCTGGTAGGACGCGTCCCACGGCTCTCCGGTCATCCGTTCGTGGCTGGTCGGCGGCCGGCCGTCGAACGGGTCGGCGGTACGAGCCTCTGATGGCTTGGACAACGTCGTCCCCTTTCGCGGAGATATTGCCCGGACATCCTGGCACGCGGGTCCGCGAAATGACCATGACCGCGCCGCCCCGGACGCGGGGTGAACCATCACCGGCGATCCGGTATCCAAAGAATCATGGCACTAGACATCCTGCGCCCCGGGGATCCGGCGCGGCTCGGCCGGTACCGACTGGCGAGCCGGCTCGGCTCGGGCGGGCAGGGCGTGGTCTACGAAGGTTACGACGAGGCGGCGAACCGGGTGGCGGTGAAGGTCCTGCACGCCTACCTGCCGGGGGACTCGCCGCTGCGCCGCCGGTTCGCCCGGGAGGTCACCGCCGCCCGGCAGGTGGCGTCGTTCTGCACCGCCCGCGTGCTGGACCATGACCTGGACGGCGAGCGCCCGTACATCGTCTCGGAGTTCGTCCCCGGCCCGAGCCTGCGCGCGGCGGTCGAGCGGGCGCCGTTCTCCGGGGACGCGCTGCACCGGCTGGCGGTCGGCGTCGCCACCGCGCTGGCCGCCATCCACCAGGCCGGCGTGGTGCACCGCGACCTCAAGCCGGAGAACGTGCTGCTGGGACCGGACGGCCCGCGGGTGATCGACTTCGGTATCGCCCGAGCGCCGGGCCTGTCGCTGACCTCCACCGGAGAGCTGGCCGGCACCCCGATGTACATGGCGCCGGAGCTGTTCCACGGCGGCCGCGCCGAGCCGGCGGCCGACGTGTTCGCCTGGGGCGCGGTGCTGCTGTTCGCCGCGACCGGACGCGACGCCTTCGCCGCGCCGGCCACCTTCGCCGTCGTCAACCGGCTGATCAACGACGAGCCGGACACCGGCGTGCTGCCCGAACGGCTCGGCGGCCTGGCGCGCGCCGCGCTGTCGAAGGACCCGGCGGCGCGCCCGTCCGCGCACCGCCTGCTGCGCGGGCTGCTGGACGGCGGCGGGCACGCCATCCTGGTCAAGGGCGCCCAGGCCGCCGCGGGCGTACGGCCCTCCGGGTCGCCGGACGCCGAGCCGGCGCTGGGCGCGGTGGCCGAGCAGGTCTACGGCACGCTCTCGCCGGCCGAACGGGAGATGGCGCGCGATCTGCTGCTCCGGCTGGTCGACGTCGCCGGCGGCGACGAGATGCCCCGGGCGGCCGCGGCGGACGAGCTGACCGAGGTGGGGGACCTCGCCGGTGACGTGCTGGCCACGCTCGAACGGTCCATGCTGCTCCGCCGCCAGGACGGCACGGTGACCATCGGCAGCGCCGCCCTGCTGTACGCGTGGCCGCGGCTGCACGAGTGGGTGACCGGCGACCGCGAGGCGCTGCGCCGCCACCGTGAGCTCGGCGCGGCCGCCCGGCGCTGGGCCCGGGACGGCCGGCGCCCGGAGGACCTGCTGCGCGGTGGCGCGCTGAGCCGGGCGCTGGACTGGGCAGCCGCCACCCGGCTGACTTTGAACGCCACCGAGCGGGCGTTCGTCGAGGCGAGCCGGATCGCGGCGGCGCGGCAGCATCGGCGGCGGCGCCTGGTCTCCACCGGGGTGTCGGCGCTGCTGGTCGCCGCGCTGACCGCGGGCATCCTGGCCTGGCAGCAGTCGGCCCGCGGCGACGAGGCCGACCGGCGGCTGGCCGACGAGCGGGCGCGGGCCGCCGCCCGGCGGGTGGCCCTGCAGGCGGACGCGCTGCCCGGCACCGACCCGGTGAAGGCGATGCTGCTCAGCGTGGCGGCCTACCGGATCGCGCCGGTCCCCGAGGCGGGCTCGGCGGTGCTGAGCTCGCTGGCCCAGCCGGAGCGCTCGGTCTTCACCGACCCGGTGCCCGGCAACGAGGCGCGGACGCTGAGCCCGGACGGGCGGACGCTGGTCAGTGCCGGCGCCGGCCGGGTGACCGCCTACGACGCGGTCACCGGACGCCGGCTGAGGTCGTTCACCGGGGTCGGCGTCCCGGTCGCCGCCGCGCTCGGCCCCGACGGTGACACGCTGGCGCTGGCCGAGGGCCCCGCGATCGAGCTGTGGAGCCTGCGGACCGGGCGGCGGCTGGGCGGCGGACGATGGCTGCCCGGCCGCGACGGTGCGGGCGTGCGCGCCGGCGGCGTCGAGTTCAGCCCGGGCGGCGGATATCTGATCGTCAAGGCCAACATCGGCGGTCCGTACGCCGGGCTGTGGAACGTGGCGCGGCGGGCGCTGGAGCGGCCGGAGGAGTACCTGACCGGTGCGGTGCTCGGCCCGGGGGACCGCTTCGGCCTGATCGGCTCGGCGCTGCGGTCGTTGCCAGGTCCGGGGGCACCGCCCGGCAAGCGGCTGCCGCGCCGGCTGCCCGGCCCGGTCCTCGCCTTCAGCCCGGACGGCACGCTGGCCGCCGTGCAGGGCGAGTGGGACCGGACGACGCTGTGGCACCTGTCCACCGGCAAGCCGGACCGGCGGGGCCTGCCCGGCGCGGCCTATGACGCCGTCTTCAGTGCCGACGGCCGCTTCCTGGTCACCGTCACCGGCTCGGCCGGCGACGAACTCGCCGTGTGGAGCCTGCCGGACGCCGCGCCACTGATCCGGCTCGCCGCGGCCGGGCGGATCGTCGGCCCGCCGCGGCTCGGCCCGGGGAACCGGACGCTGAGCGTGCTGGACGACGCCGGCAAGGTGACCACCTACGACATCGCCCGGCACACCGTGCCCCGCCGGAAGCTGCCGCCCGAAGCCCGATCCCCGGAGTTCACCGCGTCCGGGGACATGCTGTTCGCGAGAACCGGCGACACCGTGAGCGGCTGGTCGGTGCCCGCTTTCGCCGAAGCCCGCCGGCTGGACGTGGGCAGCGGCGGCCGGCCGGACCCGCGCGCCGGGCGGCTGACCGCGACCTCCCCGGACGGGCGGACGGTGGCCACCGTCGCCGCCGACGACTTCACCGGTGCCGTGCTCTGGGACGCGGCGTCCGGCCGCCGGCTGGGCGAGGTGCCGCTGCCGGCGGAGTACGGCCGCGAAGACCTGCGGTTCAGCCGAGACGGCGGGTTGCTGGCGGTCAGCGCCGCGGCCCCGAACGACAACCACGGCATGGGCCTGGTCACCGTCGTGGACGTGGCGCGACGCCGGCAGGTGGCCGTGTTCCGCCGGGTGGCGGCGGGTCCGCTGTCGTTCAGCGCCGACGGCCGCTTCCTGGTCACCGCGGACCCGGCGGGCATCGACGTCATCGACCTGGCCGCCCGGAAGGTCGTCCCGCGTGCGCAGGGGCCCGGGACGCTCGCCAGGCGGTGGCTGACGTTCGCGCCGAAGGGCCCGCTGGCCGCGTCCCCGTACGGCGCGCGGGCGGTCGTACTGTGGGACACCCGCACCTGGCGGCCGGCCGGCCGGGTGCTCGGCGTGCCGGGCGAGGTGACCGGAGCCGTGTTCTCCCCGGACGGGCGGCTGCTGGCCGTCGGCCACGACACCCGGGTGACGGTGTTCGACACCACGACCGGCCGCGCGCTCGGCCCGGCTTGGCCGGTGACGAGCGGCGCGTCCGACCCCTTCGAGAACGACGCCCCCATGCCCGCGGTCGCCTTCACCTCCGGCGGCGCGGTGCTCCGGGTGATGGGCCGGGACGGGATCTACCGCGAGGTGCCCACCGGCCCGGCGCACGTGCTCCCGGAGGTCTGCCACCGCGCCGGCCGCCCGCTCACCCCGGAGGAATGGCGCGAGCATATAGGCACCGACCTGCCCTACCGCGACCCCTGCGGCACCCGGTGACCCCCGACTGCTACGAAAGGGGCGAATGCCTTACGCCGGGTCATTACCATCTCCGGAGTCGGCACCGGCCGGCGGGGCGAGGATGGGATGAGCGGTGAGCGAGTACCAGTACTACGAGTTCGTGGCGATCGACCGGCCGCTGAGCACGGCGGAACGGCAGGAGGTCCGCGCGCTGTCCACCCGGGCGGACATCACCGCGACGACGTTCACCAACACCTACGAGTGGGGTGACTTCTCCGGCGACCCCGCCGAGATGATGGAGCGGTACTACGACGCGCACCTGCACGTGACCAACTGGGGCACCAACCGGCTGATGCTGCGTCTCCCCGCCCGGGTGCTCGACGAGGCCGCGGTGCGGCCGTACCTGGTCGCCGACCGGGTCGAGGCGTGGACCGCCAAGGAGCACCTCATCCTGGATCTGTGCGACGAGGACGAGAACATCGAGGAGGACCCCGAGCCCGAAGGGTGGCTCGCCTCGCTTATCGGCGTGCGCGCCGAGCTCGCCGCCGGCGACCGGCGCCCGCTGTACCTGGCCTGGCTCGCCGCGATCGGCTCTTGGGAGCGGGACGAGGACGCGTTCGACGACGACTTCGAGGGAGAGCTCGAACCGCCGGTCCCGGCCGGGCTCGACTCGCTCACCGCCGCCCAGCGGGCCCTGGCCGACCTCCTACGGCTGGACGACGACCTGCTCGCCGTCGCCGCCGCGAACAGCCCGGCCCGCGCCACTCCGCCGACCGACCCGCGGCGGCTGGCCGACCGGGTGGCGGACCTGCCGGAGGCCGACCGCAACGCCCTGCTGGTCCGCGTCGCCCAGGGTGAGGGCCTGGCGGTCCAGGCGGAACTGACCAGCCGCTTCACCCCCGAACCCGGCTCCGGCGACGCCCCTCGTCGCAGCGTCGGCGAACTCCTGGACACCGCCGCCAAAGCCCGCCAGCGCCGCGGCTGAGAAAGGCCCAACAAGCACCACCGGCCACCTGGCCACGGACCCGGCGCGGCCCACATCACGTAGAGTTACGTTATCTTCACTCCGGGCCGCCGGTCATCCGCCAGCTGGCACCTGCGGCAGATCCCACCGACATTCTTCCGTCAGATCAGCCAGAAGGCGCTCGTAGCGTGCCAGTTTCCAGAGAAACTCTCCGACGGTGATGGCATCTTCCGACGCCCTCTTCTCTGGGCTCCACAACGCGGGAAAGAGTGAGGCCCCGTCCACTGGGCGGGGCCTTCAACCACCGACACGATTTCGATGGCGCTGTTGACACAAGTAAACAGTCCGGCTCCGTAGCTGTCAACTCACGCTGCGCGACAGAGAGGCCACAACGGCCGCCATGCCCTTGGTCGGGTGGCGATCGAGCATCGGCGAGGCGGGCGGTAGGCGGACCCCGGCGGCTTTCACGATGTCCACGCGGCCTGGTAGGCGGTGACGAGCCACTGGTCGACGCGGCGCATGTCCGGCTCGTCGGGCAGGTCGCAAGCCGGGATGAGCTGCTCGATGCGTGCCTCCAGGTCGGCGGCGGCGGCCAGGGCCTCGTCCTTGGTGTGCCTGCCCTGGCGCAGGTCCACGATCCACGACCGCCACGGCTCCGGGATGGGAAGGGTGATCCGGCCGGTCTCCAGCAGTTCGACGCCCTGCACGCCGAGGCGGACCATGTGCCCGGCGAACTTCACGTCGAAGCCGTACAGCGCGATCAGCTCGGGCCGGTTGGTGCCCTTGCCGTTCCCGGGCCGCACCATGCGGTCGCGCTGCGCGCGGAGGTAGCCCAGAAACCGGTGGCCGGCGCGCCGGGACAGCACCAGCCCCGGGTCGGCGCGCAGCCGGTGGCCGAGGTCGGTGATGGTGACGATCTCGCCGTCCGTCTACCACCGGCTCGAGGAGGCGTCGAGGGGGAATATCGGGCCGCCGCCCCGGCTCAGTCTCGGCGCCCCTCCGGAAGCGTGGCGAGGGTGTGGCCGGCGGCGACCGCGTCCTGGACCGAGCGGGCCAGGACGCCTTCGACGGCGTCAGCGCGTATCTTCAATTCGCGCAGTCCCTCGGTGTCGTCGGTACGAGCGAGCAGCTCGCGGTATTTGTCGTTGCTGCCCAGCAGGTCCTGGGCGCGCAGCGCCGCGTCCGCCTCCTGGACCCGGCGGGCGTAGGCCTCCAGCATCGCCACCCGCCGCTCGACCGCCGTCACCGACCGGGCCAGCGCCGCCCGCTGCGGATCCAGCACCGCCCGCAACTCCGGCGTCACCACCCCCTGCGCCGCCTGCCGCTGCTCCGCCCGCAGACCCGTATGCGAGCGCGACAACCGCGCGATCTCCCACAACTGACGCGGCAGGACGACGTCGTTGGCGATCTGGTCCAGCCAGGCCAGCCGGTGGACCCGCGAGTCGTACACCGCGCGGATCGCCCGCTCGGCGCGGGCCAGCGTCGCCCGCGCCTCGGTGTCGAGCTCGGCACGGGTCACGTAACGACCCCGGTAGCGGCGCATGAGCCGCCTCGGGGACCGGCGCCACCAGTACCTAAGCCCGAACGGCACGATCACGGCCAGTGCGACGCCGAGGACCGCCAGATAACCGAGCACGATGCCCTCGCCGAGTTCCTGCACCCGCAGGTAGCCGAAGTACACCCCGCAGGCCAGGCACCAGGCGACGGCGTAGCCGGCGGTTCGCCGGTTACCAGGGACGCCGCGGGCCCGCCCGATCAACCGCGGGTTGCCGACCATCCGACGCCTGTCGGCCTCCGGGATGTCCGGGTCCACGACCGGCCACTCGCCGAGCCACCAGTCGGCCACCGCACACCCTCCCCGGCGTCTCGGCCCTGCCGCCGCGCCCGCATAGGGGCGGCGGCGAACCACGGCAGGAACACCTCACCGAACAATTCAATTGTCAACCATATCGCGGCGCACAAGTGGTGATGACGTCACGAAATGCGACCTCCGATTCCCCCTGGGCTCCGCACAACTCCGGGGAGCGTTTCTGCGGTGATGCAGAGTGACGACTTCTCCGTTAACGGCGATCGCGGAGAGTAGCCGAAACCCGGCCAGGTCCTGGAAAAATGAGCCTTGACGGCGTGTTGTGATCATGCAAGACTGCGCGCAGGTGATCATCCGAATTAGTACATTTTCTGCCATCTGCAAAAGGAACGCCGCATGGCACATCTGTCGCGGGTCCGTACGGTAGACAATTCATTCATCGAACTCGAGGTCGACGACGCCGACAAAGGCGGGCTGCACGTATGGTGTGGCCACGCGCGCTATATCCCGAAATACGGGAGTCGTAATCCGACGGCCGACATGTGGGCGCTCGAACTGGCGCCCACCTCCTCTCTCGGCTCGGGGATCTCCTCGGTAGGCGGGCGGGAAAGGGAACGCTTCTCCCTGGCCGGCGGCGAGCTGGTCATCTACGACTGCGAGAAGCCGGCCGACGCCCGGTGGGCCGCCTGGGTCGGCCCGTGGCACATCGTGCACGGCATGTTCTACGCCCCCCTGTGGGAGTCGGCCGACATCGTCGAGACCTTCACCAGGGTCACCTGGACCGACACTCCCGAGGGCATGATCGCCGACCCGGGCGGGCGCTTCGAGATGTCGACGTCCCTCTACACCCAGACCATCGCGGGTGTCGGCACCCTGCAGGTCGAGTCCCGGCAGAAGAGCACCGACCAGATCCCGAAGTGGCGTGGCCACCGGAGTCGCGCCGGCGAGATCTGGCGGATGGACGGCGCGGACAGCAGCGAGAACGAGCCGCTGCTCATGGTCACCGATTCGGCCGTGGTGACCCTGTCCCCGTGGAACGCGCCCCAGCCGGGGCGGCCGGGCATCGGCGCCCGGGCTGCCGGCCTGGCGCCCACCGAGGCCGCCGCCGACTTCCTCACCAGGGTCAGGCGCCTGGACTGGAGGTCCTGAGTGGCGCCGACCTCGGCCGCGGTGATCGTGCTGTTCGTGCTGGTCGCCCTGCTGTTCGCGGCCGGAGCCGGCCTCTATCGCCGGGTACGCGAGCTCGAACTGGCGACCTATAACGGCGTCGGGGTCCGTCTGGGGGCGGGACAGAACGAGCAGGCACGCTCGGCCATCACGACGCCGAACGGCACGACGCTCCTGGTGAAGATCAACAGGCAGTGCTCGATCTGCGAGGACGTCCTGCTCGCCATCGGCAAGCTGGCTCCCGAACTCCCCCCGGACCACTCCTTCGCGGTGGTGTCCGACGATCCGGCATTCGACAAGAGCCTGCCCGGCGAGGTCCGGGTGATCAAGGATCCGGCGATCTGGCGGTCGGTCAGCGTGCCCTACGCGCCCGCCCTCCTCATCGTCGACCCGGACGGGGTGGTGATGTTCACGACCCCGCTCGGGTCCGGCGACGCGCTGGTGGACGTCGTCCAGAAGGCAGTGGCGGTACGAAAGGAAGCGCAAAGGTGACCATCGCCGGCGAACAACGATCGATCCTGGACCAGATCCCGAGCGCGACACGCATGCCGGAAGGCGCGCCTCCGTCCGAAGTGACCAAGGTCAAGTCACCCTGGAGCCGCAGGCGGGTGCTGGGCGCCGCGTTCGGCACCATGACGGCGGTCGGGCTGGGCGCCCTGGACCTGCTGCCGGGAGCCCGGCCGCGCAGCGCGGCGGCGGCGGTCTACAAGACCATCTGGGGCGACTGCCACGGATATGTGAACGCCTCCACCGTGTGCACGCCCTCCAACGCCTACTACGGCTCCGACAACTGCACGAGCACCTGGCACCGGGACGACGGCTACTCGGGCACCTGTGTCAGCTACAAGTACACCTCCAACCCCACCTCCTGCGGCGGGCGCAACGCCTGGAAATGGACCGGCGGCAACACGACCTCCACCCGGCGTAAGTGCTCCGACGGCCGCTATGTCTCCGTGCAGTGCGGCAGCAGCTCGATCGACCGGTTCTCGATCTGCCGGACCGCGATCTAGGTGAGCGACACCAGGGCCGCCTCCCTCCGCCTGATCGCGCCCGGCCTGGCGCTGATCGTGGCGGGGGAGGCGGCCGTGCTCGCGGCGCGGGCGCTCGGCGGCGGCACGACCGGTTTCACCTGGCTGGTCGCGGCCCTGGTCGCCGGGTTCTCGCTGTCGGGATCGGTTTGAAGCCTCAACAGCGCCTGGGTGCTGTCCTCGTCGGTCCGGCGGGGCTCTGATATTTCCGGTTTCATCCTTGGTCTTTTCGTCGGGGCGATGACGACGGCGTTCGTTTTCGTCCTGCTCGGCTCGCTGCTGCGAGCCCCCTTTCCGCTCCCCGTCCCGCAGATTCTGGTCGCCGTTCCCGCGGTGATCCTGTTGCTCCAGGAATTCGGCGTGCTGAGGTTCCCGATACTGCAGAACGCGCGGCTGGTGCCGCAGTTCGTCACCAACATCCCTTTCTGGGGGCCGGTGCAGTTCGGCATCGAAATGGGTACCGGAATGCGCACCTATTCGCCGACCGCGCTCCCGCACATCATGGCGATATCCATTGTGTTCCTCGCCTCGTGGCAGGAGGCCCTGCTGGCGGGTGCCGGCTTCGCGTTGGGACGCGCGGTGATGCTGCTCTCGTTCACGGCGGCCCGGAGCAAGATGGCGGCCGACACCGCCTTCTACTTCGATCTGCCGAAGATCAAACCGCTGTTCGCCGTGCTGGCGATCCCGCTGGTCGCGCTCCTGGTGATCTCATGATCGTCGTTCGCTACGCGCTGGGGTTCGTCCTGGTCCTGGCCGTCGCCGGAAAGCTCCGCGCCTTCGGGGCGTTCCGCGACGGCCTGGCGAACTTCGGACTGCGGCATCGGATCGCTTCGGTGGCGGCCGGCGCGATCGTCGCCGCCGAGGCACTGGCCGCCGCGGCGCTGTTCTCCCCCGCACCCGACCTGGTCGTGGGAGTGGCGGGAACCCTGCTGGGCGCCGGGTTCACCGGCGCGCAGACCTACCTGCTGGCCGCCGGCAACCCGGCCTCCTGCCAGTGTTTCGGCGTCCGCGAGAAGGTGTCCGGGTGGACCTGGGCCAGGGCGGCCCTGGTGCTGGCCATGGGCCTGGCACTCTTCTCCTCGGCGATATAGGCCCGCACCGGCCTCAACCTTTCCGGCGCCGGTGGAGTCTTCACCGGTGACGCCGTCCACCGAAGGGCTGGAGCCGGGTGACCGACACCGACAGTTTCCGGGAGTTCCGGGAGTTCCGCGAGTTCGTGGCCGCGCGCGGTCTGGCCCTGTCCCGGACGGCCTTCCTGCTCACCGGCGACCACGGCCAGGCCGAGGATCTGCTGCAGGAGACGCTGGTCAAGACGGCGGCCAGGTGGCGCAGGGTCACGGCCGCCGCCGACCCCGAGGCGTACGTGCGCAAGATCATGCTCAACCAGTTGCGCACCTGGCGCCGCCCGCGGCGGCTGACCTTCGTCCCGACCGCCGAGGTGCCCGAACCCCCGGCGCGCAGCGACCAGTCGGCGCAGACCGAACTCAAGATCGTGTTACGGCACGCGCTCGTCGTCCTCTCCCCCAAGCAGCGCATCGTGCTGTATCTCCGGTTCTACGAGGACCTTCCCGAGGCGGAGGTCGCGGCGCGGCTGGGCTGCTCGGTCGGGACGGTAAAACGCCACACCCACGACGCGCTGAAACGCCTGAGAACCGCGGCCCCTCAACTGCTGGAGAAGGTGTTCTCGTGAATCTCCACGACACTTACCGCGAGCTCGAACAGGACGCCCGCGACTACGCGGACGCCGGCCGGGCGCTCGCCGTCCTGCGCCGCCGCCGGGCCGCGCGTACCGGGGCCGGGGCCGTCCTCGCCGCGGTGGCGATCGCCGGCGGATTCGGGCTGCGGCACGGCCTGACGTCCTCGTCCGGCGACACCATCGCGGCGATTCCGACGACCGCCACCGCCACCGCGGAGCCGGCGCCTCCCGCCGCGCTGCCCGCGGCCGGGCCGATCGGGCGGGGCGCGGCCGTCTACGCGGCGTGCCGGACCGGCTGTCCCACCCTGCTGGATCTCGTCGACGGCCGGAAGTACACGCTCGGCACGGGCACCGTCTATCCGCCCGGCAACATCACGCTGTCCCCCGACGGGCGCTGGCTGGGCGTACCGACCGCGGGCGGGTACGAGCTCAGAGATCTGTTGAGCGACGTGACGCACCGCATCCCCGTCCCGCCGATCGGGTCGGCGATGAGCGGCTACAGCCCGTGGGCCTGGTCGGACGACTCGGCGCGCCTGATCCTCGGATACCACGCCGACGGCGACGTCAGCACCTACACCGAGGTCGATCTCACCACCGGCCGGACCGCCGCCATGCGCGTGCCGCCGGGACACGAACCCGTCGGCATCCTCCCGTCCGGGGAGGTGATCCTGCTGGACGAGACGCAGTACGGCGAGCGCCCGCGCACGGAGGTGCGCCTGCGCACCGGGGCGACGGAGACGACCTTCCGCGCGACCGGGACCGGGGTGTTGTCCGACGCCGATCATGGCCTGTGGGTGCAGGTCAGCCGGAGCCGGATCTTCCTGCTGGAGTACACGCGGGACCAGGTCGCGGTGCTGGAGTTCGACCCGGCGGGCCGGCTCACCTCGCGCACGCCACTGCCGGAGGGCCGGTACGCCGTCGGCCCCACGCCGTACGGGTACGCCGTGCTCCAGGTCCCGCTGAACCAGCGAACCGGACGCCAGCAGCTGATGTCCGACGGCCGCGTCATCCACGAGTTCCCCGGCGAGGCGGAGATCGTCATCCCCGGCGGCGCCCGCCACTGAGTGCGGGCGCCGTCCGGTCCGGGGCTCAGAGTCCGTCCGGGAGGGTGGCGAGGGTGTGGCCGGCGGCGACCGCGTCCTGCACCGAGCGGGCCAGGGTGCCCTCGACGGCGTCCGCGCGCAGCGTCAGATCGCGCAACCCCTCCATGTCGTCGGTACGGGCGAGCAACGCGCGGTACTTGTCATTGCCGCCCAGCAGGTCCTGGGCGCGCAGCGCCGCGTCCGCCTCCTGGACCCGGCGGGCGTAGGCCTCCAGCATCGCCACCCGCCGCTCGACCGCCGTCACCGACCGGGCCAGCGCCGCCCGCTGCGGATCCAGCACCGCCCGCAACTCCGGCGTCACCACCCCCTGCGCCGCCTGCCGCTGCTCCGCGCGCAAAATCGAATGTGAGCGCAGCAGCCGGGCGATCTCCCACAACTGACGCGGCAACACCACATCATTGGCCACCGGATCCAGCAACCCCGTCCGATGCACGCGCGAGGCATACACCTCCTGGACGGCCTGGCCGGCGCGGAAGAGCGCCGAGTGGGCTTCGGCATCCAGATCGGCGGGGACCACGTAACGTTCTCCGTAGCGGCGCATGAGCCTTTGCGGTGACCCCTGCCTGCCGTGAACCAGGTGGACGAGTGCGGCCCCGATGAACACGAGGCCGCCGCCCGTCATCATGAAGGCGAGGCCCGGCGGAAGCCACCG
This sequence comes from Sphaerisporangium rufum, assembly GCF_016863395.1. Lineage (GTDB taxonomy): Bacteria > Actinomycetota > Actinomycetes > Streptosporangiales > Streptosporangiaceae > Sphaerisporangium > Sphaerisporangium rufum. The sequence goes on along the minus strand of NZ_BOOU01000011.1, from coordinate 1,272 downwards.
CCGTCCCAGCAGGCCGTCCAGCGCCAGGCAACCGGCGACGACGAGGGCGCCGACTCCCCGGCCCTGAGGTACGGCGCCTCGAAAGGCCAGCCGTTCGTTGCCGACGATCCGGCGCCTGTCGTCCTCCGGGATGTCGGGGTCCACCACCGGCCACCTGCCGAGCCACCAGAAATCCACCCGGCCACCGCCCCCAGTCCTGATCACCTGATTGTCGTCCCCGCGCCACCTCGTCAGGCGGCACCTGCGGGCCGGTGGGCTCCCCCGAGCCGTCGATCTGCCCGCCTGGTCATGCTGCGAATTCTAATCAAATGCCCGCATGGCCGACAGAAGAGGCGACGTACCTGGCTTCCCGGCTGGACGTTCTTATGGGGGAGGCACCAGTCCCATTCATTCAGGGCCTGTTCGCGCCACCGCGGCCGCGTGGTCACCGATTACGGCCGGCCGATAATCCATCGTCTCAACAGACTGGCGAAAGGTCCGCTAGTTAGATCGGATTTAAAGCAATTTTGAACCAGCGCGGCGGACACTTCCGGCCATGAAACAACTCGCTCGGTGTATACCGCCGGCATCCCGAATTCTGGCTCCGGCCCTGGCGGTGGCCGCCATGGCGCTGGGCACGGTCGTGGTCTCCTCCACCCCCGCCGCGGCGGTCACCCGTACGGCCATCGTCTCGGTGGCACAGGACCAGCTCGGCAACTCCACGCGCAACCACGAGTCGCCGATGGGCAGCGGCTGCAACTACTACACCGGCTACTTCCGCACCTGGAAGCCGTCCTCGGGCTGCCCGAGCAGCGACGGGGTCCAGTGGCGGGACAGCGACTGGTGCGCCGACTTCGCCAAGTACGTCTGGAAGAACTCCCGCGTCCCCTACGCCGACGTGCCCGAGACCAGCGGAGGCGTCCTCACCGGCTGGGCGTCGTCATTCAAGGACTACGGCGTCAAGTACGGCACCTGGCAGACCCGCGCCAGCGGCTACACCCCCCAGCCCGGCGACGCCGTCGTCTTCGACTGGGACCACGACGGCGACATCGACCACGTCGGCATCGTGAGCTCGGCGAACTCCAGCACGGTCTACACGATCGAGGGGAACAGCGGCGACCGGACCAAGGCCAACTCCTACTCCCGCTCCACCGCCGACATCCACGGCTACAGCGCCCCGGTCGGCGTGACGGAGACCAAGGGGACGGCTTCGGTGTACGGAGTGACCTCGGACGGGCGGCTGACCTACACCGCCATCGACACCGCCACCGGCAAACGCACCCACGGCGCCGT
>NZ_BOOU01000010.1 GCF_016863395.1 Sphaerisporangium rufum | reverse complement strand
ACCCCTACGACGGCAACGCCGACGACCTCACCGCACAAACCCCCGTCGACACCACCGGCTGGACCCAAACCCTGCTGTCCGCCCAACCCGCCACCGTCGGCTAGCGGATCACATCCCACGCGCCGGCCGGCAGCGGCCGGACTCGTTCGAAGGACGCCCCATGCTCAGCCCTCTCCCCTCCCGTGCCCGCATGACGGCCGCGGCGGCGCTCACCGCCTTCGGCGTATGGTGCACGGCACACCCCGCGATGGCCGAACCGCGGCCGCAGCCCCCGGCGGCATCCGACGTCAGCGCCGCCTACCAGGTCGCCGCGTGCGACCCCAAGGGCACGACCTCCACCGACGCGAGCCTGGCCACGCAGCTCAACGGCACGCTCAAGGCGAAGATGCGCGGCTACATGTCGGCCTACCGGGTGTCCTGCGCCCGCATGGTGATCAAGGCCGCGCACGACCGCGGACTCGACACCAGAGCGGCCGTGATCGCCGTCGCCACGATCATCGTGGAGACCAGCATCCAGAACATCAGCGAAATGGTCGACCACGACAGCCTCGGACTGTTCCAGCAGCGCGCCTCCTGGGGCACGGCCGCCCAGCGCCTGAACCCCACCTGGGCCACCAACGCGTTCCTCGACAAGATGATCAGGGTCTATCCGAACAACAGCTGGAAGACCGCGCCGATCGGCGAGGTGTGCCAGGCGGTGCAGGTGTCGGCCTTCCCGGACCGCTACCAGGAGCAGGCCGCCGACGCGCAGATCATCGTCAACGCCATCCTGCCCTACGTCAGCGCCCCCAAGGGGACGGCTTCGGTGTACGGAGTGACCTCGGACGGGCGGCTGACCTACACCGCCATCGACACCGCCACCGGCAAACGCACCCACGGCGCCGTCACCTCCACCACCACCCTCGGCTTCACCCCCAAAGCCATGGCCACCCTCAACTTCAACACCATCCTGATCACCGAAGACGGCCCCGACGGCAAGCTCTACCGCATCGACGTCATCACCAACAACACCTCACTCACCTACAACCCACCCGTCCAGATCGCCACCGGCTGGACCCACGACCTGCTCACCTACGACGGCAACACCCACCTGTTCGGCATCGCCGCCGGCACCCTGCGCCGCTACAACATCACCACCACCAAACCCACCGCCGCCACCATCTCCACCGGCACCCTCATCGGCACCGGCTTCACCCTCAAAACCCTCACCGCCACCGCATCCAACTGGCTACTCGGCACCACCGAAACCGGCCTGCTCATCTCCTACCGCATCGACGGCACCCCCTACACCCGCCACCAACTCCGCGACTCCACCTGGCAGGTCTTCGACCACCTGCTCTCCCCCGGCGGCGGCGTCTACTACGGCCACCGCCCCGAAGGCTCCCTCCACCGCTACCTCGACGCCGACCCCTACGACGGCAACGCCGACGACCTCACCGCACAAACCCCCGTCGACACCACCGGCTGGACCCAAACCCTGCTGTCCGCCCAACCCGCCACCGTCAGCTGACCGCGCGACGAGCACACCTGGCATGAAGGGCCCCGGGATGCCCCCGGGGCCCTTCCGCCATGCGGCGATACCGGGGCGGCGCCGGAGCGTGGCCCTTAGGAAGCGAATCTCAATGCAGGGCGATGAAGTCGCGCGCCGAGACCGCGTTTCACATCTGGACCACCGCATGGACTACCGAACCGATCTTTGTTCTTGAGAAGATCAAGATCGAGCGTCCTGGAGAGAACCGATGGAGATACGGCTACTCGGTCCGGTCGAGGTGTGGAGCGATGGGCGGCAGGTCCCCCTCGGAGGAAGCAAACCGCGCGCGCTGCTCGCCGCCCTTCTCCTGGGCGAGGGCCGGGCGGTCACCGTCGAGCGGCTGACCGAGGTGCTGTGGCAGGACGACCCGCCGCCCACCGCGCGCGGGATAGTGCAGACCTACGTCGCGTTGCTGCGCCGGGCGTTCACCCGGGCGGGCCTGCCGGAGGTGATCGTCACGCACCGGGTCGGCTACGCGGCGAAGGTCCCGCCGGACGCCCTGGACAAGACCGTCTTCGAGCGGCTCGTCGACCAGGGACGGCGGGAGGCACGCCAGGAGGACCACCGCCGGGCGGGGGACTCCTTCCGGACGGCCCTGGCATTATGGCGCGGCCCGGCGCTCGGCGGCATCGCCGACCCCTACCTGCGCGCCGAGGCGAGCCGGCTGGAGGAGCTGCGGCTGACGGTGCTCGAGGAGCGCATCGCGGCGGATCTGGCCGCGGACCGCACCGAAGGGCTGATCGAGGAGCTCACCGAGCTGGTCGCGACGCATCCGGCCCGCGAGCTGTTGCGCCGCGACCTGATGATGGTCCTCTACCGGGCCGGACGGCAGGCGGACGCGCTCGCGGTATACCAGCACGGCCGCCGGGTGCTGGTCGAGGAGCTCGGGGTCGAACCGGGGGCGGAACTGCGGCAGGCCCACGAGTCCATCCTGCGGTCCGACCCCGCGCTGCTGGGCGGGACGAAGAATCCGCCACCCCGCCAGCTGCCCTCCCCGCCGCCCGACTTCACCGCGCGCGAGGCGGAGGTCGCCGAACTGCGCGACCGGCTGGCCCGGCCGGGCGCCATCCCGGTCTGCGTGATCTTCGGGGCCGCCGGGGTGGGGAAGTCCACCCTGGCGCTGCGCGCCGCGCACGAGGTCGCCTCCAGCTATCCCGACGGCCAGCTGTACGTCGAGTTACGCGGCACCACCGAGGCGCCCGCCACCCCGCAGGAGGTCCTCGGCCGGCTGCTGCGCGAGCTGGAGCCCGCCGCCTCACCGCCCGGCACGCTCGAAGAGCGCGCCGCCCGCTACCGCAGCCTGCTCGCCGAGCGGCGCAAGCTGATCGTCCTGGACGACGCCGGCGCCGAGCGGCAGGTCCGGCCGCTGTTACCCGGCGCACCGGGCTGCGGGGTGATCGTCACCTCCCGCAACCGGCTGGCCGGCCTGGCCGGCGCGGCGGTACTCGACCTCGGACTGTTACCCGACGAGGCCGCGCTGCGGCTGCTGGAGCGGGTCGCCGGTCCGGACCGGGTCGCCGCCGACCCGGACGCGGCCCGGCGGATCGTGCGGCAGTGCGGCGGCCTGCCGCTGGCGCTGCGCATCTCCGGGGCCCGGCTGGCGTCGCGCAGGCACTGGTCGGTGGCCCGGCTGGCCGACCGGCTGGCCGACGAGCAACGCCGGCTGGACGAGCTGGCCGCCGGAGACCAGCAGGTGCGGGCCGGTATCGCCCTCAGCTACGACCTGCTGCCCGCCGGGGCCAAGACCGCGCTACGCCGCCTAGGGCTGCTCGGCCTGCCGTCCTTCCCGGTGTGGGTGACGGCGGCGGCCATGGAGACCGGGCTGGACCAGGCGGAGGAGCTTCTGGACCATCTGGTGGACACCTCGCTGGCGAGCGTGACCGGCACCGACGCCGCGGGCCGCACCCGCTACCGGCTGCACGACCTGGTCCGGCTGTTCGCCCGGGAACGCGCGGTGGCCGAGGAGCCGGCGGCGGACCGCACGGCGATCGTCCGCAGGGTGCTCGGCGGGTGGCTGTGGCTGGTCGAACGGCTCAGCGAGGCCTTACCGAGCGGGGGGATCCCGATGCGGACCTCCCTCGGCCTGGCCCGGCCGCTGGAGGCGGAGGTGGCGCGGACGGTGCTCGCCGATCCGCGCGGCTGGCTTCGCAGCGAGGAGGAGACGCTGATCGTCGCGGTGGAGCTCGCCGCGGCCATGGATCTCGACGACATCGCGGTGGAGCTGGCCGCCGGGCTGTCTTCGGTGGCCTTCGAGGGCAGCCAGCACGTCTTCGACAACCCGTTCGCGGCCTGGCACCGCACGCACGAGGCCGCCCTGGCGGTGGCGCGGCGGACGGGCAACGCCCTGGGTGAGGCGATCCTGCTCGCCGGCCTGGGCCACCTGGCCTACGAACGCGACCACTACGCCGAATCCCGCGAGTACCTCGGCCAGGCGCTGTCGCTGTTCCGCACCGCCCGGGACGCCCGGGGCGAGGCCGCCACGCTGGCCGCCCTCGGCGCCGCCTGCCGGGAGCAGGGCTATCTGCCCGAGGCGCTGCACTTCCTGGGCCGGGCGAGCCGGCTGTGGGGCGGCCTGTCGGACCCGGCGGCCGTCGCCCACGTCCGGCGGCTGGCCGGCAGCGTACGCCTGGAGCGCGGCGACTACGAGGCGGCGTGGGAGGACCTGACCGCCGCGCTGTCGCTGTACCGGGAGGCGGGCAGCCGCCGCGGCGAAGGGCTGACCCTGCGCACCATGGCCCTGTACCACCGAGCCCGTGCGGAGCCGGCGCGGTCGGAGGAGCTCTGCGCGCGGGCCCTGGCGATCTTCCGTGAGCTGGGCGACCGGCTCATGCAGGCGTACTGCCGGCGTTCACTGGCCAAGGCCTGGCTCCGGCTCGGCCGGTTCGATCCGGCTCGCCAGGCCCTCACCGAGGCGCTCGCCGTCACCCGGACCCTCAACGACCGCTACGGGGAGGCGCTCACCCTGCGCACCCTCGGCGAGCTCGACCTGGCCGAAGGCCGGCTCTACCAGGCCAGGAGCCGCCTCACCGAATCACTGGCGCTGTGGGACGCGATGCGCGCCATCCTGTTCCGCGCCCGGACCCTGCGCGACCTGGCCCAGGTGCACGAGCAACTGGGCGACGAGGCCGCCGCCAAGACGACCCGGGCGGAGGCACTGGAGATCTTCCGGCTGCACGAGGCGCGGGAGTACCGCGAGCTGGGCTGAGCCGCCTGACGAGCGGTTACAGCGTTCTTCAAGAGCCGTCCCACATCATGACGTCGGCGTCTCGCCTGGAGCGCCGTGAAACGTCAGCCGGAGGCCTGCATGCCGAAGATCGTACTCCTGTCCGACCCGCGGATCGCCCAGGTCCCGGTGAGGGAGTGCGGTGAGCCTTTGGTCAATCTGCGCACCCTGGAGGCCCTCCGGGTGGACACGCGCCTGGCGGACGCCGAAGGCCTGTTCGCGCACGTACGGCTGAGCGTGGCCGACCGCCTGATGGCGGCGCAGACCCGGCTGCCCAGAGCACTGCGCCTGCTGATCGTCGAAGGATTCCGCCCGGCGGCCCTGCAGGAGCGGTACTTCGCCGAGTCGGTGGCCACGCACCGGCAGGCCAACCCCGAATGGGACGACCGGCGGGCCGCCCGGGAGGCGAGCAAGTACATCTCCCCGCCCGAGGTCGCCCCGCACGTCACCGGAGGCGCGGTCGACCTCACCCTGTGCACGGTCTCCGGCGTCGAGCTCCCGATGGGCACGCAGGTCAACGCCACCCCGCCGGAGAGCGACGAGGCCTGCCACACCGGCTTCCCCGGCATCTCCGCCGAGGCCCGCCGCAACCGCGACACCCTCGGGGCCGCGCTGTCGGCGGCCGGCTTCGTCAACTACCCGACCGAGTGGTGGCACTGGTCGCACGGCGACCGCTACTGGGCCTTCACCACCGGCGCCGCCACCGCCTGCTACGGCATGAGCGACGGCCCACCGCCTGCTTACGGCATGAGCGACGGCCCCACCCCTGAGCCTCCGGCGAGCGGGATTCCGTTCTAAGGCCCGTCCGGCCCCGGCCGGCCGGCGGTGCGGCGGCCGGCGGTGCGGCGCGCGGTGTGCGGCGCGCGGTGTGCGGCGGTGCGGCAGGCGGCGGTGCGGCGGGCCGGGGAGAACTTCACTCCCCCCGGTCGCGGATGCGGAGCACTTCGGCCAGATATTCGGCGATGGCGTCCCGGTTCCGGGCCAGGCACTCCACGCGCCGGCCCAGGCGCTCGTGCTCCCGCCGCAGCGTGGCGATCATCTCGGGGGTCGCGTCGGCGAAGTGGATCACGCGCGGTTTGTCCAGGCACGGCAGGATCTGCTTGATGATCCGAGTCGGCAACCCGGCGTCGAGCAGACCCCTGACCTGCAGCACCCGGTCCACCATCGCCGGATCGTAGTCGCGATAGCCGTTGGCCGAACGCCCGGCGACGATCAGCCCCTGCTCCTCGTAATAGCGGAGCAACCGGCGGGAGGCGCCCGTCCGGTCCGCCAGCTCGCCGATGCGCATGTGACCCACCTCACAGGACGACCGGTTGACCGTCACATCGATGTGAAGGTTCGAGCATACGGGCATGTCCACAAGCAGCACAGAGCGCGCCACCGGGCCAGGCGCCACCGCCGGCACCCCCCGGCTGCCGCTGGCGGCCCTGCTGGCGCTGGCGACGGCCGTCTTCATCACCAGCCTCACCGAGACGCTGCCCGCGGGCCTGCTGCCCCAGATGAGCGCCGACCTGCGCGTCGGCGAGTCCGCCACCGGGCAGCTGGTGACGATCTACGCGATCGCCACCGCCCTCACCGCGATCCCGCTCACCGCGGCCACCAGCGGGTGGCGCCGCAAGCGGCTGTTGCTGACGGCGATGGCCGGTTTCGCGGCCGCCAACACGGTGACGGCGGTCTCGGCGGACTACGTCCTCACCATGTCGGCCCGCTTCGTGGCGGGAGTCGCCGCCGGCCTGGCCTGGGCGCTGCTGGCAGGCTACGCGCGCCGGCTGGCCCCCGCGCACCTGCAGGGCCGGGCCATGGCGATCGCCATGGCCGGCATCCCGGTCGCCCTGTCGCTCGGAGTGCCCGCCGGAACCTTCGCGGGCACGGCGTTCGGCTGGCGGACGGCCTTCCTCGGCATCACCGTGCTCACCGCCGTCCTGCTCGGCTGGATCATGCTCGCCGTCCCGGACCACCCCGGACGGCGGCAGGACGAGCGGACCCCGATGACGCGCGCCCTGCGGGTCCCCGGCGTGGCACCGGTCCTGGCCGTCACCCTCGTCGTGGTGCTGGCGCACACCATCCTCTACGCCTACATCGCCGCGTTCCTCGACCGGTTCGCGATGGGCGACGCCACCGACGTCGCCCTGCTCCTGTTCGGCGCGGCCTCGCTGGTGAGCATCTGGGCCGTCGGAGCCCACCTCCACCGGCGACTACGTCGTCTCACCATCGCCGGCGTGCTGCTGATCGCGGCCGGGGCGACCGTGCTGGCGCTCTTCGCCGGCCACCCGGCGCCGGTGTACCTCGCGGTGACGCTGTGGGGGCTCGGCTGGGGCGGCGTCCCCACCCTGCTGCAGACCGCCGCCGGTGACGCGGGCGGCGACCTGGCCGACGCCGCGCAGGCCATGCTCGTCACCCTGTGGAACGTCGCCATGGCCGGCGGCGGCATCGCCGGCGGCCTCCTGCTGGACCACTTCGGCGTGGTCGCCCTCCCGTGGACCGTCCTGGTGCTGGCCGTGCCGGTCCTCGCCATCGTGCTGGCCGCCCGCTCCCACGCCTTCCCCGCCCACCGCCCCCAGCCCGCGGCCCGATAGTCCCGGCCCTCCCCGACGAGACATCGCCCCACCCGCGCACATGCTCATCCGTGGAGCGACCAGACCCGACGATCAAGCACTGCTCTCCGGTGGTCTGGTGGCACCGATAAGAGATGTCGGGCAAGCGGGTGGCGGCGACGATCAATGCGATGGACAATTCGTGCGTGAAGGCCTACGTCGGGGTGACCGATCGCGATTGGTACCATTTCCTCGCCGCCCATCCGCATTTGACGGAAGTGAACTTCTGGCGGCCGTCCGGGGGACGCGAGTTCCGGGTCCTCAGCCCCGGCGAGCCCTTCTTCTTCAAAAGTCACCACCCGCACAACCGGGTGATCGGCGGCGGCTTCTACAGCGGCTTCGCCCAACTCCGGCTCTCCGAAGCCTGGGAGTTCTTCGGTCAGGCCAACGGGGCGGCCGACATCACCGAAATGCGCCTACGGATCGGCAAGTACCGCCGGCAACCCATAGCACCCGGCGAGGACCCGGTCATCGGCTGTGTCTTCGTCCGCGACAGCCGGTTCTTCTCGCTCGACGAACCCGCCGGCCCTCCCCCGGACTTCGCGCCGAACATCGTGCAGGGCAAGGGATATGACCTGGCGACCCACCCCCATGCCGGCTACTTCGAGGACCTCTTATTACGCCTGCTCGGCGCGCCCGTCGAGATCGACCTCTCCGAGCCGTGGCATCGGGACGGGCCGATGTTCGGCGATCCGCGGCTGGCGCCACGCCGTCTCGGCCAGCGGTCGTTCCAGGCCGTCGTCCTCGGCGCCTACCATCGGCGTTGCGCCGTCACCGGAGAGAAGATCAGGCCGGTTCTCCAGGCCGCCCACATCCGTCCGGTCTCGGCCGGCGGCCAGCACCGCCTCGACAATGGGCTGCTGCTCCGCTCGGACGTGCACACATTGTTCGACCGTGGCTACCTGGCGGTGGATCCGCAGTACCGGCTGCGGGTCAGCCCTCGCTTGCGCGAGGAGTTCGGCAACGGCGAGGAGTTCTACCGGCGAGCCGGCCACCCCATCGCCGTCCCCGACCACCGCCGCGACCACCCAGACCGAGAAGGCCTCCAATGGCACCTCGACGAGGTCTTCCTATCGTCCTGAACGCGTGATCCCGAGGACAAAGTCGGCCCCGTCTATCGGGCGAGCCCCTTCCCCGCCCTGGCCGTCCCCTCGCGCAGTTGGTGGGCCAGGAACTTGATGAGATGCTCGCCCACCCCGAAGCCGGTGTCGGTCATTCGTCGCCCGCTATTCAGGGTCCGCCGGGGCCTGGACGCGGCTGGCGAACCAGTCGAGCGAGGCGACCACCACGTCCCAGACGGCGTCGTTCGCCATCAGCGCGATATCGAACGACGGGTACAGCTCCAGCTTCGCCGCCGGCAGGTCGACGCCCGGGGCCTCGTTCAGCCTGCGCCGCAGCTCGTCACGGAGCAGCGGGTCGGTGAACGGGACCCGCTTCTTGTGCGTGGCGAACGGCACCTCCACCACTTTGGCGTAGAACCGCACGATGGGCAGGATCCCACCCTCGACCTTGACGAAGGGCGCGCACGAGACGTTCGCCGACCGGCCGAATTGCACCTCGCCACCACGCCCGCGCCACCATGCCAACAGACGGGAGACCTTGCCGACCGTGTGCGGACCTCTCGCCTCGCCGAGTTGGTGCAAGAAGCGCTGCTCCTGCTCGCCGATATCGAGGTAGTCCTCATCCGCCGTCAGCGCTGCCTCGCTGAGGTCCACCGCCCCGGGCAGTTCCAGCAGCTCGGCCAGCTCCCGGGCGGAGATCCGCTGGCCGGGATCGGCGCGGCCCGCCTCGTCGAGCCGGATGCCCTCGGCCCGGAGCACTTCGTGGACGTCGCGGTCGTCGTCTTCGTCGGCCCAGTGGAACCCCTTGGAGACCTGGCCGTTCGAGGTGAGCACCCGGTGCGCGTTGAGCACGTTCGACGCGGACAGGTGGACGCCGACGGGTACCGCGTGCGACCCGATCAGCTCCGCCAGGTCACCGTAGGTGGTCCAGGTGCCGGTCGGCAGCGCGGCGAGCGCGGAGTGCAGCAGCGTCCAGTCCCGCGAGGGCCCGACCGGGCCGAGGTCCAGCGGGCTCGGCCAGATCTCGATGGCGCGGGCGGCCAGCTCGTCGGCGCGGGCCTGGATCTCCGCCCGGCCCCACCGCTCCTGCTTGGCGATCCGCTGGTTCATCACCAGGCTGCTCTGGCCCAGAAAGTCGCGCTTCCTGGGGAACGGTGTGTTGCTCAGCTCGGAGTTGTAGCCGGTCAGCGTGAGGTTGCCCAGGGTGTGCACCAGCTCCTTGTGGATCCGGTCGGCGTCCCCGTCGGCGGCGAGCTGGGCCCGCCACTCGGCGGTGAGGGTCTGCGGCAGCACGTGCTCGATGGTGATCTTCTTGTCGGCGACCTCGACGTGTTCCTTACCACCGTAGGACTCCTCCAGCCGGCGGAGCACAAGCTTCTGCTGCGCGGTGCGCCCCTGCCAGTAGAAGGACCGGTTGCGGATGTCGCTGCGGAACTGCTCGTCGGACGACCAGTACAGCCGGGCCGGCGAGAGCCCTCTGCGCACGACTTCGTCCACATCCTCCTCACCGGTGAGTTCCCTGGTAAGCCGCATGAAGATCTTGTTCAGGCTGCCGGTGGTGACACCGGCGATCAGCCGGCGGACCAGGAAGCTCTCGATGTACCGCTGAGCTTGAATGACCCGCTCGTCGCATGCCTCGCCACTCTCCCGCAGTTCCAGCAACCGGAGGATGACGGGGTAGGCGGTGTTTCCTTTCCACTCGTTCAGGAACCGCAGGCGCTCGTCCAGCTCCGACTCGCCGGTCGGCTCGAGGATCCGCTGCAGGTAGCGGGACCGCCGGGCGAGATCCTTGACGTACTGCTCGACCTTGGTCTCGACGTCCTTCTTGTCCGCCGTGACCTCGCGGAGCAGGTCCTGGTGGCCGCGGTAGGTGTCGTTGTACTGCGCCTCGTCACCCCGTTCCAGGACCAGCGCCAGGTACATCAGCTGATCCATCCCCTTGGGACCCAGCATCTGCTGCATGGGCAGCCAGTAGGTGTCGTACACGAACTGGCCCTTGGTGGGCAGGTGCATGAAGACGTAGTTGCGGATGAGGTCGACCTGGCTGAGCCGCATGCCGGTGTTGTTGATGGACTCGAAGATCCGGAAGGTGTTGTCGTCGCCCTCCACCACGATCTGCACCAGGTTCAGCCGGTTCAGCACGACGCTCTCGATCCGGGCGATGTCGTGCGGGTCCGCCGGGTCGTCGACCTCGACGAGCTTGGTGCGGAAGAACTGGTAGGCGGGCGCGATGAGGCTGTCGGTGGTTCCGAACGGCTGCCCCTCGACGCAGTCCTTGTACGCCTGCCGGTCCACCTGGGTGGGCAGCAACCGGTAGCGGGCCTCACCGGGCAGGAACCTGTTGATCAGGTGGGTCTCGTTGATCCGATCCCGGTGAATCGGGTCTTCGGCGGCCTGGTGGTCGCGCAGCGCGCACAGGGCGACCAGCAGGGTGGTCAGCCGCTGCTGGCCGTCCACCACCAGCCACTCCGGGTTGCCGGGCGAGTTGTTCGGGCCCGGAGCCAGCACCACCGAGCCAAGGAAGTGGCTGTTGTCCTTGCCCTGCTCGACCCGGTCCGCCTGGAGCTCGATGTCCCGCCACAACGTGGCGAGCTGCCCGCGCTCCCAGGAGTACGGCCGCTGGTACAGCGGCACCAGCAGTTGCTGCTGCCCAGCGATGATCGCGCGCAGCGTCGTCTCGTTGGCCTTCACACCTATCCCCTCGCAATTTCACCGCCAAGCGGAGCCAACGATACTTACATGAACGCCTCCGCCGAGTAAATGGATCGTATCGAAATCACGAGTACCTGGTTGCACAATTCCAATCAGATCCGACTTCCGGGAACACTTCCCCCTAATTACCCAAACCTCACATTTCTCTCGCCGTCCCTCGCGAGTTCACCCCTGAACGGCCCATGTCGCCAGGGACTTCTCGCCGATCGGTCAAATGCCCCGGCATCCCCCGTCCATATGCTCAGTCCCCCAGCACGCCTTCAAGTCCGAGTTCACCATCGGTGGCAGCGGTCGCAGGAGTTCGCCGGAGCCAGGACCCGCCCTGCGCGCCCGCGGCCGGCGCGAGGGTGAAATGACCGGCGATCCATGCGGCGAGCAGCGCGCGGTCGATCATCACCAAACCGGTGCCCGCCGCGCACTGAACGGCCGGACCGGTAAAACGCGCGGTCGTGACCAGCACTCCCCGATGACCTGGATAGGCGTGTAAGGCCCCCAGCAGGTCGCGAACCTCCGGAGCACCGACGGAATTGCTCCACCGCTTGCACTGGACGACGAACCGGTCTCCGTCATGAGACGTTCCGACGACGTCCACACCCCCATCGCCGCTACCGCCGACGCGGTGGACCCGCCGGAATCCCTCACGCAGCAGCAGCGCCTCTACCAGGGTCTCGAACTGACCGCCGGACATCCGATCGACCCGTTCGAGTCGAGCATTCTCCCTGATCCACTCTCGCCGTCTCGACTCGACGATGCGACGGCGGAGCACCAGCACTGCGGTCACGCCGGCGACGAGCACGATCGCGACCCCGATCGCCAGTAACCGGTGGGCGGCGATGACCTCGACAAGCCACCGGACGACCAGGACAGCGAACACCAGGATCGCCACCCAGAGTAACCAGGCGTCGTTGCCCTTCTTGCCCTTGCCTCGCCGCCGTGCCGGGGTACGTCGTGCCATGACAGACCTCCAGGAGAGGGGAAGTAATCCCACTCTCCCAGTGGAGACCGACATTTTCGCCGACGGGCTGTGAACAGCTCAGGGGAACGACATCGCTGCCACCGATAACTCTTATTTCAGCATGCCTCAAACAAGGAGTCGGCCGCCCGCACACTGCGGATCCAAGGGAGAGAACAAACAGCCGATCTGAGCACCACCCCTACAAGAATCAGGCGACCAGCTCGGCGCGGAGATGCTCGCGGAACTCGCGGACGGCGACGGTGCCGGCGTACGGGGTGAGGTTCTCGTCGAACTTCTTGACGAAGTCGACCGTGCGCGGTGAGGCGAGCGCCTTGGCCGCCGGAATCGCCGGACGCGCCACCTCCAGCGCCTGCTCCACCTCGCCGAGCTTCAGATACGAGTTGGCGGCGAGCGTGCGGTTGATCTGCGCCGAGCGGGACAGTCCTCGGTCCTGGAAGGCGGCCACCGCGGCTTCAGCGTGCTCCAGGGCCCGCTCGTACTTGCCGAGGAGGCGCCAGCAGTTGCCGGATTCGGCGGCCAACTGAACCTCGTCGTAGCGACCGACCCAGGCCGGATCGGCGTCTGTCACGCCCTGCTGGTATGCCGTCTCGGCCTCGCCCAGCAGGCGCTCTATCTGATGAGCAGCGTGCCGATCCCTGGACTCCGCGGGGTGGGCCTGCTGGGCGGTCGCCCAAGCCTCCCTGACCAGCAGCAAGGCCATCACCCGTGGCGGGGCGTCCGCGCGGCGCGCGGTGGCGGTCGCACCACGGGCGAGCCACAAACCCCAGGTCGGCTGGTCGAGATGGATGGCTTGCAGGGTCAGGGCGGCAAGCGCCCACACTCCCGTCAGAGAGTCGTTTCCGGCCTTCGCGAACTTGAGTACTTGGCCGAAATGTTGCTGTGCCGCGCCGTGCTGGTTGAGGTCGAAGGCCGTCCAGCCCGCCATCCAGCTCATGCCGGCCGCCGCGCTCATCAGTTCGGCGCCGACCTGGTCGTCGTAGCGGCCGTGCAGCAGCGGGGTGACGTTGGTCTTGAGGTAGCGGAGCACCACCGGGCGGACCAGGCCCGCGCCGAACTGGTGGTCCAACTGGCCGAACGCCTGCCGGGCCTCGTTGATCCGCCGGACGTCCGCCAGGCCGACCGCGCGCCCGGACCCGCCCTGCGCGGTGGAGGCGGCGGGCGCGTCGTACGTCCAGGACGTCAGCCACTCCCCCAGCGCGGCCGGGACGAACGGCAGGGTGGCCAGCAGGTGCCGGCGGGACGGATCCATCTCGTACCTCCACAGCAGCTCGGCCGATTTCACGGTAGCCGCCGGCGAACCGCCGCCACAGTCGACCGGCGGCCAGGAAGGTGTCTCCGGGAAGGTCCACCCGTCTACCCACCGTTCCACCTCGGCGGGCTCGACCCGGAACACCGCCGCCAGTCTGGCCCGATGCCGCGCGCGCAGCCCCTGCTCGCCGCGCTCCCACCGCGCCCAGGTCGTCGGCGACACGCCGACCGCCTCGGCCGCGGCCTCCTGGCTCAGCCCGCGCCGCCGCCGCTCCCGGACCAGCTCCGGCCGTCCCCGCTCCCGCTTCGGAACACCCACCGAAACCCCCTGCGCAATCGATCGAACACTCGATGTGACGACGATTACACTCACCGCAGTCGCCCGCCAAGCGGTTCCGGCCAAACGACCAGAGATCGACCATCCCGCCTACCGGCCGGCGGTCTGACACCCGGCCGCAGCTCACCGACGGGCACGGCGTATCTCCTACCCCCGCCCGCTGTACGGTTCGGCGCTCACCTTCTCATCGGCGGGCCGCGCTCACCGTTCGGCGACCGCCGGTGGCCCGGGGCGGCCGGTCGCAGGCCGGGCAGGCGTATCGGATGTCGGTGCCGCCGCGCGGGCCGGCTTCGTAGCGGATCAGCATGCGGCGGCACCGCCCGCAGTCGTCGCCGAGCTGCCCGGTACCCGGCGCGCCGCCCGGCCGGCGCCGCTGCGCGCGGCGGACGGCGCCGGCCAAGGCCGCGTGCTCGGTCCGCAGCACCAGGCCTGGTGCGGTGCCGAGCAACGCGGCCGACGCGGACCAGACGGCGTCGCCGATCACCGCGCCGGACTCGTGGATCGGGGTGAGCGGCCGGACGTTGATCCCCTCCCGCCGTGCCCGCAGCGCCTCCGCCGGGAGGTAGCCGTCGGGCTCCGGCTCCACCCACAGCGTCACCGCCTCGGTCTCCGCGTCCTTGCCCCGGATGGACCGCAGTGCGGGCAGCAGCGGAGCGAGGTGGCGCAGAGGTGCCCGCGGCAGCCACATCTCCACCGTCTCGGCTCGCGCCAGGTCCTGCCGGAGCCGCTCGACGAGCCCGCCGCCGACCAGCTCGGTGGGGCCGGCCGCCAAGGTGAGCAGCTTCTCCCACGGCAGATGCTCGGCCCGGTCGAGCAGGTGGGCGAAGAACGTCCACACCGCGTCCCGCGTCATCTTCGTCCGGTGCAGGACGTCGAGAGAACCGATGACCACGAGATTGTCCCGGGCTCGGCTCGCCGCCACGTTGAGCAGCCTCGCCCCCTCGCTCCCGGCGCCCCCCTGCGCGAACCACGGGTGCAACGGGGTCACGCCGTGGGCACTGTCGACGGTGTCGTACACCACGATGTCCCGCTCACCTCCCTGGAAGCGGTGGACCGTGGAGGCCGCCCGCCCGCCCGCCGGCTCCTCGGGCAGCAGGGATTCCAGCAGCCGCGCCTGCGGCGCGAAGGGGGTGATCAGTCCGAGGTCGTGCAGCTCATCGGACGCGCCGCCGACCATGGCCGCGATCAGCTGGGCGTGCGCGAGGTTGTACCGGGAGAGCATGCCCTGCCTGCGCGCCGTGCGCGCGTGCAGGCCGGAGGTGTCGACGACGACCAGATCGCCGGTCGCCCATGGCGCCCGACTGCGCACCCTTCTGGCCGGGACGGCGGGTGCCGTGACCAGCGGACCCTCCGGATAGAAGGCGGTGCTGACGACGTGCCCGATGGGCGGGCGCATCCGGTACTGCTCGGTGAGCGCGGCCAGGCGGGCGGGCGGACGCCCACCGGCCACCGCCGCCGCGATGCCCGCCTTCTCGAACGGGCTGCGCTTCAGCCATTCCTGGGCTTCGGGGGTGGCCGCGACGACGGTCGCCTCCCGGCAGACCTGGCGCCGCACCTTGAGTAACGCCCTGTCGAGTGCACGCTGCAGGTCCTGCGACTCGGCGATGGCCGTCTCCAGCGTCAACCGGGCCGCCTCCTGCGCCGGGGTCAGTTCCTTGGCCGATCTCTTCAGTCTGGTGAGATCCCGGCGGTTCTCCCGTAGCGCGTGGCCCACCTCCACCCGGCGCCGGGCGATCGGCTCGCCCCGCGCCGCGGCGATCTCGTCGACCAGCACGCGCCCGCCGGCGCGGTCGACCAGCGAGAGGTCCGCCGGCTGTCCGAGCCGTACGACCTGCCCCTCGTCCACATCCGGCAAACGGTCGAGCACGGCGGCGACCGCCACGTCCAGTGCCGCGTTGGTCGGGGCGGCCAGCAGGACACGCTTGCCCCGCCGTCGCAGTTCGGCGACCAGCGCGGAGATCGTGGTCGTCTTTCCGGTGCCCGGCGGGCCCCACAGCCAGGTGAGTCCTGGCGTCAAAGCCAGCGCGACGGCGTCCCGCTGTCCGGCGTTGAGTCCTCGGGGCGCGGTCGAGAACGGTCCGAGCCGGGTAGCCGGGGCATCCGGCCCGGCCGGTGTCACCACCGCCACGGCCGCGCCGGCGTCGAACCCCGGGCCACCCGACGCGAGGTCACGCAGTTTGCGGTACTGCGCGATGAGGAGCCACGACAGGTCCACCCGCAGGGTCGCCTCCGTCGCGGCCGGCGCGTCCGGGGGGACCGAGAGGGTGACGACGCTCCCGAACATCGACACCACCTCGACTTCGAAAGGCGCACCTTTCACCACCAGGGTGGCCGGTGTCCCCTCGGCGACGCCCAGTTCCCCTTGCACCTCGAATCGCATGATCCGCAGGCGGCCGGCGCGACCCGCCTCGGTCCCGAGAGTCAAGGGGACGTCGGTCTGCGTCCGGCGTTTGGAGACCGCGTCCAGTTCGTCGCGCAGCGCACGGGACGCGCCCTCCGCGACCCGCGACCACCCGCCCGGTACCGGGCCGGGAGGCGGCGGCCGCTCGTCGGCGGGGATACCCAGCCGGGCGGCCAGCCGGTTCGCCTCGGCCTCGGCAGCCGTCCCACCCGGCTGTGACCGGGCCTCCGGCCGTCCCGCCGGCTCAGGGCTCGACGTCTCCCCGCCCGCCGCTCATCGACCGTGACGGAATGACCGCCTGCGCAGTTTCGATCGAAGGTGAACCCGGCAACGGTGGAGGAGGTTCCGCTTGGCAGGTGGAGCCGCGGCGGCGAAGGCGCGGTCGACTTCGGTGGTGAAGAAGTCCTCGGCCTCGTCGCCACCGGTGATCGCGACACGGGCCATCCGGGCCTTCGCCCAGAAGCCGTACATGTCGCGACTCGCCATCAAATGCTGAAGCGCGCCCCGCAGTTCGGCCAGTTCGATGGTGTGCGTCTCGTAGGCGACCTTCTGGAGATTCAGGATCAGGTTGCAGTAGTGGTCCCGCTTGGTGACGGTGACGCCGGCCGCTATCTCCGGCCACACCTGACGCAGTTCCGGATCTTCGATCGCCATCCTGATGAGATCGGTGTGCAACTCCCGTAGCGCGATCTCGCTGCTGCGCATCTGCTCTTCGCGGGCGATGGCCAGTTCCTCCCGCTGGTTGCGCAGTTCGCGGCCCTGCAGGAAGAGCGTCAGCGCGATTGCGACGAACGCGACGCCCGAGTAGAAGACGCCTACCGGAGCGACCGCCTGGCCGATCTCCGACCAGCGATGCAGCCGCGTGTCATCCGCCTCCGACAGCAGGACCACCGGTACGACGACACCGAGCGCCACCATGGCGACGCCGGTCAGCAGGGCGAGGTTGACGAGCAGCACATGCAGCCAGCGGCGGCGGATCCGGAAGAACATCTCCTGTGGTCACCTGACCGTCGAACGTCACGGCGCGAATGAATGACACCGTCCATGAGGACGCCCTCGTGGCGTCAGGTCACCGCCATGAACTCCGCCAGCGGCACCGCCGTCCGCCGCAGTTCGACCGCCCTGTCTTCCAGAGCCTGAAGCACCGCGGGATCGTCGATCAACCAACCCCCCGCCTGCCGCCCGGTGTCTCCATAATCGTGGATCAGCGCGGTCCGCCGGTCGAAGAGCAGAAAATCGAAGAATTCGTCGTTGGGCAGGGAGGAGGTCATGGCACAACGTACGATCTCGATGATCTCGCCGAGCTTCGCCCGGATGCGGTAGGCCAGGAGTTCGTAATCCAGATAGGGGGTGAGCGGCTCCTGCACCAGGCGTATCCGGCAGTACTCCAACCCCCGGATTCGCACATCTTCGTACAGCGGCCGGTCGGCTTCCGCCTCTTGCTCCAGCAGCTCCAGAGCGCGCTCGACGTCCCCCCGCCGATACGCCTCCTGGGACCTGGTGCCGTCGAGCTCCTGGTAGGTCTGCCAGCACTCGACCTTGAGGAAGCGCCGCCCGATCCGCGACCAGGCCGCCGCGAACTCCTGGCCGAACTCGTCGAGAGTCAGCGGCCGGCCGGTGCGTATCGCCCATTGAGGTGGAGTCATTAGCTATCCGGAATGTCATTCTTCGCCGATATTAGCGTAGCCCGGGAGATCCGTACGATCCGTTCATCGGCCGCGCATCTCGCATCGCTCAACGGACGTGTGCCGATCTGCGCGGTTATATCGGTGCCGATGACGGCGAAGCTCCCGTCGTCCAGCTCAAGGATATCCGGTGAGCCGCTCACCGAAGTGGTGTCGCCACGGTCCGCCGGAGTGATTCCAAGGCGCCTGACAGCTCTCATGGTTTCCTCGCATACGACCGGCCAGCTTAAAATCCTCGTATCACACCATATCCGCCTGAGGGAGACCAGCATATTAAGTCAGCGTCCATCACTACCATTACCGACAAACCGATAATCGCCGGCCACTTATGCGCCGCTCTTTCGCCTCGACCGGCGGGAAGGCGATCACGAGACTTGGCCCTTCAGTCCGGCATGACTCGCTCTCAGGGGCCCACTGGAGCCCGCGGTCCCACCGGAGTGCCGGCTCGTACATGGCGCGCGAACGGCAGCCGGCATCAACTCGAATCAGCACGAAGGCTCGATTTCACGGCATCATGCTGTTATGGCGACGTTCAACCAGAACAATCAGAAGGTGTACGGCAACCAGTACATGGGTGACACGGTCAACGTCACGCACGGCGAGCGCAGCCCCATCGATGCGCGGACCGTGGCGCGGGAGTTCGACCGGGCACTGACCGCGGTGCGGGATCTGCAGGTCTCCGCCGCCACCCGCGAGCAGGTGACCGCCGAGCTGGTCACGGCACGCGGAGAGCTGGAGGCCGGGGACACCGGCGCCGCGCGGGGACGCCTGGCCGCGCTCTTAGCCATGGGCGGCACGGTCGCGGAGATCGTGAACCACCTCGCCGGTGCGGTGCAGGTGTTCCTCGGTGACTGATCGGCACGGCCGCGGCGGCAAGGGCTCCGGAGGCGACCGGCGGCGGGGGTCGACCTTCGACCAGCAGGGTCAGCGGGTCAACGGCCCGCAATACAACGCCGACCAGATCAACATCGGCGGATCCATCTCGCCCGACGACATCGCCGAAGGCCTGCGGCGCGACCGGGAGCGCACCCGGAGCGAACGGCAGAGCGAGGCCCGGTTCCAGCAGGAACTCGCCGCCGCACGGCAGCGCGACGAGAGCCGGCGCCGGCGGGAAGAGAGCGACCTGAAGGAGTTCGGTTACCGGTACTACACGCGCGACAGGAACGAGTGGTTGCAGAGCCTGTCCCCGCGGGAAAGGTGGGACGAGCGACGGCGCCAGAGCGACCGGACCAAGTACGGGACGATGCCGGGGCGTCACCATCAGCGGATCCTGCGCGCCGGAAATCTTCCGCCTGATACGAGCCCCGCCGATTCCCGGTACCTGCGGGCGAAACGGGAGATCGAGCATGCGCATGGAAGACGCGAGCGGTACTACATCATCGCCGCCATCGCCATCATGCTGACGCTGGGGCTGATCGCCGTAACGGATGGCGCCGGCTGGCTGGTCGGCCTCTGGGGTGTCGCACTGCTCATCGGCCTGGCGCGCGCCTATGCCAGGCGGAAGGCTTCACCGTAACCGGATGGCGTCCGGTCGGTCACCAGGCGGTACCCGCATGCTCGCCGGGAGCGACGCGCGCGACGGCCAGGTCAGGCGGGGGCGAGGTCGCGGGTCGTCGCTTCGAGAATGTCGCCCAGCGCCGTGCGGGCCCGGGTGAGATCGGCTATGCGGGTGTCCAACTCGGCGTACTGCGCTCTGAGATGATCCAGAACGCACGCGTGGAGCCGGGTGCCGTCGCCGACGAAGCAGGGCATCAGCTCGCGAATGACCTTGGTGGGCAGGCCGGCGGCGAGCAGCGTGCGGATGCGCTCGACGGTGGCCGGCGCCTCGGCGCCGTAATGGCGGTGGCCGCCTTCGCTGCGGTGCGAGGTGAGCAGGCCTTGCTCCTCGTAATAGCGCAGGAGCCGCACGGTCACCCCGGTATGCCGGGACAGCTCGCCGATCTTCATGTGATGGACCTCACAGCGCGACGACTTGAATCTGCCATCAATGTCAGATTTTACCCTGACGCACATGACAACGACAACGACGGCCCCCGCGCCGGTCTCGCTCTACGGATTCCTGACCCCCAAGCCCGGACACGCCGACGAGCTCAGAAAGCTCCTGATGGACCTCGTCGAACCCTCGCGAGGACGTGAGGGCAACCTCCAGTACCACCTCCACGAGCAGGACGACGGCCGGTTCTTCCTCTACGAGATCTGGCGTTCACCGGAGGACCTCGACCGGCACCACGCGACGTCCGAGTTGCGCGCCTTCATGGCGGCGCTCCCTCAGCACGTCGAAGGAGGGCCTGAGGTGTACTCCGGCGCGATGAGAAGTCCTTATCCGGCCGGCGTGACAGCGTCCTGAACACGCAGCGGCGAGACGGACCGGGCGCATGATCGGTCTCTCCTGCCGGCCCGTCCCCGGCCGGTGAAACTTGCACGGGGCCCGACCAGGCTCCCGCACCTAGACGGCCCCGCGCCGGATCGGGCCGGCGCTCGAACGCCCTGATCACGGCGGTGCGGGACGTGGCGACGTGCGGCGATCCGGCCGACCACCGAGGCCGGCCGCCGGATCACGGTGATGTCCGGATCATGGTTCGTTGACACCGCCGGAGACGGATGGTTAGCGTCGCGACGCGATCGACGGGCGCCGGAGAGCCGGGCCGGGCCGGTGCCCGTCCGGGCCGCCGGGCCGCACACCGCGGGCGGAGAGCGAGGCGCGAGCCATGAGGATCGGACGGTGGGCGGCGGCCGGCGGCGCGGTGACCGCGCTGTGCCTGGTACTGGCCCTGACGACGGCCCAGGCCGGTGGGGCGGCCACGACGGCGGCCGCGGTGTGCGCCAGGCCGCCGGTGACGGCGAACCCGAGGGCGAGCGCCGAGGCGGTGGCCGTGCACCGGTACCTGTACTCGCTGACCTGCGGCACGGCACCGGTGGACGGGGTGATCTCCGGGCAGAACATCGGGCACGGCTCGGAGGCCGCCGACACCTCGGGGCTGCTCGGCTACCAGCGGCTGATCGGCGGCCCGGCGGAGCAGACCGGCCGATATCTCGGCATCGCCGGGCTGGACTACGAGCACGATCGGCTGTTCACCCCCGAGCAGCTGGCGGTCGCCGACGACGTGCTCATCGGGCATGCCCGGCGGGGTGGCCTGGTCACCATCAACTTCTCGCCGCAGAGCCCCTGGCTGAACGACGAGTCCGACATCGCCGGCAACCCCGGGGTGTGGACGAACACCCGGACCGACAACGGCCAGCTGGACGGCGTCGTGCTGAGCGACATCCTGGACCCGTCGACGGCGGCCGGGAAGGTGTGGCAGCGCAAGCTCGCCCGGATCGCCGACGCGCTGACCCGGCTGCGCGACGCCGGCGTCGTGGTGCTGTGGCGGCCGTTGCAGGAGATGAACGGCTTCTGGTTCTGGTGGGGGACGACCCTGCAGAAGACCGACGCCTCGGTCTACGTCCAGCTGTGGCGGCAGATGTACCAGTACTTCACCCAGGAGCGGCGGCTGGACAATCTGCTGTGGGTGTACTCGCCGTCGGCGTACCCGCCCGATCCCGCCCAGCAGGTCGCGCAGAACATCCGGTCGGCCGCGTGGGCCTACCCGGGGGACGCCTACGTGGACGTCGTCGCCGGCACCTCCTACGACGACGGCCTGCTCATCCCGAACCACGCCGACCACCTGCTGCTGCCGGAGGTCATCGGGATGGCCGAGTACGGGCCCGGCCTGACCGGGTCGCCCGAGCCGGTCGGCGATCTCGACAACCGGCGGTACGCGAGCCGGCTGCGCCAGGACTACCCGGCCGTCGCCTACTGGGTCTCCTGGCACGACTACTACGCGTCGGCGACCGACATCGTGCACCTGTCGCTGGCCGGCAACCAGAACGTCCCGGGCCTGCTCGCCGACCCCTACGTGATCAACGCCGACCGGATCGCCGTCCACCCCGCCCCGTCCGCGTGTTCGGCCACCTACCGGCAGACCGGCGCCTGGCCCGGGCGGTTCCAGGGCGAGGTCACGGTGCGCAACACCGGGACGGCGCCGACCAAGGGCTGGACGGTGACCTGGACGTTCCCGGGCGGCGCACGGATCGGCCAGGTGTGGAACGGCGACGGCGGCGCCTCCAGCGGGTCCCGCGCGGTGGTCAAGAACGCCTCCTACAACGGCGCGCTGCGCGCCGGTGCCACCACCACCTTCGGCTTCATCGCGACCGGCAGCGCCGCGGCCAACACCCCGTCCGGCCTGACCTGCACCCCCCGGTGACCCGAACACTGGCCCGGCCTCGCCGGGCACCTGCCCCCGGCGAAGACGGCGAGCCGGCTCCGCCCCCGGCCACCAGCCGGGCCGTCGGACCGCCGTGTCCGCCTTGACTTCAGGTCACATCATTCCGAACGGATCGGCCGTCCTTTATTTTCAACCGTCGAATTCACCGCGCTCCGCGACCGAATCGAAATGCGGCGAGAGTGTCGCATTAGACGGACGGTAATTAAGATCTCGAACATCCACCCATGATCACGGGGGCGTGACCGGTGCGAAGTCTTGCTCGAATCCCGCTGGACGACGGCGGCTCGATACTGTTCGAAGCGGCTCCGACGATCGACGGTCCGGTGCAGGCGGGCCGGATCAACGAGGTGATCCGCGACCTGCCGTCGAGCCTGCGGTCCACCCTCGGGCCGGTCCGGGAGACCGCCCGAGCGGTGATGGAGCAACTCCGGCAGGCGGGACCGCACCAGGTGGTGGTGGAGTTCGGTGTCGATCTGGCCACCGAGGCCGGTGTCGTCATCACCAAGAGTGAGGCGAGCTGCCATCTGACGATCACCCTTACCTGGACCAGCGACGCGGGCACTTCGGACGCGCCCTGACGACGGCGAGGTTCTGATGCCGCCCTCCGCTCCCCCGGCTCCGGACGAGGGCCCCGGCCGGCCGATCCCCGCCGCGGTCGCCCAAGTGCTCGACGATGACGGCAGGGTGGCCGGCGCCGCGTTCCTGATCAGCGGCGATCGGGCGGTCACCTGCGCGCACGTGGTGCGGGCCGCGGGCCGCGGACCCGGCGATCGATTACGCCTGGCGTTCCCGCACCTGGACGGCGCGCCCACCGTCGAGGGCGAGGTGCTCGCCGGACCGTGGCGCCCCGCCGAGGCGGAGGACATCGCCGTCGTGCAGCTGGCCGCACCTCCCGCGGGCGCCCGGCCGCTCGCCCTGGACGCCGCGGCCGGTTCGCGGGGACACCGGGTCAGCGCCTTCGGTTTCCCCGCGCAGGCCCCGCCGGGCGGGCATTTCGGGTACGGGATCGCCGGCGACCTGCTGCCCGGTTCGGCAGGGAACGGACCGGTACTGCAGCTGACCGGCGCGAACGATCTGACGACCGGATTCAGCGGCGGCCCGCTGCTGGACGAGGTGACCGGGCGGGTGATCGGAATGGTCACCGCCATCGCCGCCCCAGACGCCCACCTCAAAGGTCTGGGGATCGCCTACGCCACTCCGACCGAGACGCTTCGGGCGGCATGGCCGGAGCTCAGCATCCAGGAGGTGTCCCCCTACCGCCTGCTCGAACCGTTCACCGCCGAGCATGCCCGCTGGTTCCACGGCCGCGACAGTGCCGTCGAGCGGGTGGTGGACGCCCTGCGTGCCCAGCCGGTGCTGCTGCTGCTCGGCCCTTCAGGGGCGGGCAAGTCGTCCCTGGTCCAAGCGGGGGTCCTGTCGGCGCTGGCCGGCGGGGCGCTGCCGGACAGTGACCGGTGGCTGCCCGTCGTCGCCCGGCCGGGGCGTGATCTGCCGGCCGAACTGGAGCGGGCCGGCCTTCCCGGCGTCGCCGCGGACGGCATCGTGGCGGCGGCCGAGCGCCGGCTCGCGGCCGAGCCCACCCGCCGCCGCCTCCTCCTGGTCATCGACCAGTTCGAGGAACTGCTCACCCAGGAACCGGACGGCGAGCGGCCCACCGCTGCCGATCAGGCGATCCAGGCGCGGCTGCTGGAGGCGATCGGCACCGGCGCCCCGCTCGGCGTGATCCTGATCATGCGCGACGACTTCTACCCGCGGCTGGCGGCGCTGTTCCCCGAGCTGCTGGACGCGGCGATCCCCGGCCTGGTGAACATACCCGCCACGCTGAGCGTCGACGACCTGCATGCCATCGTCACCCGCCCGGCGGAGACCGCGGGCGCCCGGTTCGAGGAAGGGCTCGCCGATCGGATCATCACCGACATCCTCGCGGCCGACCCGATGGGCTCCACGACCCGGCAGGCGCCGGTCACGCTCCTCCCGGCGCTCGAGCTGACCCTGAGCCGGCTCTGGGAGCGCCGCCGGGACGGATATCTCACCCATGACGCCTACCAGCGGCTGGGCAAGGTCACCGGCAGCCTGACCACCTGGTGCGACAGCGTGTTCGACCGGCTCGACGCGGGCGACCGGGTCACGGCCAGGCGCGTCCTCACCGCGCTGGTGCGTCCCATGGACGAGACCCGCCAGGTGCCGGCCGCCCGCCAGCAGGTGCCGGTGGCGGCGCTGCGCGAGCTGGCCACCGACCCCCGGCAGGACGGCTCAGCCGATCACCAGGCCGCCGGCCGCGTGCTCGAACACCTGACCCGGTCGCGGATCATCATCGGACGCGGGCTCTCCGAGCCGGACGGCGGCTTCGGCGAGCCGGTGGCCGAACTGGTCCACGAAGCCCTCATCCGGGACTGGGCGCGATTAAGGGAATGGATCGCGCAGGACCACCGGTTCCAGGACTGGCTGCGCCGTGCGGAGGAGAGACGCACGCACTGGCTGGAGAGCGGGAACCCCGGCGACCTCCTCCGCGGAACCGATCTGGCCGACGGCCTGCGATTCGCCGAGCAGCGCAGCCTGCCCAGCCCGATCTCCGCCTTCCTCGCCGCGAGCCGGCAACGGCAGCGCGCCGCGGCACGGCGCCGCAAGCGGATCCGCGCCGCCTTCGCCGGCTTCCTCGCGCTGCTGCTCGCCGCCACGGGCATCACCATCTGGCAGCAGCGGGTGGCGGCCGAACGCCAGGCCCTCATCGCGTCTCGGGAAGCGGCCGCGGTGGCCGACACGACCCGGCCCGGAGATCCCGCCACGGCCCTGCAACTGAGTCTCGCCGCCTACCGGATCGCACCGACGCCGCAGGCCCGTATCAGCCTCCTCGCCTCACTCGGCACCCCCTACCCCACCGTGCTGCGCCTGGCCGGTAAGGAGGCGCCCGGCCTGGTGGTGCGCAGCGTGGTCTTCGCACCCGGCGGCGGGACCCTCGCCACCTCCGGCAACGACGCCGCGATCCGGCTGTGGAACGTCAGCGACCCCAGGCACCCCACCCGCCGGACCATGGTGCGGGTCGACAGCCCTTCGGCCGTGGCGTTCAGCCCTGACGGACGGTTGCTGGCCGCGCAGACCGTCGGCGCCTTCTGGCTCTGGGACGTGACCGACCCGGGTCGTCCGGTGCTGAAGGCCAAGGTCGGCAGTCCCGGATTCCCCACCATCGCGTTCGCTCCGGACGGCACGAAGGTGGCCACCGCCGGCGAGGCGGGCACCCTGCGCGTCTGGGACGTGCGGGATCCGGCCCGTCCGGCGCCGAGGCTCGTCCACGTCGAGTCCGCGACCGTGAGCACCGGACTCGCGTTCAGCCCGGACGGGACCACGCTCGCGGCGACCGGCCGGACGGCGGCCGACGATGGCGGTAAGGGCCAGGTATGGCTGTGGGACCTGAAGGATCCACGCAAGCCCATGGTGTCGCTCGACGTCCACTCCGCGCAGGGTGTGGCGTTCAGCCCGCGCGGGGACCTGCTGGCCGCCGGTGGCGCCCAGGGCGCGCTGGCCGTCTGGAATGTCGGTGATCCTCGCCATCCGACCACGGTCGACAGCCCGGCTATCACCAACAAAGGTGACATCATGGCGATCGCGTTCGCTGCGGACGGCGGGAGTTTCGTCGCCGCGGACCGGACCGGTGCCGTCCAGCGCTGGACGGCCGAGCGTTACTCCGGTGATCTCACGCTGGAAAGAACGTCCGACCTTCCCAATGGCTTTCCCGTCTCCTCGGTCGGACTCAGTCCGGACGGACGGTTCATCGCCGGTGGTGATGAGTCGGGGACGGTCCGGTTCTGGAACACGGTGGGAGCTTCGATCCCCGGTCGACCAGGGACGCTCGTCGGTGTCGACACTTCGGCTTTCAGTCCCGACGGCGGGCTCATCGCCGTGAGCCGATCCCACGCGCAGGGCTCGGGCCTGGTTCAGATATGGGATCTGCGCGATGTCCATCGGCCCGTGCTCGCCGGCGCTCTGCCGCGACCCTGGACGCAGGGCCGGTTCCTGCGCCGAGGCCGGACGCTGCTCACCCGTACCGACGACCGATCGAGGCTCGCACTCTGGGACGTCACCGACCCGCGCCGCCCCCGGATGAAGTCGAGTGTCAGCACCGGAGGATGGGGCATCGGAATCGCCGACATCAACGTCACACCGGACGAACGCACACTCCTGTTCACCGACCTGGACCGGAGAACCGTGTCGATCTTCGATATCACCGATGCCGGCCACCCCGTCAGGCGCGCCGAGATCCCCTTCCGCACCCCGGCCGCCCACTCCACGCCGTACCTTTCCGCGCTCGTCAGTGACTCCGTGCTGCTCACCCAGGACGACGACGGAATGCATCTGTGGGACATCCGTGACCTCGGCCGGCCGAAACGGCTCGGCGATCTGGCCGGCCGGGACGGCGGAGCCCACCTGCGCATCGCCGAGTTGGTCGAGGAGAAGCGCCGGCTCTTCCTGTGGAGCAAGGATCGGGGAGCACTCGTTTGGAGCCTCGACGACCCGCGACGTCCGGTGACACCGGACAACGCGGCGGCCATGAACGGTGGCGACGCGGACTCGCTCGACGACAGCACCCTGGCCGTCCTGCGAGAGAATGATCAGAGCGTCACCTTGTGGGACGTGGGCGGTCGCGACGAGCCGCGTCCGTTCCGGGCGCTGCCCGCCCCCGGCGCGACGTCCGTCACCGCCGGGGATGCCGGGCGAATGCTGGCGCTGACCTCCGATGCCTCCCGGCCGAGAAAGGTCCAGCTCTGGGACCTCAGCGAGCGCGATCAGCCGCTCGACCTCGGCCCCCTCGCCCTGGACGCGATCGTCGCCGAGTTCGGTCCGGACGGCCGCACCCTGGCGCTCCTGCGGAACGAGTTCTCCAGCCGGCCGGAGGTACTGCTGATGGCGTTGCGGCCGGACGAGGTGTACCGGCACTTGTGCTCCGTTGTCCAATGGACCATCACCCCGGAGCGGTGGGACACCCTGATGCGCTCGAACCACCCCTACACCCGGCCGTGTGACGAGTAGTCCGGCCGGCGGAGGCGGCTCCGCCGAACCGTTGGAGCCGGCGGTGAAGGCGTCCAACTCCAGGAGTTCGTAGCCGGCGGTGGCCGCCGGGGCGAGGTCGCGGACCACGCAGCGTACGGCGTCGACGCCGATCCGGGCGAGCTGGGTGACCGGCGGCTTTGCCACGACCTGCCGTCATGTTAACGATATGCCGGAGACGATGACCGCACGCGGCGCAAGCGAATGATGACCCTAGGTCATCAGATTAAACCGTCCAGGAACGGACCAGGGGTGCCAGGAGACGTGGAGCCGTTCCCTTCCGGGTGCGGAATCCCTGCAGTTCCGGTGGGCTGCCGTGCAGCTGGGAGCCCGGTCGGGCTTGGCGAGCATCTCGTCGCCGGCGCGGGTCGCCCGGATCCGCGCCGGACCGCCCGCCGCCGACCTCCCCGTACGGCCCCGGAGAGATCGGCTCGCGCGGATCGGGCGGCCGCCGGCCAAGGAATAGGCACACCGCGACGAGGGTTTCCGACGACGTGAACTCGGCGGACCTCCTCCTGCCCCTGCTGCGCCGGCGGTGGAGCCCGCGCGAGTTCGACGCCGAGCACGTGATCGACGGTTCGCAGGTGGAGGCCCTGCTCGACGCCGCGCGGTGGGCACCGTCCGCGGGCAATTCTCAGCCATGGGCCTTCCACCCGGTGCTCCGGCACGCGCCCGGCTGGCAGGAGATCATCGACTGCCTCGCCGGGAGCTCGCGGCCCTGGGCCCGCCAGGCGGGTCTGCTGGTCGTGAACATCTGCCACCTCCGCGTAGCGGGCACCGACTGGGAGTTCAGCGAGTTCTCGGCCTACGACCTGGGGCAGTCGGTCGCGCACATGACCATCCAGGCGCATTCGATGGGTCTGGCCTGCCGCCAGTTCCGCGCCTTCGACATCGACGCGCTCGCGACGCTGCTCCACGTCCCCGACCACTGGCAGGTCATGACGATGACCGCGATCGGCCGGGTGCGGCCGACCGCGCAACCTGGCCCGCGGGCCGGCGCCCGCGCGGCGAGCATCCGCTGGCCGCGCGAATAGCGCACCGTTGTCCAGGGCCCGAGAACCGGTCGCGGATCATCGTCGGACGCGGGCCTGCCGGGCCGGACGGCGGTCTCGGCGAGCCGGTGGCCGGACTGATCCACGTGACTCTCAGCCGCGACCGGGCCCGGCCGAGGAGCGTAGTGCGGCGACCAGGTCGGGGATGCCGGCGCCGTCCAGGACGGCGGGGGTGTATCCGTGGTCGGCCAGGATGGTGGCGGCGATGGCGGCCCGGCGGCCGGAGCCGCAGGCGACCAGTACCGGGCGGCCGGGGTCGAGTTCGGCGGGGACACCCTCGGTGACCAGGTCGGGCAGGAAGCGTTCGACGGCGCCGGGCAGCCGGGCGTCCTTGAGCTCGCTCGGCATCCGGACGTCCAGCACCTGGGCGCCGGGCCGGGCGGCCCGGGCGGTGAAGGCGTCCAGGTCCAGGAGCTCGTAGCCGGCGGTGGCGGCCGGGCCGAGGTCGCGGACCACGCCGAGCACGGTGTCGACCCCGATCCGGGCGAGCTGGACGACCGGCTCGGTGACGTCCTGACCGGGTTCGGCCACCAGCACGATCGGCGCCTGATACGGCAGCAGCCAGCCGGCCCAGCTGCCGAAGTCGTCGCCGTCCTCGATGCCGGTCGAGCCGGGCAGGAAGCCGTCCGCCTGGGCCTTGCGCGGCCGGCTGTCGACCACGCGGGCGTCCGCCGGGGCGGCGTCCAGGGTCAGTTCGGGCGGGGTGGTAGGGGGCATCGGCGGCACGCCGATCGTGTTGGCCGGTTGCATGTGCTGGTAGAAGGCCGGGATCGGCATCGGGTCGGCCAGCAGTTCCGCGGCAGCCTGGCCGGCGTCCTGGACTGCGAGCAGCGGGTTGGACCGGAGCTCGTCGCCGATGGTGGAGGTGTGCCGGTCCACCTCGCCGGCCGCGCAGAACGACCCGGCGCCGTGCGTCGGGTACAGCCCGACCTGTGGCGGCAGGGCGGCCAGCCGGCGCAGCGAGCCGTATTGCAGCCGGGCCAGCGCCGGTGCCCGCTCCGGGCCGAGCAGGTCGGTGCGGCCGGCCGAGGCCACCAGCAGGCTGCCACCGGAGAACACCGCGACCGGCTCGTCCTCCACCAGCACCAGGTAGCTGGTGTGCTCGGGGGTGTGCCCGGGCGTGTGCAGCGGCCGCAGGATCAGGCCGTTCCCGCCGTCGATGTCCTCCAGGTGGAAGGCGGGGGTGTGCCGGTAGGCGGGGGCGGCGGCGGCCGGCATGACCAGCTCGGCCCCGGTACGGCGGGCCGCCTGCTCGGCGCCGGACAGGTAGTCGTTGTGCAGGTGGGTCTCCAGCACGAACCGCAGCTCCACGTCCCGCTCGGCCGCGGCCCGCAGGAACCGGTCGATGTCGCGCTGCGGGTCCACGAGCACTCCCCGCCCCTGGTGGACGAGCAGGTAGCTCTGGTCGCCGGGGCCGGGCGTACGGAAGGACACGATCTCCACCACGGTCACTCCCCTGCCCGGTCCCCCGGTCGTCTAACGAGAGCCGTCGGACGGGGGCGGCGGGTCGGGGTGGGCGAGGCCGCGCAGGACGTCCTCCAGGGTCGGGCGCAGCACCAGCGAGGCGTCGCCGGGGCCGAAGCGGACGCTGTCGGTCATCTCCAGGGTGTCGTGGTCGGTCTGCGGGTCGAAGCACACCATGCGGTGCTCCCCGGCCAGCCGCAGCACCACGCGGCAGGCCTCGGCGGCGCGCGGGAACACCGCGTCCATCAGCACGAAGTCGTCGCCCACGGTCAGCGGGGTGGCCCACGGGGAGGCCGCGTAGTTCTCCGCGGTGAGGTCGGGCAGCTCGCGGGTCAGGTCCGCGTAGAAGGCGGTGACCGGCGCGGACGGTTCGGTGGCCTCCGGGACGGCGTCGCACCAGGCCAGATACCGCCGTAACGCCTCCTCGGCGGTGATCGGCGGGTCGGCGTACCAGACCCCGATCTCGAAGCTCATCGCGACCTCACCTCCCGTCCGGCGCCCGCGACATCGGGACCTCGCCTTCGGCCCGGCGCCCGCGACACCGGTGATCAGGCGCATCAGGATATGCGCTCCGGCCCCGGGGTGCCGCCCGCGCCCGGCGCCGGGCGGCGAAACTTTCATCCGCCGGCCGCGGCCAACTGCGCGGCCAGGGGTCCCGCGCGGCGAATGCTGGCTCATCCAGCACTTTCCTCGCACATTTGGGGAGCCGCCCCGAAGCGAGGAGGAAGAGCAGCACATGAGAAGGCACGAGACGACATCCCGGTTTCGCCCGTTCACCCGCCGATTAGCGGTCCTGCTGATCACGATCGCGGCCGGGCTCGGGCTCGGCCCGGTGGCCGCGCACGCCGACACCTGGCGCACCGCGACCGGTTCCGGATGGGGGTCTACCCCGGACACCGCCTCGGCCGCCGCGCAGAGCAGCGCGCGTGCCGAGCTGACCCGCCAGGCCGCCGCGCTGGGTGAGGTCTGCACCGGCGTGACCTCGTCGGCGACCCTGTCGTACACGGTGCCCAGCGGCGGCGGCTACGTGTACAGCGGCACCGCGACCGGGTCGTGCGCGCCGGCGCCGCCGTCTCCCTACACCGTGCCGCGCGGCGCGACGGCGCGCGGCGAGGGCCGTACCTACTCGCTGGCCCGGGACAACGGCGCCGCCCGGGCGCGGGCCGACATCCTGGTGGCCGGCGGCGACTGCACCGGCTACCAGGTCACCAACATGGCCCAGGTGTACACCGCCCCCGACGGCAGCTGGTACATCTACGACGTCACCGTCTCCGCCACCTGCGTCCGCTAGTCCGCATCGCACCCGGCCGCCTCGGCATCGCGCCGCGGCGGTCACCCGGAGCGCCGCCGGCGGCACCTCGCCGGCGGCGTCCGGTCTCTCGATCACCACCTGCCGGGTGGGCCGGTACCGTCCGGAAACGATCACGCCGCGGAGGGCCGGTCACCGGCCGGCGTGACCGTCGGTTTCCCAGCGCAGCAGGTCGCCCGGCTGGCAGTCCAGCGCCTCGCAGAGCGCGGCCAGGGTGGTGAAGCGCACCGCCTTGGCGCGGCCGTTCTTCAGCACCGCCAAGTTGGCGGGGGTGATGCCGACCCGGTCGGCGAGCTCGCCGACCGACATCTTCCGCTTGGCCAGCATCACGTCGATGTCGACGGCGATCGGCATCAGATGACCTCCTCCAGCTCGGCCCGCATCCGCGCCGCCTCGACGTCGCGGTCGACGGCCTGGGCGAGCAGCATCCGCAGCACCAGCACGACGAGCGCCACCCCGAGCGCGGCCAGGCCGGCCCCGCCGATCAGCAGCACCATGCCCGGCGGGACGGGGTCGCCCGGCGCCAGCAGCGCCCCGAAGGCGAAGAACAGCAGCGCGGCGGCCACGACGGCGCCGATCACGATGTGCACGTACCGGAAGGCGTCCGGCGAGAACACCGTGCCGCGGCGGACCATCGTCACCAGCCGCCAGACGCAGACCAGCACGACCTCGACCGTCACCATGCCGAGGACGATGATCACCAGGATCGGGACGCGCAGGTACATGTACCGCGGGTCCAGCTCCGCCAGGTCGGACGCCAGCAGCGGCACCATCACCGCCTGGACGAACACCGAACCGGCCAGCAGGGCCACCAGCACGACGCGCAGCGCCAGCACCATCAGCCTTCCCATCGCCCCTCCTTCGATTGAAACACGATGGGAATCTATCGAATTACGATAAGTCCATCAAGAGGGACCCGCCCGACCTCCGCAGCCGAGAGATTCGACACGCCGACGGACGCGAAGGGCCCGCTCAGCCGGTCCGCCGATCCGCCATGAATCGGAGCGGGCACCGCCGGGCGAGCAGGCAGGTGACCGCCGCCGCGACCGCCAGTGCGAGGGCGGCGGCGACCGACCTCGGGCCGAGCAATCCGGGCGGCACCTGCTGGACCAGCACGAACCCGCCCATCACCAGCACGAACCAGCCGAAGGCCCCGCGCAGCCGCTCCGGGCGGACACGAACGGCGAGCCGGCCGCCGACCAGACCGCCGGCGACCGCGGCGGCGGCGACGGGCAGCGCGACCGACCAGTCCAGCTGGACGGCCGCCAGGTAGCCGGCCAGCCCGGCGAACGACTTCATCGCGATGACCACCAGGGAGGTCGCGACCGCGGTGCCCATCGACAGGCCGCCGAGCAGCACCAGCGCGGGCACGACCAGGAAGCCGCCGCCGGCTCCGACCAGCCCGGTGACCAGTCCGACGCCGACTCCTTCCGCGACGATGTGCCAGACCGGCGCGTCCGCGTGCGGCGCCGACGGGCCGGGGGCGTGCGCTGAGCGGATCATCGCGATGCCGGTGGCCAGCATCATCAGCGCGAACCCGGCCAGCAGCAGGGCCGGCGGAAGATGCGGCCCGAGCAGGCCGCCGCCATAGGCGCCGGCCATCCCGGCCAGACCGAAGAGCAGGCCGACCTTCCACCGGATCCGGCCCGCGCGGGCGTGGCCGGCGGCGCTCGCCACGCTGGTCACGCCGACGACGAACAGGGACATCGCGATGGCGGCCCGGGCGGGGACGCCGGCCAGGTAGACGAGCAACGGTACGGTCAGGATCGAGCCGCCGCCGCCGAACAGGCCCAGGGTGAGGCCGACCAGGACGGCGCCGGCCAGGGTCAGGACGGTCATGGCTCCTCCCGGGCGGTCAGGCCGCCCCGCCGCCGAGGGCGGCCAGGGCGGTGTCGACGTCGGCGCCGGCGCCGCGGTTGTAGGGCAGCCGGGCGAGCAGCGAGCCCATGGCACAGGTGTCGGTCAGCGCGGCGCCGACCAGGCCCGCACCGACGAAGGCGCCGGCGGAACGGGCGGCCGGCAGCCACCGGCCGGTGACGATCGACGCCAGCACGACGCCGCCGGCGACCAGCCGGACCTGGCGTTCCATGTCCCACTTCCGCCTGCCGCGCAGCACCGGAGCGCCGGTTGCCGTCCAGGCGTTCATGCCGCCCTCGAGCACGACCGCGCCGGGTGGCCCCGCCTCCGACAGCCCCGCCTCCGACAGCCTTCGGTGCGCCCGGGTCGCCCGGTTGCCCGTCTGGCAGACCAGCAGCAGCGGGCCGCCGATGCCGGCGACGATGCGACTCGCGTGCGCGTCGAGCTGGTCGACCGGCAGGTTGATCGCTCCGCCGATGTGCGCGGTCTCGAATTCCGCGGGAGTACGGACGTCGACGACTCGCACATCCAGGTTCTGGGCGATCAGGGCACGTGCGGTGGCGGGGTCGATGGTGAAGGAATCGGGCTGCATGGCTCTTCTCCGGGTCGGTTGTCGAGGTCTGGACAGGGCCGGTCAGCGTCCGGACCGGGTGCTGACCAGGTCCGGGATGCCGGCGCCGTCCAGGACGGCGGGGGTGTATCCGTGGTCGGCCAGGATGGTGGCGGCGATGGCGGCGCGACGGCCGGAGCCGCAGGCGACCAGTACCGGGCGGCCGGGGTCGAGTTCGGCGGGGACGCCTTCGGTGAGCAGGTCGGGCAGGAAGCGTTCGGCGGCGCCGGGCAGCCGGGCGTCCTTGAGCTCGCTCGGCATCCGGACGTCCAGCACCTGGGCGCCGGGGCGGGCGGCCCGGGCGGCGAAGGCGTCCAGGTCCAGCAGTTCGAAGGTGGCGGTGGCCGCCGGGCCGAGGTCGCGGACCACGCCGCGCACGCTGTCGACGCCGATCCGGGCGAGCTGGGTGACCGGCTCGGCCACCTCCTGGTCCGGACCGGCGACCAGCACGATCGGCGCCTGGTAGGGCACCAGCCACCCCGCCCAGCTACCGAAGTCGTCGCCGTCCTCGATGCCGACCGAACCGGGCAGGAACCCCGCCGCCTGCACCGTGCGCGGCCGGACGTCGACCACGTGCGCCTCCGGCGGCACCGCGTCCAAGCTCAGCTCCGGCGGGGTGACGGCGGGCATCGGCGGCACACCGAACGTGTTCGCCGGTCCCATGTGCCGGTAGAAGGCCGGGATCGGCATCGGGTCGGCCAGCAGCTCGCCGGCCAGCCGGTCGGCGTCCTCGATCGCCAGCAGCGGGTTGGACCGCAGTTCCCGGCCGATGGTCGAGGTATGCCGATCCGCCTGGCTCACCGTGCAGAACGATCCTTCGCCGTGCGTCGGGTACAGCCCGACCTGCGGCGGCAGGGCGGCCAGCCGGCGCAGCGAGCCGTAGTGCAGCCGGGCCAGCGCCGGTGCCCGCTCCGGGCCGAGCAGATCCGGACGCCCCGCCGAGGCCACCAGCAGGCTGCCGCCGGAGAACACCGCGACCGGCTCGTCCTCCACCAGCACCAGGTAGCTGGTGTGCTCGGGGGTGTGACCGGGCGTGTGCAGCGGCCGCAGCGTCAGGCCGTCGCCGCCGTCGATGTCCTCCAGGTGGAAGGCGGGCGTGTGCCGGTAGGCGGGCGCGGCGGCGGCCGGCATGACCAGCTCGGCCCCGGTGCGCCGGGCCGCCTGCTCGGCGCCGGACACATAGTCGTTGTGCAGGTGGGTCTCCAGCACGAACCGCAGCTCCACATCCCGCTCGGCCGCAGCCCGCAGGAACCGGTCGATGTCGCGCTGCGGATCGACCAGCACACCACGCCCCTGGTGGACCAGCAGGTAGCTCTGGTCACCGAGACCGGGCGTGCGAAACCCCAGAATCTCCATCATGATCACCTCTCTTGATACCCCCGGGGGTATCAATCGGACACAGTCGTCTCATCCACCGCAGGCGAGATAGCGCTTATACCCCCCGGGGTATAGGCGGGACATGGCTGACTCATCTGCCACGGGCCACTCGATCGAGCCCCTTACCTGCGGGGATCTACCGCCTGCGGCCCGGAAGGTCGCGCGAGGACCCGATCACGCCAGCGCGAGGAAGAGCTTCTCCAGCTCGGCCACGCTCATCGGCGCCTCCTCGCCGCGCTCCTGCGCGGCCTGGCAGTACTTCAGGCCGCTCGCCACCAGCTTGAACCCGGCGCGGTCGATCGCCTTGGAGACCGCCGCGAGCTGGGTCAGCACCTTGGCGCAGTCTTCGCCCGCCTCCATCATCGCGATCACTCCGGCGAGCTGGCCATGTGCCCGCCGCAGACGGGTCGCCGCGTCGCCGACCAGGGCCTCGTTCATTCGCATGCCCCTGTATACCCCCGGGGGTACCATGAGCGCAAACGCCGGCGACCGATCCCAGGAACCGGCGCACCCCTCGGCCCGATGGCGAGCGTGCCCCTGGACACCGTTACGACGACTCGCCGATGACCGGCATCCCCGGGCCGGCACCCGCGTCCGCATCCGCCCCCTGGTGGCGGAGATCCTCCCCGACCGGCGCGGTCACCTCCGACCGCCCGCGCGCCACCCGGGCCGGCCCGGCGCGGCCCGGTCCGCCCCTGGTGAAACGGCGAAAGCAGGGGCGGGGCCCGAAAACGGTACGCCATGTATCTGAACCTTTCAGATACATGGCGCCGATTCACGCCGCTGACCTCCCCACGACACGCTTCCGGTCATCCGGCGGTTGACCCCGCCACCATCGCGGCCATCCTGGGCGTGGGCGATCGTCCCACCGCCCGTTCCCCGCGTGTCTTCCGCGTGCCGCAGGTCCGAGACGGCACCACGGCCGACGCGCACCACGATTCCGCGTTACGAGGAGAGACATGCGACACGAACCTGACACCCGGCGATTACCCCGCCGATCCCTGCTGGCCGGCGCGGCCGTGCTCGGCCTGTCGGCGGCGACGGCCGAAGCCGCGCTGTCGCCCGCCCCGGCGGCCGCGGAGAACCGCTACTCGCTGAACGGCTGGCGGTTCTGCGTGAACTGCTTCGGGCTGTTCCTGGTCGACTACACCGTCGAGCGCAGTTACTGCCCGCGCACCCGCGGCGCGCACCAGGCCATGGGCTGGATATTCCAGCTGACGTACAACGTGAGCGACCCCGGCATCGGCGAGGGCTCGAAGGTCCAGTCCAACTGGCGGCACTGCTACCGGTGCGCGGGACTCTACTGGGCGCTCACCGACGCACCGAGATGCCCCGCGGGCGGCGCGCACGCCTACATCCGCCCGAGCAGCGGCGGTCCGCGGCAGTTCCTGCTCACGCACGACGTGGGTGAGCCGGCCGGGACCCAGCATCAGTGGCGGTACTGCTTCAAGTGCTCGGTGCTGTTCTACAACGGCTATGCCTACCGGAACGAGTACGGGTTGTGCCCCTACGACTTCGTCTGGGGCCACACCGCCGCGGGATTCGACTTCGCGCTCCCGGTCTCCGCCTACTGAGCGCACGGCCGGCATCATGGCCCGCGGTCACGGCGTCGCGGGCGCGGGCCATGATGATCTCAACCGGTCCGATGACCCGGCGGACGTGAGGTCGCGCGGCCGGCGGCGTGGCGTCCCGGATCTGAACGCCGGAATCGGCACAGGCACCGGTCGCGATGCGGCATGGTGGGACGGGTGGGCGGGAAACTGGGCGGGCGGGTGGCGCGGGCGGCGGAGCTCGCGCTGGCCGGCGACAAGTACGTGACCGCGATCGACGTCCTGACCGGCCTGGGCTGGGTGCACGCCCGGCACGTCGACCTATGGCGGCAGGGCCGCGCCGGCAGCCTGGAGGAGCTCGCGCCGGTGGATGCCGCCCGGATGAGCGAGGCGCTGGCTCACCTGACCGACTGGGCGCGGGCCCGTGACCTGGTGCCCGGCGAGGCGACCTACCAGGCCGGCACCCGTGACCGCCGCCCGCTGCGCTTCACCGCCGGCGGCGACGAGGAGACCGAGCGCGAGTTCCGCGTCCACTGGCTCTCCCCCGACCTGAGCGACACGCGCCGGCGACGGATCGAGGAGCGGCAGAGCAAGGCCCCCGACCTGGTGGTGGTCGCCCCGACGGCCGAGTGGACCTGCGCCGGATGCGGCGACACCGGCCCCTACCTCATCATGGAGGACGACGCCCCGCACTGCCTGACCTGCGCGGACCTCGACCATCTGGTGCTGCTGCCCGCCGGGAACGCCGCGCTGAGCCGCCGCGCCAAGCAGGCCAGCGGCCTGTCGGCGATCGTCGTCCGCTTCAACCGGCGGCGCAAGCGGTACGAGCGGCTCGGCGTGCTGGTCGAGGAGGCGGCGCTGGCCGCGGCCGAGGAGCGCTGCCTGGCCGACGAGGAGGTGCGGGCCCGCCGCCGGGAACGCGACCGGGAGCGCCGGGCCGATGAGGACGCCGAGTTCCAGACCCGGATGGCGGCGGAGATCCGCCGGCTGTTCCCCGGCTGCCCGGCCGGCCGGGCCGAGGCCATCGCGCAGCACGCCGCGCGGCGTGGCAGCGGCCGGGTGGGCCGCACCGCCGCCGCCCGGGCCCTGGACGAGCACGCCGTCACCCTGGCCGTGGTGGCGAGCGTGCGCCACCTGGACACCGGCTACGACGACCTGCTGATGGCCGGCGTCCCCCGCTCCGACGCCCGTGATCGCATTCGGGACCGGGTCGAGGAGGTCCTCACCACCTGGCGCGACATCTCCTGATCGTGCCGCCGGTCCGGCGATGGGGCACGGCGGGCGTCCGGTGACCGTCACCGGGCCCGCCGGGCGTCCCGTCGGCCGGATGATCTCGAAGGGTGGCGATGCGATGACTTTTCGTAACACCACCGGCGGTTCGCGCGATGGAGAGGCAGAACCATCACCACGCGGAGGTCAGGGCACCCATGAGCTTTCCGGGTTTCACCGCTGAGCGTTCGTTAGGCGCGGCCGTCCACCGTTATCGCGGCCGCCGCCACCCGGGGCCGGCCGCCACGGCGGTGGTAGCGGCCGAGCCGTACAACCCATGCGAGGGCTGGGACCACTGCTACTACGACAGCCCCACCTGCGAGGGCAACCAGCTGGTGGTGCAGTGCGTGCGCTTCCTCTACGGGCTGCCGAGCTACGGCACGTGCGCGATCGGCAGCTGCGAAAGCATCGGGACGCACTCCCCCGGTGGCATCACCGTCTCGGGTGAGGCGTGCCACCCCTCCTACGGCGCTCCCGACTGCCAGCCGGTCTACCTGTCCACCCGGCGCCTGGCCGGTTACGCGTGACCGACGGCGCGTGGGCCCGGCTCATCGGCCTGGACGCGGTGATGGCGGTCACCGAAGGCAGCACGGCGATCACGATCGGGCTGCTGGACGGCGCGGTCGACGGCGGCCATCCGGGGTTCACGCCCGGCGCGGTGACCCACCTGCCGTCGCGGGCCGCCGGACCGGACCAAGGACACGGAACGAAGGTGGCCGGGGTCCTGGCCGCCCGGCGGGACAGCGGCGCGCCCGGCGTCTGCCCGGCCGCCCGCCTGGTCGTCCGGCGCGTCCTCGGCGGGCCGGACGGGCGCACCGCCCGGCCGGGCGAGGTGGCCGCCGCGATCGCCGAGTGCGTCGCCGCCGGGGTGCGGCTGGTCAATCTCAGCGCCGCCTTCGTCACCACCACGCTCGCCGACCGCGAGCTGCGCGACGCGCTGGACCTGGCGGCCGGCCGGGGGGTGATCGTGGTGGCCGCCGCGGGCAACGCCGGCCAGGTGACCGGCTCGCCGCTGGTCTCGCATCCGTGGGTGGTCCCGGTGACGTCCTGCGACCGGCACGGGCAGCCGCTCGCGGGCGCGAACCTCGGGTTCTCCATCGGCCGCCGGGGCGTCCGCCCCCCCGGCGAACCGGTGCCCAGCCTGGCCCCGGGCGGCGGGCTCGCCCCGCTGGGCGGCACCAGCCTGGCCGCCGCGCTGGTCACCGGGGCGATCGCGCTCGCCTGGTCGGCCGCCGCGGAGCTGCCGGGCGGTGTGGTCAGGCACGCCCTGGCCGGCGTCCCCGCGGCGCGGCGCGGCATCGTGCCGCCGCTGCTGGACGCGGCCGGCCTGTACCGGGCTCTGTCCCGATCGTCCAGGAAGGGGTGCGCATGACCGCGGACGACCCC
The DNA here is from genome assembly GCF_016863395.1 of Sphaerisporangium rufum. Lineage (GTDB taxonomy): Bacteria > Actinomycetota > Actinomycetes > Streptosporangiales > Streptosporangiaceae > Sphaerisporangium > Sphaerisporangium rufum. Next base: position 41,716 of record NZ_BOOU01000010.1, on the reverse strand, counting down.
GCCCCGTCCAACCGGCGACGGCCGGCACCGGCGGCCGCCGGCGAACCGGCCTTACCCGAGCCGGACGAGGCTCAGGCGCGTGCGGCCGCCCGGCCGGCCCGTTTCGCGGTGCGGCTGCCCGGGTTCCTGGTCGAAGAGGAGATCGGCCTGGGCGAGGTCATCAAACGGGCCACCACCTCGGCCGGCATCCGGCCCTGCGGCGGCTGCGGGGAGCGCGCCGCCCGGCTGGACCGGCTGGTGCGCTTCACCCCCCGCTGACCGCACGGCCGGGCGGGCTCCCCGATACCGGCTCCGAGCCATCCGGCGCCGGGCCGATCCACCAGGCCGATCCACCGAGCCGGTCCGCCGGGCCGGTCCCGGCGCTCGGCGGCTCCGGCGCCGCACTCCGCCGATCCCCCTCTCCTGCTCAACCCCGGCCCGACCGGGACCTGCCACCGCTGAAAGGACACACCCATGCTCACCGCTTCGGAGGAACCGGCCGGGACGCCCGTCGAACCGGCGGCGACCGGCATGCTCGATCCGGCGCCCCCGGCCGCGCGGCCGCGATTCGTGTACGCGATCGGCCGGATCGAACCCCGATTCCCCAGCCTGGGCGTCGAGAAGGAGTTCGCGCAGGCCGTCGGGCGGGCGGACACGCTCGGGCTGACCGACCGGCAGGCGACCCGCGAGGTGCTCGCCGACCCGGCCAACCGGTACCTGGTCCGCAAGCTGTGCTGGGTCCTCACCGTCGAGGGGATGGACACCTACCTGCTGGTGCCCCGGGACGCCACCGACCTGGACCTGCTGATCGACGCGGTCCGGCCCGCGCCGGCGGCGCAGGACGTCGACGTGGTCATCGGGGCGCTGGGGCCGCCGGCGCCCGCGGACCGGTGCAACGGGCTGGTCGTGCCGATGGTGGCCTTCGACCAGATCTACTCGTTCGACACCGAGTCGTTCCTGGCGGCGATCCCGTGCCCGGACGACCTGCCGGAGGACGCCTTCCGTGCCGCCGCCCGGGAGGTTCTCGCCCGGCTCTCCCGGCTCGCCGACAACGCGGGCGCCGCCGACGAGCACCGGGCGCTGAACTACCTGACCGTCCGCTATCCGCTCGTCTACGCGCGGGCGACCGAGCAGTTCGCGCGCGGCTCGGCGCTGACCGGCGTGGAGGTGCTCCCCTCCCGGCTGTCCGGGGTGCGGACGCTGGTGAACGTGGTGTTCACCTTCGCCGACCGCGCCACCGGCGTTCCGGAGCGGTTCGCGGTGAAGGTGGACGTCACCGAGGTGTTCCCCTTCCTGGCCGGCACGCTCACGCCGTACTACGACCGCTGACTGACCGGTACCGCCCCCGGCCCGAAGGGGCGGTAACGTCCGGCGCATGGAGGAACAGATCTGGCGCTTGCGCCGTGGCGGAGAGGTAATAGGCGAGATCCGGGTGGACTCGGGGGATTTCCCGTGGCTGTCCGGACGCTTCGCGGCCCGTGCCGGATACGCGGCGGTGGAACCGCTGTTCGCCGAAGAACTGGCCCTCCTCGAGGTCATCGAATCGGGAGAAGAGATCGATCACGACGCCTGGGAGGCGGCGTACGCGCGCATCGCCGACGAGATGGAGCTGGTGGCTCCGGACGGCCGGCCGGTGGCCGGCTTTCTCCTCCACATCAGCGGGCCGGACGCATGGTTCCGGTGGAGCGACGTGCCGTCGACGGAAGGGTAGGCACCGAAACGGTTCGTTTCATATCTGAAAATTTCAGGCACCAATCAACGACGTACCGCTGCTGACCTCCCTCGACGCGTTTCCGCTCGGGCGACCATTGACCCGATCAATCCGGCGCCAGACGATCTCGGCAGGGCCTTCCCGGGGGATGGCCCGCTACGGGGGAGTCGGCGCGGCGAACGGTGGCCAGGCTCCGGCCGGGCCCGCGGGGCGGATCGCGTCCCGGCGGCCGGCCGCACCGGCGTCGCGTACGCGTCCGACGGCTCCACCCCTCTTGACCGGCACCTCGCGGCCAGGCCCCGCCCAGCATCCTGGCCGCCCGACAAGAGAGGCTAGCCATGCCCTTCGCCCGCCATCGAGGGGCCGCCGTGCGCGGCCTGCTGATCGGCTCGGTCGTGGCGGCCGCCACCGCCGCCGTGCTCGGCGCCGGCCCGGCCGCCGCCGGCTCCACCCCCGCCGCCGTACCCGCCGCCGCCAGGCACGCCGGCGCGCCCGCCGCCGAGCCGGCGGCGCTCGTCCGGGCACGGGCGGGCATGGCCGACGCCGACACCACCCCGCCCAGCACGCCGGGCGACTTCGCCCCCTTCACCGTCTACTCCAACGGCGCGGTCGGCCTGCGCTGGAAGCCGTCCACCGACGACGTGGGCGTCACCGGCTACGAGGTGTACGCCTGGTCGTTCAGCGGCAGCGGGGACGTCCCGTTCAGCCGGGTGCAGACCTTCCCGGTCACCCCGTCTCCGGAGAACGAGGTCCAGGTCTACGCGACCGGCCTGACGCCGTACCAGGACTACCTGTTCTACGTGGTGGCGGTGGACGCCGCCGGGAACCGGAGCGTGCCCACGCTGCTGGCGCAGGCCGAGGCCATGTCGGAGCCGCCGACGCCGCGGCCGAGCCCGGTCCCCGCCACCCCGGTCGCGCCGTCCAACCTGGCCATCTCCTACGGCCCGACGCCGGACCCGGTGTGGCTGTCGTGGAGCGGCAACAACGCCGGGCCCGCGATCACCTACTCGGCCTTCCGCCGCTCGGCCACCGAATGGCGCCACGAGGTGGAGAGCACGCTGCCGCGCACGCAGGCCCGGACCGAAGGCGGTTACGCCTACACCTTCCAGGTGGTGGCACACGACGCGACCGGCACGCTGAGCGGCCCGTCCAACGCCGCCACCTACCAGTACGCCTACCCGACGAAGCCGCCGGGCAGCCCGACCCCGACCCCGACCCCGACGGTCACGCCCGCCTGCGACGTCGCCTACCGGGCGACCGGCTGGGACCCCGGGTTCACCGTCTGGATCACCATCAGGAACACCGGGAGCACGCCGATCATCGGCTGGCGGCTGGGGTTCGCCTTCCCGCTCACCACCCAGCGCCTGGTGTCGGGCTGGTCGGCGACCTGGGCCCAGTCCGGCACGGCGGTCTCGGCGACCGGGCTCGGCTGGAACGCCCGGATCGACCCCGGGCAGTCCTTGCTGATCGGCTTCAACGGCACCTCCGCCGGGAGCAACCCGCAACCCACCGCCTTCACCCTGAACGGCGGTCCCTGCACGGCGAGCTGACGCCGTACCCGGCCCACCGCCCTCACCCTGAACGGCGGTCGGTGCACGACGAGCCGACGCCGTGCGCACCGGGAGGGCCGTCGTCACCCTGGTGACGGCCCGCCCGGTCCGGGCCGGCACCGTGGCCCGCCGCCGCGGGGAGCCGCGCCACCGGCGCCGCCCGCGCGTGGGGTGGACCACGCCGCCGGCGCCCCACCCATCCGTCGACCTCACGGTACGCCGGCCTTCCGGCCGGTGAACCGTTCCCGCCGGGAGCCGGCCCGGCCGGTACCGCTCAAGGACCTGGTACGCGTCCACCGGGACCGCTGAGTCCGGCAGTCAAGGCCAGGGCGCCCAGCACCTGGCCACCCGATGAGAAAGGCATGTCATGCCATCTGCTCGTCACCGCGGAGCCGCGCTGCGCGGCCTGCTGATCGGCGCCGTCGCGGCCACGACCACCGCCGCCGTCCTCGGCGCCGCCCAGGCGCCCGCCTCCGGCACCACCGTCGCCACAAAGGCGCAGGCCGGCGCGGTCGCCGCCGACACCACCGCGCCCAGCGAGCCCATGGGGCTCACCGCCTACAGCGTCCCGCGCAACGGCGCCGTCGGCCTGCGCTGGACACCCTCGACCGACAATGTGAGGGTCGTCCGATACGAGGTGTTCGGCTGGAAGTACTCACCCGACGCCGCCTCCAGAACGTGGAACCCGGTGCGCGCCACCGTCGTCTCCGTCTCGCACGTCCAGGTCAACGCTCTGGTCACCGGGCTGACGCCCGGCACGGACTACCTGTTCAACGTGGTCGCGGTGGACGCGGCCGGCAACCGCGGCCTGGCCTCGCTGCTCGCCAAGGGGACGGCCACCCGGCGGGGACCGGCGCCGAGCCCCACCCCGGGCACGGTGACGCCGGAACCCGACACCGACCTGCGCTACGCCGGCATGGCCGACTACCAGACCATCCTGATCACCTGGAACGGGCAGATCACCTCGCCGATCTCTCACTCCCTGTTCCGCCGGACGCCGACCGGCTGGGTGTACAGCTACGAGCACGGACTCACGCGCACGCTGGCGGGGGTCGACGCCGTTAACACCTATACCTGGCAGGTGGTGGCGCACAACCCAGACGGCACCCTGACCACCCCGTCCAACCCCTACACCTACGTCCCGCCGCGCCCGACCATCCCGCCGACCATAACGCCGACGCCGTCGTCGCCGACCCCGCCGCCGGCGCCGTGACCGGCGGTTCCGGCCTGACGCGCTGACATCGCGCCATCCGGGCGCGTCCCGCCGCGGGCGCGCCCGGCAGGCGGCGCACGCTCGGCGCGCCCCCGCGCGCCGGCACCACCCGTCTCCCGGCCGTCTCCCGGCCGTCTCCCGGCCGTCTCCCGCCCGGCGATCCACAGGCGGTCCGCCGGCCGGTACTCGGGGCCAGGGCTCCCGCTCAGCGGAGCAGACCATGCCACCGGACCGCCGGACCGAAGCCGGATCAACGCCGAGGGCTCACGCTCAAGGCAGCAGCAGGCCCCAGTACAGGGCCCACGGGACGAGCACCGCGCCGCCGGCGAGCAGCAGGCCGAGCCGTACCCGCTCGCCGCGCGGCGCGGCGTTCCGGGCGCGCCGCCAGGCCACCGCGACCCGGACGGCGGCGACCACCGCGGCCACCGCGAGCGCCTGCAGCGCCAGCCAGATGACCGGACGCCCGGCGAGCACCGGCCCGGTGGTGGCGAGCTTGCCGCCGGTCATCATCAGGTATCCCAGGTAGCAGAACCCGCCGAGCACCACGGTGAGCCCGCCGGCGCTGAGCAACCGCCCGGCCCGGCTGATCGGCGTCCGGGATCGGCCGCGCAGCCGCCGGACCAGCGCGACCAGCGGGTAGCCGGCGAACGCGGCCAGCATCAGCACCAGGGCGGCCAGTTGCATCGGCGCCGACTCCCACCACGCGGGCGGCGTGGTCGGTCGGGTGCGCGTGGCCTGCACCGGGGCGGGCCCGGAGGTCCCGGCCACGGGCGGGCGGCCGGCGGTGACGTCGCGGACCCACGAGCCGACCAGGTCGGCGTAGCCGGGGGCCAGTTCCGGCAGCCGGGTGACGCCGCCGTCCGGGGTCTGGTGGGCGGCGTGGTCGGCGCCGGGGAAGAAGCGGAAGGTGTAGTGCTTGTTCCCGCCCTTCTCCAAGGCTTCGGCGAAGATCGGCGGGCTCTCCGCCGGCGGGGTGAGCAGGTCGTGGGTGCCCCATATGCCGAGCACCGGCCGGCGGATGGCACCGATGGTCGGCGCGGGGTCGTAGTAGGGCTCGGGGAACATCCCGCCGTCGGCGATCACCCGGTACAGGTTGTGCTCGGCCCGGTCGACCAGCGAGCCGGACACCCCGGCCTTGCGCAGCCCGGCGGCCACCGCCCAGGTCTGCTGGCGCAGCGGCGGCAGGCCGTTGGCGCCCACCAGCACGACGAAGGCGACGTCCGCTGAGCGGGCGGCCGCGATCGGCGCCACCCAGCCGCCCTCGCTGAGCCCCCAGACGCCGACCTTGGCCGGGTCGACGCCGGGCTGGCGGCGCAGGGTGGCCACCGCGCCGAGCGCGTCGTCGGCGAGCCGCGAGTAGGAGCGGTGGAACAGCGAGTAGCCCGCGACCTGCTTGTCGTAGACCAGCACCGACAGCCCGCGCCGGGCGAACTCGACGGCCTCCCCCATCAGCTTGGTGCGCGGGGTACCGGTGCCGGCGCCGTGCACCAGCACGATGCCGGGCCGGGCGGTCTTGGCACCGGCCGGCGACAGGACGGTGCCGTGCAGGGTGAGGTCGCCGGCGCCGCGGAAGCTCACCTCGGTCGCGGTGAGGTCCGGCGGGACGGCAGGCGGAGGCGCGGACGCCTCGGCGGCCACCGGGACGGTGACCAGGTACAGCGCGGCGAGTAGGGCAAGAAGTCGGGTCATGTGCCGAAGATAGTCTGCAGAGACTTCTCGGCAAAGGAACATCTGCAGATATCCTTCGGCAGGAGTAGGGTGTTCATCATGAAGGATGAGGAGCCGTTCCTGCTCGACGACCCGGCCAGGCTCCGGGCGCTCGCCCACCCGATGCGCCGGCTCATCCTGCGCCACCTCAACGTGCACGGGCCGGCCACCTCGACCACGATCGGCGAGCTGCTCGACGCCAAGACCGGCACCACCAGCTACCACCTGCGGCAGCTGGAGAAGTACGGCTTCATCGAGGAGATCCCGGAGCGGTCCGGCGGCCGGGAACGCTGGTGGCGCCGCGCCGAGGTCCCCCGCGACATGCGGCTGCCCACCCCCGACCAGGTCGCCCCGGAAGACCGCGCGGTGCTCGCCGAGTTCCACCGGATCGGCATGGACGAGGACCGGGTGCTGTTCGACCGCTTCCCCGAGGCCTACCGGCGCGATCCCCAGTGGGCGAAGGGCTCACGCGGGCTCGGCTGGCTGACCCAGGCGGAGTTCGACGAGTTCTTCGAGGCCTACATGGCGCTGCTGAAGAAGTACAGCCACCGCCCCGAGGACGCCCCGCCCGGCTCCCGCCCCATGTACCTCCGCTTCTTCGCCCTCCCCGCCGACGAAGACTGACCCCGCGAGGCTCACTCCGCGCCCTCACCCGCCTGAGAATTGCTTCACGATCGGCAGTCATCGTCCGGAGGTCGAATCGCACATCGGAGGCACTGCGGCCGGAGCCTTCCCTCCTCTGGACAGATCGGCCCATCGAGACCGTCGCCACACTAAGCAAAGCTTCTCTCACAGAAAGTAGTGTCATCGGTAATTGTGCATGACACAATTTGGCGATGCGTAGAATCAGGTTCACGCAGTCAGCTCGGAAGCACCGCATCGGCAAGGGACGAGCCATGCATGTCATGCGCGCCGGCCCGCCCAAAGTAGTGTCGCCGCCCGGACCGCACATGGATGAACAGTGGCACTGGCTGGGCCCGGACGACCGCGGCTTGGAACTGGAGGTCATCGCGGTACTGACGGAGAAGTATCTGCTGGTCATTCACGTCATGCCGACCGCACTCAGGAGGATCAAGCCATGACCGAATACCGCGGTGACTGGCCACCGGACGATGTGGATCTCACCCTGGACGATGCCTCTGATGTCGATCTTGAAACCGAGGCGGTTTATGACCGGCGAGGCAACCGCATTGACCAAGCATACGTGGACGCCGCCGTGGACCATGTCCGGCGATCGGTGGGCCGCCCCTCGCTCAGCGCGCCCGGCGAATGGTCGCCGCAGGTCACCTTCCGCCTCACCGCCGAAGAGAAGGCCGCCGCCAGGGCCCTGGCTGAGCGTCAGGGCAAAACCGTGTCCCAATTGGCGCGAGAGGCCTTCGCCCAGTACATCCATGATCACGGAGACCATGCGGCATGAGTGACGTGGAGCCCATCGACTATGAGGCCGTCCGCCAACGGTTTCCGTGGGTCGGGCTGGGCGCGAGCGGTGACCACGACCTGTCCGCCCGCTACCGCGAGATAATGGCCACCGCCGGGGAGAACCGCTGGTTCTGGGCGAGCCAGCCCGTCACCCCCGAACAGGTGGCGGTGCTCGCCGCCGATGCCGTCACCGTCGGCGATCAGGTACAGCGCCCGCAGGTCGGCGGGCAGCGGCCGGCCGGTGCGGCGCTCGGCGTCGTCCAGCGCCTCGGCGGACGCCGGCGGCGGTAGCCGCTCGGGGCCCCCAGGATCGCGGCGCGCCGCGCCAGGTACGCGTGGAACCGGGCCACCGCCCGCGCGGGATCGCCCGCCGGGGCGGCGGCGCTTCCCTCCTGGCGGGTACTGAGGGCCGGGGAGGCCGGTAGCTCCAGCACAGCCGGCCAGCCGCCGGCCCGCTCGCGCACTCGCCAACCTCGCAGCGGGCGACGACCCAACCGGCGCCGGCCACCTCACCCGCTCGTCCGGGCGCACGTTCGAGCGACGCGTGCATGACCGGCCCGGTCCGAGTGGAGCCGCCAGGCGGACTCCCCCGCCCTCGCCGGACAACGTCGGGCTCCGCGGGCCGGGTTCTCCGGAGGTCACGGTGAGCGCACAGGACGGGACTTTTGACGATTTATCGGTGGATGCGATCTAGGATCGGCTCGTGACGTCCCAAGCGGCCCCGACGGTCATCCCCATCAGCGATCAGGATCCGCGGGAACTGGGCCAGTACCGCGTCGTCGGCCGTCTCGGCGCCGGCGGCATGGGCAGCGTCTACCTGGCGGAGGGCCCGACCGGCCTGGTCGCGATCAAGGTGATCAAGCCGCACCTCGCGCACGACCCCGAGTTCCTGCGCCGGTTCCAGCGGGAGGTCGCGGCGGCCCGCAAGGTCAGCCGGTGGTGCACCGCCCCGGTGCTCGACGCGCAGCTGGACAGCGCCCCGCTGTGGCTGGTGACCGAGTACGTCCCCGGCCTCGACCTGGGCCGGTACGTCGAGACGCACGGGCCGCTGACCGGAGCCGCCGGCGAGTCGCTCGCGGTGGGCATCGCGGTCGCGCTGGCCGCGATCCACCAGGCCGGCATCGTGCACCGCGACCTCAAGCCGGCCAACGTGCTGCTCTCGCCGCTCGGCCCGCGGGTGATCGACTTCGGTATCTCGCGCGCGCTGGACACCGAGCAGACCACCCGGACCGGCCAGATGATGGGCACCCCGGGCTACATGGCGCCGGAACTGTTCTCCGGCCAGGTCTCGCCGGCCGCCGACATCTTCGCCTGGGGGTGCGTGGTGGGCGCCGCCACCTCGACCACCACGCCGGGCCGGTCGCCGTACACCGCCGACAACATGATGAGCGCCTTCCACCGGGTCATGCAGGAGGAGCCGGACCTGGCCGGCGTGGAGCCCCGGCTGCGCGAGCTGGTGCGCGCCGCGCTGTCCCGGGACCCCGCGAGCCGGCCCACCGCCGAGCAGCTGGTCGCCGAGCTGTCCGGCCAGGACGCCAAGGTGGCCGAGGTCGCCCGGACCCTGCGGCTCGGCATGGTGCAAGGCGAGACCGTGGCGCTGCCCCCGGCGCCGGCCGCGGCCGCGCCGCCGCGCCGGCGGCTGCGCGACCTGGCGATCGGTCTTGGGGCCGGGCTGGCGGCCGCGGGACTGGTGGCCGCCGCCATCGCCGGGGTGCGGGCGCTGCCCCCCAGCCCGCCCGAGTCGACCGAGACCCTCTACGAGGACGACTTCGGCGACGCCGGGTCGGGCTGGAACAACAGCGGCTCCCCTTCGCCGACGACCGCGCGCGGCTACACCGGCGACGGCCGGTACACCATGGCGGAGGACTCGTCCAACGACGTCCAGTGGGCGACCGCCCCGGCGAACGCGATCCTCCCCGACCAGGCGCTGGTCTCGGTCAAGATGGACCTCGGCCAGAGCAAGGAGGGCTGGCACGGCGTCTTCTGCGAATACTCCAAGACCGGTGACCGCAAGGACGACTTCGCCTACCTCCTGGAGGTCAGCCCGGCCGGGTTCGCGAAGATCGTCCGGGTGGCCGGCTCGGAGTGGTCCGACCTGACCCCCGACGTCCGCCTCGCCGGCTTCAACAAGAAGGACATCCGGCTGCGCGCCGAATGCGCACGCGGGACCGGCGAGGTGCGGCTGGCGCTGTGGCTCGGCGACACCCGCGTCGCCGAGGTGGTGGACCACGACGCCAAGGCCGCCGCCGGACGGCCCAAGTTCGGGTTCTACATGGAAGCGCGCGACGACTCGGGCAGCCGCGTCTACTACGACGACTTCACCATCAGCCGCCTCCCCTGACCGCTCTCCGCCGATACCGCTCGCTGGGGTGATCCGGCGGTACGTCGTCGAATCACCCCGGTACTCGCCGAGCACGGTCACGTCGGTTCGCGCCCGGTGATGGACCGGGGAGTCACCGGGCTCTCCCGGCCGGGGGCGGTTCGACGGACGGTGACCGCGCCGGCGGCCGCGGCCGGGTCGCTCACGCTGTGCGCCTCGGACGGCAGACCGCCCGGTTCCTTGAGCAGATACCACGCACCGCCACCGCCGGGGACGTCCACCACGGTGACCGTGGCGAGCAGCCGGCCGGCCGCGTAGACGTCCAGCTCGGGCGGCAGCCGGGCCGGCTTGCAGTAGCCGCCGCTCATCGGCAGTTGCAGGCGCTCGACCAGCCGGGTGCGCAGGCCGCGGTGCTCCAGTTCCTTGCGCAGGTCGCGCAGCGCGGTGCGATGCGCCTCGGCCTGCTCCTCCGGCACGCCCCAGATCACCAGTCCGCTCACCCCCGCCACCTCCCGTCCGCGACCGGCCTGTCCATGACCTTGCCGGCCACCCACCCGGCCAGGGGCGGCCCCGCCGGGCGGCCTCGGCAGGGCGCGGAGGTCTCGGCCTGACGCATCCGGGCGCGCAGGCCGTCGACGGTGGCGGCGCTGACCACCGGATCGGCGACGTCCGAGGTGCGGGCGAGCGCGTAGAAGCGGCGGTGGTAGGGGGCGTAGAGCACCAGCCAGCCGGGCTCCAGCAGGCCGAGCCGGGACGCACGGACCCGCTGCGGCCCGTCCAACTCGCGCCGCTCCCGCGACCGGTCCGGGGCCCCGCCGTGACCGGAGCCGGTGGGGTCGGATCCGGCGGGGGTGCGACCGAGGCGGTGCCGGCCGCCGGACGCCCGTTTCGTCGGGTTCGCGAAGGCATATGCCGAGGTGCGCATCGCACTCCTGATCGAGTTCAGGCCGATTTCCGGAACTGGCGTATGGTAACCGGCTCGTCATTTACAGTTACCAAGAGGTTGTTCCGCAGTCGCCCCCGGAGCAAGAGCCGATCCCCTCCGGCGATCTGCCGCTGATTCCGGACCACATCAGGAGGTGGAAAAGGCATGCCCGCACCACGGAAGAACCATGACCGATATCGGTCTATGGCTCACTATTTCGGCGCACTGGTCCGCGATCTCCGGGACAGCTACGAGCTACGCGTCGGCCACCGGCTCACCGTCGACCGGCTCGGCGCCCGCACCGGCTATTCCGCCTCCATGCTGGGCTCCATCGAGCGCGGCGAGTGCCTCCCGGAGTCCGGCACCCGCGTCCAGTCCCTCGACGACGCCCTGCACGCGGCCGGCCAGCTGAAAATCCTATGGCCACTGGTACAGCGACTTGGACATCGGCCTATAGACGAGCTGGTCGAAGCGACAAATTCCGCTTTGCGGAGTTACCGTGAGAACGGAACTCGCTATCTCCCGCAGGGAGAGGACATGGAACGCCGGGAACTATTCCAGATGGCCGCACTCGGCCTGTTCGCGCACAGCCCGCTGATGGACGCGGGCGAGGCGGTCCGCCAGTTGATCGAGCGAAACCTTGCCACAACCGGCGCCCAGGCCGACGACTGGCAGGCCGTGTGTGCCGATCACGTCTATGCGGTCAACCACCGGCCACCTGCCGAAGCACGCGCCGATCTCCTCATCGACATCGCGGCCATCCGCCGCGCGCTCACCGACGCGCCCGCCGAGCGAGTCGCCGATCTTCAACGGACCACCGCCTGGATGTCCGCGCTGCTGGCCAACGTACTGTGCAGACTAGGCGAGCACGGCGGCTCCCGGCGCTGGTGGCAGACCGCACGACACGCGGCGGACGCCTCCGGCGACCGCGACATACAGGTGTGGGTCCGCGGCAGCGAGGCGGTGTTCGGCCTGTACGGCTCCCGGTCCACCGACGCGGTACTGATACTTGCGCGCCAGGCTCAGCAGCTCGCCGGAGAGCGAGTCACTCCCGGCCACATCGGTGCGGTCTGCGCGGAGGCACAGGCCCTGGCGGTCATGGGCAGGAGCCAGGACGCGATGGACCGCCTCGATCGCCTGGATGAACTGGCCGGTCGCAGCGTCAACTGTCAGGAGTTCGGCTGGACCGACGCTTCAGTGTGGTTCACCCGCTCGTGGGTGCTGTCCATGGTCGACACCGGCGAAGGGGCGCGCATGGCACGCGAGCGAACATTGGCCGCCTCATCCGGCATCCAGAACGACGCCAGCGTCCGCCTGCACGAGGCGATCCGGCTCAGCCGGGACGGCGGCCACAACGAGGCACTACTACTGGCCACCGGGATCGTCCACGGACAGGCCCCGGCGTTCCGCACGCATATGGTGCTGCACACGGCCCGCATGGTGCTCGACGCCATCCCCATCGACAAGCGGCCAGCCCTACCCGCCCTTGGCGCATATCAACTGGCCATCAGCGCCCCGCTACCGACCTGACAAGATCGACTGGGCGACATCCGGAACCCGCTGCCGGCCAGATGGGAAGGTGGGTAAGAGGTTCCCCGCAACTGTCATGCTTAACGGCGCCACGTCCCAGCGCGACGGCACGGCGCCGGATCAGTGGTTCGTGGCTGCGAACCGGGAATAGTCATCGTGCACGGCTGTGGTGTGACTGCGCTCAATGGGTCAGCTCGGTTGACGTCGGCACAGCTCATGCGGTCGTGGACGAACCCGAACCGGTCCAGCTCGCACACCTCGCCGAGCGGAAACCGGATGACCCCGGCGAGTTACCGGAACGCGGAGCGACGTATTCTGCGCGGGTGAGACTGCGGTTGGAGACGCGCCGGTCGGACTCGCCGTGGGTGGACACCGTGTGGACGTGTTCGAGCGAGCAAGTCACCGCGATGACGTCCGTCGCCGGGGCGTGCTGGGGCCTGGTGTTCTGGGAGCGGGGCGGCCGGACGTACGCGGGCGTCACCGGCCCGGAGACCCGGGCCGGCACAGCACCGGTGCCGGCGGGCGCGACCTTCACCGGCATCGACTTCGCCGTGGGCACCTCGTTGCGGGCCGTGCCGACACCGGCGCTGGTAGACGGCGGTTTCGGGCTGCCCGACACCGCGCGACGGACGTTCCGGCTGGACGGTGCGCGGTGGGAGATGCCCGGCGCCGATGACGCCGAGGCCCTGGTCGACGCTCTCGTCCGCGCCGGGACCGTGGTCCGTGACCCGCTCGTCACCGAGGTGCTCCGAGGCCGGCGCCCGACCGTCTCGGGACGTACCGTGGAACGCCGGTTCCGCGCGGCGACCGGCCTGACGCACGGCCGGGTCCGGCAGATCGAGCGGGCCCGCACGGCGGCGGAGTTGCTGGCCGCCGGCGACCCGGCGACGGCCGTCGTCGCCAAGCTCGGCTACTTCGACGAACCGCACCTCGCCCGGGCACTGCGTTCCTACGTGGGACGCACCGCCGGGCAGCTGCGCGAAGGTGCCGGCGGTGCGATCGCCCTCGACCTGATCAGTGCTTGACGTCGTAGATCAGCTTGAGGATGCCGTTCGAGTAGCTCTCCGACTCGCGCAGCGTGAGCTGGTACTTGTCCCGGTCGGCCCGGTCGAACAGGCCGGCCCCGGCACCGAGCAGCACGGGAGCGACGAGCAGGTTGTACTGGTCGATCAGCCCCGCCTCCGACAGCCGGCGGGCCAGCTCCGCGCTGCCGTGGATGAAGATCGCACCCCCGTCGGTCTCCCTGAGTGCGGCGACGTCCTCGGTCGAGCGCAGGATCGTCTGCGGCCCCCACTTGTCGACCAGGGCGTCCTCAGGCAGCGTGGTCGACACCACGTACTTGGGCAGTTCCTTGTAGGCCTCGTGGTCCTCGGAGTCGGGCCAGACCGCCGCGAACGACTCGTAGCTGTTCCGGCCGAACATCAGCGCCGTCGTCTCGGCGAGTTCCTCCCCCTTCAGCGCCATGGCCTCCGGGAGGAACTCGATGTCCTGGACCAGCCACCCGGCGCTGCGGTGCTCCTCCCCCGGCCCGCCACCGGGCGAGTCCACCACACCGTCCAGCGACATGAAGCAGGTGTAGACCAACTTACGCATCGTGCTATCTCCTCATGCTCGGGCGAACTGCCAGGTCCACGCTAGACCGCCACCACAGCAGCCGTCTTGGACAGAAACGACAGCAGGCCAAAAGGTACCGGAACAGCGCTGCCACCGAGGGACGCTCTATGAGATCAATACAATTCCCTGAAAATGGAACTACGGGGAAGAACTTCACGAAACACCCATATGCGACAGCCGTCAGGGCGACGCGGTCACTTGGGTCACTAGACGGGCAGCCCGAATCTCGGCTTCAGGCGATCGTGGCCCACTCTTCGCCGTGGAACGGCCGGTAACCGACTGGCACAGTTCCGGTGAGCTCCACCCTAAGGCGTAGGTTCGGCGGCACATCATTACCATTTACCTGTGCGACGAATATCGCTACGTCATCGGTATCACGTACTATGTGAACGTAATTGAGCAGGAGATTAGGAACCCAGCCCAGCTCGTCTCCTCGGTGTGTCACCAGAAGCGCTCGGCTGTTGACAGGATTATCAGGATCGTCCCGCAACCTGAGCGGTTCCCCTACCCGGAGGGTCGCGATCTGCGATTCGGCATCCGCCTTGTACCGTATTCCGTGCACGAAAAAGTCAGCGTGCGTTCGCCCCTTATCGTCCACTTCCGGCTCGGCCATCAGAAAGATGGAGTCCCCGGCACGGCGCCCCTCGGAACGCCCCAGAACAGCCAGCGGCGACGCATTTTCCGACAGACCCAGCGCGGTCAGATAGCGGAGGTAATCGGTCCGGCGAGAGTCCATAAGACGCTGCCTGAAGAGCGGGAAGAGTCCAGGTGACTCGTAGCGGTCTTCCAAACGGTCGAATCCGAAGAGCGGGCGGAAGCCGGCGATGTCCCGCGCCCGCCGCAAGTAGGAGAACGAGAAGCCGTGCGGCGACTGCTCCAAAATCCCGACGGGGAGGATCAGGTGCGTCTGTGGATCTTGCCAGGCGACCAGCAGTCGGGGTGCCGCCACCGTGTCGGCGGCACGCGCGGAACCGGCCCGCCGAGGTGTACTAGGCATCCAACAACCTCCTCCTGTTCGCGAGCACCAGCCTGACCGCGAACCTACGCGCGGCGACCGACATTTCCGGGACTGATGCGGCCAGCGCAGTGAGGTGATCTTCACTCCAGCTCGCCACCCGGTCAAGCCAGTATGACCGCACCGCACCGTCGATCATCCGCAGGGCGCGCAGCGCGAAGTCGACCAGGGTGACCTGGCGGCAACCCTCGAACCGGTGCGCCGTCCCCTTCCTGAGGAACGCTTCCCACTCCCGCGCGTCGCGCATCTTCCGGCTCCGCTCCTCATCGGTGAGACTGAAGCCGAGACTCGTCGCATGATCGTAGGAAGGAGAGAGACATTGATCTCCTCCGGTCGGCCCGCGGAGAACCGACCAATTTGCCGGATGCCTGTCACGGTTCGCGATAAGCGCATCGAGTATCAAATACCCGACGAAGACATCAAAAGCCGTGAAATTCTCAGGCACGTCAAAGCCGGGCGGATGATTATAGCTGGAAAGTACCGTCTCGATATTCGATAATGTGTGCCCGTGATGACGTTTGTCCGTCGGGTCGTGGTCCCCTAGGAGGTCGGCGAGCAACAGCCACCCTGGCTGAAGCTCCCATCCGCCCTCGGGCTTGATGTCGTACGATACGCATCCGCGCCGGCCGTTTCTGACCACCAGATCGATTGCAGCAGCCGGGATTCCCGACAATCCAGCCAACTCGGACGCCAGTTTCTCCGGCCAATGGTCTGCCTGTTCAATATTGTCATGCCGCACATTAGGCTTGAAAAGGGCGCGCTTCTGGCCTGCCGGGTCGGTGATCCATACCTTCTCTTCCGACCCGCCTACCTCGAACAGGACCACGGGCCAGTCCGTGACATCCAGCACAGGGAAGGCATCCTTCATGTCGACACGATATCCAACCCGGTGACGACACGACACCGAACCAACTTCACCAATGGCGCATTTACCTCAAATCCACGTGCAAATCTCGGCTACTCCGGCACGGCCAACATCACCTACTTGGACATATCCGCGCGGTCTGCGGCGTCACACCCGACCCGGTTACGGCCTCGCGGTTAACCCTGGAACTGGTGGGCGGATCAGCCGCCGTTCGCGTAGTGGGCGTGCAGGCCGGTCACCTGCTTGGTCCAGAACTCGTCCTTCTCGTCGGCTGATGGGCGGCGCGGCAGCAGGCCGAGGTCGGCGGCGAGGCCGAAGAAGCCGGGGCCCGGGTCGGACGCTCCCTTGTAGATGACGAGCGCGGAGATCATCATGCCGGTCTCCGGGCGGTTCCGTTCCACGATCAGCCACAGCAGGTGGCCCAGCGCGGCGCGTTCGTCCGGCCGGTTGAAGTCGAAGCCGGGAATGCCGGTCCGCCGCTCCAGCTCGCTGTTCAGGTCGCCGTAGGCGATCAGGTCGCCACGCCGCGCGCATTCGAGCAGCACTTCCAGGCCGGCCTCGGTCAGCTGGTCCCAGGTCAGGTCGTCCCGGCCGTACTTGGTCATCGTGTCGTCTCCCGGAAGTGGTGTGGGCCGCCTTGGCGGCGGTGGCTGAGGTCAAGGAAGGTGGGCGAGGAGGGTGGAGTAGAGGTGGACGGGGGCGGTGGCCCGCTCGGGGTCCACCCGGCCGGGGAGCGGCGGTAGATCGCGTCCCCAGGTGCGCAGCTCCTGGTAGGCGGCCAGGGCGCTGCCGGGGCGATCCTCACGGCAGGAACCGGCTCTTGCGGCCGTGCCAGCTGATCGCGACGCTGTCCCGGGCCCGGGTGGCGGCGACGAACAGCAGCGAGCGGGCCTGGCGCAGCTCCCGCCGGTACCGCAGCGGGTCCTCGGCGGCGTGGTCGAGCACCCGGCCGGCGGGCAGCAGCCCGTCCGCGACCCCGGCGATGATCATGCGCTGGTACTCCAGCCCTTTGAACCGGTGCATCGTGCCCACGTGCACCGGGGAGTCGGGCTTCTTCGGCCCGTCGCCATCGATGGCGCAGGACTCGATGCCGGCCTGGCCGAGCCACCGCTCCACCTCGCCGACCATCCGCCGGGCCGGCACGCAGACCGCGATCGAGCCGCCGCCCCAGGCCCGGACCTGGGCCGCGATGCCGTCCAGCTCGGCGGCCCAGGTCGGGTAGCCGGTGTAGACGGGCTCAGGCCCGTGCAGCACCGAGCGGTAGCCGGTCAGGTCGTCGCGGCCGTCGTCCAGGTCATCCCACTCCTCGGTGCCGAGCAGGCCGGCGGCGGCGCGGAGGATCTCGTGGGTGGTGCGGTAGCTCAGGGTCAACCGGGACGACCGGCCGCGGATGTTGATGCCGAGGCTGCCCAGCGAGACCTGGTGGGAGTAGATCCGCTGGTGGGTGTCGCCGGCGATGAACAGGTCGTCGGGGCCTTCGGGCACCATGGCGCGCAGCAGCCGCCAGTGCGCCGCGCTGAGGTCCTGGGCCTCGTCGACCACGATGTGCCGGTAGCGGGGGCGGTGCCAGATGCCGGATTCGCGCTGCACCTTGGCCGAGCTGACCTGGTCGGCGAGGTAGGCGGCGGTGTCGCGGGCCCGCTCGGCCTCGATGCGGGCCGCCCGCTCGGCGACCTGGCGGATCGTCCACAGACCCTTGTCGTCCAGCCGCATGACGTACCGCTCGGCGAGCTGCCAGATCGCCGCCCGGTCCTCCCGGGTGATCGGCCGGCCGCGGCCGGCCCGGCGGGCGCGGAAGTAGCCGGCCCGGGTGGTGACGCCCTGGCCGAGGATGACCTGGGACCACTCGTCGTGCAGGAACTCGGCGTCCCAGCGGCGCTGGCCGAGCTCGTCGAGGAGTTCCTGCCACTGGACGACGGCCTTGGTGTCGTCGATCCACCGCCGGCCGGCGCCGGCCTCGGTGGGGGTCACGATGTCGCTGGCCAGCCGGTCGATGTTGACGATGTCGACCCGCCGCAGGATGTCCGGCCCGGCCAGCGCGAGCAGCCGGTGCCGCAGGTCGGCGGCCAGGTTCTTGTTGAACGTGGTGAGCAGCACGTCGGTGCGCTCGCCGGGGCCGAGCCGCTCCACCAGGTGGCGCACCCGGTGCAGCGCGACGATGGTCTTGCCGGTGCCCGGCCCGCCGCTGACCCGAGCCGGGCCGCGGTAGGACCGTTCGACGATCTTCCGCTGGGTGGGGTGCAGGAAGACCCGCCAGCGGCCGAAGTCGTCCTCCAGGATCTCCTGCAGCGCGGCGTCCTTGGTGGTCACCGCGGTGGCCGGCCGGCTGAGCGCGCTCTGGTAGTCGTCGGCGTCGATCTCGTCCTCGGCCTTGACCGGGGTGGTGACCTGGTCCAGCACCTCCTCGACGGTCTTGCCGTCGTGCAGCGCGAGCAGCACCTCACCGGTGAGCTGGGGCGCGTAGGCGGCCAGGCCGAGCAGCTCGTCCTCGGTGGTGATCTTCATGATCAGGCCGAGGAGCGGTTCGGCGACGCCGAGTTCCAGCAGCGTCCCGGCGGCGTACCCGGCGAACAGCGGCGCGGGCTCCGGCCGGGGGGCCGGGCCGGGCCGGGGGTCCGGGTCCGGCCCGGGGTCCGGCGGCACGACCTTCTCGATGGTCAGCAGGTCGAGGAACTCGATGCCGCCGGTCACCGGGTTGATCTGGTAGGCGAACTTGTCCAGGTTGTCGTACACCTCCTGGCGCGGCCGGACCGCGACCAGGATGTAATCGTTGCCGCCCGCGTGCAGCAGCAGCGCCCGATAGTCGAGGTTCACCCGGGCCGAGTACAGCCGGGGGTGGCCCTTGAGCTGCTTGAACCGCAGCCCCGGGTTCTCCGGGTCCTGGCGGAAGCGGTGCTGGAAGTCGTAGATCGCGCCCTTCACCGCGCGCGGCAGCTTGAGTATCTCCTTGTCGGCCTTGTCCAGCAGCCGCAACGTCGCCTGGCTCATCGCTCTCCCCTCGCCGGTACGTCGCGCCCGGCGGCGCCGTGATCCCGCGTCCTCACTTCACCGGTCCGATCCGGCCGGCCAGCGACTCGGCCGTCCAGTCCGGGGCGATCCGCACCTCCCAGCCGGCCGCGCCGTAGGCGGCGTCTCGGCGGTGTGCCTCGTGGTCGTCGCCGGCCAGCACGATGGCCACCTTGGCCGCCGGCCAGGCCAGCTCGGCCTGCCAGGCCTGCTCCCCCAGCTCGTAGCCCACCTCGGGCGCGGGCACGCCCTGCTCGGCGAGCGCGCGGGCGAACGCCGCCAGCCCCGGCTCGTCCGGGTCCAGCAGGTCGAGGACCTGCTCCCAGTCGCCCGGCAGGCCCGCCTCCTGATCCACCGGCGCCGGGTCGACCGGCGGGACCGGCTCGATGACCGGCCGGGGGACGACCGGGGTGGCGTCTCCGGGGTCGGTCAGGTCGTCGTCCAGCGGCAGCAGGCTGAGCATGGTGCGGAACCCGTCACCGCCGGCGGCGGCCAGCCGGGCGGTGTCGAAGTCGTCCAGGCCGGTGCGGGCGAGCTGGCCGCCGTCGCCGGCCCCGGCGTCCAGGAGCTGCAGCAGGTTGCCCCAGTACAGCCAGCCCGCCCAGCGCCGCCGGTGCGCCGTCTCGCCGGCGCGGATCGTCTCGTCCCGGTCGTCGACCACGGTGAACGCGCTCCACGCCCGCCCGGCGACGACCAGGGTGAGCGGGCACCCGGCCAGGTCGGCGGCGGTGCACACCATCACCGAGCCGGCCGGGCCGGGCGGCAGCCGGTCGCCGCGCAGCGCCGCGGTGACCCGCTCGGGGACGCCGGCCGGCTCGCACCGGCTGCCGGCGGTGGCGACCGGCAGGACGCCCGCGCACACCGCCTCGGTGCGGCGCAGCCAGACCAGCGGATCGGGCTCGGCGAGGTAGGCGAGCAGGGTCTCCACCGGGTTGCCCCACATGGTGAGGTTCAGCTCGCCGGGGTCACGGCCGGTGGTCCGGCTGTAGTAATCCCGGGCGACCATCTGCGCGTTGTTCAGATAGGGCGCCCGGGACGGCGCCTTGGCGTCGCCGGGGGCGAAGTCCCGCGCCTCCCACTCGTCCAGGTCGTCCCAGGTGAGCTGGAAGACCAGGCCGCGGTGCGCGCGCAGCCGGGCCCGCTTGCCGGCGTCACCGGCCAGCCGGTTGACCTGCGGTGAGGCGTGGTAGGCGTAGCCGTCCAGGTAGACGGCGACCTGCTGCGGCTCGGGGTCGACCAGGTCGAACAGCAGGTCCGGCCGGGTGCCGCGGATGGTGTTCTGCAGGGTCAGCCGCCAGTGCCGGACCAGGCCGTCCGGGCCCTCGACGCGTAGGTCGGCGGTCCGCCGGCCGTTCACGACCTCGCCGCGGGCCAGCGTGCCGGGGGTGTCGGGGCGGCGCGCCCACGCCTCCAGGCCGCTGAGAAAGCGGGCCTCCAGCTCGCTCTCGATCTGGTCCCATAGCGAGATGTCGCCGGTGGTCCGCACCGGGGTGATCCGCCAGTCGGCCAGCAGGTCGCCGAGCATCTCCAGCGCGTCGGCCCGGCTAACCCGGTCGTACATGCTCCCCGGGACGTGCGCGAGCAGGCAGCGGTGGCAGGCGCGCCGGCCGCGTTCCTCCTTGCAGCGGCAGCCGGCGACGATCCGGAACGCCTCGGCCAGCACCTCGTGGAACCC
Source organism: Sphaerisporangium rufum (assembly GCF_016863395.1). Taxonomy (GTDB): domain Bacteria; phylum Actinomycetota; class Actinomycetes; order Streptosporangiales; family Streptosporangiaceae; genus Sphaerisporangium; species Sphaerisporangium rufum. Next base: position 21,187 of record NZ_BOOU01000010.1, on the reverse strand, counting down.
CTCCGGGGAGGCGAGCCGGTGCAGGTAGCCGGTGCCGCCGGGCAGCGTGTCGTGCAGCACCAGGAAGCGGCGGCGGCGCCGGGTCTCCTGGTCGGGCATGGTGGCGGTGACGATGGCCAGGTGGTCGGGGTCGCCGCCGTACCGGGCGGCGATGCCGGCCATCAGCGCGGCCTGGAAGGACGCGGTGCGTTCCTCGGCCAGCAGCGTCGCCACCGGCAGCAGGATGCGCAGCGCCTCGGTGCGCAGCTCGTGCGCCAGGATGAGCTTGACGTGCTCGGTGTCGCGGGCCGCCCGCCGGAACGGGCACCAGGGCCGGTGGTGGCGGCGCGACTGGTCGTAGGAGGAGGTGGCGACCAGGCCGTCGCCTTCGCCGGCCGACGGCGGGCCGTCCACGGTGGTGCCGCCGCAGGACGGGCAGGTGTGGAACGGGTTGGGCCGGACCTCCAGCCCGGCGAACCGCGTCTCGGCCGGCCGGTCCTGGCGGGCGGCGCCCAGGTTGAACCGGCGGACGGCGGCGTCCCGGGTGAAGTCCACCCCGAACACCTCGGTGGCGTGCCGCCAGGAGCCGGCGGCGATGCCGGCCGGGTCGACGTCCACCGCGACCGCGGTCTCGTAGTAGCGCCGGAGCCGGTCGTCGTTGTCGTCGCGGATCTGCGCGTCGTCGCGGCGGTCGTGCGCGGTGACCCGGACCGGGCGCAGCACCTGGTGCAGCGAGCTCACCTCGCCGATGTCGGTGCCGCCGCAGCGCGGGCACGGCGCGGTGTCGTCCTTGGCGTGGAAGGTGCGCACGTGCCCGCAGTCCGGGCAGACCCGCCAGTCCTCGAAGGCCGGCCGGGACGGGGTGCCGGCGTCCAGCCCGGTCACCTCGTGGCGGTAGCCGCGGACGTAGAAGGAGTTGCCGGGCGCCAGCTCGGTGAGGGCCAGCCGGGCCGGCCGCTGGTATTCGCGGACCTCGCTGTGGTAGCGCTTGCCGCCGGGGACCTCCTCCTCCCAGGTGATGGTCGCCTCCAGGGAGGTCGCCGAGTCCAGCAGCGAGTAGTTGGGCAGCAGGCCCAGCTCGACCAGGGCGGCCTGCGCGCTGCCCCGGCCGGTCTCGCCGAGTAATCGGGCCACCGCCCGCCGCTCGGCGACCAGCGACCGCTTGATCCGCTCCTGCTCGGGGTCGGCCTCCACCAGCGCCTCGACCGCGGTGTCGATCACCGCCAGCCGGTCCCGCAGGTCGGCCAGCCGCCGCTCCCACACCTGCTCGGCGCGGCGGGCGGCGCCGGCCAGGCCGGCGGTGGCGAACGCGCGCAGGTCGGCGGCGGCCTCCGGGCTCACCGAGGCGCCGAACAGGGCGAGGAACCCGGTGGCGAGCGCGGCGCCGTCGGCCAGCGCGGCGGGCACGAAGCCGGCCAGCCAGCCGGCCTCGCCGAACAGCGCCGACGCCCGGCGCGGCAGCGGCAGCACGGCGGGGAACCGGCCGCGGGTGCACAGGTCGACCAGGTGCGCGACGTACTGGCGGCGCAGGATCTCCACCGCCGACAGATAGCCGCCCGGCGGCACGATGTCTCCGGCGATCATGTCCCGGGGCTCGTCCAGGAAGTACCGGTCGCGCGGCGAGCCGCCCACCATGGTGACCAGCAGTGCGTTGCCGGTGCGGCGGCCGGCCCGGCCGGCCCGCTGCACGTAGTTCGCCGGGCCCGGCGGCAGCGAGGCCAGGATGACCGCCGACAGGTCGCCGATGTCGATGCCCAGCTCCAGCGTCGGCGTGCAGGACAGCACGTTCGGGTCGGTGTACCGGTCGCCGGCCCGGAAGCGCTGCTCGACCAGCTCGCGCTGGCGGCGGCTCAGCGCGCCGGTGTGTTCGGCGGTGACCACCCGGAACACCCCCTCGCCCAGGTAGAGGCGGCGGTAGTAGTCGGCCCGCCGGTTCTGGGTGCCGCGGTCGGTGAGCCGGCCGCCGCATCGGTAGCGGGGGCACGGCTGGCCGAACCACGCGGCGACCTGCTCGGGCGGCAGGGTCTGCTCCCAGGCGCACCGGTCGCAGCCGATGCCCGCCTCGTCGGCGTGCGCGTCGGCCAGCAGCCGCACCTGGACGTGCCCCGGCTGCAGCCCGTACACGGCGGTGGCCGCGTCGTCGGCGGTGCGCCGGGCGATGACGCCCTCGTCGGCCAGCATGGGCAGCAGCCGGGACAGGTACTCGCCGGCCTGGCCGCGGTTCAGCCGCAGGCAGCGGGTGGCCCAGTCCTGGGTCCAGGCCTGGTCGGCGTCGATCCGGTCGAACTCCGAGTTCTTCTTGGGCCGGTCGATCATGAACGCCGGGGCGCTGAGCCCGCGTGGGAAGGCGGGCATGCCGTCCGGGCGGCGCCCCCAGATCGCGTTGTACCGGCTGGTGCCGGCGTTGCCGAGCCACCGGTCCAGCCAGGCGTGCTTGATCGCCCCCCGATATCGGAGCCTCTCCAGCAGGCCGCGGACCAGCACCAGGTACCGCTCGGCGGCCTGCGGCTCGATCATGCCGGAGGTGGCGGTGTGCGCGTCCCGGGCCAGCTCGGCGATCTTCCACGGGTCGGCCAGCAGCACCTCGGCGGCGGCGGTCCGGGTCATCTCCAGAGTGCGGCCCTGCCGGGAGCGCAGCCCGAACTCCAGCACGGCGGCGAACGCCAGCCGCTCGCCGATCAGCCGCCACGACTCGGCGGTGCCGGTGGTCTCGCCGGCCAGGATCGCGTCGATCTCGCCCCGGTCGTGCAGGTCGGGCGGCACCACCGCGGGCAGCACCCCGGCCTCGCTGGCCGCCGCCGCCAGGTCGGCGATCAGGTCGTTGAGCAGGATCGGCGTCTCGGGGTCCAGCCGCGAGGTGAGCAGCCGGCGTAGCGAGAAGGTGTAGGAGCGGTTGGCCACGAACCCGGCCCGGTGCGCGGCGTCCTGCACCGAGTCGTTGAACAGCAGGGTCTTGCGCTGCCCGGCCGGGAGCTGGTCGCCGGCGAACAGCTGGGTGATGGCCACCGAGGCGAGCGAGGCCAGCCCGGCGCCGAGGAAGCGGATGCCCTGGTCCATCGCGCACGCCGGGCAGCGGTCCTGGGCGGCGGCGTTATCAGCCTCCCGGGTGGTGGCCAGGTCGGTGAGGACGAAGACGGCGTCGCCTTCCCCGTAGGTGTCGGCCGCCGGATCGTAGGGGCGGACCCGCTCGCCGTCCAGCACCGCCAGGTTCGGATCGGCCGCCTCGACCTCGCCGGGCGTGGCCAGGATCAGCGGGCGGACCCGCTTGCGCTCGTTGCCGACGGCGGCGCGGTAGATCTTCTCCGGGGTGGTGACCAGCTCGGCCGGGTCGCGCTCCGGGGAGTACGCCGCCCAGCCGGACCGGCCGCAGTGCCGGCAGTAGATCGCGGGCAGCATCGTGCGGCCCAGCACGTCGAAGGCCGAGTCGGCGTCCACCACCGGCGGCTCGCCGATCCAGGCGAACGCCGGGGTGTGGTGGGCCAGCCGCAGCAGCCGGGACACCGCGCGCACCCACACGTGCGTCTCCACCAGCAGAAACGGCCGCCGCTCGTCCTCGGGGTCGCGGGCGTGCGACAGCAGCGCGACGAACCGGGCCAGCGCGGTCGCCGCCCGGGCCGGGTTGTCGCGGATGTAGGCACCCCAGTTGTAGGCGCCGCGCCGGGGCAGCAGCTCCAGCATCTCCTGCGGCGTGCGCGGGCCGTCGCCGAGCAGGTCCAGCACCGCCTGGGTGAGGATGTGCCGCCGCAGCACCGCGCCCAGTTCGGCCGGGCCGAGACCGTCCTGGCCGGTGACCGCGGCGGCGACCCGGGCCATCGCGGCCGGGTCGCGCAGCGGGTCGCCGCACGCGTACAGCTCGTCCGGGCCGGGCAGCGGCAGGGACACGTCGATGTCGCCGACGAACTCCTCGGCGGTGAGCCGGTCTTCGCCGACCACCGAGGCCGCCGGGAAGTCGGTGCCGAACACCCGGGCGGCGACCTGGCGGATCAGCAGCCCGCCGTCGTCCTCACCCGGCGCGGCGGTGCCGTTCTCGCCCAGGGTGGCGGAGGTGGCGACCGGGCAGATGTCGCCGAGCGGCCGGCCCGGCCGGGAGTGCCCGGTGGCGGCGGCCAGCCGGCGCAGCAGCATCGCCACGTCGGTGCCCTGCGCGCCGTCGTAGGTATGGAACTCGTCCACCACCACGTACGCCAGGCCGGCGTCCTGCCACAGCGGCAGGTCGTCGACCCGCTGGAGCAGCAGGTCCAGCATCTTGTAGTTGGTGATCAGCAGGTCCGGCGGGTTGCGGCGGATCTCCGCGCGCTGCGTCATCACCTTGCGGTAGGCCACCTCGGGGGTGTCGCCGATGTAGAGGCCGGCGGTGACGTCGTGCAGCTCGTCCTGCTGGAGCAGCTCGTTGATGCGGTGCGCCTGGTCGGTGGCCAGCGCGTTCATCGGGTACAGCAGCACCGCCTTCACCCCGGCCCGGCCGGCGGCCCGCGCGCGGCGGCAGTGGTCCAGGACCGGCACCAGGAACGACTCGGTCTTGCCGGACCCGGTGCCGGTGGTGATCAGCGTCGGCTCGGCGGCCTTGCCGAGGGTGCTGAGCCGCCGGAAGGCGCGCGCCTGGTGCAGGTACGGGGTGAACCCCGGCGGCGCCCACCCCAGCACGTCCCGCCAGCCTTCTTCCGCCGGGCGGAACGGGGTCCGGATGCGCAGGTAGGGGCCGCGGAAGATGCCCTGCTCGGGGTCGGTGAGGAACCGCTCCAGCGCCTCGCGCACCGGCGGATCGGCGAGGGCGAACGTCGTGGTGAGGTACTGCGTCAGACTCCGCCGTAACTCCTCAGCGGCCAGGGTCGGTCTCACGCGGCCTCCCGGTAGGGCAACGGCGGCCGGCATGTCCTGACGGGGGCCAGGTGCCGAACCCGGATTCGACCGATCGTGGTGGCTATCACTGATCGTGACATTATATTTACCCTGTGCTTACCAACGTCTACGTGGACGGGTTCAACCTCTACTACGGCTGCCTGCGCGGAACGCCGTACAAGTGGCTTGATCTCGACGCTCTCGCCAGGCGACTGATCCGGGTGGGCGACGTCAACCGGATTCGCTACTTCACCGCGAGGGTCACGGCGCGACCTGACGACCCAGATGCACCCAGCCGCCAGGACATCTACTTGCGGGCGCTGTTGACCATCCCGCACCTGAGTGTCCACTTCGGCCGGTTCCAGACGCGGGTCACCCGGATGCCGCTGGCCTTCCCACCACCCGGTGGCCCTCGAACCGTTGAGGTCTACAAGACCGAAGAGAAGGGCTCGGACGTCAACCTCGCGACGGCGTTGCTCCTCGATGCCTTCCGGCGGGACGGCGATTGTGCCCTGGTCGTCAGCAACGACGCCGACCTTGCGGAGCCGATTCGGGCCGTCCGTCACGCCCTCGGCCTCTCGATCGGGGTGGCCAATCCCTACCCCTACGAGCGGCGGGCGGTCGACCTCATCGCAGCGCGGCCGACGTTCTTCCGACAGATCAACACCGGCATGTTGCGGGCCTGCCAGTTGCCCGACCAACTCCAAGGGGTGGACGGCAAGATCAGACGGCCGCAGCGATGGTGAAAAAGACATAGAGCCCCGTCCACTGGACGGGGCTCCGGGCCACCCACCGAGATGGGTGGTGCAGTTGAGAACAGTTAACCCGCTCGCCTCCGTGGCTGTCAACTCACTCTGCGCAACGAGCGAGCCTCGGCCGGCCATCCGAATCGACCCGCCGGACCGGAGACCCCCCGATCCGCCGCGGGCATCGGCCAACGTGATCGTCAGCAGCACCGCCAAGGCACTTGCCCGTGACGAGGACCCGATGGCGGGCGGGCTGGCGGGAGTGTTGAGCGTGGGCTGCGAACCGCGGTGACCCGGTGACACGCGAAAGCCGGGCCACCACCTGCGGAGGTTAACCCGGCTCCACTTCATGACTCCGAGCGAGCCACGCACCACCCATAGTAGCCGGGCGACATCTGCTGTCAACCCGTTCGCGAACTCGACCGCGACGCCGAAGCGGCTTCCCCGGACAGCCACCACCAGCCGAATCTGCCGGCCGGGGGCCCTCCCACCGGTCACGCCTCGGGCCGCCGGCAGGTGCATGGTGATGGTCACCGGCCATCCTCCCCGCCGGCCCCACCCGGCGCCTGGTAGCCGGATCGGCGCAGGCGTTCGGCGAAGACCGCGTGCGCCTGCCGATACTCGGCCTCCCGGTCCGCCTTGTAGAACGGCGCCGTGTACCCATCGGGCACCGGCCCATTGACCTCCGGATCGAGATGCGCCATCAACTGCTCGAAGTGCTGCTTGGTCTGCCCGTGACCGTAGGCATTGAAGTTCTCCGCGATCTTCCGGCCGTTCGCGTCGAACCACATGGCACTCTCGTAGGTGAGGAGTTGCGGGAAGCGCGAGCGGTAAAGAGCGATCAACTCTTCGGCGTCGATGTCGAGCATCAACGCGACTAGCGCATCCAACTCCACCAGCGCCGCCCGACGCGCCCGCTCTGTACGCAGCGGCGTGCCCCGCTCCCACGAAGGACCGGTCTCGCCAAGCGGCGGAAGTCCCGGCCATTCCGCTGCCCAAACGTCACTAGCCCAGCTGCTCTTGTAGAGCTCACGCCAGAGATTCGCGTAAGCCCTAGTGAGGCAGTTCAATCGCATCGCTCGGAGGAGAAGCGCTTCCGATAACGAGTGATCCGGATCTGGCACAGGTAAAATTTTCGCTTCAGCCACATCCAGGTGAGCTCGGCCAGTAAGTCTGAGCAAATAGTCTATCGGTAATGATGCCCAGTAACCTGCGACAAGCGCAATTTCTCTACCGCTGCGCAGAGCCATGCTCCTAACGCCATGAATATGAGCAGGCCCGGGTGGCATAATCGCAGCAAAAAGACTTTGAGTCGTGTTGTTGGGTATCATCTCCCGCCAGAATAGCCGATAGAATTCAGTATATCGCCTCGGCGCCTCGCGAACGTCCCATAACCACGAATCCTGCGTCGATAGATATGACTTAATATCTATCGAGCGACGATAGTCGGTCGAAGGTATGGCTTCATCACCTAGGGTTGTCAGATCAATGGCCTGGTCATTGCGACCGGTGTTGGGCGGCTGCTTGGCAAAGGGAGTCGCAGCGGTAAATTGCGGCCCCCGAAGGATCACTTCTGACCAATCGTTAGGGCGACCGGTATCCCAAGTAATGATACCGTCCTTCTTGGCATTTGCCTCGTCATACCCGCGACTGATCCGTGGATCCCAGTCCCCTAAACGTCGCTCCACTCGGGAGAGGGCGGCGATTGCTCCTTGCTCCGCCGTGGTCACCGGGTAGAGGAGCTTGGTCTGGTCGATCGGCCTGTCTAGCTCACCGGTCAGCATTCGCCAGTCAGCCAGCACGCCTTCATTCACCGTGACAAGCCGCTCCCGATGCGGACGCAGGTCCCAGTATCCATTGTACTTGATTCCTGGTCGCTCACCAGTCCCATCGTGATCAAACGACTCCATCAATACGCTTGGATCGAAAAGCCAGCTGACATGAGTGAACTCGATTCGCTGAGGGCGACCGTACACCTGCACGCCGTACTGTCTGCTCCAGTCAATGTCCGCGAAGAGCAATCGCTGATTCTGAAAGTGAGCGTGCAGGCGCAGGTGACGGTAGGTTGCGGCGCGCAGGTTACCCTCCTGGGCTCCGGTGAAGTGGCTGTCCGGATGGATAAGGGCGGATATGCCCACCGTGCCGAGGTTGCGCCAGGTTCGGATCATGAAGGCGCGGTAGAGGTTGGGCTGTGTACCGACCAGCAGGTCGTACATCGCCGGAGAGCCCAGCACGGCAACTGCGCCTGTGTTGGCCGCCAACTCGACCTGGACGTAATGCCTGTTGCGCTGATTGCGCTCCAACTCCGCTTGCTTGCGGCGATTCCACTCGGCCACCGGTGGCTTGTCGGACAGCTCGAACCACGGCTCGAACTCAGCAAGGATCGGTCCCTCTTCCCAGCGTGGCCGGTACCACGGAGGGTTGCCAACCTGGAGGTCGAAGCCGCCTTGGGTGAAGATTTGGGCGAACTGGAGTTCCCAGTGGAAGAAGGCCTGGCGGTCGGCGATGGTCTCGACCACCTGGAGCCAGGGGAAGCGGGTGGTGAGGCGGAAGCCGGAGTCCATGCCCATCCAGGACTGGAGTTCGTCCTCGTACTCCTCCAGGGCGGCCAGCGAGGCGAAGTCGGCGACCAGGGAGTCCGGCGGGATGTCGGCGCGGCCGAGGGTGGCTTCGGCGAAGTCGAGCCAGTCGTCCAGGGTGGCCAGCGGGATGGTCTCCCGGAGCGGTTCGAACGCCGGCCGAGTCCTGCGGCCGGCCGGCCGGACAGAGCCGGTGGGCCGGGTGAACCCGGTAGGCCCTGCGGAGCCGATCGGCCGGGCAGAGCCGGTAGACCCTGCGGAGGTGGTGGGCTCTGCGGAGGTACTGGGCCTTGCAGAGGTGGTGGGTGTGGTGGCGGAGGGTTCCTGGGCGGAGACGTCCAAGGGCTCTTGGGTGGAGGATTCCAGGGGTGCCCCGAGGTCGGCGTCCAGGGCGGTCTGCTCGTCGCCCACGGGGAAGAGGGCGTCGGTGACGTAGAGCCGTGCGGTCCGGGCGGGTTCGGCGGCCGGGACGGCGGCAGCGGCCGGCGCTTGGGGAGCGGGCGACGCGGGCGCGGGTGTCTGGTAGATGTCCGCGGTGCCGTCGAGGAGGGCGGTCTGGTCCAGGGGCCAGAACCAGAGGGCGCACCAGGCGTCCATGACCTTCTTCAGCCGCCAGTACGGGGTGCCCGGGGCGGTGAGGTCGGCGTACACCTTCTCCTTGGGGACCGCGTTCTCCGGGTGGTCCAGCCAGTCGGCGCCCCAGACGTCGATCCGCCGGCTGATCTCGCGCTCGGAGATGGTGAGCCGCTGTTTCACCAGGTCCCACAGGTATTCGGCCCGGCCGGCCAGCGCCTGCAGCCGCTGCAGCTGGCTCAGCTTGTGGCCCTGGCGCTTCTTGGCGGACACGCTCTTGTGCAGCTGCCGCCGCCAGGCGGCGAGCTGCTTGGCCTGCTCCGGCGCCAGCTCCTTGGCCTCCTTGGCGCCCGCGACCGCGCCCCAGCCCTCGGCGGGCAGCAGGAAGTGGTGCACCTGGCCGGCCGGCAGGTCGCCCGCCGAGAACGGCAGGTCGTGCGGGGCCTCCTTCAGCCAGCCGCCCTTGGTGAGCCGGTCCGGGTCGTACACCCGGCGGCCGGCGCCGATGAGCGAGTTGCCGCGCCGCAGGTGCAGGCCGAACCACGGGGCCTGCAAACCCGGGTGCATGACGTTCAGCCAGATGGACACCTCGGCCAGCTCGACGGCGGTCTCGTTCAGGTCGACGCCGTAGGAGTTGTGCAGCGCGATGTACGCCTTGGCCTTCTGTAGTTCCTCCTCGTACCGCACCGGGTCGATGGAGACGCCCAGCTCCTGCTGGCGGCGCCGCAGGTATTCGGCGGCGACCTGGTTGATCGCCTCGTTGAGGAACGCGCCGGAGCCGAGCGCCGGTTCGCAGATCTTCCAGCCGAGGATCTCCCGGGCCCCGGTGACCGTGCCGTCCTGGTCCAGCCGGTGCCGCAGGGCGAGCTGTACGGTGACCTGGGTGAGCGACTCGGGGGTGTAGTAGGAGGCGCTGGTCTCCCGGTCCCGGCCGGCCAGCCGGTAGACGAAGGCGCCCGCGCGGTAGCGGACGTGCTCGCCGGTGCGCACGCCGTCCTCGTCCACCGCCGGGACGAACACCTCCTCGGGGTAGTCGGCCGCCTTGGACGCCGGGATCATCCACGAGCCGTCCTTGGGGTCGCCGCCCTTGGCGACCTCGTACAGCTCCTCGGTGGCGATGAACCCGGTGTAGGACATCAGGCCCTCGTACACCGCGCCGAGCTGGTTGATGCCGAGCTGGGCGTAGGAGATGAAGCCGCCGCGCTGCTTGCGCCGGCCCTTGGTGAGCATCAGCTTGCGCAGCACCTTGTAGAGCGTCTGGTTTCGCAGCCGGGTGTCGATGCGCGGCGCGTCCGGATCGTCGTCGTCCAGCGAGACGGCGTCCCGGCCGATGAGCCGGATGGCCGACGGCTCGAACAGGTCCGAGCGCAGCGGCTCGAACCGCAGCCCCTCCCCCGGCGGGTCCGCCGCGGCGTCCGGTCCGGTGCGGCGCGGGTGGCCCTGGTTGACCATGCGGAACAGCAGGTCCAGCGATTCGTACAGGTGGAAGGAGTTGCGGGCCTCCTCGCCGGACAGGTCGCGGACGACCAGGTCGCCGAGCCGGGCCAGGCTGTAGCCCTTGACGTAGTCCTGGTCGTCGGTGGGCAGGATGCCGAGCTCCGGGCGGGCCTCGGCGTACAGCAGGAACAGGATGCGGTACAGGTAGCGCAGCGCCTCGCGGCCCAGCTCTTTGGCCAGCGCGCCGAGCTCCATGACGTCCTCGGGGCGCGCGCCGTGCGCGCGGATGCGGTCGAGCACCTCGTTGGCGATCAGCTCGACCGACTCCTTGAGCCCGTCGCGCAGCTCCTTGGAGACGCCCACCGCGTGGTTGCGGGAGCCGGCGAGCAGGCCGGCCAGCACCTCGGTGCCGCCCTCCTCCGGCGGGAGCAACGAGTCGGCGCCGAACAGCGCGGCGACGGTCTCCAGCTCGGCCGGGTCGTTGCGGCCGAGCGCGACGTCCAGGCTGACCGCCAGGTAGCGGCCCTCGCCCCAGGTGGCCCGGTCGGCCAGCACGACGACGCCGCCGGCCAGCAGCAGCACGTAGCGCGGCGGCTCGTCCGCGGCCATCAGCCAGGAGGCGAGCCGGACCCCGGAGGTGATCTCCGCCCGGTCCTCCACCTGGGCCGGGACCAGCAGCCGGCCGGCCAGGGCGTCGTCCAGCGCGGCGTCCACGTCGGCGGCCCAGCCGCAGTCCAGCGCGACCAGGTGCCGGTCGGCGTGCGCGACCTGGACGGCGTACTCGCGCCCCGCGCGCCGCACCGCCAGCGCGCGCGGTTCGGGCCGGTAGCCGAGGGCGCGCAGGACCTCGCCGTGCAGCTCGGCCAGCTCCTTGTGCAGCTCGTCCCGCTCGTCGGCGGTGATCGGGTCGCCGGCGCGCAGCCGCTCGTCCAGCCCGGCGAAGAACGGGCGGCCGGCGAAGTAGGGCCTGCCCAGCGCGCGCAGCCCGCGGCGCGGGGTGGTGCGGCCGGCCTTCTCCTGCTCGGTCCAGCGGGCGAGCAGGCCGTCCTTCTTCTTCAGGTCCTTGGGCAGCACCTCGGCCAGGTAGTGCGCCGAGAAGTAGTCGCCGCGGTTGACCAGCGAGTCGTAGCTCATCGGGGACCGTCCTGGGGCACGAGTACGGCGAGGACCCGCAGCAGCGGCTCCCCGGTGATCTTGAGTTGGCCGAGGAGGTGTTCCTGCCGTTCGACGGTCTCGCCGACGTGCTCGGCGGCGCGGCCGCGCCGCGAGACGTGCGTGCCCTCCAGGGTGAGCTGCCGCCAGCGCGCCAGCCGGTCCTGGTAGGTGTCCAGCGGTGCCACGACCTCGGCCTCGTAGGCGGCGCGGCGCCGTTCCAGGTGGGCGCGGGCGGTGGCGACCATGGCGGGCACCTGCTCCTGGTAGGGCGCCAGGTCGAACGCCTTGCCCTGGTTGACCATCGCCGGGCCGACACCGGCTCGGGCGAGCACCTCGGTCATCGGTTCGGCGAGCACGCCGCCGGCGGTCACCGCCATCCACTCGACCACGGTGGGCCGGCCGAGCGCGTTGGAGTAGATGCCCTGCACCAGGAAGGTGGGCTCGGTGACCCGGGCGGTGACGGCCGGTGCCTTGAGCCGGCCGAGCCGGGCGAGCACCTTGTCGGTCACCCACTCCACCATCGGGTGCAGGTCGGACAGGTAGGCGATCTCCGGCCACATGGTCTTGGTCGTGCGGGCCTCGGCGAGCTTGCGCTGGGCCAGGCCGCGGTCGAAGGTGACCTTCATCCGCCGCCGCACGTCGTGGGTGCGCAGGTAGTCGGCGGGCAGCACCGAGAGCCGGTGGGCGAGGTCGGGCGGCGGTTCGAAGGCGAGCAGCTGCCCGTCGTCGTCCAGGTCCTTGAGCAGGCCGAGGGTGTGCACCGCCTCCTTGACGAACGCCTCGGAGCCGTCGAACAGCCGGGGCACCTCGGCGCGGGGCGGGTCGGGGTCGGCCGGGCCGGCGCCGACCGCGCCGAGCAGGTCGGCGAGCAGGTCGTCCACCGGGCGTTCCTCGATGGACTGCTCCACGGTCTTGCCGGCCAGCAGGTCCTGGACCAGCCGGCGTTCCTCACGTTCGGCGCGGTACTCGCCGGTGACGGCCTCGGCGGTGCCGAGGCTGCGGTGCGCGGTCTCCTCCTTGGCGAGCAGCTTCTCGGCCACCGTCCGGTCGTCCTTGGCGCCCTCGACGTCGGAGGTGAGGATGAGCGCGGTGAACCGCGGTTGCCGGGTCTGGCCGTAGCGGTCGACGCGGCCGTTGCGCTGCTCGATCCGGATCAGGCTCCACGGCACGTCGTAGTGGACCAGGTGGTGGCACTGGCGGTGCAGGTTGACGCCCTCGGAGGTCACGTCGGTGGTGACGAGCAGCCGGACCGGGCCGTCGGCGAGCCCGAAGCGTTCGATGACCTCCTGTTGCTGCTGGTCGGACATGCCGTTGCCCAGCATCATGTCGACGGCACCCTTGGCGGTGAGGCCGAGGCGGCCGGGCAGCACCCGGGCCAGCCAGCGGACGGTCTCGACGCTCTCAGAGAACACCACGGCCCTGGTCTCGTTGCGCGGGCCGACGCCGATCTCGCGCAGTACCCGCACCAAGGCGGCCAGCTTGGCCGAATCGTCGTCGGTCATCCGGGTGGCCAGCCCGCCCAGCGTCTTCAGCGCGTCCACCTCGGCGGGGTCGGTGGCGTTGCGCAGCCGGTTGGCGACGGCCTTCGCGAGCGCGTGGTGCGAGGAGAGGAACGCCTTGAGCAGCACGTAGGGGAAGAGCCGGTTGCGGTCGGTGGCCGGGCCCGCGGCGGGGCGGCCGGCCGCCAGCCACACCTGGGTGAGCTCTTCGAAGATCTTCTCCTCGGCGGGGGTGGCCGCGCAGCGGACCGGGACCGACGGGCCGCGGTCCGGCCATCGGGCGCCCATCTGGTCGCGCACCTCCGGGCTGATCTTGGTACGCCGGATGTAGAGGTGCTCGATGTCCTTGGCCGAGTAGTGTTCGTCGTCGGCGATGGCGGCCGGGTCCAGCATCCTGATCAGCTCGGCGAACGACCGGCTCTCGCCGTTGTGCGGGGTGGCGCTGGCCAGCAGCAGCGCGTCGGTGCGCCGGGCCAGCAGCCGGGCCAGCCGGTTGCGCAGGCTGCGCTCGCCGATCAGGTTGTGCGATTCGTCGATGACGACCGCGTCCCAGTCCATCTTCTCCAGGTGCCGGCCGTACTTGCCTTCGTTCTTCAGGGTGTCGACCGAGATGATGATCCGCTTGTAGTAGGTGAACGGGTTGCGGCCCGCCGGGATGTCCCGCTGGATACGCTCGATGCCGACCGAGTCCAGCCGGATCAGCGGGATGGCGAAGCGGGTCCATAACTCGTGCTGGAACTGCTCCAGCACCTGCTGCGGGGTGACCACCAGGATGCGCTCGCCGCGGCCGCGCCGGATCAGCTCGGCCAGCACCAGCCCGATCTCCAGGGTCTTGCCCAGGCCGACCACGTCGGCGATCAGGATCCGCGGGCGCAGGCCCTTGAGGGCCAGCTCGGCGGGGCGCTGCTGGTAGAGCAACGGGTCGAGCAGGAAGCGGTCGGCCAGCGCGAGGCCCCGTTCGGTCTGCGGCAGCGGGGTGCGGCGCAGCACGGCCTCCAGAAAGAGCCGGCTCTGCGCGAACCGGCGGGTGCCGTCGTGCTCCAGCACCGTCTCCTCCGGGCGTAGCAGGCCGACCCGGTCCAGCGCGGTGAAGAACACCGCCTCCTCGTCCTGCACGAACTCCGAGGCGCCGATCGCGGTGATCTTGTACCCGTCCTGGCCGGCCTTCTCGCAGTTCCGGACGATCCACTCCGCGTCCCGCACCTCGATCCGGGCCCCGGGGGGATAGGCGGTCTCCTGCACGGTGGTCCTCTCAGAAGCGGGCGGCGGCGGCGTACTGGTCGCGGAGGCGCTCGGCCAGCCGGGCGACCACCGAGCCGGGGGCGACGACCTCCGACAGGTCGCGCGGGCGAGGGCGGGGCGGCGGCCGGTCGGTGTCCGGCGGATCGGTGTCGCGCTCGACATAGGTGGCCACCGCGAGGCGCCGCACCGCGGCCGGCAACGCGACCCCGCCGGCGGTCGCGTGCTCCTTCAGTGCCGCGTACACCTCGGGGACGGTGGGCCGGGCGGCGGGATCGTGGCGGAGCATCGCGGCGAGCAGCGGCTCAAGCTCGGCGGGGACGCCGGTCAGATCCGGCGGGACGTCCGGGTTCACGATGTTCATGAACAGCGCAGCGACGTTGGCGGCGTCGTAGGGGTAGTGCTCGGTGAGCGCGAAGAGCAGCGTCGCGCCGAGGGAATACACATCGGTGGCGGCGGTGACCCGCTTGGGAGTGTTCACCTGCTCGGGGGACATGCAGGCGGGAGTGCCGAGAGTGGACTCGGAGGTGGTGAGGTCGGTGGGGCCTTCGGCGAAGGCCACCAGCCCGAGGTCGATCAGCCGGGGTCCGTCCCGGCCCAGTAAGACGTTGCCGGGCTTGAGATCCCGGTGTAACAGCCCGGCGCGGTGGACGTCGCGCAGCGCGTCCGCCAGCAGCAGGCCGAGCGTGGCGGCGTGCGCCGGGTCCAGCGGGCCACGGGCGTCGACCAGGTCCCGGAGGCTGACGCCGCGGACGTACTCGATGGCCACCCACGGCGGCTCCTCGTCCGGCCCGGAGGCGTCGACCAGCGCGGCCAGGTGCGCGCTGCGGACGGTGCGCAGCGCCTCGGTCTCCCGGGCGAAGCGGGCGCGCACCTCGGCGCGGCCGGCCAGCTCCTCCCGGATGACCTTGACGGCGACCGGCTCGTATCCCTCGGTCACGCCGTAGTAGACCCGGCCCATGCCGCCGCTGCCCAGCCGCCCGCGTAACGTCACGGGACCGATCTCCACCGGATCGGACCGGTCCAATGGCTGCACGCCTGCTCCACCCTCACCTACGACACCCGACGGGACACCGCGGCGACCGGGGTGCGTACCTGGAGAAACCGGGGATGCGCCGTAGCGGTCACCCCAGGTGCCTGCACTCCACACATTCCGCACTGATCGCCTTCCGGACAGTAGTGGATCCCCGCACACCTGTCTACCGACTAGATCTTGTGTACAAGATTCACAAAAGCACGGCTCGACAAGTCAGGGCAGGTTCCGCGGCGAACTTGTCCCCGCGCCCGGCGGCTCCGTGATCACAAGACCTCACTCCAACACGACGGCCACCAGGAGGCAGAGGTTTACCGCCGCCCCGCGGCCGGCGTCAGACACATCTACCCTGCGAGCCCGAGATTTTGGCGCCCCGGCCAGAGGGGCTTACCAGCAGATCGTGGGATATGTCTCTAAGATGTCACGCTGAGCAGCTGATTCCTCATCGATAGTAGCCACGGCCTGATTCGTCCCCTGCGAAAGAAGCCGGAGAAACGATGACCTCTGGACGTTATCGCACCATCTTCCATACGAACCTGGCTCCTGCCGACGCCTTCGCGACCGCGGCGCGCGAGCTCAGAAGCTGGCTCGTTGTGAAAAGCCGCCACAAGCCGATCGATGTCAGGGCCTACGACGATGGCCACGCCCGGCTCGGCCCGGGCATCATGCTGCTGCCCAGCTCCCGCACGGAGCCCGACGGGACGCGAACGCAGCAATGGCAACTTCGCGAACACGATGGGAACGGGTACTGGCTCAGCTCGCTGACCGTGCACGCGCCCGCCAAGCGGAAGGACGGTCACCGTACCTGGTTCTGGCTTGACGTGGAACATGTGCCTACGGCGGACGGCGTGGATGCGGGTGAAGAGCCGCGGTCGCACCGGGCGGCGGTGCCGGGCATCGTCCGCAGCCTGCTCCAGGTGGTCGACGCCTACGATCACTGGGCGATGCTCACTCCGGAACCGGCCCTGGTCCGTACGGATGATGTGGAGACCCTCCTGGAGATCCTCACGGACGAGGATCGCCGCCTGCCGACCGTGGTCGCCTCTCCCCATGACACCACTCCGTTCGAGACCTGGCGGGAGAAGGTCCGGTGCACCACCAAGCATCTTCCCGGGTTGGCCAGCCTCTACATACTGGACCCACCGGCTGCCGAGCAGTTCAACAAGGCGGTCGGCGCCGCGTACTCCGTGCGAGGTGGCGCGATCCGCACCTACTTACCGGCCCTTGATCTGGCCCTCGACGAGGACGCGGCACGGCACCGCGTCCTGTCCGGAGCCAGGATCGAAACAGACCAGCACACCGCCGCCCGATTACTGGCCGGGGCGCCCAGGCGGCTCACCGCCGACGGGCGGCTACCGGATGCGCTCGTCCGGCTGAACCGCACCGCCGTCACCGCATCGCCCGCCCCCGTAACGCGCAAGTCTCCGGTGACGGCCGGAATGGACTTCTCGGTCCTGCTCGGCGAGAACATGCGGTTGAACAAAGAGATCGACGAGCTTCGCGAACTCTTGGAATACGGAGACCACGAGCGAAGGAACTCCGACGAGAAGGCGGCAACGTTAACGGACGATCTGCTGAACACCGTGGCCGAACTGGAGGTGGCCAACCAGGCGATCGCCGAACTGTCCGACTCGTTGCGCGTGCTGCGACGGCGCTTCCATCTCGACGGCCGCCCGGCCGAGGCCTACCTCCCGGAAGGCGAGCCGGTGCGACTGCCCATCCGGCTGCCCGACGTCCTGGACCGGCTCGAAGAGCTGGACCGCATCGAGTTCACCGGCGACCCGGGGACGGTGTGGAAACTGGACAGCAAGGCGCAGTCGTCCAACTGGGCGCAGACCACCTGGATGACGCTGCTTGCGATGCAGGACTACGTGGAGGCGGTGGTGAAGGACGAGTTCAACGGCGATTTCCGGCGATGGTGCGCCGCAACCCCGCCTGGCGCCCGGAGCATCTCCGCGGGCAAGGTCACCCCGGACGAGTCCGATACCGTCAAGAACAACACCAAGATGCGCCGCCAGCGCGAGTTCCGGGTGCCCACTGAGGTGAGTCCGTCCGGGCGGGTCTTCATGTGGTCGCACATTCGGCTGGGCGGGGGTGCCGGGATCAGCGCACCGCGCATGCACTTCCATGACGACGCCCGTGGCACCGTCAAGGTCTACATCGGCTACATCGGCCCGCATCTCGACGTCCGGACGACCAACTGACCTGTTCACCAGGACGACGCGGCGAGTGACGGCTCGCCGGCGTACCAGCATGGTCCGCCGGTCATCACTGGAGGGCTCGTCCGCTGGGGCTACGGCCGACTCTACTCAGAGAGGGGTGACGGCGTTCACCGGAGGCGGGGCGGCGCGGGTGGGGGTTTGGCGGGCGAGGTGGGCGAGGGCGGTGAGGAGGAGTTCAGCGGTGGACCAGTGGCGGCGGCCGCCGTCGCCCAGGCGTACGGCCAGCTCCATGACCTCGCCGGGGGTGCGGCCGAGGGCCAGGGCGACGGTGCGGGCCGCGATCAGCAGCTCATGGTCGCGGGGGGCGTCCACGGTGTCCATGCTCCAGGTTCGCAAACCGGGCGACGAGGTGGCAACGAACGGCAGGTGACTTCATCGCCGGTCGGGCGAGCGGGGGCACTCTCACCGGCCGCCACCGGTGCCACCCGGCGCGGGCGGACGACGCCGCCCGAACTGGCGAAGGTGTGGAAGTCGGGATGAGCCTCGGTGTCCGATCACTTCGCGGCGGAAGCCGGGGCGGCGGCGCAGGTGGCGGTGGGGGTGGCGGCGGTGCCGCGGGCGGTGAAGCCGAAGGTGGTGGAGCCGCCGGCCGGCAGCGAGCCGTTGTAGGGGGCGTTTCGTACGGTGACGGTGGCCCCGGACACGGTGTGGACGGCGTACCAGAGATTGGTGATCGTCTGCCCGCCCGGCCAGGTCCAGCGGACCGTCCAGCCGGACATCGCCGAACCGCCGGCCCGGACGGTGACCGTGGACTGGAAGCCGCCGCTCCAGGCGGCCACCGTCCGCATCGTCGCCGTGCACTCCCCGGTGCCGGGAGTCGGCGTCGGGGTGGGGGTCGGCGCGGGACTCGGCGTCGGGGTGGGGGTCGGCGTGGGGGTGGGGGTCGGCGTGGGGGTGGGGGCGGCGGCGTTGAGGGCGTCGAGGACGGCGTCGTAGGCGGGCTTCTTGGTGGCGCCGCTGAACAGCAGCGGGTTCATGTTGGACCGCCAGGAGTCCTGGTCGCGCACGCCCCACACGGTGATGCCGGTGCAGCGCGGCACCGCCAGGCAGTCGTTGGTGACCGCCGCGTAGGTCGCGGGCGGCGCGCCTTCGATGTCCAGTTCGGTGATCTGCACGTCCACATCGAGCGCCGCGAAGTTCTGCAGGGTGGTGCGGAAGCCGGCGTCGTAGGGAGTGAGGTTGCTGAAGTGCGACTGGAAGCCGACGCAGTCGATCGGCACCCCGCGCGCCTTGAAGTCACGCACCATCGCGTAGACGGCCTGGGTCTTGGCCCAGGTCCAGTTCTCGATGTTGTAGTCGTTGTAGCAGAGCTTCGCCGCCGGGTCGGCGGCGCGCGCGGTGCGGAACGCCCCCTCGATCCAGTCGTCGCCGGTGCGCTGGAAGTTGGAGTTGCGCCGCGCGCCGGAGCCGTCGAGGAACGCCTCGTTCACCACGTCCCAGGCGTAGATCTTGCCCTTGTAGTGGGCCATCACCCCGTTGATGTGGTCGGTCATCGCCTGCCGCAGCGCGCTGCCGGACAGGCTCTGCAGCCACGCCGGCTGCGCCGCGTGCCACAGCAGGGTGTGTCCGCGCACCCGCTTGCCGTTCTGCACCGCCCAGTCGTGGACGCGGTCGCCGGCGGTGAAGTTGAACTGCCCCCGGGCCGGCTCGGTGGCGTCCAGTTTCATCTCGTTCTCGGGGGTCACCATGTCGAACTCGCGGGCCGCGATGGTGGTGTACTGCGCGTCGCCCAGCTTCCACGCGCCGATGGCGGTCCCGAAGTACCGGCCGCTCCGCTCGGCCGCCGCACCGAGCGTGCTCGCCGCGTCCGCCGAGGCCATCGCACCCGCGTGAGCCGCCGAAGCCACCTGGACCGCCGAAGCCGCCGCGCCCGCCGGAGGAGCCGTCATGGCCGGCGCGGACACCGCGCCGAGGACTCCGGCCACGGCGGCCACCAGGGCCCGGGCCGGCCGCCGGATCCGCGGTGCCGGAATCGCGTCGTATCCCATGCCTGAGCCTCCACAACCGGATCACGGACGAAGGACCACGGAGCTCTCCGCGCGGTCGGCGCCGGTGACGCGCGCCGCCGAGGGGCAAAGGCGGCACTCCTCCTGCCGCGCACCACCGCCTGGGGCAGGAGGAGTACCGCCTCGCCGACCAAGTCTGGGAACGAGCCCGAAATACGTCAAGTTGCGGCTGAAAGTTTCGAGAGTGCCGGCGACCAGATCGATTCGACAGGCGCGGCATCCTGTGTCCCGGCCTCGCGAAACTTGCGGACGGAGTGCGCCGCGATGGGCGGCCAGGTGATGAAATTTTCAACCCGCCGTACCGCCCACCGGCCAGGCCCGGCGCGATAACGCCAGATGGTCCGGCGTGCCGGGCCGCCGGGTTCTCCGGGGCGGAACCGGCCGCCTTGACGGCACCTCCGGTCTCGGTATTTGCTCCCCCTCACCAGCATCACCCATCCGTTCCGCCGGAGGCGGGATTCGCCGCACCGGCCGACTGTTAGCGCTCACAATCTGTCGGCCGGCACGGCCCGAGGGCGGTTCCCGGAACACCCGGGGTCCGCCTGCCCGGCGGTCGAGCGCCGATCGATGAGGAGACCGGGAAACGCGGCACGACCGCCGGCACCGCCGCGGGCCGGGCCGGTCCGCCGGTATCGAAGAGAGGTTCATCATGCTTACGTGGAGACGATGGTTCACCGCGGCGCTGCTGGCCGTGGCCATGGTCGCGCTGGGTACGGTCCTCGGGGCCGGGTCGGCGGGTGCGGAGTCCAACGGCGGGGTGCGGGTGATGCCGCTGGGTGACTCGATCACCGAGGGGACCCAGGTGCCGGGCGGGTACCGGATCGGGTTGTGGCAGCGGCTGGTGAACGGCCGCTACACCGTCGACTTCGTCGGCTCGCAGTTCAACGGGCCGGGGAACCTGGGCGACCACGACCACGAGGGGCACCCGGGGTGGCGGATCGACCAGATCGACGCCAACATCGTGCGCTGGCTGCAGTCCTCCACCCCGCGTACCGTGCTGCTGCACATCGGGACCAACGACATCCTGCAGAACTACAACGTCTCCTCCGCGCCGCAGCGGCTGTCGAACCTGATCGACAAGATCACCTCGACCGCGCCGAACGCCGAGGTGTTCGTGGCCACGCTGATCCCGCTGTCCAACTCCGGCCAGGAGAACAACGTCCGCACCTTCAACGCGGCCGTCCCCGGCATCGTGCAGAACAAGGTGAACGCCGGCAAGCACGTCCACCTGGTCGACATGCACGCCAAGCTCACCACCGGCGACCTCATCGACGGCATCCACCCCACCGCCGGCGGCTACGACAAGATGGCCGCCGCCTGGTACACCGCCCTGCAGGCCGTCCCGGGCAGCATCAGCCAGGGATCCCCCTCGCCCAGCCCCAGCCCGTCCCCCTCCCCGAGCCCGTCCCCGAGCCCCAGCCCGTCACCCAGCCCCAGCCCGAGCCCGTCGCCGGGCGGTAAGGGGTGCACGGCCACCTACGCGCTGGCCGGCCAGTGGCAGGGCGGCTTCCAGGCCACGGTGACCGTCACCGCAGGCGGCTCGGCCATCTCGTCCTGGACGGTGACCTGGCGGTTCGACGACGGCCAGACGGTCACCCAGTCCTGGAGCGCGGAGATCACCTCCAGCGGGGCGAACGTCACCGCGCGCAACGTGAGCTACAACGGCGCGCTCGGCGCCGGTGCGAGCGCGCAGTTCGGCTTCCTCGGCAGCGCGAACGGCGCCAACCGGGCACCCGCCCTGACCTGCACCGCGGCCTGACCTGACGCCCCCGGCCGCCGGCTCCTCCGAGCCGGCGGCCGGGGGTGTTCGCGTGACATCCCGAGACGTGACATCCCGAGACGGCGGCGGCCCGCCACCGCCCGTACCACGAAAGGAACCA
>NZ_BOOU01000009.1 GCF_016863395.1 Sphaerisporangium rufum | reverse complement strand
CCAGGTCGTCGTCGCCCAGCTGGCCGCGCGCCGGCAGGGCACCCACAAGACCAAGACCCGTGGCGAGGTCAGCGGTGGCGGTAAGAAGCCGTACCGCCAGAAGGGCACCGGCCGGGCCCGGCAGGGCTCGACCCGCGCTCCGCAGTTCGCCGGCGGCGGCATCGTCCACGGCCCGCAGCCGCGTGACTACAGCCAGCGGACGCCCAAGAAGATGAAGGTGGCCGCGCTGCGCGGCGCCCTCAGCGACCGGGCGAGCGGCGGGCGCGTGCACGTGGTGGACGGCCTGGTCAGCGGGGACACCCCCAAGACCAAGGCCGCCCTGCAGGCGCTGCGCACCATCACCGCGGCCCGCAGCGTCCTGGTCGTGGTCGGCGAGGACGACGAGCGGACCTGGCTGAGCCTGCGCAACGCGCCGGAGGTCCACCTCCTGGACGCCGGCCAGCTGAACACCTACGACGTGCTGTGCTACGACGACGTGGTCTTCACCCGTGAGGCCTACGACGCGGTCGTGGCCCGGCTCAGCAAGAGCGGGAAGGAAGACGCCTGATGCAGAAGATCGCCGACCCGCGCGACATCATCATCAAGCCGATCGTCTCCGAGAAGAGCTACGGCCTGATCGACGAGCACAACAAGTACACCTTCCTGGTTCGCAAGACGGCCAACAAGACCCAGGTGAAGATCGCGATCGAGCAGATCTTCGGTGTCAAGGTCACCAGCGTGAACACCATCAACCGGCAGGGCAAGCGCAAGCGCACCCGGTTCGGTTACGGACAGCGCGCCAGCACCAAGCGAGCGATCGTGAGCCTGGTGGAAGGCGACCGGATCGACATCTTCGGTCAGATCAGCTGATCCACGCTGCCGAGCAACATCGACAAGGGATGAACGAAAAAGATGGGCATCCGTAAGTACAAGCCGACGACTCCGGGTCGTCGCGGCGCGAGCGTCTCGGACTTCGCCGAGATCACGCGCAGCACGCCGGAGAAGTCGCTGCTTGCTCCGCTGCACAACAAGGGTGGTCGCAACGTCCACGGCCGGGTGACCGCGCGTCACCAGGGCGGCGGGCACAAGCGCGCCTACCGGATCATCGACTTCCGGCGGCACGACAAGGACGGCATCCCGGCGAAGGTCGCGCACATCGAGTACGACCCGAACCGCACGTCCCGTATCGCCCTGCTGCACTACGCCGACGGCGAGAAGCGCTACATCCTCGCTCCGACCGGCATCAAGCAGGGCGACCGCATCGAGAACGGCCCCGCGGCCGACATCAAGCCGGGCAACTGCCTGCCGCTGCGCAACATCCCGACGGGTACCTTCATCCACGCGGTGGAGCTGAAGCCGGGCGGTGGCGCCAAGCTGGGCCGGTCGGCCGGCGTGCAGATCCAGCTGCTGGCCAAGGAGGGGCAGTACGCCACGCTGCGTATGCCCTCCGGTGAGATGCGCCAGGTGGACGTGCGCTGCCGCGCCACGGTGGGTCAGGTCGGCAACGCCGAGCAGGCCAACATCAACATCGGTAAGGCGGGCCGTAACCGCTGGAAGGGCAAGCGCCCGACCGTTCGTGGTGTCGCCATGAACCCGGTCGACCACCCGCACGGCGGTGGTGAGGGCAAGACCTCCGGTGGTCGTCACCCGGTCAACCCGAACGGCAAGCCCGAGGGGCGCACCCGCCGGCCGAACAAGGCCAGCGACCGCCTGATCATCCGTCGGCGGAGCAAGAGGAAGAAGCGGTAGGAGCAGCCTAAATGCCACGTAGCCTTAAGAAGGGTCCTTTCGTGGACGACCACCTGATGAAGAAGGTGGACGTCCAGAACGAGAAGGGCACCAAGAACGTCATCAAGACGTGGTCGCGGCGCTCCATGATCGTGCCCGACATGCTCGGCCACACGATCGCCGTCCACGACGGGCGCAAGCACGTCCCGGTGTTCGTCACCGAGTCGATGATCGGCCACAAGCTGGGCGAGTTCGCGCCGACGCGGACCTTCCGCAGCCACGTCAAGGAAGACCGGCGTAGCCGGCGGTAAAGCGCCTTTAGAAACGAGGAGTAAGCGATGGAAGCCAGGGCTCAGGCGCGGTTCGTCCGCGTCACGCCCCAGAAGGCCCGCCGCGTGGTGGACCTTATTCGCGGGCTGCCCGCTTCGGAGGCGCAGGCCGTGCTGCAGTTCGCCCCCCAGGCGGCGAGCGAGCCGATCTACAAGGTGCTGTCGAGCGCCGTCGCGAACGCCGAGCACAACTTCAAGCTCGAGCGCGACTCTCTGGTCGTGAGCCGGGCGTGGGTCGACGAGGGCCCGACGCTGAAGAGGTTCCGTCCCCGTGCGCAGGGCCGTGCCTATCGGATCAACAAGCGGACGAGCCACATCACTGTGATCGTCGAATCCCGGCCCGAGGGCCAGGGCAGGCCGAAGGGAAGGACCCGATAGTGGGCCAGAAGGTTAACCCGCACGGGTTCCGACTCGGCATCACGACCGACTTCAAGAGCCGGTGGTACGCCGACAAGCTGTACAAGTCCTACGTCGCCGAGGACGTGTCGATCCGCCGCATGCTGCAGAAGGGCATGGAGCGGGCCGGTATCTCCAAGGTGGAGATCGAGCGGACCACCGACCGAGTCCAGGTCGACATTCACACCGCCCGGCCGGGCATCGTCATCGGCCGCCGCGGCGCCGAGGCGGACCGTATCCGTGGCGACCTCGAGAAGCTGACCAAGAAGCAGGTCCAGCTGAACATCCTCGAGGTCAAGAACCCCGAGGTCGACGCCCAGCTCGTCGCCCAGGGCGTGGCCGAGCAGCTGTCCAGCCGGGTGTCGTTCCGGCGCGCGATGCGCAAGGCCATGCAGTCGGCGATGAAGAGCGGCGCCAAGGGCATCCGTGTCCAGTGCTCCGGTCGTCTCGGCGGCGCCGAGATGTCCCGCTCGGAGTTCTACCGCGAGGGCCGCGTGCCACTGCACACCCTCCGCGCGGACATCGACTACGGCTTCTACGAGGCCCGCACCACCTTCGGCCGCATCGGCGTGAAGGTGTGGATCTACAAGGGCGAGGCGCCCACCAGCCGCGCCGAGCGCGAGGCGGCCGCCGCCGGCGCCCGGGCCGGCCAGCGTCGCGACCGCACCGACCGGCCGCAGCGCGGCCGGGGCGGCGCGGGCGGCGGCGGCGGGCGTGGCCGTGACGGCGCCCGTGGTGGCGGCCGCGGTCCGAAGACGGACTCGGCTCCCGCCACCTCCACTGCGTCCACCGCGCCCGCCGGGGCGCCCGAGACCGGCCCGGCGGAGCAGCCGGGTGCTGAAGGGAGCTGACCATGCTGATCCCGCGCAGGGTCAAGCACCGCAAGCAGCACCGGCCCGACCGCAGCGGAGCCGCCAAGGGCGGTACCAGGGTCGTGTTCGGCGAGTTCGGCATCCAGGCGCTTGAGCACCACTACGTGACCAACCGCCAGATCGAGGCCGCTCGTATCGCCATGACCCGCCACATCCGCCGTGGCGGCAAGGTGTGGATCAACATCTATCCGGACCGTCCGTTGACGAAGAAGCCGGCCGAGACCCGCATGGGTTCCGGTAAGGGTTCGCCGGAGTGGTGGATCGCCAACGTCAAGCCCGGCCGCGTCATGTTCGAGCTGTCCGGTGTGTCGGAGCCCGTGGCCCGCGAGGCACTGCGGCGCGCGATGCACAAGCTCCCGATGAAGTGCCGGTTCGTCAAGCGTGAAGTGGGTGAGGCGTGATGGCCAGGGGCCTGACCGCCGGTGAGCTGCGGGTTTCGGACCAGGAGGAACTGGTCCAGAAGCTGAAGGAAGCCAAGGAGGAACTGTTCAACCTCCGCTTCCAGGCGGCGACCGGACAGTTGGAGAGCCATGGGCGGCTGCGTGCCGTCCGCCGCGAGATCGCCCGTATCTACACCGTGATGCGTGAGCGCGAGCTCGGAATCATCACGGTCGAGAAGGAGCCGAGCGATGGCTGAGACAACTGAGAGCACCGAGAAGCAGGCGCGGAACTACCGCAAGACCCGCGAGGGTCTGGTCGTCAGCGACAAGATGGACAAGACCGTCGTCGTCGCCGTCGAGGACCGCGTCAAGCACCCGCTGTACGGCAAGGTCATCCGCCGTACGACCAAGTACAAGGCCCACGACGAGGGCAACACCTGCGGCGTCGGCGACCGCGTGCTCCTGATGGAGACCCGGCCGCTGTCCGCCACCAAGCGGTGGCGGGTCGTGGAGATCCTCGAGCGCGCCAAGTAAGCGGCCGGCGGGAGGCCCCCGGAAGGGGCCTCCCGCCCGGGCGTCCCCCCTGGCGGCGGCACCGGCCGCGGTCAGGGTGTAAAGACCAAATCTAGTTCCGCCAGGCTCAGCGAATGAGAACCGGCGTGACACACGGGAGTTGACGTGATCCAGCAGGAGTCGCGGCTCAAGGTCGCCGACAACACGGGTGCCAAGGAGATCTTGTGCATCCGCGTGCTCGGTGGCTCGGGTCGGCGCTACGCGGGTATCGGCGACATCATCGTCGCGACGGTGAAGGACGCCCTTCCCGCCGCGGGTGTCAAAAAGGGTGATGTGGTCAAGGCTGTCGTGGTGCGCACCAGTAAGGAGCGCCGCCGCCCCGACGGCTCCTACATCCGCTTCGACGAGAACGCCGCGGTCATCATCAAGGACAGCGGTGACCCTCGGGGCACGCGTATCTTCGGTCCGGTGGGTCGCGAGCTGCGCGAGAAGAAGTTCATGCGCATCATCTCGCTCGCGCCGGAGGTGTTGTAATGCCGAAGCTGCATGTGAAGAAGGGTGACCTCGTCCAGGTCATCGCCGGTAAGGACAAGGGTGCCAAGGGCCGCGTCATTCTCGCGCTGCCGCGCGAGGACCGCGTGGTGGTCGAGGGCGTCAACCTGATCAAGAAGCACTCCAAGGTCACGCACCAGGGCCCGCGCGGCGCCAAGGAAGGCGGCGTGCAGACCATGGAGGCCCCCATCCACGTGAGCAACGTCAAGAAGCTCAAGGATGAGGCGAAGAAGGACGACAAGCCCGCCAAGATGGCCGACAAGGCCGACGAATCGGGTGAGGACAACTGATGACCGCCACCACCACCGAGACCGACCGCCTCCAGCCGCGGCTCAAGGAGCGCTACCGCGAGGAGATCGCCGGCAAGCTCCGCGAGCAGTTCGGCATCGAGAACGCCATGCAGATCCCCCGGCTCACCAAGATCAAGGTGAACATGGGTGTCGGCGAGGCGGCCCGGGACTCCAAGCTCATCGAGGGCGCGGTGCGCGATCTCACCGCCATCACCGGCCAGAAGCCGGCCGTCGCCCACGCCCGCAAGTCGATCGCGCAGTTCAAGCTGCGCGAGGGCATGCCGATCGGCGCGCACGTGACGCTGCGCGGTGACCGGATGTGGGAGTTCCTCGACCGGTTGCTGTCCCTGGCGCTCCCGCGCATCCGGGACTTCCGCGGCCTGTCGCCCAAGCAGTTCGACGGCAACGGGAACTACACGTTCGGTCTCACCGAGCAGGTCATGTTCCACGAGGTGGACCAGGACCGCGTCGACCGGCAGCGGGGCATGGACATCACCATCGTGACGACCGCCGTGAACGACGACCAGGGCCGGGCGCTGCTGAAGCTTCTCGGCTTCCCCTTCAAGGAAGCGTAGGCAGTCACACGATGGCTGTGGATCGCAACAAGGAGGCCTGATGGCCAAGAAGTCTCTGATCGCCAAGGCCGCGCGCAAGCCGAAGTTCGGCGTCCGGTCGTACACTCGTTGCTCGCGCTGTGGCCGGCCGCGCGCCGTTTACCGCAAGTTCGGCCTGTGCCGGGTGTGCTTCCGCGAGATGGCGCACCGGGGCGAGCTGCCGGGCATCACCAAGTCCAGCTGGTAGTCCGGTGCGGGCCTCCTCGCGAGGCCCGCACGGCCGCCGGCCGAAGATAAGTCATATCAACCGGGTGCCGCCTGAGGCGCCCACGACCACACCGTAGGTCCCGATCCGGGAAACCGCGGTGAGGAGGGCCACCGGCCATGACGATGACCGACCCGATCGCAGACATGTTGACACGTCTGCGCAACGCGAACTCGGCATACCACGACACCGTGGCCATGCCGTACTCGAAGATCAAGGCGCACATCGCCGAGATCCTCCAGCAGGAGGGTTACATCCAGTCCTGGTCCGTCGAGGACGCGAAGGTCGGAAAGAACCTCGTGGTGGAGCTCAAGTTCGGGCCCACGCGTGAACGGTCGATCGCGGGCCTGCGGCGGGTTTCCAAGCCCGGCCTGCGGGTCTATGCGAAGAAGGACAACCTGCCCAGGGTCCTCGGCGGACTGGGCGTCGCGATCATCTCGACGTCCGGTGGCCTGATGACCGACAAGCAGGCCGGCAAGCGTGGTGTGGGCGGGGAAGTCCTCGCCTACGTCTGGTAACGAGGGGAGGCACAACAGCATGTCGCGAATTGGACGGCTGCCCATCCCCGTACCGAACGGTGTCGACATCACCATCGACGGCCGGGATGTCACGGTCAAGGGGCCGAAGGGCACGCTTTCACACAAGATCGCCGAGCCGATCGACGTCGCCCGCGGGGACGACGGCAACATCACGGTCACTCGGCCGAACGACGAGAACCGCAACCGTGCGCTGCACGGTCTGTCCCGCACGCTGATCTCCAACATGGTGGACGGCGTGACCAAGGGGTACAGCAAGACGCTGGAGATCGTCGGCGTCGGTTACCGCGTTCAGGCCAAGGGCCCGACGCAGCTGGAGTTCTCGCTGGGCTTCAGCCACCCGGTGATCGTCGACGCCCCCGAGGGCGTCACCTTCCGCGTCGAGCGGCCGACCGTGTTCCACGTGGACGGCATCGACAAGCAGAAGGTCGGCGAGGTCGCCGCGAACATCCGCAAGCTGCGCAAGCCCGACCCTTACAAGGGCAAGGGTGTGCGGTACCAGGGCGAAGTCATCCGCCGCAAGGTCGGAAAGGCTGGTAAGTAGTCATGGCCTTCACCAAGGTTGCCAAGCACACGGCCGCGCGCGCCCTGTCGCGCTCGCGCCGTCACCGCCGGGTCCGCAAGAAGGTCGTCGGCTCGGCCACCCGCCCGCGTCTGGTCGTCAACCGTTCCGCACGGCACCTGTTCGTGCAGATCGTCGACGACACCGCCGGCCACACGCTGGTGAGCGCGTCCACGCTGGACGCCTCGCTGCGCACGGCGGAGGGCACCAAGACCGACAAGGCGAAGAAGGTCGGCGAGCTCCTCGCTCAGCGGGCCAAGGCCGCCGGGATCGACTCCGTCGTGTTCGACCGCGGCGGTAACCGCTACGCGGGCCGCATCGCGGCCCTGGCGGACAGCGCCCGTGAAGGCGGGCTGGAGTTCTGATGGGGAGCACGACGCAACCGATCACTCCGGCCAGGATCGCAATGAAGAGCATCGAGGAGAGGAACCACTGATGGCTGCAGCTCCGCGTCGCGGTGCCGGCGGCGGTGGTGAGCGGCGTGACCGTCGCGACGATCGCCGCGGCGGCGCTGCCGACAAGGGCGTCTCGTACATCGAGCGCGTCGTAAAGATCAACCGAGTGGCCAAGGTCGTCAAGGGCGGACGGCGGTTCAGCTTCACCGCCCTGGTCGTCGTGGGTGACGGCAACGGCCTGGTCGGCGTCGGGTACGGCAAGGCCAAGGAGGTGCCCGCGGCGATCGCCAAGGGTGTCGAGGAGGCCAAGAAGCACTTCTTCAAGGTGCCGCGCATCCAGGGCACCATCCCGCACACCGTGCAGGGGGAGGACGCCGCCGGCGTCGTCCTGCTGCGCCCGGCCTCGCCGGGTACCGGTGTCATCGCGGGCGGTCCGGTGCGCGCCGTCCTGGAGTGCGCCGGCATCCACGACGTGCTGTCCAAGTCGCTCGGCTCGGACAACCCGATCAACATCGTCCACGCCACCGTGGCGGCGCTGAAGGGCCTCAGCCGCCCCGAGGAGATCGCCGCGCGGCGTGGCCTGCCGATCGAGCACGTCGCTCCGGTGCGCATGCTCAAGGCGCGCGCCGAGGGTATCGCGGAGGCCGCCGCGGCGGCCAAGGCGGTGAGCTAGCCGATGGCTCGTCTGAAGATCACCCAGGTCCGATCCAAGATCGGTGGCAAGCAGAACCAGCGTGACTCGCTGCGCTCGCTGGGCCTGAAGCGAATCGGCGATGTCGTCGTCAAGGAGGACCGTCCCGAGATCCGGGGCATGGTCTCCGTGGTGACGCACCTCGTCGAGGTGGAAGAGGTCGACTAGTCATGGCTAACGAGAACACCGGCGGCGCCGCGCCGCTGCGCATCCACCACCTGCGGCCGGCTCCCGGCGCCAACAAGGCCAAGATCCGCAAGGGTCGCGGCGAGGCGTCCAAGGGCAAGACCGCGGGTCGTGGCACCAAGGGCACCCGCTCGCGGACGAACGTCCCTCTCGGCTTCGAGGGTGGCCAGGTTCCGCTGCAGCGGCGACTGCCCAAGCGGAAGGGCTTCTCCAACGCCCTGTTCAAGACGACCTACCAGGTCGTCAACCTGGACAGGCTCGGCGAGCTGTTCCCCGACGGCGGCGACGTCACCGTCGACACCCTGGTCGAGCGCGGGGCCGTCCGCAAGAACCAGCCGGTCAAGATCCTGGGAACCGGTGACATCTCGGTGGCGTTGAACGTGCAGGCGCACGCATTCTCCGCCGCGGCGAAGGAGAAGATCGCTGCGGCCGGTGGCGCCGTCACCGAGCTGTAGGCAGGCAATACGAGGCGCGGGGGCTCACATGGAGCCTCCGCGCCCGTAGTGCGTTAGAGTGCGCTGGACAGAAGGCTGTCCAGGGCTCGTTCACAGAGATGCGCCGATGGATCACTCTCAGACCTTCGCTGACCGACACCGCCTTTCAGGCGCGCAGGAGGGACCGTGCTGACCGCTGTTACCCGGGCGTTCCGTACGCCCGACCTGCGCAAGAAACTGCTGTTCACGCTGGGGATCATCACGCTGTTCCGGCTCGGATCGGTGCTGCCCACCCCCGGGGTCAACACCATCAATGTGCAGCAGTGTCTGAAAGAGGCGCAGGCGAGCGACTCCGCCAACATCTACGGCATGGTGCAGCTGTTCAGCGGTGGCGCCCTGCTGAAACTTTCAGTCTTCGCGCTCGGCATCATGCCGTACATCACCGCGAGCATCATCCTGCAGTTGCTCACCGTGGTGATCCCGCGCCTGGAGGCCCTGAAGAAGGAGGGCCAGTCCGGCACCGCCAAGATCACGCAGTACACGCGGTACCTGACGATCGGCCTCGCCGTGCTGCAGTCGACCGCCTTCGTGGCGCTCGCCCGCACCGGCCAGCTCTTCCCGAACTGCCGCCAGCCGGTGTTGATCAACAACGACGTCTTCACGATCGTCACGATGGTGATCACGATGACCGCCGGCACCTCGGTGATCATGTGGCTCGGTGAGCTCATCACCGACCGCGGCGTCGGCAACGGCATGTCGATCCTGATCTTCACCCAGGTCGTGGCCTACTTCCCGTCCGAGCTGTTGAACATCTACCGGCAGAACGCCTTCACCTTCTTCGTGGTGATGGTGGTCGGTGTGTTCATGATCGCGGCGGTGGTCTTCGTCGAACAGGCCCAGCGCCGCATCCCGGTGCAGTACGCCAAGCGCATGGTGGGCCGGCGCATGTACGGCGGCACCTCGACCTACATCCCGCTGAAGGTCAACCAGGCGGGCATCATCCCGGTCATCTTCGCCTCCTCGCTGCTCTACATTCCGCAGCTGGTCGTGTCGCTGTTCAGCAACAAGGAGGACCCGGGCCCGGTCGTGCAGTGGCTGTCGCGGAACCTGGTCACCGGTGACCACCCGACATACATGATCACGTTCTTCGTGCTGATCATCTTCTTCACCTACTTCTACGTGTCCATCACCTTCAACCCCGTTGAAGTCGCCGACAACATGAAGAAGTACGGTGGATTCATCCCGGGCATCCGTCCGGGACGACCGACGGCCGAATATCTCAACTACGTGCTCACGAGGCTGACCGCCCCCGGATCGCTCTACCTGGGCCTGATCTCCATGGTGCCGATCATCGCGCTGGCGGTGGCCGGAGCGAGCCAGAACTTCCCGTTCGGAGGCACGAGCATTCTCATCATGGTCGGTGTTGGGCTGGACACCGTGAAGCAGATCGAGAGCCAGCTGCAGCAGCGGAACTACGAGGGCTTCCTCAAGTAGTGCGCGTCGTCCTGGTCGGGCCCCCCGGAGCGGGCAAGGGGACACAGGCCCAGTTCATCGCATCGAACCTGTCCATCCCGAAGATCTCGACAGGTGACATCTTCCGTGCCAACGTGTCGGGCGGCACGGAACTCGGCAAGCTTGCCAAGGAGTACATGGACCGTGGTGACCTCGTGCCCGACGAGGTGACCATCGCCATGGTCCGCGACCGTCTGTCCGAGGCCGACGCGCAGGAGGGGTTCCTGCTCGACGGTTTCCCGCGCAACGTCCCGCAGGCGCAGATCCTGAACAAGATGCTGGCCGAGTTCGGCACCTCGCTGGACATCGTGCTGGAGCTCGTCGTCGACGACGAGGAGGTCGTGCGCCGGCTGGCCGGCCGGCGCACCTGCCGGTCCTGCGGGAAGGTCTGGCACATGGTCTTCGACCCGTCGACCAAGGAGGGCGTCTGCGACGCCTGCGGCGGCGAGCTGTTCCAGCGGGACGACGATCGGGAGGAGACCATCCGGCACCGGTTGGAGGTCTACCAGGAGCAGACCGCGCCGCTGGTCTCGTTCTACGCCGATGAGGGCATCCTGCGCGGGGTGGACGCGACCGGCCCGGTCGAGGAGATCACCCAGCGGGCGATGGCCGAGTTGCGGCGGTTCGCCGACTGAGTCGATCTTCATGAGTTGAGCGCCACTTCTGGAGCAAAGTCCCAGGAGTGGCGTTCGGCGTATTTGGGGGACAATCAGGGAATTGCGCTGTCGGGCCGTCCGTTGATTCACCCCAGGGGGTGCCACCAAGTGTTCAAGAGGAACAAGCACGGAATCCAGCTCAAGACACCGGAGCAGCTGGAGAAGATGCGAGCCGCCGGCCTGGTCGTCGGCCGCACGCTCGACCTGCTGCGCCGTTCCGTGCGGCCCGGGATGACCCCGCTCGACCTGGACGCCATCGCCGAGAAGGCCATCCGCGACGAGGGCGCCGTCCCCTCGTTCAAGGGTTACCAGGGCTTCCCGGCGACGATCTGCGCCTCGGTCAACCACGAGGTCGTGCACGGGATCCCGACCGACCGGCGGCCGCTCCAGGACGGTGACATCATCTCCATCGACTGCGGCGCCATCCTGGACGGATGGCACGGCGACTCGGCGATCACCGTGCCGGTGGGCGAGGTCGAGCCGGCGCTCACCGAGCTGATGCGGGTCACCGAGGAGGCCATGTGGCGCGGCATCGCCGCGCTGACCGTCGGCCGCCACCTGTCCGACATCGGGTACGAGGTCGAGCGCTACGTGCGCTCTCAGGGCCGGTACGGCATCCCGCAGGAGTACGGCGGCCATGGGATCGGCACCGAGATGCACATGGACCCCTGGGTGGCGAACCACGGCCGGCCCGGCCGCGGCCCCCGGTTCGAGACCGGTATGTGCTTCGCCGTCGAGCCCATGGTGAACCTGGGGACCGACCGCACCAAGGTGCTGGCCGACGACTGGACCGTGGTGACGCAGGACGGGAAGGTCTCCGCGCACTTCGAACACAGCGTCGCGGTGACCGATAATGGACCTTGGGTGCTCACCGCGCTGGACGGCGGGCGGGCAAGGCTCGGCGAGCTGCTGGAGGGCCCAGGCGTCGCCGGGGAAGGGGCCGGGTGACCCCCGGTCCCGGCAGCGGGCTCCGGCACGAGCGCGGGAGTTGAGGAAACGATGGCGGCGACACCGGAGATGCGGGCCTCCGACGGCGACCGGGACAAGGTCGCGGCGGCGCTGCGCGAGCACTGCGCGCAGGGCAGGCTCACGATGGAGGAGTTCCACGAGCGCCTGGAGCTGGCGTACCAGGGGCGCACGATGGGCGATCTGCAGAAGCTCACCGCGGATCTCCCCGACATCGATCTCAACGCGATGCGCGCGGCGCAGCCGGCCCCGGTGAAGCGGTCCAAGCGCGGTGACGTCCGGGAGGCCTGGACGGCTTGGGCGGTCGTGGTGGCGGTCTGCACCACGATCTGGTTGATGACCGACGCCGGAGGATATTTCTGGCCCATGTGGGTGGCCGGGCCCTGGGGCGCCATCCTGCTGGTCGCCACCGTCGCCGGCGCCGCGGGCAAGAAGGGTGAGGGCCGGGGCCGCTGACCCGGTGAGGAGCGGTCCGCGGCTGATCGGCGGGCCGTTCCCCGTTGTGTGGTGAATTGCACCTTGGGCATTCGTGCGCGGAGCGTGGCGCCGATCCTTCCTAACGTGAGCGCTGTCCGGAGACGAGCCTGGTGGCTCGGGCCGGCCGGAAGCCGTCCCATCCGGGGGCGCTCGCTCACAGGAGGAAGAAAGTGCCAAAGATCCGTGATCTGCTCGCCGGTGCCGCGCTCGCCGGTTCGCTGGCGGCGGCCGCGCTGACCGTGGTGCCCGCGGCCGCCTCGGCCGATGCCGCGGCCGCCACGCCCACCTCGTCCGCCACGTCCGCCACGTCGGTCTCGGCGGGGAAGGTGCACCGCTTCGGGCCGTTCTTCTCCGGCTTCGGCCGGGGGGAGAACCGCGGCCACCGCTCGTACGCCACCGGGTCGTGGTCGTTCAAGGGCGGCCGCTACCACCTCGACTTCGACCTGTTCGACCGGGACCGCGACCGGCAGTACAGCTGGTTCGACGTCTACTACCACGACAACCGTGGCTGGCACGCCTTCGCCCGGTACCGCACCTTCGGGCACCTCGGCCGGCACGTGGCCTTCCCCCGCGACCGGCGCATCGACGGCTTCCGCTTCCGGGTGGGCGAGGGCACCACGCGCGACTACGACTGGAGCGGCTGGCACCGGTACGGCCGGTTCTGAGCCGGTCCGGTCCGGCGGACTCCGGGGGAGATGAGCGGGCGTTCCACCGAACGCCCGCTCATCTCCCGGTAACCGGCATCGGACCCAGCTTTTACCGCTCACGACTCTTTCCTGGCGGGTGGCCGGGTAAGTGATCTTTATCGGACAGCGGCGGCCGGCGCGCCCGTGCGGCGGGCCTCGGCGGCCGCATCCGCCGCGAGCGGCGGAGCCACACCCGAACCCATGGTCACGCGCCTGCTCCGGGCCGGCGTCGGCGGAGCCGCGCACCGGGGCGGGCGCGTCCCCGACCCCCTGCCACCGGAACCCGTGCTGAGGTATCGTGGTGGTCGGTTGTGTCCGGACAAGCGCCAGGCGTTTCGCAATTCTCCGCCGGTTGTCGTACACTCCTTTGTCGGCTCACTATGACCAATCGCGCGTCGGCGATCCAAGATCGCCCTCTCTGGCGCGCTCCAGGTCGCGGCTGCGTAGTGTGCCGAAACCTCAGACGACCGATCAGTGAAACGCGAGGGACATGGCCAAGAAGGACGGCGCCATCGAGATCGAGGGCACTGTGGTCGAGTCGCTGCCGAACGCAATGTTCCGGGTGCAGCTCGACAACGGCCATAAGGTCCTGGCCCACATCAGCGGACGGATGCGGATGCACTACATCCGGATCCTGCCCGACGACCGGGTGGTCGTGGAGCTGAGCCCCTACGACCTCAGTCGTGGGCGGATCGTCTACCGATACAAGTAAGCCTCTCTCCGGCAGCGCGAGGGGACAGTCCGGACATGCGGCATGCCGCACGGCGCGTCCCAACGGGCAGCGCCGGCGGGCGGCCGTCTGAGGAACGACAGGGACTATGAAGGTCAAGCCGAGCGTCAAGAAGATCTGCGACAAGTGCAAGGTGATCCGCCGGCACGGTCGCGTCATGGTGATCTGCGACAACCTGCGCCACAAGCAGCGCCAGGGCTGATCGCGTCCGGGACGCGGGCGCCGGGCCGTTCTCGGTACCGGGCCGAAGCGCCGGAACGAAACTGAATCACGCATCACACCCGCGCAGGCGGCGTACGCGCCGCACCACGCGGGAGACCCCCGGTCGGAGGCCGGGGCCCTCACCCCGGGCATGGGGAGGGGTGGTGACGCGTAGGACCTCCGCCACAACGAAGGAGAATGCCCGCCATGGCTCGCCTGGTCGGCGTCGACCTCCCCCGCGACAAGCGGCTGGAGATCGCTCTCACTTACATCTACGGAATCGGCCGCAGCCGCGCCCAGGAGATCCTGCAGGCCACGGGCGTCAGCGGTGACCTTCGGGTCCACCAGCTGAGCGACACCGAGCTCGTGCCGCTGCGTGACTACATCGAGGCCACCTTCAAGATCGAAGGTGACCTTCGCCGCGAAGTTCAGGCCGACATCCGCCGCAAGATCGAGATCGGCTGCTATCAGGGCATCCGACACCGCCGCGGCCTTCCCGTGCACGGTCAGCGCACGCAGACCAACGCGCGGACCCGCAAGGGCAAGAAGAAGACCGTGGCCGGCAAGAAGAAGCCCGGCAAGAAGTAGTCCGCGACGGGGCGACGGGCGGGGCTCGTCCCCGGGCCGCGCCCCCGTCCACGCAGCAGGACCGACCACCTCAGGAGATAGCGCTACATGCCTCCGAAGAGCCGCCAGGGTGCACCGAAGAAGGTGCGCCGCAAGGAGAAGAAGAACGTCGCTCACGGGCACGCCCACATCAAGAGCACGTTCAACAACACGATCGTTTCGATCACCGACCCGACCGGGAACGTGATCTCCTGGGCCAGCGCGGGCCACGTCGGGTTCAAGGGTTCCCGCAAGTCCACGCCCTTCGCCGCCCAGATGGCCGCCGAGAACGCCGCCCGCCGCGCCATGGAGCACGGCATGCGCAAGGTCGACGTCTTCGTCAAGGGCCCCGGGTCCGGCCGCGAGACCGCCATCCGGTCGCTGCAGGCCACCGGCCTGGAGGTGGGGTCCATCCAGGATGTGACCCCGGTTCCCCACAACGGTTGCCGTCCGCCCAAGCGCCGCCGCGTCTGAGGCCCAGGAGATAGAGAGAAATGGCTCGTTACACCGGAGCGGACTGCAAGCTCTGCCGCCGCGAGAAGACCAAGCTCTTCCTCAAGGGCGCCAAGTGTGATTCCCCGAAGTGCCCCATCGAGATCCGTCCTTACCCGCCGGGTGAGCACGGCCGCGGCCGGCCGAAGGAGTCGGAGTACCAGCTCCAGCTCCGCGAGAAGCAGAAGACCCGCCGCATCTACGGCATCCTCGAGAAGCAGTTCCACAACTACTACGAGGAAGCCAACAGGCGTGCCG
Source organism: Sphaerisporangium rufum (assembly GCF_016863395.1). Taxonomy (GTDB): domain Bacteria; phylum Actinomycetota; class Actinomycetes; order Streptosporangiales; family Streptosporangiaceae; genus Sphaerisporangium; species Sphaerisporangium rufum. The sequence goes on along the minus strand of NZ_BOOU01000009.1, from coordinate 25,703 downwards.
GCAAGACCGGCGAGAACCTCCTGCAGATCCTGGAGAGCCGCCTGGACAACGTCGTCTACCGCGCGGGTCTGGCGACCTCGCGCGACGCCGCCCGCCAGCAGGTGCGCCACGGCCACTTCCTGGTGAACGGCAAGAAGGTCGACATCCCGTCGTACCGCGTCCGCGAGCACGACATCGTCGAGGTGCGGGAGAAGTCCCGCAACCTGATGCCGTACGAGGTGGCCCGGGCCGCCTTCGGCGACCGGACCGTCCCGGCCTGGCTGGGCGTCGTCCCGGACAAGCTCCGCGTCCTGGTGCACCAGCTGCCGGTCCGGCAGCAGATCGACACCCAGGTGCAGGAGCAGCTGATCGTCGAGCTCTACTCCAAGTAAGAGCTCGCCGGACGTACGCTGGATGCCGTACCGCCTCGTCAGGGGTCGTACGGCACCGGCGGTGAAATGAATGATCGCGGTGGTCAAATAGCGGGCCCCGCGGAACCCAGGGGAGAACCCACATGCTGATCGCACAGCGCCCGTCCCTCGTCGAGGAATCGATCGAGGAGACCCGGTCCCGGTTCGTCATCGAGCCGCTGGAGCCCGGATTCGGTTACACCATCGGCAACTCGCTGCGGCGCACGCTGCTGTCCTCCATCCCGGGGGCGGCGGTCACCAGCATCCGCATCGAGGGCGTGCTGCACGAGTTCTCGACCGTGCCCGGGGTCAAGGAAGACGTCACCGACATCATCCTCAACCTCAAGGCGCTGGTCGTCTCCTCCGAGCACGACGAGCCGGTCGTGATGTACCTGCGCAAGCAGGGCCCGGGCGAGGTCACCGCGGCCGACATCGCGCCGCCGGCCGGGGTCGAGGTGCACAACCCCGACCTGCACATCGCCACGCTGAACGGCAAGGCCAAGCTGGAGATGGAGCTGACCGTCGAGCGCGGCCGCGGCTACGTCTCCGCCGCGCAGAACAAGCAGCCCGGCCAGGAGATCGGCCGGGTGCCGGTCGACTCGATCTACTCGCCGGTCCTCAAGGTCACCTACAAGGTCGAGGCGACCCGTGTCGAGCAGCGCACCGACTTCGACCGGCTGATCCTGGACGTCGAGACCAAGCCGTCCATGAAGCCGCGGGACGCGGTGGCCTCGGCCGGTAAGACCCTGGTGGAGCTGTTCGGCCTGGCGCGCGAGCTGAACGTCGAGGCCGAGGGCATCGACATCGGGCCGTCCCCGACGGACGCCGCGCTGGCCGCCGACCTGGCGCTGCCGATCGAGGAGCTGAACCTCACGGTCCGCTCCTACAACTGCCTCAAGCGCGAGGGCATCCACACCGTGGGCGAGCTGGTCGCGCGCAGCGAGCAGGACCTGCTGGACATTCGCAACTTCGGTGCGAAGTCCATCGAGGAGGTCAAGCAGAAGCTGCACGAGATGACCCTGTCGCTCAAGGACTCCCCGCCCGGATTCGACCCGACGGCCGTCGCCGGCGGCGACTACGACGACGACGACGCGCGTTACGTCGAGACCGAGCAGTACTGACGGCTCCGGCCGCATCGCACATCTGACGACGGGCGCCCCCGACTCGGGGCGCCCGGCCCGACCCCGGTACCTGACACGGCCGGGGCGGGTGATCCCAAAGGAGTAGGACCATGCCCAAGCCTGCCAAGGGCGCGCGTCTCGGCGGCAGCCCGGCCCACGAGCGACTGATCCTGGCGAACCTCGCCACGCAGCTGTTCCAGCACGGCCGCATCCGGACCACCGAGACCAAGGCCAAGCGTCTCCGGCCGCTCGCCGAGCGTCTGATCACCAAGGCCAAGCGGGGCGACATCCACAACCGCCGCCAGGTCCTGACCGTGGTGAAGGACAAGGGCGTCGTGCACCACCTGTTCACCGAGATCGCGCCGACGTTCGCGACGCGTCCCGGTGGCTACACCCGTATCACCAAGCTCGGCCCGCGCAAGGGCGACAACGCTCCGATGGCGATGATCGAGCTGGTGACGGAGCCGCTGAACGCGGTGACGACCACCCGCGCCACATCCGCCCAGCAGCCGGCCGCCAAGCCGGCCGAGGAGGTCGTGGAGCTTCCGGAGAACGACGCCCGCGCCGAGGACGCCCCTGCCGGCGAGACCGCGCAGGACGAGACTCCGCAGGACGCGGCTCCGCAGGACGCGGCGAAGAAGGACGAGGCGAAGAAGGACGACGCCTGATCGAAGCGTCGGCCGAGCGAGTACGGGCCCAGCGCACCGGTATGGTGCGCTGGGCCCGTCGCGTTGGTCGGGGCGCGCCGGAGACGGCATGCTGGAACCGGCATTCTGGACGGGAAGCCGCCCCGGGCAGCCGGGCCTGGCACGAAGGGGAGGGGACGGCATGACCGACCCGATCGAGCCGCCCAGGGCGAGCGGGCCGCCCGGGCCCGCCGGCCCGCTCGAGCCGGATGGGGCAGCCGGGACGGTCGAGCCGATCGAGACCCTCGGGACATCCGAGCCCCCCAGCACGGTCGAGACGCCCGGCATGATCATGGCGGCGGGGAAGGGCGAGCCGGCCGGGACGGTGCGGCTGCGGCTGGACCTGGCCTACGAGGGCACCGAGTTCTCCGGCTGGGCGCGGCAGCCGGGCCGGCGCACGGTGCAGGGCGAGCTGGAAGCGGCACTCGGCCGCGTGCTGCGCCTGCCGGACCCGCCGTCCCTCACCGTGGCCGGCCGCACGGACGCCGGGGTGCACGCCCGCGGCCAGGTGGCCCACCTCGATCTCGTCCCGGACGCGCTGGACGCCCTTGAGCGGCGCGGTGGCCGGGAGCGGGGTCCGATGACCGTCGCGGAGCGTCTGGACGCGCTGACCCGGCGGCTGGCCGGGGTACTGCCCGCGGACATCCGGGTGCACGCGGTCGGCGTGGCACCGGACGGCTTCGACGCCCGGTTCTCCGCGCTGTTCCGCAGGTACGCCTACCGGGTCTGCGACCGGCCGGCCGGGGTCGACCCGCTGCGCCGGCGCGAGGTGCTCTGGCATCCGCGGCCATTGGCCGACGACCGGCTGAACGCGGCGTCCGCCCGGCTGCTGGGCGAGCACGACTTCGCCGCGTTCTGCCGGCGGCGCGACGGCGCGACCACCATCCGGGAGTTGCAGCGCCTGGACTGGGCGCGCGACGGCCAGGGGCTGCTGGTCGCCACCGTCGTCGCCGACGCGTTCTGCCACTCCATGGTGCGTGCCCTGGTCGGATCGCTGCTGGCGGTCGGTGAGGGGCAGCGGCCCGTCGAGTGGCCCGGCGATGTGCTGGTGAAGGGAGTCCGCGACTCGGGGGTGAACGTCGCCCCCGCGCACGGACTCTGCCTGGAGGAGGTCGGCTACCCGCCGCCCGCCGAACTGACCGGCCGGGCCGCGATGACCCGCCGCCTGCGCACGCTGACCTCCGGCTGACCGGGCCGGCGGGGCGCCGGCCCGGTCGGGACCGTCAGCTGGTGATGCGCTTCTCGATCACCTTCGCCGTGTGGTCGCGGAACGCCCCGCTGACCGGTCCGAGGTCCTTCTCCTGGGCGGTCGGGGTGTGCCCGTCGCTGTAGGTGGCGAAGCTGAAGATGATGTAACGCCCCCACACGACGCCGGCCGCATACCCGCCGGAGATGTCCGCGCGCTCCGCCCCGGTGCCCTTCGCCCCGGCCAGTCCGCGGAACCAGACGGTCTTGCCGAGGTTCTTGCGCCGGTCGGCCGCCATCGCCGCCTTCTTGGTCGGGAAGACCGCGATGCCGGTGGTCACGGCGTACCGCTTGTCGCTGTCGACGTACGTCGCGCGCAGCACCCGGTCGCACTTGGCGCTCTTCAGCGCGGCGGCGAAGGCGCCGACGGCCACCTTGTCGCAGCTCCCGGTGATGTCCAGCTTCGCGCGGGTGTAGGTGCGGCCGTCGACGCTGGGGCGCCGCTCGGCGAAGGCCTCCTTGAGCGTGAGCTTCTTGGGGTCGGTGCGCGCGGAGTCCAGCACCGTCGTCGGGACCGGTGTCGGCTCGGCGGTCGCCGTCGCCACCGGCTCGGGGACGGCGACGTCCACCGAGGGCAGCGGTGTCGGCAGGGCCGTCGCCGGCTCATCACCGCCGAGCGCCTTGACGCCGAACCATCCCGCGGTGCCGAGCACCGCCACGGCCACCACCGCACCGACGATCAGCGGCACCTTCCGTCCGGGACCGGGCGCCGGGCGGCCGGCCTCCGGCACGGACGGCGGAGACTGCGGAGACAGTGGGGACGGCGGAGAAGCGGCGCCCGGCGGGACGAACGGCGGCCGCTCGGCCGCCGCCCCCTCCGCCGCCCGCCGGCCGGCCGGTGGTTCGCCGCCGTGGGCCCCGGAGGCGCTGTGCGGCGCCCCGGCGGCCGGTGCCGCCGGTACGCCCGCGGGACGGGTGGCGACCCCGCCCTGTTGAGGGCCGGCGGTCGTGATCTGGCTGGTGGTGCCGCCGGGACCGAGGGCCGCCGCCGGACCGCCGGCGTCCGGGGTCGCCGGCCGGGAGGCGAGGCCGCCCGGGCCACGGCCCGGCGGGCGCGTTCCGGGATCCGCCGCCGGGAGCGGCGGGCCGGGAAGGGCCACCTGCGGCGTGCCGGGACCGGCGGCCGGTGATGGCGCGCCCGGTCCGGCGGCCGGGTCGCTCGCGGTACTCCGCGGGGTGGCCGGCGCGTGCGGGGGACGCCGCCCCGGGCGAGACGGGGCACCGAGCGCGTCGCTGGTCACCGGGGCGGGTGGCAGCGGTGTACCTGGCGGCGGTGCCGCGGTGAGACCGCGGACGCCAGGGCCGCCAGGATCGGCGGCGCGGGGGCCGCCGGGACCGTTGCCGCCGGGGCCGGTGGCAACGGGGCTGCCGGCGTCGCCCACGTTCGGGCCGCCGAGGCCTGGGCCGCTCCAGGTCGGGTTCCCGGCCGGCGACAGCGTCACCGGTGCGGGCGGCAGCGGAGTGCCCGGCGGGGGCGGGGGCGTCTCGGGTGTGGCGGCAGGCGGGCGTACTGCGCGGGATCGGCGGATCCCCGGGATCGTGAGCCGGCGCCCGGTCGGGATCTTGGCCGGTGCCGCGGTCGTGGCCGGCTCCGTCGCCGCCTGGGGCGCCTCTCCGCCTGATGCCGCCTGAGGCCCCTCTCCGCCCGATGCCGGCGATGACTTGGCCGGCCCGGAGGCGGGCGCGCCCGCAGGCGCGCTCGGGCCGTGCGCCCCTGGGACGGGCGGCGTCCCCGGGCCGCCGGGTCCCGGCGGAAGGTACGGATCCGGTGCGGGCCCCCCGGAGAACGGACCCGGCCGATGGTAGGGGAACGTCCCGGGCGGCGAGACGGTCGACCCGGCCGGCCCGGTGCCGCCGGGAGCGGGGCCGGCCGGCGGAGCCGCCGGGAACGCACCCGCCGAGTCCGGCCGCATACCGTCGCCGGTGCCTGACCCGCCCGCCGGGACGGTGCCGAAAGCCGGCGGCGCGTCCGGTCCGTGGCCGGCGGAGAACGGATGCGCCGCACGATGCCCCTGGCCGGGCGGGCCGGGCTGGGGCTGCGGACCTGGCTGGTTCGGGATCGGCTGGTGCGGACCCGGCCGGTGTGGGCCGGGCTGGTTCGGGCCGGGCTGGTTCGGGCCGGGGCCCGGCTCGGGGCCGGGTGCCGGCGGGCGCGGCGCCGGGATGGCCGGGCCGGGCTCGGCCGGCCGGGACGGCGCGGGCACTACGGGCGGACCGCCGGGCTCGGGGAGGGACGGTTCAGGGGCCGGTGGCGGCCCGTACGGATCCCCGGCCGCACCGGGGGCCGCCGTGGCCTGGCCCGCGACCGGCCGGTGGTCCTCGGCCTCAGACGCACCGGTCGTCCCGGGAACGCCGGATGCGCCAGGAACGCCGGGTACGCCGGATGCGCCAGGTACGCCGATCGCGCCGGGTACGCCGTGGGCGCCGGCTGCACCGGCTCCAGTGATGCCGGGCGCGGGGGGCATGGCGGCACCACCGGCCAGGAGGGCGTGCCGTCCGGTCTCGCCGGCGGTGTCCGGGCGGCCGGTGGCGAGGTCGCCCGACGTGCCGGCGTGCCGCCCCGGGTCGGCGGCGAGCGGATCCGGGCCGGCGGGCGGAAGGCCGGACTCTCGGCCTGCGGGGGCGGTGAACCGCAGCCGGCGGGTCGTGTCATCGGCCGCCGGCTCGGCGGCGGGTGCGGTGCCCGGCCGTTCGCCGTCGTCCGGGCCGCTGTGGAGCCGCCGCCGGCCGTCCGGGCTCTCCGGGCCGTCTGGGCCGCCATGGAGTGGCCGGCGGCCGTCCGGGCCGTCCGAGAGCAGGTCGGGAGACCCGCCGGGGCCGGTGGGCGGAGAGCCGGTGTCCGGTCCGCCATGGACGCCGGGACCGGCCGGCCGGTCGCCAGGGGCGGCGGGGGACATCACCGGCCGGGTGGTTTCCGGCCGGTCCGGCGATCCGGCATCGGCCGCCGGGCCGGTCCGGGCAGTGGGTGGGCCGCCCGGTCCGGAGCCCGGCGCCGCGGCGCCGGCCGCACCGTCATGGCGGGCAGGCCCGCCCGCCACCGGGGCCGCCGGCGGCCAGACCGGGATCTCGATATGGGCCTGCGGGTCCAGCACCCGGCGATGACCGCCGGCCGCCAAGCCACCGGCGGTGCCGGGGCCCGCGGCCGTACCGGGAGAGGGGCCGTCCGCGGCGAAGGGGGACGGCGGCGCCGGTGTCGCGGCGTCCTGCGGGCCGGTCCAGGGGGCGTCCTGCACGGTGTACCGCGGGACTCCCCGCGGGACGTCCCGCGGGGTGTCCCATGGGGCGTCCCGCGGGGTGTCCCGCATGAGGGCCGCCGGGTCCGCCGGTCCGCCGGCGGATGCCGGACCCGGGTCGGGCGCCCGCCGGCCGGCGGGCTGATCGACACCGTCCCGCCACCGGTCGTCCGGCCGGTCGGTGTGCTGCGGAGGTGTCCACGGCGCGTCCTGCGGTGTCGCGGGGGACGGGCCGGCGGTGGTGCCCTGGACCGGGCCACCGGGAGGCGGTGGCGGCGCCCACGGCCGGTCCGCCGGCGGCGGGATCGTGGGGGAGGACGGGGCCGCCGCGGGGGTGCCGGGGAAGGGGGGTGGCGCCCACGGGCCGTCCGGTGACGGCGGGATGGGGGGAGAAGAGGGGGCCGCCGCGGCGGTGCCGGGGAAGGGGGGCGGTGCCCACGGGTCGTCCGGCGGCGGGATCGTGGCGGAGGACGGGGCCGCCGCGGGGAACGGTGGCGATGCCCAGCGGCCGTCAGCGGGCGGCACGGTGGGCGGGCCGGCCGGAGCGGACGGTGGGGCCGCCGGCCGAACGCCGGCATTCGGCGACGCGGCCCACGGGCCGTCCGGCGGTGGAGCCGGAGCGGCGGGCGGGGTGCCGGGTGACCGGGGCTCCGCCGGGGCGGCGGGGTCGGCGGAACCTGGTGCCCGCGCCGGTTCCCCGGGGGATGCGGCACCCGTCACGTCCCGCTCGGGCCGTGGCGCGTCGGGACGCACCTGGCCGAAGCTGGGGGGCGGCATCGCCGGAGCCGCCGCGTCTCCGGTCTCGCGATCACGTTCGGACCCGGAATCCTGGCCACGCATACGCGGAAGCGTATCCAGACTCGGAGATCGGCATACCGCTATGGGCGTTCCCGGTCACGAATTCCGGGCTCTTTGCGCTGCTAGATAGCCATTTATGCGGATTTGTCCAACTCAGCTGGTCCGCGCTCCGGTGAGGGCCCGGGTGTCCAGGGCCGAGAAGACCGCCTTCTCGACGATGTCCACCGCCGCGGTGTTGAGGCGCTTGAGCTCGGCCTTGGAGGGCTTGTGGCCGTCCTTGTACTGGAACCAGAGCAGCACCAGGTAGTGCCCCTGCGGCCAGGCGGTGGCGTAGGAGTCGCCGCCGCCGCCGAGGAACTTGGTCACAGAGTCCTTCCCCTGCAACGGGTTGACGTAGTCCTCCAGCTCGCCGCCGCTGCCCGCCTTGGCGGCCTTCTTGGCGGCGTTCGCGGTGCTCAGATTGGCGACGCCGACGGTGCCGATGAGCTTGCCGGTGCCGTCCCGGAAGCTGGCCCGCAGGAACTGCGTGCATCTGCCCGCCGTGAGCGCCTTCTGCAGGCCGGTGCCGTGCACGGCGGTGCCGCACTTCTTGTCCGACCGCCGCACGGTCATCTGGTACGTGCGGGCACCTACGGTGATCTTCTTACGGCCGAACACCTCGTTCAGGGTGAGCGGCTGCGGATCGGTCTTGCGTGAGGCGGCCAGGCCGTACTCGCCCTTGGCGTCGCCGACGGCGGGCGGCGGCGGCGCGACGGAGGGACGCGCGGACGCCGGCGCGGTCGCCGTGGGCACCGGGTCGTCATCCTGGTTCATCACCAGGATCACCGCGACCAGCGCGCCGATCATGGCGATCACCCCGCCGGCCAGATAGAGCGGGCCCCGGGACCGCGGCTCGCCCAGGTACGGCTCGCCGGGCCGCTCGGCCCGGGACCGCGCCGATGCGGTCCGCGCCGCCGCGGGCCCGGGCCCGGCGGCCGCCGGGTGGCCCGCCGGCTGCTCCCGGGACCGGTCCGGCCCGGCCCCGGCGGGCTCGGGGCCGCTGAAGGGGCGGCCGGGCGGCTGCGCGGGCGGGAAGGCGCCGGTGCCCGCCTGGGCGGCCGGCGGGCCGGGCTGGGGCGGCGGCGCGGCCGGTGACCCGCCGGGCGGCCGCGGGGCCTCGAACGGCCGGCCCGGCGTTTCGGGGGCCCGGCCGGTGTCGGGCCACGCCGCCCCGAACCCCGGCCCGGGGCCCGGTGCCGGCGGGTTCGGCCGGCCCGGAGCCGGTGACGCCTCGAACGGGCGGCCGGCGCCACGGGTGTCGTGACCGCCGGACTGCCGGGCCCTGAACGCCTCGAACTCCCGGCCGGTTCCGGTACCGCCCGCGGCCGTATCCGGGTCACCGTGGCCGCCGGCGGCGGGCGCCGTGCCGCCAGGCGGCGTGCCCTCGCCCGGCCCACTGCGCCGGGCGGGCGACCACTGCTGCAGGTCGGGATCGCGCACCGTCGGCCAGAGCCCGGAGTCGCCGCCCTCCTGCCGCGGCTCCTGCCCGGGCTCGCCGGCCGGCGACTGCTCGTACGGGCGTCGTGGCTGGCGTCGTGGCTGTCTGTCCCCGGGGTAACCCATGCGCCGAGACTAGCCCGGCCCCGCGACCGGACAGGTCACGAATAACCGAAGTCCTGCGTCCACCAGATGTCGCCCGCGCCCTCGGCGACCCCGATGCCCATCGCCACGATCTGGCAGTTCAGGATGTTGCGGCGGTGTCCGGGATCGGCCATCCAGCCGTCGACCGCCTCCTGCGCGGTCTGGTAGCCGCGGGCGATGTTCTCCGCGGCGCTGTTGGTGTATCCGGCGCGGGCCATCCGGTCCCAGGGGGACCGGCCGCCGGGGGCGGTGTGGCCGAAGTAACCGCGCCTGGCCATGTCGGCGCTGTGCGCCCGGGCCGAGGCGGTGAGCCGGGTGTCCACCCGCAGTGGCGCGCACCCCTGGCGGGCGCGCACCCGGTTGGTCAGACGGGCGGCCGCGGCCTCCAGCGATCGCGTGGCGGCACTGCCGGCCGGCGCTTGCTGCTCGCCGCGCCCGCCCTGCTCGCCACCACCGGCGGCGCCGACGCTGGTGCCGGGGGCCACCGACGAGCCGGAGCCGTCGATGGCCGAGGGCGGCCGCGAGGCCCGGCCGGGCGCGGTGCCGCGCGGGCGGGCCTCGCCGGTGACCCGGATCTCCGGGTGCGCCACATGGCCGAGCGGTGGGCGGCGGCGCGGGCCCGTGCCGGGCTCGGCGCCGGCGGTGGGCTCGGCGGTGGGCTCGGCGGCGGCGAGGATCCGGGAGGGACCGGTGGAGGGCGTGGCCCGGCTGAGGTGCACCTGGTCGACCCCGGCGCCGGAGCGGTGGGCGAGCATCGCGGCGACCAGCGCGGCCGTCGCGAGGCATGCCAGCAGACCCACGTGCATCCGCCGATCGGGACGCCGCATGGTGAGCAGAGAGTGAAAGGACCGCCACATGCCGGTCCCCAATATAGAGAGGTCGGCTCACGTTAAAGAAGGGGTCGGCGGGACCGGATCCGGGGTTCGCCGCCGCCGGGCGGCGGGAGCACCGGTGTCGCGTTTTGACCGGCGCCGATGGCGCGGGTAGTCTGCTGAGTTGTTGTGTGCGGATCGGTCCGTCGAGACCGAGCGCGGCGCGTCCGGCGTCATCTCCCTGCTCGCGGAGACGGAAGCTCTGGGCTGTCGTGCGCCCGCTCACCATCCTTCGTAGCCGCCATCCGACAGAAGGCTTCCACCGTGCGCACGTTCACCCCTAAGGCCACCGACGTACAGCGTCAGTGGTACGTCATCGACGCCACCGACGTCGTGCTGGGTCGGCTGGCCGCCCAGGTCGCGACGCTGCTCCGCGGTAAGCACAAGCCGATCTTCGCGCCGCACGTCGACACCGGTGACTTCGTCATCATCATCAACGCCGACAAGGTGGCGCTGACCGGTAACAAGCTCGCGCAGAAGCGGGCGTACCGCCACTCCGGTTACCCGGGCGGCCTGCGCTCCCTCACCTATGGCGAGCTGATGGAGAAGCACCCGGAGCGGGCCCTGGAGAAGGCCGTCAAGGGCATGCTCCCCAAGAACTCCCTCGGCCGGAGGATGGCCAAGAAGCTCAAGGTCTACGCCGGCGCCGAGCACCCGCACCAGGCGCAGCAGCCGGTCCAGTTCGAGATCACCCAGGTCGCCCAGTAGCCGCACCGTCCGCCGCCGGCTGACGCAAGATCAAAGTTAGAGGAGAACCGTGGCCGAGCCCACCGGTGTCGAGACGCCCTACGAGGGCGGGCTGGACATTGCGGACAGCACCTCCGCTGAGGAGTTCCCGTCCGAGTACACCAGCGAGTCCGCTCCGAGCAGTGACGTCGCCGCGCGCAAGCCCATCACCACGGGCAACTCGTACGGCACGGGCCGCCGCAAGGAGGCGATCGCGCGCGTGCGCATCGTTCCGGGCTCCGGCAAGTGGACCATCAATGGTCGCTCGCTGGACAACTACTTCCCGAACAAGGTCCACCAGCAGATCGTCAACGAGCCCTTCGTGACGCTCGGCGCCGAGGACCAGTTCGACGTGCACGCCCGCATCGACGGCGGCGGCGTGACCGGCCAGGCCGGCGCGCTGCGCATGGGCCTGTCCCGCGCGCTCACCGCGCTGGACACCGAGGTCAACCGCCCGCCGCTGAAGAAGGCCGGCTTCCTGACCCGGGACGCGCGGGAGAAGGAGCGGAAGAAGTACGGCCTCAAGAAGGCCCGTAAGGCTCCCCAGTACAGCAAGCGTTGACGGCCCGCCTCTTCGGCACCGACGGGGTACGTGGGGTCGCGGGACGCGACCTCACGGCCGAGCTCGCCATGGACCTCTCGGTCGCGGCGGCCCACGTCCTCGGCGATGCCGGTGCCTTCGAGTCGAGTGTCGGGCGGCGGGGCCGCCCGGTGGCCGTCGTGGGCCGGGACCCGCGCGCCTCGGGGGAGTTCCTGGAGGCCGCCGTGGTCGCCGGTCTGGCGTCGTCGGGGGTGGACGTGCTGCGCCTCGGGGTGCTGCCCACCCCGGCGGTCGCCTACCTCACCTCGGCCCTCGGCGCCGATCTCGGCGTCATGCTGTCGGCGTCGCACAACCCGGCGCCGGACAACGGCCTGAAGTTCCTGGCGCGCGGCGGGTTCAAGCTGCCCGACGCGACCGAGAACGAGATCGAGCGGCGGCTCGGCGAGAAGTGGACGCGGCCGGTGGGCCCGGCCGTGGGCCGGGTCCGGGACGCGTTCGGGGAGGCCGACCGGTACGTCTCGCACGTGCTGACGTCGGTGTCCGGCCGGTTGGACGGGTTGCGGCTGGTCGTCGACTGCGCGCACGGCGCGGCCCATGTGGTCGCTCCAGAGGCGCTGCGGCGGGCCGGCGCGGTCGTCGAGACGATCGGCGCGGCACCGGACGGGCTGAACATCAACGACGGGGTCGGCTCCACCCATCTCGGCGCGCTGCGCGAGGCCGTGCTGGCGAGCGGCGCGGACGCCGGGATCGCCTACGACGGTGACGCCGACCGGTGCCTGGCGGTGACCGGGTCCGGCGAGGTGGTGGACGGCGACCAGATCATGCTGGTCCTGGCGCTGGCCATGCACGAGGCCGGCACCCTGGCCAAGGACACCGTGGTCGCCACGATCATGTCCAACCTGGGCTTCAAGATCGCGTTGCGGAAGGCCGGGCTCGGCATGGTCGAGACCGCGGTCGGCGACCGCTACGTGCTGGAGGCCATGCGGGCCGGCGGCTACAACCTGGGCGGCGAGCAGTCCGGGCACGTGCTGATGCTGGACCACGCGACCACCGGCGACGGGCTGCTCACCTCGCTGCACCTGCTGGCCGAGGTGGCGCGTTCCGGGCGGTCGCTGGACGAGCTGGCCGGGGCGATGACCCGCCTGCCGCAGGTGCTGGTCAACGTCCGGGACGTCTCCAAGGCCAAGGCGGCCTCGTCGGCCGAACTGGCCGACGCGGTGGCCGACGCGGAGAAGGCCCTCGGCGATACCGGCCGGGTGGTCATCCGGCCGAGCGGCACCGAGCCGATGGTCCGGGTGATGGTCGAGGCCGAGACGCAGGACGAGGCCGAGCAGGTGGCGAACCGGCTGGCCGAGGTGGTCCGCACCAGCTGCGGCTGAACTCGCGCCTGAACACACCGGCGGCGGGGTCCCCTTTCGGGGGCCCCGCCGCCGTCGTTCCGCCGCCGTCCTGCCACCGGTGGACGTGATCAGGTCCGGTGGCCGCCCGGCGCGGGCGCGGGTCAGCCGTGCGCGCGCAGCGCGGCGGCGAACCATTCGAACGCCGGCACCAGGGCCGGGGCAGGGGAGTCGCCGGCCAGCACGGTGAACAGCGTCCAGTAGCGCTCCACCCGGCGGTCGCTGAACAGCTCCACCTGATCGGCCAGCCGGGCGCGGTCGCCCGGCGGCAGGCCGGCGGGCAGGATCCGCCCGAGCACCTCCTCGGCCGCCGCCGAGCCCGGCGCCACCCCGCCGGCCAGCGCCTGGCCGGCGTGGGTGATGACGGCCTGCCCGTCGTAGGCCGGCGGTTCCTCGGTGGACGCCGCGCCGGCCAGCGCCATCTCGCGGACCCGAGCCCGGAAGGCGGGGTCGCCGACCAGCCCGGCCAGCTCCCGCCAGGCCGCCGCCCGCCCGGGGTTCTCCGCGTCGAAGTCCGGCAGCCGGCGCATCCGCTCGCCGATGCCGGCGCCGGGCGTGCCGGGATCGACGCCCGCGAACGTCTCGTCGACGAACTCGTCGATCAGCCGCTGCCGGGCGGCCCGCGTCGCGGTCTCTTCCATGTCTTCGATCTCCTCGGTTCGCCGGAAGGTGCCCGGGCCGGCCGTGGCCAGGGCTCAGGTCCAACCTCCACCCTCCAGCAGGGGGAGACTCAAGCCGGTTTTATGTCGATCACGCGGCGGGTGCCGCGAGGAACTCGTCCAGCCGGTCGTTCTCCGCGCGCCGGTCGGCGTCCCTGATCATCATGTCCATCATGAACCGGGTGTTGAGCATCCGGTTGCGCGCCCACAGGCCTCGCCGGGTCCGCGGGGCGAGGAACCGGCCGGCCGTCCTGCTTCCCTGCTGGCAGCGCCGGGCGAAGTCGCGGATCCGCTCCTCGTACCGGGCGAAGGCCACCCGATGGTCGGCCTCGGCGGCCAGCTCGGCGGCCAGGACGCAGGCGCCCACCATGGCGGCGCCGGTGCCCATCCCGCTGAGCGAGGCGCCGTGCGCGGCGTCGCCGGCCAGCGCCACCCGCCCGGCGGACCAGCGCGGCACGTCGACCCGGCTGATGGTGTCGAAGTACAGGTCGTCGGCCCGCCACAGCGCGTCGATCAGCTCGGCGGTGTGCCAGCCCGCACCGGCGAACCGGTCGGCGATGATGCGTTTCTGCGCCGCCGTGTCGTGCCGGTCGTGAACCGGCGGCCCCTGGGTGGCGAACACCGCCATCGCGTCGGCCCGGCCCGGGTCCCGGTGGTCGGCGGCCACCCCGATCAGCCGGCCTGGGGTGTTGTACTGCAGCCGGGTACGGCCGGCGCCGAGATGGTTGGGCATGCTCCAGCCGGCGACGTGGTACCCGAAGTGGGTGACGTAGTCGCTCTCCGGGCCGAACGCGAGCCGGCGGACGGTGGAATGCAGGCCGTCGGCCCCGATGACCAGGTCGAACGTCCGCAGAGCGCCGCTGCGGAAGGTCACCTCGACGCCGCCAGGGGTCTCGGTGAGCGAGGTGATCGTGTCGCCGAAGACGTACTCGGTGGTGGGGGCGCTGTGCCGGTACAGGACGCGGGCCAGGTCGGCGCGCAGCACCTCCACGGCGCCGCCGGCGAATTCGCCGGGCATGGCCGCGACCTCGCGGCCGCCGGCGTCGACGAAGCTGTACGGGCTGCCGCCGGTCTGTACCTCGCGCAGCTCGTCCAGGATGCCGAGCCGCGCCAGCATCGGCAGGTGCGCCGCGCGGAAGTCGACCGCGTAGCCGCCGTCGCGCAGCCGGGGCGCGATCTCGACCACGGTGGGGGCGAAGCCGTGCCGGCCCAGCCAGCAGGCCAGCGCGGGCCCGGCGATGCTCGCTCCGGAGATGAGAACGGTCTTGCCTGCCATGGCTTCCTCTTCCGTGTACTCAGCAAACTGTTTGCCGTATAAGCAATTGGTTTATGTTATACACAGTTCTATGGACCAGGGCAACACCGGTGACGGCGATCTGTTCGGCGAGGAGGCGCGGAGCGTCGAGCTGCTGTGGGGGGAACGGGCCGGGCCGAGCCGGGGTCCCAAGCCCGGGCTCACCCTGGCCGCCATCACCGCGGCCGCGATCGAGATCGCCGACACCGAAGGGCCGGCCGCGCTGTCCATGCAGCGGGTGGCGAAGACCTTCGGTTTCACCACCATGGCGCTGTACCGCTACGTGCCCGGCAAGCGGGAGCTGGTCGCCCTCATGGTCGACACGGCGATCGGCCCGCCGCCCGACCTCGCGGCGGTGCCCGGCGGCTGGCGGCCCCGGCTGGCCGAGTGGGCCATGCGGTTCTGGGCCGCGCTGGTCCGGCATCCGTGGGCCACCCGGTCGACCGCGGGGCATCGGGCGCTCGGGCCCAACGAACTCGGCTGGATGGACGCGGGGCTGCGCGCCCTGGAGGGCACCGGGCTGACCGGCGCCGAACGGCTGGACACCCTCGCGCTGGTCACCAGCTACGTGCGGGGCATGGCCCAGCAGACCGTCACGGTGGCCGGCGGGCCGGCCGGTACCGACGAGCACGCGATGGCCAAGATGATCGCCGGGCTGGTCCACCGGTACGGCGACCGTCACCCGGCGGTCACCGCCGCGCTGGCCGAGGCGGCCGCGGTGCCCGAAGCGCAGGAAACCGGCCTGCGGTACGGGCTGGACCGCATCCTGGACGGCCTGGCCCGGCTGATCGACTCCCGCAGGCACCCCGAGCGGTCCTGACCGCCCGCACCCGCCGGGCCCGCCGTCCTCTAGGGTGAACCTTCGTGCTCCCCCGGTACCGGATCCCGCTGATCGCCGCCGTCTCCCTGGTCGCGGGCGGGTTCGCCACCTGGGCGGCCTGCGCCACCGGCACCGGCGGGCTGTTCTTCCGCTCGCCGCTCTATCCCTGGCTGTTCGCCGCGGTCCTGCTCGGCGGCGTGGGGCTCGGCGCCACCGTGGCGGTCCGCACGGCCGTCGCCGTGCTGGTGCCGTTCTGCGCCCCCCAGCTGCTGGCGGCCGCCTGGGGCGGGCTCACCGCCGGGGCGGCGGAACGGCGGCTGTGGACCCTCGGCCTGCTGCCCGCCACCGTGCTGATGCTCTTCTCCGTCGGCTGCGTCGCCACCGGCGTCTGCGTCCGCCTCATGTTCCGCCGCTGACGGCAACTCCGGAAACCCCCGGACGCCGCCGGTCACTCCTCGCCGGTGAGGGAGAGGGAGCGCAGGCGGTGGCCGGCCCACAGCACCGAGCCGATGGTCACCACCAGGATGGCCGGGACGGCGAAGCCCATGGCGACCGAGGACTTCAGGAAGCCCGAGGTGGAGATCTGGTCGGCGAAGGTCTGCGCCCACTGCTGGATCGACAGATCCCGCGCGCCGGGTACGAACCGGCCCACCAGGTTCTCCCACACCACCGCGTAGATGATGCCGACCGTCACCGCGTGCCGGGTGAGCACTCCCAGCAGCAGGAACACCGCCGCGTAGGCGACCCCGCCGGCGAGCGCGCCGACGCCGAACCCGGCGGCGACCCCCGCCTCGTCCCGCAGCAGCAGGTAGCCGGCGGCGAAGGTCGGCAGCGCGGCGAAGACCGCCAGCATGGACGCGGCGACCACGAATTTCGTCACCGCGATCACCGGCCGGGAGATCGGCTTGGACAGCAGGTGGATGATGGTGCCGTCGTCGATCTCCGGCGCGATCGTGCCGGTACCGGCGATCAACCCGAGCAGCGGCAGCATGGTGCCGATCGCGTAGACCTGCATGAGCGTGACGGCGGCCTTCTCGTCCGCGCTGCCGACCCAGCGCAGCACCAGGGCCAGCGCGATCAGCAGCAGCGGCAGCAGCACCATCAGCAGCACCCGGCGGCGGCCGAGCACGGCCCGGTAGGTGATGCCGGCGACGACGGCGTTCAACGGGAGCTCCCGGAGATCAGATAGGAGAAGACGCTTTCCAGGTCCTCGTCGGCCGGGGAGACCTGCCACACCGACACCCCGGCGTCCCGGGCGACCCGGGGCAGCAGCCAGGTGAACCGGCGGAAGTCCAGCGCCTGGACCTCCAGCCCGCCCTCGGCCAGCGACACCGCCCCGGACGAGGCGTCGGCGATCAGCGCGGCGGCCAGCCGCCGGTCGTCGCTGGACCGCACCCGGAACAGGTGCGGCCGGTCGGTCATCCGGCGGCGGATCTCCCGGAAGTCGCCGGAGGCGGCGTGCCGGCCGGCCACCAGCACCTCGATGTGCTGGGCGACCCGCTCCACCTCCTCCAGGATGTGCGAGCTGAACAGGATGGTGCGGCCCGCCGCGCCGAGCTCGCGCACCAGGTCCATCAGGTGGAGGCGCTGGCGCGGGTCCATGCCGTTGAACGGCTCGTCCAGCAGCAGCACCCGCGGGTCGTGCACCAGCGCGGCGGCGACCTTCACCCGCTGGCGCATGCCCTTGGAGTAGGTCTCGATCCGCCGGTCCTTGGCGGCCTCCATCTCCACCAGGGCCAGGGCCTTGGCGGCGGCGTCCTCCGGTTCGGGCAACCGGTGCAGCCGGGCGCTGCTCAGCACGAACTGCCGGCCGGTGAGGAAGCCGTACACGCCCTCCCGCTCGGGCACCAGCCCGATCGACCGGTAGATGTCGTGGTTGCGCCAGATCGGCCGGCCGTCGAGCGTGGCGGTCCCGGTGGACGGCGCGAGGAACCCGGCCATCACGTGCAGCAGGGTGGACTTGCCGGCGCCGTTCGGGCCGAGCAGGCCGGTGACGCCGGGGCCGACGTTCATCGAGACGTCGTTGACCGCGACGACGTTGCCGTACCAGCGGGAGACCTGGCGCAGTTCGATGTTCATGAGGCGGCCGCCTTGCGGTAGCGGAACAGGAGCGCGGTGACGGCCAGGATGATCAGCACCAGCGCGGCGAGCAGCGCGACCGGCCCGCCGATGCCGGGCGGGTAGCCGTCGCCGCTGGCCGACGGGGTGTCGAACAGCCAGTTCTGTACCGCGTCCACCAGGAAGAACGGGTTGATCAGCCACGCCCACAGCGCGGCGGTGTGCCGGCCGACCGACTCCAGCACGCCGACCAGCACCCCGGAGATCGCCGAGGACAGCAGGTACACCGCGATCACCGCCGCCACGCCGAGCCCGCGGCGCGGGGTGAAGGAGGCGATCGCCACGCCGATCGAGCCCAGCAGCAGCGCGTACAGCACCGAGGTGGCCAGCGCGGCCAGGTAGTGCGACGTCTGCGGCGGCCCGGGCAGGTCGACCAGCAGCTCGCCGACGAACATCGTGGTCAGCGGGACCGCGAGCAGCAGCAGGATCGCGGCGGCCATCGCGGCGAGCTTGGCGATCACGTAGTCGGCGGTGGAGTTGGGCCGGGACAGGTACAGCGGCAGCACCCGGAAGCGGAGGTCCGGCGCCACCAGCCCGGGCGACTGGGCGGCCAGGAACACCGCGAGCACCGCCTGCATGATCCCCGCGTAGGCCGGATAGGCGATCCCGCGCTGCTTGAGGATCGCCATCATGGCGATCGACACCGCCGCGGGCAACATCATGATCCCGGCCAGCAGGAACGGCATGATCTTCGCGCGGGCCGGGCGGCCCAGGCCGAAGACGCCGCGCAGGCTGTGGCCGGTGAGCGCGGCCAGCGCGTGGCCGCGGCCCAGCCGGCGGCCCTGGTAGTGGCGGTAGCCGATGTCGTGGATGACGCCGGTGGGCGCCGCCGCCGGGGCGGGCGGAGCGGGCGGTGGCTCAGACACTGGAGACCTCCTCGCGGAAGACGTCCTCGATGCGGTGCCGGCCCTGCTCCAGGCGCACCAGGCGAAGGTCGAGGTCGCACACCGCGTCGCGGACGGCGTCGTAGGTGGCGGGGGAGCTCACCGCGACGGTGAGCAGGCGGCCGTGCGCGGTGACCTGCTGGCCGAGCTCGGCGAGGCGGCCGGCCAGGGCGTCCTGCCCCTCCTCGACCTCCACGGTGACCGACTGGGTCCGCTGGGTGAACTCGCCGATCGAGGACGAGCGCAGCAGCCGGCCGCCGTCGATGACGATGACGTGGTCGCAGACCCGCTCCAGCTCGCCGAGCAGGTGGGAGGTGACGATCACGCTGATGCCGAACTCGGTGCCCACCCGGCGGATCAGCGCCAGCATCTCGTCGCGGCCCTGCGGGTCGAGGCCGTTGGTGGGCTCGTCGAGGAAGACCAGCTTCGGGTCGTGCACCAGGGCCTGGGCCAGCTTGACCCGCTGGCGCATGCCGGTGGAGTAGCCGCCGATCGGCCGGTAGCGCTCCTCGTACAGGCCGACGTGGCGCAGGGTGTCGGCGGCGCGCTCGCGGGCGGCGGCCCGCGGCAGGCCGGACATGCGGGCCATGTGCACCACGAACTCGGTGGCGGAGACGTCCGGCGGCAGGCACTCGTGCTCGGGCATGTAGCCGACGGCCCGCCGGATGTCCAGCGCCTGGGCGGCGGGATCGAGACCGAGCACGGTGGCCCGGCCCTCGGTCGGCGGCGTCAGCCCGAGCAGCAGCTTGATCAGCGTGGACTTCCCCGCGCCGTTCGCGCCGACCAGGCCGGTCACGCCCGGCTCCGCCGAGACGGTGAGGCGGTCCAGCGCCGTCACGCGCGGGAAGCGCTTGGTCAGGCCCTCGGTGGCGAGGATGGTCATGCCCGGACCCTAGTCGACCCGGCGGCGGGGTGGACTCCTTCACACGGACGAACCGTGCCTCCTTCCTGGGGTGGGGGCGGCGACGCGCAGCCCGTGGCGCGCCCAGAAGAACCGCTGGAGGAACAGTACGAGCGTGCCGGAGATCACCATGCCGGCGATGTTGATCCCGAGCTGGCCCACCGAGCCGATCACGTCGCCCCACTGGCCGAGCGCGATCGCCAGCGCGGCGTAGCCGGCGGCCGGGACCGTGGTGACCGAGATGAAGACGCCGACCAGCGCCGAGGACTTGCCCGCGGTGACCGACAGCACGCCGGCCGCCCCGGCGAGCAGGGCCACGATGAACGACCACCGGTCGGGCTTGACGATGAAGTCGACCTCGTCGTGCCTGGCCAGACTGGGGATCCAGTCGAGCCAGTGGGCGGCGAGGGCGGACAGCGTGGTGATCGCGATGGCGACCCCGAACCCGATGGCCAGCGCCCGCAGCGCGGAGCCGATCATTTCCCGATCGCCGCGCAGCAGCCCGAAGGAGACCGCGGCGACCGCGCCGAACTCCGGGCCCAGCACCATCGCGCCGACGATCAGGATGAGCGAGGGGAGCAGCACGCCGATCGCCGCCAGGTGCGTGGCGATGGTGAGGAAGGCGAGGAACGCCCAGGTGATGCGGCAGTCGCCGGACACCTGGCGCGACAGGTCCTCCCAGACGACCGCGTCGTCGGGGGCGCCGGGCACCGCCGCCTCGGCCTCGTCGGCGACCCGGGACACCGAAAGGTCGACGTGCTCGATCGCGATCGACCCCTCCTGCTCCAGGCCCAGGTCCTTGAGGCAGTCGATGACCCCGTTGGCCGCCTCGCGGGCGACGTCGAAGAGCACCAGGTCGCCCGCCGGCCGCCGGGCGGCGCCGGCCATCACGACGAGGTTGGTCACGCCTTCGTTACCGGTGAGCAGCTCGACCACGGCGGACGTGCGGTCGGCCGGTGTGATCACGCGCAGGTGCAGCACGGGCAAAGCCTAGTGAGCCCGGACGCGCGCGGACCCGCGGGGATCACGCCCGGCGCAGGCGCACCCGGCGGACGGCGTGATCGGGACCCTTCTGGAGCACCAGGCTCGCCCGGCCGCGGGTCGGGGCGATGTTGTCCACCAGGTTGCGCTCGTTGACGTCCCGCCACACGTTGCGCGCGAAGGCGGTCGCCTCCTCCTCCGACAGGTCGGCGATGTAGGAGAAGTAGGACTTGGGGTCGGCGAAGGCGGTCCGGCGCAGCTTGTGGAAACGCTCGACGTACCAGGCGCGGATGTCCTCCACCCGCGCGTCGACGTAGATGGAGAAGTCGAAGTAGTCGTTGACCGCCAGCGCCGCCGGCGGAGCCGGCTGCAGCACGTTCAGCCCTTCGACGATGAGGATGTCCGGCCGGCGCACGGTCTGCACGGCGCCCGGCACGATGTCGTACTCCAGGTGGCTGTAGACCGGCGCCCGCACCTCCTCGGCCCCGGCCTTGACCGCGGCGACGAACCGGACCAGCGCCCGGCGGTCGTAGCTCTCCGGGAAGCCCTTGCGGTGCGGGATGCCGCGGTCCTCCAGCACCTTGTTGGGGTAGAGGAACGAGTCGGTGGTGATCAGCCCTACCCGGGGGTGCTCGGGCCACTGGGCCAGCAGAGTGTGCAGCAGCCGGGCGGTGGTCGACTTGCCGACCGCGACGCTGCCGGCGATCCCGAGGATGTACGGCGGGGGCTCGCGGTCGTCGCCGAGGAAGGTGTTGACCGCCGCGCTGCGCTGCCGGGCCCCGGTGAAGTGCAGGTTGAGCAGCCGGGTCAGCGGCAGGTAGATGTCGGTGACCTCGGCCAGGTCGATCGGGTCCTGCACGCCGCGCAGCTCTTCCAGCTCCCGCGCCGTCAGGGTCAGAGGCGTGTTCTGGCGCAGGTCGCGCCACTGCTCGCGGCCGAGCTCGACGTACGGATTCGGTGCCTCCATGTGCGACGACTCTACTGATGCCCCCGGCCGAGCCCGCGGCGGGGCGGGGATGCGACACCATGGAGTCGTGATCGTGGGCATCGGAGTCGACATCGTGGACATCGCCCGGCTGGCGGCGGCGCTGGAGCGCACTCCCACGCTGCTGCGGCGGCTGTTCACCGAGGGCGAGCGCGGGCTGCCGGCCGCCTCGCTGGCCGCCCGGTTCGCCGCCAAGGAGGCGGTGGCCAAGGCCCTCGGCGCCCCGCCCGGGCTCGGCCACCAGGAGGCGGAGATCGTCACGGCCGAGCACGGCCGGCCGACGCTCCGGGTCACCGGCCGGGTCGCCGAGGTGGCCGCGGGGCTCGGCGTGCGCACCTGGCATGTTTCGCTCAGCCACGACGGCGGGTTCGCCGTCGCGTACGTGATCGCCGAGGGGTGACGGCGGGTGGCCTTCTCGCGGGTGATCGCGGCGGGCTAGATTCGGCAGGGTGCTGAACGCGTACACGTCCGACGAGATCAGGGCGGCCGAGCGGAAGCTGATGGCCCGGCTGCCCGAGGGCACGCTGATGGGGCGGGCCGCCGCCGGCCTGGCCGTGGCGTGCGCGCGGGCCCTGCCCCGGGTGTACGGCGCCCGCGTCCTGCTCCTGGTGGGGGCCGGGGACAACGGCGGCGACACGTTGTACGCGGGGGCGCTGCTCGCCCGCCGGGGCGCCCGGGTGGACGCCGTGCTCGCCGCGCCGCGGGCGCACGCCGGTGGCCTCGCCGCGCTGCGGCGCGCGGGCGGCCGGGCCGCGGGCCTGCCGGACGGGCCCCCGGACGCCGATCCGCGGCTCACCGGGCTGGTCCGCCGGGCCGACCTCATCATGGACGGGCTGGTCGGCATCGGCGGGTCCGGCGCGCTCCGCGAGCCGTACGCCGCGCTGGCCAGGCTGGCGGGCGGGGCGCCGGGGGTGGTGGTCGCGGTCGACGTGCCGAGCGGGGTGGACGCCTCCACCGGCGAGATCGCCGGCGAGGCGGTGCGCGCGCATCTCACCGTGACCTTCGGCGCGGTGAAGGCCGGCCTGCTGGTCGACCCGGGCGCGTCCCGGGCCGGCACCCTGCTGCCGGTGGACATCGGGCTCGGACCCGACCTGCCCGAGCCGGGCGTCGTCGCCCTCACCGGCGCCGAGGTGGCCGGCCTGCTGCCCCGGCCCGGCGCCGAGTCCGACAAGTACCGCAGGGGCGTGGTCGGCGTCGTGGCGGGCAGCGACCGGTTCACCGGCGCGGCGGTGCTGGCGGTCGGTGGCGCGGTGCGGGCCGGCGCCGGGCTGGTCCGCTTCGCCGGCGCCGCCGACCCGGTCCGCCAGGTGCGGGCCCGCTGGCCGGAGGCGGTCACCAAGATCATCGCTCCGGAGGAGGGGGTGGCCGAGGTGGGCCGGGTGCAGGCCTGGGTGCTCGGCCCCGGCATGGGCACCGGCGACGGCGCGCTGGAACTGGCCAGGGCGGTGCTGGCCACCGACGTCCCGGTGCTGGTCGACGCGGACGGGCTCACCGTGACCGCCCGGGAGCCCGGACTGCTGCGGCGCCGCGCGCCCACCCTGATCACCCCGCACGCCGGTGAGCTCGGGCGCCTGCTGGACGTCCCGGCCGGCGACGTCGAGGCGCGCCGGCTGCACCACGCGCGCCGGGCGGCCGCCGAGTTCGGCGTGACGGTACTGCTCAAAGGGTCGACCACGGTGGTCGCCGAGGAGGGCGGGCCGGTGCGGGTCAACCGCACGGGTACCCCGTGGCTGGCCACCGGCGGTACCGGTGACGTGCTCGCCGGCATCGCCGGGGCCTACCTGGCGGCCGGGCTGGCGTGCGCCGACGCGGCGGCGTGCGCCGCCCACGTCCACGGGCTGGCCGGCCGGGCCGCCGCCACCGGCCCGGAGGGCGGGGAGGCGCCCATCGCCGCCATGGACGTGGCCGAGCGGCTGCCCGCCGCGGTGCGCGCCCTCACCTCCGGCTCCTGACCGCTCCCGGTCGCCGCCTTTACCCGCCCTTCATCCGGTGCCGGGTTGACGGCGCCTTGGCCGGGAAGAGGTCCGCGCGTCCCTCACCTGCTGCGAAACTGGAAGGGTGAGTCTCCCCATTCACGGTTCCGTCGTCACCCCGGCCGAGGCCCGGGTGGACCTGGCGGCGATCAGGCACAACATCGAGGTGATCGCCGGGCATGCCCCCGGCGCCGAGGTGATGGCGGTGGTCAAGGCGGACGGCTACGGGCACGGCATGGTGCCGTGCGCCCGGGCCGCGCTCGCCGGCGGCGCCACCCGCCTGGGCACCGCCTACGTCCAGGAGGCCCTGGACCTGCGCGCCGCGGGCATCACCGCGCCGGTGCTGGCGTGGATCATCACGCCCGGCGAGCCGCTCGACGACGCGGTGGCCGCGGCCGTCGACCTCTCGGCGGGTACCGGGTGGCTGCTGGACGAGATCGCCGCGGCGGCGCGGCGGGCCGAGTTGCCGGCCCGCGTCCACCTCAAGGTCGACACCGGGGTCACCCGGGGCGGCGCCACCCTGGCCGAGTGGCCGGCGCTGGTCGACCGCGCGCTCGCCCTGCAGGCCGCCGGGCTGATCCAGCTGGCGGGGCTGTGGTCGCACTTCGCGTGCGCCGACATCCCCGGGCACCCGTCCATCGCCCGGCAGATCGCGGTGTTCGAGGAGGCGCTGGCGGTGGCCGAGAAGGCGGGCGCGTCCGGGCCGGGCATCGTCCGGCACATGGCCAACTCGGCGGCCACCCTCACCGTGCCGGACGCGCGTTATGACATGGTCCGTCCAGGCATCGCGATCTACGGTCTCACGCCCGTGCCGGCGCTCGGTGACTTCGGGCTCCGCCCGGCGATGACGCTGGCCGCCCGCGCCGCGCTGGTGAAGCGGGTGCCGGCCGGTACCGGAGTGTCCTACGGACATCTTTACGTCACCGAGCGGGAGACCACGCTGGCCCTGGTCCCCCTCGGATACGCCGACGGCGTGCGGCGGGCCGCGACCAACCGGGCCGAGGTGCTCGCCGCCGGCCGGCGGCGCCGGGTGGCCGGCCGGGTCTGCATGGACCAGTTCATGATCGATGTCGCCGACGACGCCATCCGGGAGGGGGACGAGATCATCCTGTTCGGCCCGGGCACGGCCGGTGAGCCGACCGCCCAGGAATGGGCGGATTCCCTGGAGACGATCAGCTATGAGATCGTGACCGGGATCGGATCGCGCGTCCCGCGCGTTCACCGGTAAAGCCCCTGGAAGGAGGAGGTCGCCATGCCCGCACGGCGCAGGGTCGGGATAGCGGGAGCGGTCGTCGGCGCCACCTCGGCGAGCGTCGCCGCCGCCGCGCTGGCCAAGCGATACGCCGTCGGGCGCATCCGGCTGCGTCCCGACACGGCGGCGAGCGAGCCGTTCGGCGAGCTGCGCGGGCGCGCCACGACGGTGCGCACCTCCGACGGCGTGGAGCTGCATGCCGAGGTCGACGGGCCGGAGGACGCCCCGCTGACCGTCGTGTTCTGCCACGGTTACACCCTGAACCTCGACTCCTGGCACTACCAGCGCCGCCACCTGCGCGACTCCTGCCGGCTGGTCTTCTGGGACCAGCGCTGCCACGGCCGCTCCACCCGCACCCCCGCGGAGGACTGCACCATCGACCGGCTCGGCGCCGACCTGGCGGACGTGATCGAGGCGCTGGTGCCCGGCCCGTGCGTGCTGATCGGCCACTCCATGGGCGGCATGACCGTCATGGCGCTGGCCGAGAGCCACCCGGAACTGTTCGGCGACAAGATCCGCGGGGTGGCGCTGATCTCCACGTCGGCCGGTCGGCTGGCGGAGGTCACCCTGGGCCTGCCCGCGCTGATCTCCAAGGCCGTGCACTGGGCGGCCACCCCCACCGTGTCCTTGCTCGGCCGCCGCGCCGCCCTGGTGGACCGGGGCCGGCAGGCCGGCAGCGACGTCGCGTTCCTGATGCTGCGCTATCTCGGCTTCGGGGACGCCACCGCGGTCAGTCCGACCGTGGTCGACTTCGCCGAGTCGATGATCCGCTCCACGCCCACCGACGTGATCGCCGACTTCTACCCGGCGCTGATGTCGCATGACAAGCTGGCCGCGCTGGACGTGCTGGACCGGGTGCCGACCGAGATCATCGTCGGGGACAAGGACTGGCTGACGCCGCCGGACCACAGCAGGTCCATCAACGCCGGCCTGCCCTCGGCCCGGCTGACCGAGGTCAAGGGCGCCTCCCACCTGGTGCTGCTCGAGCGGCCCGCCGAGGTGAACGAGGCGATCGGGGAACTGCTCAAACGGGTGCAGGACACCGGGGCGGCCGGCGCCGCCGAGGGCATCGAAAATCTGGAAGAGACCACCGGGCCGCCCGGCGGCGCGGCCGTGGCCGAGGAGAGCGGATGAGGCGCGCGAGCACCACCGAGGACATGCGATCGCTGGGCGAGGAGATCGCCCGCCGGCTCGGGCCGGGTGACCTG
>NZ_BOOU01000008.1 GCF_016863395.1 Sphaerisporangium rufum | reverse complement strand
TGCTGTCCGGCCCGCTGGGCGCGGGCAAGACCACCCTGGTACAGGGCATCGCCGAAGGACTGAAGGTGCGCGGCCCGATCACCTCGCCCACCTTCGTGATCGCGCGGGTGCATCCGTCGCTGGCCGGCGGGCCGGCGCTGGTGCACGCGGACGCCTACCGGCTGGGCGGAACGCTGGAGGTGGACGACCTGGACCTCGACGCCTCGCTGGCCGAGTCGGTCACCGTGGTGGAGTGGGGCGAGGGTCTGGTGGAGGGCCTGGCCGACGACCGCCTGGAGATCACCATCGAGCGTGGCGAGCAGGGTGACGAGCGGTTCGTCCGGCTGCGCGGGGTCGGCCGACGGTGGGCCGAGCTCAACGAGTCGGCCGATTGACCGCTTTTCCGTGATCTAGACCGGTAACCTAGCCATTCTTGACGCATGCCGTGCTTGCTGTGGAACATCAGCATGAAGATCGTCCTTGGGGATTGGGTGGTCTTTTCTGGGTATGCAGGTGGGGTAGCGCGTAGCTGGCAGGGTCGGATGTCACGTCGGCGGAGTGGAGTGCGACGGTGCACAGGGTCGGGCAGGTCGCGTTGGCTGGGTTCGTCCTGCTGGCGGGTGGCGTCGCGTGCAGCGCGAAGGCCGACTCCGCCGCTCCGACGCCGACACCCACGGCCAGCCGCCAGGACGTGAAGGTTCAACTGGTGCCCGAGCGCGTGCTCGGCGGAGCCACCCGGTCCGTCCGGGTCCGGGCGTTCTGCCCGGTGCCGCAGGGCGGCACCGACTACCGCGCGACCGCCCGCTCCGACGCGTTCACCGGCGTGGTCACCCTGACCCAGCCGCCGGTGGTCACCCCGGCGGCCTCCTCCACGCCGGTCACCGCCGCGGCGCCCCCGCCGGAGGTGCACGGCTTCGCCATCGTCGACGAGGACGCCGAACCCGCCCGCTACCGGGTCGACGTCAAGTGCGAAGGCACCAACGACACCGGCCGGGGCACGCTCATCATCACCGCCCGGCCGAAGCCGTCCCCCAAGCCCACCCACACCCGGGTCGTCCCGAGCAAGGCGCCGCGGGCCGGCGGCGGCGGCACCGCGCCGGTCGCCGCGTCCGCCGAAGAACCGGCCGGCATCCCCGGCCCCGTGGTCGCGGCCGGAGTGCTGGCCGCGCTGGCCGGCGGCGTCGCGGTCGCCCGGCGCAGGTCCCGGTCCCGCTGACCGCCCGCCCCGCACCTGCTCATGGCCGAGTCGTCCAAGTGGTCGAAGATCGTGGTGGCGGGACTGGTCACCGGCGCGGTGCTGTTCGCCCTCACCGGTAAGGAGGAGAGCGCCCCGGCCCGTCCGGCCGCGGCGTTCCCCAAGCGGCTGGAGATCCCCTCGCTCGCCCTGAAGGCGCCCCTGATGAAACTCGGCCTGGCCGGCGACGGTGAGATCGAGTTGCCTCCGTTCGAGAAACCCGCCGTGGCCGGCTGGTTCGATCGCAGCGAAGTCCCGGGGGACGGCGGCCCGTCGGTGATCATCGGTCACGTGGACACCAAGACGGCGCCCGCCGTCTTCTACCGGCTGCGCCAGGTGCGCAAGGGCGCCGAGATCAAGGTGCTGCGCAGCGACGGCAGGATCGCCCGGTACAAGGTCGACACGGTGGAACAGGTGCCCAAGGACCACTTCCCCGCCGAACGCGTCTACGTCGAGGACGGGCTGCGCCTGATCACCTGCGGCGGCACCTTCGACCGCGGCACCCACGAGTACCTCGACAACATCATCGTCTACGCCAGCAGCGCTTAAGCTGTGTTTTTTGGCGCTCTCTCCGTTCGCGCTGCGTTCGG
>NZ_BOOU01000007.1 GCF_016863395.1 Sphaerisporangium rufum | reverse complement strand
GAACGCCGGGGTGGGGCGGCGGCGGGGTGACCTTGGGCTCGGTGGGGTGGGGGAGCGGTGGGGTGATCTCGAGGGTGGGCCGGGGGTGCACTAGGTGGGGTGGGGACGCACTAGGCTTGGGTGTCGTGCTGGTCTTGGCCTTCGACACCGCAACGCCGGCCGTCACCGCGGCCGTGCACGACGGAGAGCGGGTGCTCGCCGAGTCGACCACGGTCGACGCGCGACGCCACGGTGAGCTGCTGGTCCCCGCCGTGGAGCGGGTGCTGCGGGACGCGGGGGTCGCGCTGCGCGACGTGACGGCGATCGTCGCGGGCGCCGGTCCCGGGCCGTACACCGGACTACGGGTCGGGCTGATGACGGCGCAGGCGCTGTCGTCCACCACCGGCGCGCCCGCCTACGGCGTGTGCAGCCTGGACGCGCTGGCCTATGCCGCCGGTCTGGCCGAGCCCTTCCTGGTGGCCACCGACGCCCGGCGCAAGGAGATCTTCTGGGCCCGGTACGCCGACATGCGCACCCGGGTCGAAGGGCCGTCGGTGGACCGGCCGCAGGACCTGCCCGGCGGGCTGCCGCTGGTGGGCGCGGGCGCGGCGATGTACGCCGAGGCGCTGGGCACGGATCGGCTGGTGGCCGGTGCCCCCGAGCACCCGCTCGCCGGTGCGCTGGCCGCCCTGGCGGCCGAGCGGCTGGCGGCCGGAGCCGGCGCGGCCGGCGACGACCCGGTGCTGACCTCGCCCCGGCCGATCTACCTGCGCCGGCCGGACGCCCGCGAGCCGGGTCCGCCGAAGAAGGTGACCGCGTGACATCGGTCACGCTACGGGCGATGACCGAGGCCGACATGCCGGCCGTGCTGCGGCTGGAGCAGGCGACGTTCCCCTCCGACGCCTGGACCGAGGGCATGCTGCGCGGCGAGCTGGCCGATCAGCCCCGTACCCGCCACTACATCGTGGCCGAGACCGATGGCGAGATCATCGGCTACGCGGGGCTCGCGGCGGCCGGAGACCAGGCGGACGTGCAGACGATCGCGGTTCGCGCGCGGTGGCGGCGCTCCGGCGTCGGCCGGGCCATGATGCGCGAGCTGATCGCCGAGGCCGTGCGCCGCGGCGCCGGCGCCGTCTTCCTGGAGGTTCGGGCGGACAACCCGCCGGCCAGGGCGATGTACGAGCACTTCGGGTTCCAGCCGATCGGCGTGCGCCGCGGCTACTACGACGACGGGACCGACGCGGTGATGATGATGAGAACGCTCCAAGCCGACGTGGAGGGCGCGTATGGCTGACCAGCCCCTGGTCCTGGGCATCGAGACCTCGTGCGACGAGACCGGGGTGGGCCTGGTCCGGGGCACCACCCTGCTGGCCAACACCGTGGCCTCCAGTGTCGAGGAGCACGCGCGGTTCGGCGGGGTGGTGCCCGAGGTGGCCTCCCGGGCGCACCTGGAGGCGATGACCCCGACCGTCGAGCGGGCGCTGCGCGACGCGGGAGTGCGGTTCTCCGACGTCGACGCGGTCGCCGTCACCGCCGGTCCGGGGCTCGCCGGCGCGCTGCTGGTCGGCGTGGCGGCGGCGAAGGCGTACGCGCTGGGGCTCGGCGTGCCCCTGTACGGGGTGAACCACCTGGCCGCGCACGTCGCGGTGGACCAGCTCGAACACGGTCCGCTGCCCAAGCCGTCGATCGCCCTGCTGGTGTCGGGCGGGCACTCCTCGCTGCTGCTGGTCCCGGACGTGGCCAGCGATGTGATCTCGCTCGGCTCCACGGTGGACGACGCGGCCGGCGAGGCGTTCGACAAGGTGGCCCGGGTGCTCGGCCTGCCGTTCCCCGGCGGCCCGCACATCGACCGGGCGGCGACCGGCGGGTCGGGCGACGCGGTGGCCTTCCCGCGCGGCAAGTACGACGACGGCACGCTGGACTTCTCCTTCTCCGGGCTGAAGACGGCGGTGGCCCGGTGGGTGGAGGCCCGCGAGCGGGCCGGGACGCCGGTGCCGGTCGCCGACGTCGCGGCGTCCTTCCAGGAGGCGGTCGTGGACGTGCTCACCCGCAAGGCGGTGCAGGCGTGCCGGCGTTACGACGTGCGTGATCTGCTCATCGGCGGTGGCGTGGCGGCGAACTCCCGGCTGCGCGCGCTGGCGCGGGAGCGGTGCGAGGCGGCCGGCATCCGGCTTCGGGTGCCCCGTCCGGGGTTGTGCACCGACAACGGCGCGATGATCGCCGCACTCGGGGCCGAGCTGGTGGCGGCGGGCGTCGACCCCTCGCGCCACGACATCCCCGCCGACTCCTCGATGCCCGTCACCGCCGTCCACGTGTGATCGTGCTTGTTTTGCGCGCTTCGCGCGCGCGGGTTCGGGCGCCTTTAGCCGGAACCGGCCCGGAAGGGGCCGGCACCAGGCCGGACGGCCTGCTCCGCGCGCGGGTTAGCAGGGCAGGCAGAGGAGGGCGTACGGGCGTTCGCCGATGCGGGTGAGGACCACGACGGCGGATTCGTCCCCGGAGAGCCGTAGATCCGTTCTCAGCCGTTCGATGTCGACGGCCGAGCCCCGTTTCTTCAACGTCACCGTGCCGATCCGGCGCTCGCGCAGCGCGCCGCGCAGCCGCTTCAGCGAGAACGGCAGCACGTCGCGCACCTCGTAGCGGGACGCCCACGGCGTGGTGGCGTCCGGGTCGTCGCCGGTGATGTAGGCGATGCGGGGATCCAGCAGCCGGCCGCCCACCGCGGCGGCGACCTCGGCGACGAGGTGGGCCCGGATCGCCGCCCCGTCCGGCTCGTACAGGTAGCGGCCCACCGGGCCGTGCGGCGCCGGCCCGAGTGACGGGTCGGCGGTCAGCGTGAGGCCGGACGGCAGCAGCGTGGCCCGGCGGCCCGGCCCGCCGGCGTCGCCGGCCAGGGTGGCGAGCGGCCCGGTCCACAGCACGGCCTCCTTGACCTCGCCGCGGAAGGACACCCACTCGGCCTCGGCGCCCGGTGGGGCCAGCTCGTGCGGGATGCCGGGCGCCGCCTTGACGCAGGCGGCGGGAGCCCGGGCCACCAGTTCCAGGACGGCCGGCCACGGCGGCGAGTAGGCCATCGGGTCGAACACCCGCCGTCCGGTGGACCGGCGCGCGGGGTCGGCGAACAGCGCGTCGTACCGCTCCGGGACCACCTCCGCGGCGTCGCCGACCGTGACGGTCACCTGCCCGTCCAGCCCGAACTCCCGGACATTCGCCCGCGCCACTTCGGCGGTGAGCGGATCGAGGTCCACCGCGTCGACCGCGCAGCCGCCCCGGGCGAGCGCCAGCAGGTCGCCGCCTACTCCGCAGCAGGCGTCGGCCACCCGGGTGCCCGGCGGGAAGCGGCGGGCCCGGTGCGCGGCCACCTCGGCGCGGGTGGCCTGCTCCAGGCCGTCGGGCGTGAAGTACATGCGCGCCGCGTCCGCGCCGAACTTGGCGGCGCCCCGCGCCCGCAGCCGCGCCTGGGTGAGCGCCGCGGCGGCCAGCGCGGCGTCATGGCTCCTGCGCAGCCGGGTGACCGCGGCGAGCCCGTCCAGACCGGCGGCCACGGCGTCACCGGCGTCGGCGAGCGCCCGATGACCGCGGGGGGTGAGCAGTTCCCGGAAGGCGTCCAGATCCACGCCTCACGCTATCGCTGTGGGCTTACGCCCCCAACACGCCCGGGTTCGTGTTGACGGAGTGGGCGGGCTTGCATACTGTTCAGTGTTGGCACTCGCCTATGGAGAGTGCCAAACCAATGCGCGACGAGGCAGGTCTGACACCCGCGACGGCAGGCCGCTGGTCGCCTCTTCAGCTCATCATCGCAATCTGAAGGGGAGGTCCGATCGTGACGACCGCCACCAAGGTTCCCGTTAAGCCGCTCGGCGACCGCATCGTGGTCCAGCCGCTTGAGGCCGAGCAGACGACCGCTTCCGGTCTGGTGATCCCGGACACCGCCAAGGAGAAGCCCCAGGAGGGCAAGGTCCTGGCGGTGGGCCCGGGCAACTGGGACGAGGACGGCGAGAAGCGGATTCCGCTCGACGTCAAGGAAGGGGACGTCGTCCTCTACAGCAAGTACGGCGGTACCGAGGTCAAGTACGGCGGCGAGGAGTACCTGGTGCTCTCCGCCCGCGACGTTCTCGCGATCATCGAGAAGTAGCACCCCCGGGCGCGCGAGCGACCAGCTACCAGCTGTACGAAGCCGAAGAGATCACGTGTCAGGCCCCGGGCGCTTCACCGAAGCCCCGGGGCTCTGATGCGGAGAGGACCATGAATGCCGAAGATCCTGGAGTTCGACGAGGACGCCCGCCGCGCTCTCGAGCGCGGGGTGAACGCTCTCGCGGACGCCGTCAAGGTCACGCTTGGGCCCCGGGGCCGCAACGTCGTCATCGACAAGAAGTTCGGTGCGCCGACCATCACCAACGACGGTGTCACCATCGCCCGTGAGGTCGAGCTGGAGAAGCCGTACGAGAACCTCGGCGCGCAGCTCGCCAAGGAAGTGGCGACCAAGACCAACGACATCGCCGGTGACGGCACCACCACCGCCACCGTGCTGGCCCAGGCGATGGTGCGCGAGGGCCTGCGCAACGTCGCGGCCGGCGCGTCGCCGCTGTCCCTCAAGCGCGGCATCGACCAGGCCGCCCGTGCGGTGAGCGACCTGCTGCTCGAGCGCGCCCGCGCGGTGGAGGACAAGAAGGAGATCGCGAACGTCGCGACCATCTCCGCCCAGGACGCCAAGATCGGCGAGCTGATCGCCGAGGCGTTCGACAAGGTGGGCAAGGACGGTGTCATCACCGTCGAGGAGTCCAACACCATGGGCCTGGAGCTGGAGTTCACCGAGGGGCTCCAGTTCGACAAGGGTTACCTGTCGCCGTACATGGTGACCGACCCCGAGCGCATGGAGGCGGTGCTCGAGGACGCCTACGTGCTGCTGCACCAGGGCAAGATCGCCTCGATCGCCGAATTCCTGCCGCTGCTGGAGAAGGTCGCCCAGACCAAGAAGCCGCTGTTCGTGGTCGCCGAGGACGTCGAGGGCGAGGCCCTGGCCGTCCTGGTCACCAACAAGATCCGCGGCACCTTCACCTCGGTCGCGGTCAAGGCGCCCGGGTTCGGCGACCGCCGCAAGGCCATGTTGCAGGACATCGCGATCCTGACCGGCGGCCAGCTGATCTCCGAGGAGCTCGGCCTCAAGCTGGACAACGTCGGCACCGAGGTGCTCGGCACCGCCCGCCGGATCGTCATCACCAAGGACTCCGCCACCATCGTGGACGGCGCCGGTGACCAGCAGGCCGTGCAGGACCGGATCCGCGAGATCCAGTACGCCATCGAGCAGACCGACTCCGACTGGGACCGCGAGAAGCTGCAGGAGCGCCTGGCGAAGCTGTCCGGCGGCATCTGCATCCTCCGCGTCGGCGCGGCCACCGAGGTCGAGCTGAAGGAGAAGAAGCACCGCCTGGAAGACGCCATCTCCGCGACGCGCGCCGCGATCGAGGAGGGCATCGTGTCCGGCGGCGGCTCGGCGCTGGTGCACCTGGCCAAGGACCTCGACGACCTCGGCCTGACCGGCGACGAGGCGACCGGCGTGTCCATCGTCCGGCGCGCGCTGGTCGAGCCGGCCCGCTGGATCGCCGAGAACGCCGGCCAGGAGGGTTACGTCGTCACCGCCAAGGTCGCCGACCTGCCGGTGGGTCACGGCCTCAACGCCGCGACCGGCCAGTACGGCGACCTGATCGCCGACGGCGTCATCGACCCGGTCAAGGTCACCCGCTCGGCCGTGCAGAACGCCGCGTCCATCGCCGGCATGCTGCTGACCACCGAGGCCCTCGTGGTGGACAAGCCCGAGGAGGAGGCCCCGGCCGCCGCCGGCCAGGGGCACGGTCACGGCCACGGCCACTGACCGGCACTCCGCGAACCTGACGGCCCGCACCGCCTCGGCGGCGCGGGCCGTTCTGGTGTGATGGCCCGCGCCCCGAGGTGTTCGTCGTCGCGATCGACGTCGCCTTCGACGGACCGTCCGGCTCCGGCTCGATGTCCGTGGTGCAGATCTTCCGCCTGCGCGACGAGAAGATCGCGCTGCCGCGCGACTACTTCACCGCCGAGGAGGTTGCCTGGGGCATCGAGTTTCGCGGGTCGGCGTCCGACAAATGGTGGAATATCTTTCCGTGGACGCCGGGCTCGGGGGTCGCTTTTGCCGGGTCGTCCGGGTTTGGCGTCCCAGTGGACCAGCACACCGCCCCCGGCGGGCCGGACATCCGACAATTTTCATGCGAATTCAGGTCGCGGCTGAAATACGAAAACATCAACGTGTTCAGTTGATTACCTAGAGTTATCGACGCGTCAATGTGACCAATCCGTAGCCGTTCGCGATGACGACATGCGCGATCGTGGCGGGCATCATGCCTAACGTGACCGAGGGATGCGTCGCCGACGCCAAGACTGGGGTAAGGCTTGCGACGAGATCGGACGAGTCCGACCTCAGGGATCTGACGCGCCTTGCCGTGCAGGGGGATCGCAGCGCGATCGAATCATTGCTGGCGCGGTTGCGCCCGATGGTGGTCCGTTACTGCCGGGCGCGCCTGGGCCGGGTTTCCGGCCATTATCACATCGCCGACGACGTGGCCCAGGAGGTGTGCATCGCGGTGCTCGCCGCGCTGCCGCGCTACCGGGACATGGGCCGGCCGTTCGCCTCTTTCGTCTTCGGCATCGCCTCGCACAAGGTCGCCGACGCGCTGCGCAGCTCGGTGCGTTCCGCGGTGCCCACCCAGGACCTGCCGGACGGCCCCGACCAGGGGCCGGGGCCGGAGGAGACCGTGGTCCGCTACATCGAGGCGGAGCACGCCCGCGCGCTGCTGTCCAGGCTGCCGGAGAACCAGCGCGAGCTGATCATCCTGCGGGTGGTGTCGGGACTGTCGGCCGAAGAGACGGGTAACGTACTCGGTATGTCACCAGGTGCGGTACGCGTCGCCCAGCATCGGGCGCTGGCCAGGCTGCGGGCCATGGCCGACGTGGAGTCGATAGCTTGACCACCGTCCATCCCGGCTGCTCGCCGCGGGAACGGGGGCCGGAGGCCGACCCGGACGTGCGGCGGACGGACGAGATCATCGACGCGCTCGCGCGGCGGCGGCCGGTGGGCGAGGACGCCGACGCGGTGGTGCGGCTGCTGCGGGCGCTCGCCGCCGACGTCGATCAGCGGCTCTCCTCGGTGTCGATCACCCCGTCCACGTAGCCGCGGGCATAGTCCCAGGTCACGTAGCCCTCCGGGTCCGGCTCGAAGGCCGGTTCGTGCACCTGGGGCCGGCCGTGGTCGATCATCTGCCGCAGGTTGCCGCGCAGCAGATCCCAGTCGAAGTAGTGCTGCTCGCCGCACTCGGGGCAGTCGAGCACCAGACCCAGCACGCCCTGCGGCTCCAGCAGCGAGCGGAACACCTCCACGTCGGCCAGGTCGGTGAGGGCCTCCTCGCGCTCGGCCGAGGTCAGCGGCCCGGAGTCGTCGAAATCGCCCAGCGCCGCGGCGGGGTCGTTCGGGTCGTCCGCGAAGGGGTCGCGGGGGACGTCGTCCAGCACGCGTTCCACCTTATGACCATTGGATACCCCCACGTGGGCCAGACGTGGGGAACCCTTCCGTATCATCCGCCGCCGCCACCTCCGCCGTCACAACCGGCCGTCCCGGCCCGGGCCTGGTCCGGTGGCGGTGCACCGGCGTCCACCGGCCGCCACGGGCATGGCGGAGGCGGCGAGGACCGGACCACTAAACTGGGCGCTTGAGGGTCGGCGCGTTCCTCCTGGGGGCGCCATGGCAGGAGGGTGGCAGATGGCCAAGTTCACCGAACCGGGGCTCACGTTCGACGATGTGCTCCTGGTTCCCGCCTACTCGGATCTCCAGCCGGGTGAGGCGGAGACCGCCACGCGCCTGTCCCGCTCCATCGAACTGCGCATCCCGCTGGTCTCGGCGGCCATGGACACCGTCACCGAGGCGCGGATGGCCGTCGCGATGGCCCGCCAGGGCGGTATCGGCATCCTGCACCGCAACCTGTCGATCGAGGACCAGGCCCAGCAGGCCGACCTGGTGAAGCGATCGGAGGCCGGCATGGTCACCAACCCGGTGACCTGCGCCCCGGACGACCGCCTGGCCGACGTCGAGGCGCTGTGCGCCCGGTACCGCATCTCCGGCGTGCCGGTCACCGACCGCAACGGGGTGCTCGTCGGGATCGTCACCAACCGCGACATGCGCTTCGAGACCGACCACGACCGGCCGGTGCGCGATGTGATGACCCCGATGCCGCTGGTCACCGCGCCGGTGGGCGTGTCGCGCGACGAGGCCTTCCACCTGCTGCGGCACAACAAGGTGGAGAAGCTGCCGCTGGTGGACGCGGACGGCCGGCTCCGCGGCCTGATCACCGTGAAGGACTTCACCAAGAGCGAGCAGTACCCCCTCGCCACCAAGGACGCCGACGGCCGCCTGGTGGTCGGTGCCGCGGTCGGCGTGGCCGGCGACGCCGAGCAGCGCGCGATGACGCTGATCGAGGCGGGCGTGGACGTCATCGTGGTGGACACCGCGCACGGCCACTCCCACGGCGTCTGCGAGATGATCGCCAAGATCAAGGCGAACGGCCGGGTCGACGTCATCGGCGGCAACATCGCGACCCGGGCCGGCGCCCAGGCGCTGATCGACGCCGGCGCCGACGCGGTCAAGGTCGGGGTCGGGCCGGGGTCGATCTGTACCACCCGGGTGGTGGCCGGGGTGGGCGCGCCACAGGTGACCGCCATCCACGAGGCCTCGCTCGCCTGCGCGCCCGCCGGGGTGCCGGTCATCGGCGACGGCGGCCTGCAGTATTCGGGCGACATCGTCAAGGCGCTGGCCGCCGGGGCCGACTCGGTCATGCTGGGCTCGCTGCTGGCCGGCTGCGAGGAGTCGCCCGGTGAGCTGATCTTCATCAACGGCAAGCAGTTCAAGTCGTACCGGGGCATGGGGTCCCTCGGCGCGGTGCGCAACCGCGAGCGCGGCGGCTCCTTCAGCAAGGACCGCTACTCGCAGGAGGGCGCCGGCGAGGACAAATACATCCCGGAGGGCATCGAGGGCCAGGTGCCCTACCGCGGTCCGGTCGCGGCGGTCGCCCACCAGCTGGTCGGCGGGCTGCGCCAGGGCATGTGGTACACCGGCTCGCGCACCATCGGCCAGCTTCACGAGAACGGCATGCTGATGCCGATCACCTCGGCCGGGCTCAAGGAGAGCCACCCGCACGACATCCAGATGACGGTCGAGGCCCCCAACTACCACGGCCGCTGACCCGCGCGGCCCTTTGACAGGTACGACCCCCGAAGACGAGCACAGCGGCTCCTTCCGAGCGACGGGAACGGCGAGACAGCATGAGCCAGGTAGAGATCGGACGCGGCAAGACAGGGCGCCGCGGTTACGCGCTGGACGACATCGGCATCGTCCCGTCCCGGCGCACCCGCGATCCGGAGGAGGTGTCGATCTCCTGGCAGATCGACGCCTACCGCTTCGAGCTGCCCGTGGTGGTCAGCCCGATGGACAGCGTCGTGTCGCCGAGGACCGCCATCGAGATCGGCCGGCTCGGCGGCCTGGGGGTGCTCGACCTGGAGGGTCTGTGGACCCGCTACGAGGACCCGGGCCCGCTGCTGTCGGAGGTGGCCGAGTTGCGCGGCGAGGCCGCCACCCGGCGGCTGCAGGAGATGTACGCGGCGCCGATCAGCGACGAGCTCATCGGCCGGCGGATCGAGGAGATCCGGGCGGCCGGGGTGACCACCGCGGCCCGGCTGTCTCCGCAGCGCACCGCCCAGCACCACAAGGCGGTGATCGACGCCGGGGTCGACATCTTCGTCATCCGCGGCACCACGGTCTCCGCCGAGCACGTGTCCGGGCGTGCCGAGCCGCTGAACCTCAAGCAGTTCATCTACGAGCTGGACGTGCCGGTGATCGTCGGCGGCTGCGCCACCTACACCGCGGCGCTGCACCTGATGCGCACCGGCGCGGCGGGCGTGCTGGTCGGGTTCGGCGGCGGCTCCGGCCACACCACCCGCACGGTGCTCGGCGTGGCGGTGCCGATGGCGACCGCGATCGGCGACGTGGCCGCGGCCCGCCGCGACTACCTCGACGAGTCCGGCGGCCGGTACGTGCACGTGATCGCGGACGGCGGGATGACCAGCTCCGGCGACATCGCCAAGGCCATCGCCTGCGGCTCGGACGCCGTCATGGTGGGCTCGCCGCTGGCCCGAGCCGCCGAGGCCCCCGGCCGCGGCCACCACTGGGGGTCGGAGGCCCACCACGGCGAGCTGCCCCGCGGCGCCCGGGTCGAGGTGGGCACCATCGGCACCATGGCGCAGATCCTGCACGGCCCGTCCACCGTGGCCGACGGCTCGATGAACCTGATGGGCGCGCTGCGCCGCACCATGGCCACCGCCGGATACTCCGACCTGAAGGAGTTCCAGCGGGTCGAGGTCGTCGTCGCCCCCCAGTCGTGACCGTGCCCGCCGCACGGCGGGCACGATCGCATCGCCCGGCCGGCGGGCGCCGGACCCGGGCCGCGCCCGGTGCGCGGCTCAGGGCGGGGTGACCCAGCCGCCCCGGCGCATGACGGCGTGCACCGCAAGATCATCGGTGAGCACGACCAGGTCGGCGTGCTTGCCCACCGCGAGCGAGCCGACCCGGTCGGCCAGGCCGAGCGCGCGGGCGGGGGTGAGGGCGGCCATCTCGGCGGCCGCCGGCACCGTCAGGCCGACCTCGCGCACCGCCCGGCGGAACGCGACGTCCATGGTCAGCGTGCTGCCGGCGATGGCGCCGCCCTGGACGAGCCGGGCCGCGCCGCCGGACACGGTGACGTCCATCGACCCGAGCCGGTAGGTGCCGTCGCCCATGCCGGCCGCGGCCATCGCGTCGGTGATCAGCGCAGTGCGGTCCGGGCCGGCCACCGTCGCCGCCAGCCGCAGCATGGCCGGGTGGACGTGCACGCCGTCATTGATGATCTCGACGGTCACCCGCGGGTCCTGCAGCAGCGCCGCCATCGGGCCGGGGTCGCGGTGATGCAGCGGCGGCAGCGCGTTGAACAGGTGGGTGGCGACGGTGCAGCCGGCGTCGATCGCGTCCAGCGCCTGCTCGTAGCCGGCGTCGCTGTGCCCGAGCGCCGCGAGCGCGCCGCCGGCCACCGCGGCGCGGACGGTGTCGGAGCCGCCGGGCAGCTCGGGGGCGAGGGTCACCATGCGCACATGCCCGCGGCCGGCGGCCAGCAGCCCGGTGAGCTCGGCGGGGTCGGGGGCGCGCAGCAGCGCCGGATCATGGGCTCCGCAGCGGGAGCGGGCGATGTAGGGCCCTTCGAAGTGGATGCCGGCCAGCACGCCGTCGTCGCACAGCTCGGCCAGCGCGGCGGTCGCGCGGGCGATGGCCTCCGGCGCGGCGGTGACCAGGCTCGCCATGATCGTCGTGGTGCCGTGCCGGGCGTGGAAGGCGGCGACCCGCCGCGCCTCCTCCTGGTCGCCGGAGGGGAACGACCCGCCGGCGCCGCCATGCGTGTGCATGTCGACGAAGCCGGGGACGACCAGCCGCCCGCCGAGCGCGAGCCCGTCCCCCGGGGCGCGCCCGCGGCCGATGTGGGTGATGCGGCCGTCCTCGATGGTGATCCAGCCGTCGTGCACCCCGCCGGGAGTCACCAGCCTGGCGTCGGTGAGTGTGGTCCTCATGGTGACAGGATCACCGACCGGGTGAGATGGCGTGGCCGGTCGGGGTCCAGCCCGCGGGCGTGCGCGCGGGCGACGGCCAGCCGTTGCACGGCGACCAGCTCGGCCATCGGGTCGCCCGTCCCGGTGACGAAGCGGCCACCGGCGGCCTGGACCTGCGCGGCCAGCCCGGCCGGGGCGTCGCCGATCATCCAGGTGACCCGATCCGGCCCGGCGACGCTGACCGGCCCGTGCCGGTACTCCATCGCCGGGTAGGACTCGGCCCACGACCGGGCGGCCTCGCGCATCTTCAGCGCCGCCTCGTGGGCGAGCCCGCACGTCCAGCCGCGTCCCAGGAACGTGAACTGCTCGGCCGCCAGCAACTCGGCCGGCGGCGACCAGGTCAGGGCACGCCGGGCGGCCGCGACGGCCGGGGCGATGTCCTCGCCGAGGTGGGCGCGGAGCAGGGCGAGCTGCGTGGTGGCGAACCGGGTCTGCACGACGGACCGCTCGTCGGCGAAGTCGAGCACCACCAGATCGGCGGCCAGCTCGGCGACCGGGGCGGCCGGGTCGGCGGTGATCACGGTGACCGGCGGGCCGGCCAGGCTCCGCAGCAGGTCGAGCACCTCGGTGGTGGTGCCGGACCGGGTCAGCGCCAGCACCCGGTCGTACCGCCGGCCCGCCGGGAACTCCGAGGCGGCGAACGCGTCGCTCTCGCCGTGCCCGGCCCGTTCGCGCAGCGCCGCGTAGGCCTGGGCGATGAACCAGGACGTGCCGCAGCCCACGACGGCGAGGCGCTCGCCGCGGCGGGGGAGCGGGGCGTCGGGGGCCATCCGCGCCGCGCGGCTCCAGCAGTCCGGCTGGGACGCGATCTCCGACTCGGTGTGCGTGCTCACCTGGCCACCTTTCGCCATCCGATCTCTTCCTGCGTTCTCTATCACAGTGGACCTCGCGCCCCGGCGGCGAGTGGCGGCCGATCACCCGCCCGGGGCGCCGGGCCGGGCGGCGGCGACCGGGTGGCGACCCGGCGGTGACGGGCGTGGCGGTGGTGCGCCAGGTGGCCGGTGAGGTGCGAAAGTGTGACGAGGGTCATCCTGGAAGGCGCCGCCGACCGCATGCACATATCTACTCTCGGGTAGTAACCCGACGCAAAACCGACAAGCCGCACCCGGGGGCGCGCCGCTCGCGCCGGCCGGAGCCGGCGGGTCGGGTCCGGGCGCCGGTCCGGGCACCGGCCAGGTCGGACCGGGAAAAGGACCGGAAGGAATCCAGTGAACCTTCGCACCAACGGCAGCCACTCGGCCCGGCTCGGGCCCGCCGAGCGGTCCGCCGCGCTCGCCCGGATGGCCGACTCCCGGCAGGAACTGGACGTCTTCGTCGTCGGCGGCGGCGTGGTCGGCGCCGGGGTCGCGCTGGACGCGGTGACCCGCGGCCTCTCGGTCGGGCTGGCCGAGGCCCGGGACTTCTCCTCGGGCACCTCCTCCCGGTCCTCGAAGTTGATCCACGGCGGGCTGCGCTACCTGGAGCAGCTCAACTTCGACCTGGTCCGGGAGGCGCTGCAGGAGCGCGCGCTGCTCCTGCAGCGGATCGCCCCCCACCTGGTCCGCCCGGTGCCGTTCCTCTTCCCGCTCACCCACTACGGCTGGGAGCGCCCTTATGTGGGCGCCGGGCTCACCCTGTACGACTCGCTCGGCTTCTCCACCGGCCTGAACCGCGGCATGCCCGGGCACCGGCACCTGTCCCGCCGCCGCGCGCTGCGCCTGGCGCCCGCGCTGCGCCGCTCGTCGCTCACCGGGGCGGTGCAGTACTGGGACGCCCAGGTGGACGACGCGCGGTTCGTCTCGACCATGCTGCGCACGGCGGCCGCCTACGGCGCGCAGGTCGCCTCCCGCACCACCGTGACCGGCTTCCTGCGCGAGGGGGAGCGGGTGACCGGGGTCCGGCTGCGCGATCTGGAGAGCGGCGCGGAGTTCGACGTGCGGGCCCGGCAGGTGGTGAACGCCACCGGGGTGTGGACCGACGACATCCAGGAGCTGGTGGGCGGGCGCGGCCAGATCCACGTGCGGGCGTCCAAGGGCGTGCACGTGGTGGTGCCGCGCGACCGCATCCGGTCGCTGACCGGCATCATCCTGCGCACCGAGAAGTCGGTGCTCTTCGTGATCCCGTGGGGCCGGCACTGGATCATCGGCACCACCGACACCGGGTGGTCGCTGGACAAGGCGCATCCGGCCGCCTCCCGGCAGGACATCGACTACGTGCTCGACCACGTGAACGCGGTGCTGTCGGTGCCGCTCACCCGTGATGACGTGGAGGGCGTGTACGCGGGTCTGCGCCCGCTGCTGGCCGGGGAGTCGGAGGAGACCTCCAAGCTGTCCCGCGAGCACGTGGTCACCCACCCGGTGCCCGGCCTGGTGATGATCGCCGGCG
Organism: Sphaerisporangium rufum; assembly: GCF_016863395.1. GTDB lineage: Bacteria > Actinomycetota > Actinomycetes > Streptosporangiales > Streptosporangiaceae > Sphaerisporangium > Sphaerisporangium rufum. The sequence goes on along the minus strand of NZ_BOOU01000007.1, from coordinate 134,226 downwards.
GGAAGTACACGACCTACCGGGTGATGGCCAAGGACGCGGTGGACGCGGTGGCGCACGGCCTGGACCGGCGGGTGCCGCCGTCGTGCACCGACCGCGTCCCGCTGGTGGGGGCGGAGGGCTACCAGGCGCTGTGGAACTCCCGGCACCGGCTCGCCCAGTCCTCCGGCCTGCACGTGGCGCGGATAGAACACCTGCTGCAGCGGCACGGGACCATGATCGACGAGGTGCTGGAGCTGATCGGGGAGGACCGGACGCTGGCCCGGCCGCTGTCCGGGGCGGACGACTACCTGCGGGCGGAGGTGGTCTACGCGGCCACCCACGAGGGGGCGCGCCACCTCAACGACGTGCTCACCCGGCGTACCCGCATCTCGATCGAGACCTTCCACCGGGGCACCGCCGTCGCGCAGGAGGCGGCCGAGCTGCTGGCCGGCCCGCTGGGCTGGGACGCCGACCAGATCAAGCGCGAGGTGGAGTACTACACCAAGCGGGTGGAGGCCGAGCGGGCGTCGCAGGAGCAGGACACCGACCAGGACGCCGACGCGATCCGCCTCGGCGCCCCCGACATCGTCCCGGTCGCCGACCCCGGCGACCGCTGACCGCCCGGAGGGCCCGGGCCGCACTGCGCGGTACGGCCCGGGGGCTCTTCTCCGGCGCCCGCCTCGTGCGGGCGGCTCCCGGTCAGGAGGCGAAGGGGATGTGGCCGCGCTCGGCCAGCGTGGTCAGGTCGCTGATCCGCAGCCCGGCGTCGGAGACCGTCCACAGGGTGTCGCCGATCACCAGGCAGCGGCGGATCGCCGGGTCGATCATGGTCCCGTCGTCGCCGCGGGTGACCTTGGGATGGGTGATCGTGCCGATCTCGGTGATCTCCCGGTCGCCGATCCGCAGCGCCACCGCGCCCACTCGGGGCTCGGTGCCGTCCTTGCCCCAGCTGGTGATCGGCAGCACCGCCAGCCGGGTGGCCGGCCAGTAGAGGAAGGCGTGCGGGTCCCACTCGGACTCCGAGGCGGAGTTCTTGCGGTGGTGCCGGGCCAGCAGCACCGGCCGCGCCGGGTCGCCGACGTCGAACAGCGAGACCTGGGCGCCCTGGACGCGGCCCTGCCCGTTGGCCTCCTGCCCGACGCCGATCAGCCGGCCGTCGCCCGCGGGGTGCAGGTAGGCCGAGTACCCGCTGATCTTCAGCTCGCCGGTGACCCGGGGACGGGCCGGGTCGCGCAGGTCCAGTGTGTACAGCGGATCCACCTGGCGGAAGGTCACCACGTAGCCGACCGGGCCGATGAAGCGCACCGAATAGATCCGCTCGCCGGTGCCGAGCCCGGTGACCTCGCCGGTCCTGGCCAGCGTGTCGGCACGCAGCACGTAGACGGCGCTTTCGGAGCGGTCCGGTGTCGGGCGCACCCAGCCGCCCTCGTCGGACATGGTGGTGGCGATCCGCAGGTGCCCTTCGTACTCCGACAGCGCGTACTGGTTGAGCAGCCGGCCGGGGACGACGGCCGAGGTGACGTACCGGGGTGAACCCGGGCCGGTGACGTCGAACCGGTGCACCTGCGTCTCCTGGGGCGGCGGGCCCGGCGGGGTGGCTTCGGGGCGGAGGGTGGGCATCGACGGGTCGGCGGTCGGGACGATCTTCTGGTCCGGATCGGGCGAGGCCGGCACCTTGGGGGCGACGGTCGGGTCGGCCGGCACGGCCGTCTCGGCCGGGGTCGGCGGGACCTGGGGCGCCACCTTCTCGTCCCCCTCCGGCGTCGGCGGGACCTTGGGCGCCACCGCGCCGCTCGGGGCGGTCGCGGCCGCGCCCGGGGTCACCAGCGGGGAGGCCGGGGCGGCGGGCGTCGCCGGGACGTCCGGCACCGGCTTGCGGGCGGCGAACCACCGGTTCGGGTTGCTGGTGATGTAGAGGCTGCCGGCGGTGGAATACACGGTGTCGCCGTCGGCGACCACCGACACCGGCTCGGCGCCGCCGAGGGCGGTGCCCGGATCGGCGGCCAGGTCGAGGGTGTGCACCGTGATCATGGAGGTGCCGGTGTGGTCGTCGGGGTGGCTGACCCGCCCGCAGGGCACCGATCGCCGTTCCGTGGTCCCGTCCGGCCCGGTGACCTGGTAGGACGGCAGCCAGGCCTCGATCGGCGCCGCCCGCACCGCCTGCCGGTTGCGCTCCAGCATCGCGGCCTCCGCCGCTCCCTGGGCCGGTTCGGGGAAGGTGATCGCCGGCCGGGACGAGACCACCAGCCGCACGGTCGAGCCGGACATCCGGGCGTCCACGTGCGCCCCCGCCGGGCTGATCGAGCCGAGCACCTTCATGGCGGCCAGGTCGACCAGCACGTACTTCGGCCCGGGCGGCGGCCCCGCCCGCCGGACCGCGTCCGCCGCGGCGAAGCCGCCGGAGATCAGCACCAGCGCGCGGTCGCCGTGCACCAGCAGGTCGCCCGGGGTCCACAGCTGGTCCTTGGGGGCGATCCGCAGCGTGCCGGTGACCTTCCGGCTCGCCACGTCCACCACGCGCAGCGTGCCGCCGGCGAACGTGACCACCCGCCGGCCGTCGATCTTCACCATGTCCGGCTCGTCCACCCCGGCCTCGTGCACGTTGGTGGTCGAATGCTCCGGGACGGCCGTCGACCGCGCCGTCGCCTTCGCGCTGTCGCCGACGGCGTCGTACATGATGACGTTGCCGTCCAGCCCCCAGGGCGTGACGTTGCGGGCGGTGGTCTCGCGCAGGTCGGCCAGCAGGTCGTCGCAGCCGGAGTAGGCGACGAGCCGGATGTTCCCGAGGGTGGCCGGCGGGGTGCCCTGTTCCGGGGCGCCGGCCGGCCGGGCCGCGCTGCACCCGGCCGTGCCGGCGACCAGGCCGGTGGCGAGCAGGGCGGCCGCGGCGGTGCCGATCGAACTCCTCATGCCCCTACGACGTATCCTCCGCCGGGTCGGTTCAGCGCCCGGGCGGCCGGTCCGGCGCGGCACCGGCGGCCTTCCGCCCGCCGATAGACTGGGCGCACCGCCGCTTCTCTTCTGGGGGTTCTCCGGTGTCTGAGTTCGACACGGTCCTTGTCGTCGACTTCGGCGCGCAGTACGCGCAGCTGATCGCGCGCCGCGTCCGCGAGTGCCACGTGTACTCCGAGATCGTGCCGTCCACGATGCCGGTGGCCGAGATGCTGGCGAAGCGGCCGAAGGCGATCATCCTGTCCGGCGGCCCCTCGTCGGTCTACGCCGAGGGCGCCCCGGGGGCCCCGGCGGGCCTGTTCGAGACCGGCGTGCCGACCTTCGGCATCTGCTACGGCTTCCAGGAGATGGCCCGGGTGCTGGGCGGCCAGGTGGCGCGGACCGGCATCGCCGAGTACGGCGGCACCGGCCTCACCGTCGGCACCGAGGGCGTGCTGTTCGCCGGCCTGCCCGCCGCCCAGTCGGTGTGGATGTCGCACGGCGACAGCGTGGTGGCCGCGCCGCAGGGCTTCGCGGTCACCGCGTGGACGCCCGACACCCCGGTCGCCGCGATGGAGTGCCCCGAGCGCGGGCTGTACGGCGTGCAGTTCCACCCCGAGGTCATGCACTCCGAGCACGGCCAGGCGGTCCTGAAGCACTTCCTGGACGCGGCGGGCTGCCGGCCGTCCTGGACCATGCTCAACATCGTCGAGGACGCGGTGGAGTCGGTCCGGGCGCAGATCGGGCCGCAGGGCCGGGCGATCTGCGGCCTGTCGGGCGGGGTCGACTCGGCGGTCGCCGCGGCCATCGTGCAGCGTGCGATCGGTGACCGGCTGACCTGCGTGTTCGTCGACCACGGGCTGCTGCGCCAGGGCGAGGCCGAGCAGGTGGAGCGCGACTTCGTCGCGGCCACCGGGGTCCGGCTGCGGGTGGTGGACGCCGAGGAGCGGTTCCTCAAGGCGCTCGCCGGGGTGGTCGATCCGGAGGAGAAGCGCAAGATCATCGGCCGCGAGTTCATCCGGGTCTTCGAGGACGAGCAGCGCGCCGTGCTGGCCGACGGCCCGGTCGACTTCCTGGTGCAGGGCACGCTCTACCCCGACGTGGTGGAGTCCGGCGGCGGCACCGGCACCGCGAACATCAAGTCGCACCACAACGTCGGCGGGCTGCCGGACGACCTGAAGTTCTCCCTGGTGGAGCCGCTGCGCACCCTGTTCAAGGACGAGGTGCGCCGGGCGGGCGAGGAGCTCGGCCTGCCGCCCGCGATGGTCTGGCGCCAGCCGTTCCCCGGTCCGGGGCTCGGCATCCGCATCATCGGCGAGGTCACCCACGACCGGCTGGCGATCCTCCGCGAGGCCGACGCCATCGCCCGCGAGGAGTTGTCCCGGGCCGGGCTGGACCGCGACATCTGGCAGTGCCCGGTGGTGCTGCTGGCCGACGTGCGCTCGGTGGGCGTGCAGGGCGACGGCCGCACCTACGGCCACCCGGTGGTGCTGCGCCCGGTGAGCAGCGAGGACGCCATGACCGCCGACTGGTCCCGGGTGCCGTATGAGGTGCTGGCCCGCATCTCGACCCGGATCACCAACGAGGTGCGCGAGATCAACCGGGTGGTCCTCGACGTGACCAGCAAGCCGCCGGGCACCATCGAGTGGGAGTGACCGGATCCCCGCCAGGTGGGTTCCGGAAAGGGGATTCGGCTCCCGATTTGCTGACGAAATCGGGTAAATCGCCGACTTAGCGGTTTACCGGAGTGGTGGCCGGTAAGTTCTGTCCGGTGCTGACCGCCGAGCCCGCGAGCGCGCCGTCCGCCACGCCCCCCGGCACCGCCCGCCGGCTGGCCTGGCTGGACGCGATCCGCGGCATCGGGGCGCTGGCCGTCCTGCTGGAGCACATGCTCTACCGGTTCCTGCCCGGGCTGCGCCCGTACTGGTTCAACCTCGGCATCTACGGCGTGCTGGTGTTCTTCCTGGTCAGCGGGTACATCATCCCGGCCTCGCTGGAGCACCGGGGTGATGTGCGCTCGTTCTGGATCGGGCGGCTCTTCCGGCTGTACCCGCTCTACCTGCTGGTGATCGCGGTCGTGCTGGCGCTGACGCCGCTGATCCCGCTGCGGCGGGCGGTCACCCCGGACCTGGCGACCGCGGCGGCGCACGTGACCATGCTGGTCGACGTGGTGGGGGCGGCCGGCGTCGCCGACACCATGTGGACGCTCTCCTACGAGATGGTGTTCTACCTCCTGGTCACCGCGCTGTTCGTGCTCGGCGCGCACCGGCGCAGCGGCCGGTGGGCGGTGGTGTTCGCCGTCCTGGCCCCGGTCGTCGGTGCGGTGCTGGCCGCGCCGGTGCTGGCCCGCGGCCCGGCCGCCTTCATCGCCCTCGCCGCGTTCGCCGCCGGCCTGGCCTGCGTGCTGACCGGCTCTGGACGGTTACGCGCGGCCGGGGCGCTGGTGCTCGGCGGCCTGGCGGTGACGCTGGTGTTGCTCGGCGGGCGCACGCCGTGGCTCGGGCCGGCCATCCTGGCGGTCATGTTCACCGGCACCGTGCTGTACCGCTGGGAGCGCGGCGGGCCTGGAGGGCGCGGCGGGCTGCGGGCCGTCGCCGCGGTGGCCGTGGCGCTCTTCGTGGTGCCGTTCGTCGCCGTCGAGGCCGGCTGGTGGGCCTACCCCCGGGTGTGGATCACCACGGTGTTGCTGGCCGGGGCGACCTTCGCGCTCGGCATGGCGTTGCGCCGGCGGGCGGTGCCGCGGGTGCTGGTGTGGCTCGGCGTGATCAGCTATTCGGTCTACCTGCTGCACCATCCGCTGCTGAAGCTGTTCCTGGTGCTGTTCGGCGATCCGCGGGAGCGGCCGGTGGCCGTGCAGGCCTGGCTGGCGCTGGGGTTCCTCGCCGTGGTGCTGCTGGCGAGCTGGCTGACCTACCGCCTGGTCGAGCTGCCCATGCAGCGGCTGGGCCGCCGGCTGGCCGGCTCGCGGCCGGCCGGCACCTGAGTCCCCGCCGGGCCAGGCCGCGAGTCAGTCGTCGAACTCGCCGTCGCGCACCCCGAGGACGAACGCCTGCCACTCGGCCGCGGTGAACCGCAGCACGGTGCCGTCCGGGTCGGAGGGGTTGCGCAGCGCCACCGCGCCGCCGGGCAGGTAGGCGAGCTCGATCCGGTCGTCAGAGGCGCTTCCCGGGGCGCTGAGCCAGGTCACGTCCGAGATGTCCAGCGCGTACAGCTCTGCCTTCTCGCGGACGTCGCTCATCATCACCTCACGGTACGGCGGAAAACTGTGTGTAATGCAGTGGCATGATGAGCGTACGTGACCGGCCCTCCGACTGCCATCCATTCCGGACGGTCCAGCCGAGGGCCGGCCCATTTCTCCCATTTATTGCACAAAGCCGGGTTATTTGGGTTCGGCCGTTATCGGGGACGTTTCGGCGGGTCGCCGGTTTCGGGCCCCCCGGTCCGGTCAGCGGCGGGGCGGGTAGGTCTCGCCGGCGCCCAGCGGGCGGTCGCGCAGCAGGGCGGTGACCGGGACGAGGTGATAGCCCCGCTTCTTCAGGTTCCGCAGGATCGCCGGCATCGCGGCGACCGTCTCCGGCCAGACGTCGTGCATCAGGATCACACCGTCCCGCCGGGCCAGCCCGGTCACCTTGCGGGTGATGGCGCGGGTGTCGCGCAGCTCCCAGTCACGGGAGGATCCGTTCCACAGGATCTGCGACAGGCCGAACTCGGCGGCCACCGAGGCGACCCGGGCGTCGGTGTCCCCGTAGGGCGGCCGCATCAGGTCGGGGGTGCGGCCGGTGGCCCGGGTGATGACATCCTGGGCGTCGCGCAGCTGGGCGCGGATCTGCGTGTCGGACAGCGCGGTGAGGCGCGGGTGGGTGGCGGTGTGGTCGCCGACCACATGTCCCTCCCGGACCATCCGGCGGGCGAGCGCCGGGTACTTCTCGACCTGCCGGCCGACCAGGAAGAACGTCGCCTTGGCCCGGTGGGCGCGCAAGATGTCGAGCGACCGTGCGGTGTACCGCCCGGGCCCGTCGTCGAAGGTGAGCGCGATGCACTTCACCCGGGCGCAGTACGGCGCCCGGCCCGCCGTGGACGCCGCGAACGCCGCCGTGGACCCGGTGGATCCCGTGGACCACGACGGAACCGCCGCGGCGGGCTCCGCCGTGCGCCCGGCGGCCGCCGCCGGGGCGGCCGGAAAGACCACGGCGGCCGCGAGCAGGCACGCGATCGGGACGATGCTCCGCATCAGCTTCCTCCAGGTGGCGCGATTTCGCGCAACCCTATCCGGGTGCGGGTATCGACCGGAGAACCACCCCATATCGGTATGGACCGCAGAGGCGAGAGGCTGCGGGCGTTCGTCCGGCGCGTCGCCGCTCCGGCCGGGTGCCCCGGCGGGGCGAGCAGCGGCCCGGCTTCCCCCGGCCGCCGGTCAACGCGTTCGCCGCAGTAGCGATCACCGGTCAAGAAACGATCCAGAGATCTCATGTGAGTTACAGGCGGTCGGTTTCCCCGGACCTCACCTCGCCATGCTGGCAACCATGAGGTCCTATTCGCTGAATGACGTCCACGCCACGCGCAAACGCCGGGACTCGTGGTGGACGGTGTTCATGGTCGATCCGGTCGCCTGCCGGGTGGCATTGTTCGTAGCGAATCGCACCGAGATCACGCCCAACGCCCTCACCCGGCTCTCGCTCGTGCTCGGCATCGGCGCGGCGGCGTGCTTCGCCTTCGGCCATCTGGTGGCCGGTGCCCTGACCTTCTACGTCAGCTTCCTGGTCGACTGCGTGGACGGGAAGATCGCCCGGCTGAAGGGCACCGGGACGCCCTTCGGGCTGTGGCTGGACTTCGTGGGCGACCGGATCCGGGAGGTCTGCTGCGCGGCCGGCCTCGCCTACGGGCAGTACACCGCGACCGGCCGGGTCGCCTTCATCCTGCTCGGCGCGGGCATCGCCGTCCTGGACCTGTTCCGATACGTGAACGGCCCGCAGATGAAGAAGGTGCGGCAGGCGGTGAAGGCCCGCCGCAAGGCCGCGCGCCGCCAGGAACTGGACGACGTCCGCGACGCGATGGCCGTCGAATCGCTCGCGCGGGCCCCCGGCCAGGTCGTCGCCTGGGCGTCCGCCGGTGATCCGCCGGACGAGCCGCCCCCGCCGTACCAGCCACCCCCGCCGTACGACCCGCCGGACTACTCCGCCGCCGTCTACGAACTGCCGGACTACTCCGCCGCCGCCTACGAGCTGCCGGGCTACGACGCCACGGCCGGCCGTGGCGGGCCCGGGCCCTACGACTGGGCCGCCGACACCGGCGGCGGGCACCCCGACCCGGAGCCCGGCCTGGCGCCGGACGGCGGGCCGGTGGTCCCCCGGCAGGCGGGCGCCCCGCTGGACGCGATGATCGCCACCCGGCCGTTCGCCCGCGTCCCGCGGCACGACCCGCCCGAGTTCGCGCCGCCCGCGCGCTACCGGCCGCCGCCGCCACGCCCGCCGGAGCCGGACCCGCGGCCCGGCGCCCGCCGGCTCGTCCAGGAGTACCTCGCCCGCCACCGGGTGCGCAGCCACCTGATGAGCGGCATCGAGTTCCACGCCGCGGTCTTCGTGGTCGCGCCGCTCCTCGGCCCGGCCGCGCTGATACCGGTCACCATCGGCGCCGGCGCCCTGCTCGTCGCCAACGAGACCTACCTGGTGTACCGCATGTGGCAGGCCACCCGGGCGCCGGGCGCGCCGGACCGGGCGGGTGAGCCGGCACGGGAGGAGCCCCAGGTAAGGACCGATCCGTTCTACACGGAGGTGTAGCCGTGCGCCCCGACCGGCCGATCTTCGTCGTCGGCTGCCCGCGTTCGGGCACCACGCTGCTGCAGCTCATGCTGCACGCGCACCGGCGGATCGCCGTGCCGCCGGAGACGCGGTTCCTCACCGACGTCTACTACCACCGCCGGCTGTACGGCGACATGCGGCGTCCGGAGAACCGGCGGCGGCTGGCCGAGCGGATCGCCACCGACCGGTCCACCCGGTTCCACGAGCTCGGCGTGGCGCGGGCCGGCTACGTGCGGGCGGCCGTCGAAGGCCCCGGATCGCTCGGCTCGGTGCTCGGCGCGGCGTTCGCCGGCTACGCCGCGCGGTTCGAGCGGCCACGCTGGGGTGACAAGCGACCGGCCTACGTCCGGCACGTCGACGCGCTGCGGCGGCTGTTCCCCGACGCCCAGTTCGTCCACCTGGTCCGGGACGGCCGCGACTGCGTGGCCTCGCTCAAGGAGATGCCCTGGTACCCGATGGGCGTGCTGCACGCCATCTCCACCTGGGCCGAGGCCGTCGACTTCGGGCGGCGGCACGCCCGGCGGCTGCCCGCGGGCACCTACCACATGCTGCGCTACGAGGACCTGACCGCCGACCCCGAAGGCGAGCTGGGCCGGCTGTGCGCGTTCCTCGGCGAGGACTTCGACCCGGCGATGTGCGAGCCGCGCCGGGTGGCCGCGGTGGCGGTGCCGCCCCGCAAGGTGTGGCACCGCAACACGCTCGGCGAGGTCACCCCGGTCCGGGTGGGCAGCTGGGCCGGCCGGCTGGCCCCGTGGGAGATCGCGCTGTGCGAGGAGGTGCTCGGCGAGCGGCTGCGGGCCCACGGGTACGAGCCGGCCGGCGGGGGAGCCGGCGCCGCGCCGGGTGACCTGGCCGCCTACCGGCGGGTGGCCGCGCACCGCCGGCTGGCCCGGTACCGGCAGCAGGCCCGCGACTGGCTGAGCCGCCGCCGGGAACCGGGACCGCTGGCCGCCCTGCCGGCCGGCCCGCGCCCGCAAGTGCGGATACCCCAGCAGCGGACGGCCGCCCGGCACGCCGCCGGCGGCCGGTGACCGCCGTCAGCGGGCCAGCCGGGCGAACAGCTCCTCCCAGGCGTCCACCACCTTCTCCACCCGGAACGCGGCCACGTGCCGCCGGGCGGCCGCGCCGAGCCGCCGCCGCCGGGCCGGGTCGGCCATCAGCGCGCTCAGCGCCGCGGTGAACGCCTCCACGTCGCCCGGCGGGACCAGGACGCCGGTCGAGCCGTCCGCCACCAGCGACCGCACCCCGCCGGACACGGCGAACGCGACCGCCGGCATGCCGTAGGACGCCGCCTCGGCCACGGCCAGCGGGAAGCCCTCGTGCTCGCCGGTCATGCCGAGGACCGCGGCGTTGAGGTACTCCCGGCCCACCTCGGCGGCCGGCACCGCGCCGCGGAACACCACCCGCCCCGCGACCCCGAGGGCGGCGGCGTGCGCGCGCAGCCGGGGCAGCTCGGGGCCCTGGCCCACCAGGTGCAGCTCCCAGGCCGCGCGGTTGCGGGCCGCCCGGGCGAACGCGGTGATCAGCCGGTCGAACCGCCGTACCGGGACCAGCCGGCCCACGCCCAGCACCCGCGGCACGTCCAGGTAGGAGGTGGCGTCCGGCCAGGCGCGCAGCGGGTTGGGCAGGTGGGTCGCGTTCGGCAGCGGCGCCTCCTCGGCGAACCGCCAGGCGTCGTCGCCGCTGAGGAACACCGCCTGGTCCAGCGCCGGGTAGGCCCGGCGCACCTGGGCGAAGTGCCGGGTTGCGCGGGCGTGCTCGAAGGAGCCGTGGTACTGCCCGATGCTGCGCAGCCGCGGCGGCAGCAGGTCCGCCACCCAGGAGACCACCGCGGGCGAGGTCAGCACCGCGAACCCCGGGCCGACGTCGCCGAGCAGCCGGGCGAACCGGCGGCGGGCCGCCTGCCGGCCGCCGCCGGGCCCGCCCGCCGCCAGGTGCCGCTCGTACAGCGGCCGCTCGATGTGGCGCACCGGCGCGCGGGCGCGGCGCAGCCCCACCACGTGCACCTGGTGGCCGCGCAGCGCCAGCCCCTGGGCCACGGTGTGGGTGACCAGCTGGACGCCGCCGAGGGCGTCGGCGTCCTCGCAGGCGAAGACGACCACGCTCACGGCGGCGGCGCCCCCGGTCCGGCGGGGTGGAAGAAGGCGTCCACCACCCGGGAGGCGGCCTTCCCGTTCTCCTCGGCGCAGAACCGGCGGGCGAAGTCGGCGTAGCGGTCGGCGTACCGGGCGGTGACCGCGGGCAGGTCGCGCAGCGCCGCGACCACCTCGGCGGTGGTGGCCAGCACCGGGCCGGGGGCGATCTCCGGCAGGTCGTGGTACAGGCCGCGCTCCACCCGGGCGTACCGTTCCAGGTCGTCGGCGTACAGCAGGATCGGCCGACCGGTGCAGGCGTAATCGCAGATGATCGAGGAGTAGTCGCTGAGCAGCGCGTCCGAGGCGAGGATCAGGTCGTTCACCTCCGGGTACCGGCCGGCGGGCCGGACGGCGTGCCGTACCCGCTCGGGCACCCGGAACCGTTCGGCCGGGTGCGGGCGCAGCAGGACCACCCACTCGCCGGCCAGCGCCTCGGCGAGTTCGGCCAGGTCCACCCGGATCGAGGAGCCGGTACCGCGCGACAGGTCGCGGTAGGTCGGCGCGTACAGCAGCACCTTGCGGCCGTCGGGGATCTCCAGCGCCGCGCGCACCCGCGGCCCGGCGGACGGGTCGCCGTTGACCAGCACGTCGCAGCGTGGCGATCCGAAGCCGAGCACGGTACCGGTGTAGTCGAAGGCCGGCACGAACGTCCGCTCGAACTCCGGGCCGGGGGACACCACCGCGTCCCACTGCGCCGCCGCGGCCCGGATCCGCTCCGGCGGACCGGCGAAGTCGCCGCGGGCGCCGGGCACGTCCAGCCCGACCGTCTTCAGCGGCTGCCCGTGCCAGGTCTGCAGGTGCCGGGTGCCGCGCGGCTTGGGGAAGTCCGGCGGGAAGCCGTGGGTGTCCACCCGGTAGGCCGCCCGGGCCAGCACCCAGACGTACCGCCATCCCAGCCGCCGGACCGCCGGCCCCCCGCCGGCCCGGTGCCGGCCCGGCTCGCGCAGCGACCAGCACACCCGCAGCGGCAGCCCGCGCCGGACGATCTCCTCGTGCAGATACCTGGGGTTCCCGGTGCGGGCCGTGCCGAGGTCGGCCTCGAAGATCGCCAGGTCGCGGCGGCGCGGCAGCACGCGCGCCAGCCCTCGGTACACCCACCGCTTCACCGCGGGCCGGCCGGCCAGCGCGAGCAGGCCGCGTGCCCCGGCCGCCGGGTGCGGCCGCCGGGCCGGCCGCCAGGCGACCCGCAGCGCCGCGTCCCGGCCGGCCGGGCCGACGGTGACCTCGTGGCCCCGGACGGCCAGGACCAGCGGCGCCATCACCGGATCCGCCAGCAGCCGGTCGCCGGTGCGGTGCCCGTCGGACCGGGTGAACACCACGCGCGCGTCCCGCCCGCCGGTCCGGTCGAGCCGGACGCCGGACAGGTCGGCCTCCACGTGGGACAGGTAGCCGCCGTCCGGCTGCCGCCGCGGCGCCAGCGGCACCCGCAGGCCGCCGAGAACCAGGGTGGCGGCGGTCCGCCGGCGGCGCAGCACGGCGAACGGGTCGTAGGTGCGCACCGTCAGCGACAGCACGGTGCCGGCGGCGTGGACCTCGGCGATCTCGTGGCGGATCCGGGACGCCCCGAAGGGCAGCTCGGCCAGCCGCAGATCGGTGATGTCCAGTCCGGGATCGGCCCGCGTCCCCCAGTACGTCCGGCCGTCCACCCGCACCGCGTGCCGGGGCGGGGCGACCGGCACGGTCAGCGAGCGGGCCGCCACCAGCAGGTCGGCGATCCGGCCGGTCAGGATCAGGTGGCAGCACACCCGGGTCATCGGTTCGGCGCCGGCCAGGGCGCCGGGCTCCAGCTCGGCGAGGTACGGGGCGGTCGCCGCGGCCAGTTCCCTGGCCCGGGCGACGGGCTCGCCGGGCAGCCGGGCCAGGTGGCCGGGCAGGTCCTGGTCGAGGAAGCGCCGCTGCCGGGCGCCCACCAGGCCCGAGCATCCGCCGTCGCGCAGCACCGCGTCCGCGGCGCGTGCCGCCGCCACCCGGTGCCGCAGGTCGGCCTGATCGAGCCCACCGGGCCGGCCGTGCCGGTGGTAGACCACCCACGGCACGACGGCGAAGCGGCGGGCGGCGCAGAACAGGGCGGCGGTGAACACATGGTCGGCGTAGTGCGTCGCCTCGGCGAAGCGCAGCCCATGGTCGTGCAGGAAGGCGGTCCGGTACAGCTTGTTCGTCGCGAACCCGTCGAAGAACATCGACGGTTCGGCCCGGATGCCCTCCACGACCCGGCGCGGCCGGTAGAGCTCGGGACGGTACCGCTGGGCCCGTCCACCGGCGGCCCGCCGGGTGACCTGGCCGGCGGCGAAGTCGGCGCCGGTCCGTTCCAGTTCGTCCAGCAGGCTGCGGCAGGCGTGCTTCGGCAGCTCGCCGTCCGGGTCCAGGAATATGACGAAGGGGGCGCGGGCCGCGTCCAGCCCGGCGTTGCGCGGGCCGCCGCAGCCGGCCCCCCGGCTCGCCCGCCGGATGTGGCGCACCCGCGGGTCGGCGCGGCGGGCCACCGCCCGCTCGACGGCTCCGGTGGTCGCCTCGTCCACCACCACGACCTCGAGGTGGCGCAGCGACTGGTCGAGCGCGGACGCCAGCGCCCGGGTCAGCGGCGGGGACGCGTCGGAGGCGATGAGCACAACGCTGACGTCCGGTCGCATGCTTGGTCTCCCGAGTCGGCATCCCCGTGACTCGGGTATTCCCGGACGAAAGGCGCATCCGTCCGGCCAGGGCGACTGCTGACCGCTCCTTGGCCTACTTTTGCGCCACGGGTCCGGCGGTTCAGCGGGTGAGCAGGCGGCGGACGTACCAGGCGACGGCCAGCAGCGCGGCGAGCACGGCGACCACCGGGGCGACGCGCTTGAGCATCGGCACCCCGGCGACCCGCAGCAGGTCCAGCGCCTCCTCCTCCGCCGTCCGCGACGTGCGGGTCGTGCCCGCCGGGTGGGCCTCGCGGCCGGTGGGGTCGAGGGCGTCGTCCGGCACGGCGGCCAGGTGGCGCTCGGCGGGGGCCGGCCGTGGCGCCGCCTCCCGTCCGGGGATGGGCCGGGTGGCGGGCGCCTCCGCCTCGGCGGCCGGCAGCTCCGACACGGCCTGCTCGGCGAGCTCGCCAGGCACGGTGGAGGCGCCGTTGACCGGCGGCGCGACCTGCAGGAGCGGCTCGGCGGCGTCGTCCGGCCGGGCCGTGCCGAGCGGGCTGTCCACCGGCTGGTTGAACGGGGTGGCGGCGGGCTCGGCCGCGAGGGGCGGGACCGCCCCCGTCTCCCGCTCGCCGGCGGGCACCTCGCCGGGGGCCTCGGCCAGCAGGGCCGCCAGGTTGGCGGCGAACCGGTCGATCAGCCTTTCGCCGACCTCGGCCATCATGCCCCGGCCGAACTGCGCCGGCCGGCCGGTCACGTTGAACGAGGTGCGCACCGCGACCTTGGTCCGTTCGGTGTCGTCCGGGTCGGCCGCCAGCGTGGCGTCGACCGTCGCCCCGGCGGTGCCGGTGCCCCGCGCCTCCTTGCCGGACGCCTCCAGGGTCAGCGCGTGCGCGTCCTTGTCCACCGAGGTGAACGCGGCCCGGCCCTTGTACGTCACGGTGACCGGGCCCACCTTGACCTTCATCCGCCCGGTGAAGGCGTCGCCCTCCACGGCGTCCAGCGTGGCGCCCGGCAGGCACGGGGCGACCCGCTCGACGTCCAGGAGCACCGGCCACGCCTGCTCGACCGGCACCGGGACCGTGAACTCGTGCTCGAATCGCATCGCCATCGTCCCGCTCCTCTTCACCGTGGCGGCCAGGACCGCCCCGTCTTCCACCGCTCGCCGACATCTCCTACCTTGCTACCCGGCCGGGGCCGGACATGCCAATCAGCTCCTCGAAGGCCCGGCGCGCGGCCATCGTCTGCCTCCCGTGCCCGCCGGCCGGCGGGCACGGGGCGGCGCAGGATCAGGCGGCGGCGGCGAGCAGGGCACGGCGGGTGAGGACGCGGGCCAGGTGGCGGCGGTACTCGGGGGTGGCGTGCAGGTCACCGGGCGGGGAGGTCCCCTCGTCGGCCAGCGCGGCGGCGTCCCGGACCCCGTCCCCGGCACCGCCCGGCGACCCGCCGGCCCCGGCGCCGGGCAGCGGCGCGCCGCGCACCGCCCGCTCGACGCCGCCTGCCCGCACCGGGGTGGGGCCCATGTTGGTCAGGCCGACCCGGGCCTCCTCGACGCGCCGGTCCCCGCCCGCGCCGCCGGGCCGGACCGCCGCGGCCACCCCGACCACCGCCCACGCCTGGGCGGTGAGGTGGAACTTCTCGTAGTGGAAGCCCCAGCCGTCACCCAGCCGGGGCACCCGCACGGCGACCAGGATCTCCGCGGGCCGCAGCGCCGTCTCCAGGTAGTCGACGAAGAACTCGCCCGCCGGGACGGCCCGCTCCCCGGCGGCGGAGGCGACCACGAACTCCATGTCCAGCGCCACCGCCACCGCCGGCAGGTCGCCGGCCGGGTCGGCGTGCGCGAGCGAGCCGCCGAGGGTGCCGCGGTGCCGCACCGCCGGGTCGGCGACGGTCGCGGTGGCGAGCGGCAGCAGCGGGCACCCGGCGCGGACGACCGGCGAGCGCAGCACCTCGTCATGCGTGGTGGCGGCGCCGATCCGGACATGCCCGCCCTCCTCCCGCACTCCGTGCAACTCGGGCAGCCGGCCGACGTCGACCAGCACGCTCGGGTAGGCCAGTCGCAGCCGGAGCAGCGGCAGCAGCGACTGGCCGCCGCACAGCACCTTGGCGTCCTCGCCGGCCTCGGCCAGCGCGGCCAGGGCCTCCGGCAGCGAGGAGGGGCGGACGTAGTCGAACGCCGGCGGGATCATGCGGCACCTCTCTCCACGGTGATCCGGGAACTCATCCGGCCGCCTCCTGGATCGCACGCCAGACCCGCTGCGGGGTGCAGGGCATGGGGACGTCGGTGACGCCGCGGGGGCGCAGCGCGTCGACGACGGCGTTGACCACCGCCGGGGTCGAGGCGATGGTGCCGGCCTCGCCGACCCCTTTCACCCCGAGCGGGTTGGTGGTGGCCGGGGTCTCGGTGCGGTCGGTGACGAACTCCGGCAGGTCGGCGGCCGAGGGGATCAGGTAGTCGGCCATCGTCGTGGTCAGCAGGTTGCCGTCGGCGTCGTACACCGCCTCCTCGAACAGGGCCTGGCCGATGCCCTGGGCCAGGCCGCCGTGCACCTGCCCGGTCACGATCGTCGGGTTGACCACCCGGCCCACGTCGTCCACCGCCACATACGACCTGATCTTCGTGGCGCCGGTCTCGGTGTCGACCTCGACCGCGCACAGGTGCGTCCCGTGCGGGTAGGAGAAGTTGTCCGGATCGTAGGTGGCGTCGGAGTCCAGGCTGGGCTCGACGCCGTCCGGCAGGTCGTGGGCGGCGAACGTCGCCAGCGCGACCTCCTGGATGGTCCGGGCCGCGCCGGTGCCGCGCACCCGGAACGAGCCCTCGGTGAACTCGAGGTCGTCGGCCGCGGCCTCCAGCAGGTGGGCCGCGATCTGCCGCGCCTTCTCCCTGACCTTGTCGCAGGCGCGCAGCACCGCCATGCCGCCGACCACCAGCGACCGTGAGCCGTAGGTGTCCATGCCCTTGTGCGAGACGCCCGTGTCGCCGTGCGCCACCGCGACGTCCTCGAACGGCACGCCGAGCGCGTCGGCGACGATCTGGCTCCACGCGGTCTCGTGGCCCTGGCCGTGCGGGCTGGAGCCGGTGACCACCTCGACCTTGCCGGTGGGCAGCATGCGGACCGACGCGTGCTCCCACCCGCCGGCGCCGTAGCTGAGCGAGCCGAGCACCCGGCTCGGCGCCAGCCCGCACATCTCGGTGAACGTGGAGACCCCGATGCCGAGCTGGACCGGGTCGCCGCGCTCGCGCCGGGCGGCCTGCTCGGCGCGCAGCGCGTCGTAGCCGAACAGCTCAAGTGCCCGGTCGGTGGCCGCCGCGTAGTCGCCCGAGTCGTAGGTGAGGCCGGCGATGGTCGCGTAGGGGAACTCCTCGCGGGCGATCCAGTTGCGCCGGCGCACCTCGACCGGGTCCAGGCCCAGCTCGGCGGCCAGCTCGTCCATCAGCCGCTCGATCGCGAACGTGGCCTCCGGCCGCCCGGCGCCCCGGTAGGCGTCGGTGGGCATCTTGGTGGTGAAGACGCCGGTGCAGGTGAAGTCGTAGGCGTCCATCTTGTAGATGCCGTTGTACATGAACGCCCCGAGCAGCGGGACGCCCGGCGTGACCAGCATGAGGTAGGCGCCCATGTCGGCGAGCAGGTCGACCTTCAGCCCGCGCAGCCGCCCGTCGGCGCCGGCGGCGAGCGAGACCCGCTGCAGCTGGTCGCGCCCGTGGTGCACGGTGAGGTTGCCCTCCGAGCGCGACTCGGTCCACTTGACCGGCCGGCCGAGCCGCCGGGTGAGCAGCAGCGCGAGCACTTCCTCGGCGGTGACCTGCAGCTTGGAGCCGAAGCCGCCGCCGACGTCCGGGGCGATCACCCGCAGCTTGTGCTCGGGGATGCCGGTGGTGATCGCCAGCATCACCCGCAGCACGTGCGGGATCTGGGTCGCCGAGTACAGCGTGAAGGAGTCGCCGTCGGTCTGGGCCACCACCGCGCGGGGCTCCATCGCGGTGGGGATCAGCCGCTGCTGGACGAAGGTGCGCTCCACGACGACCGGGGCGTCGCGGAAGGCGGCGTCCGCGTCGCCCGCGGCGAACTTCCAGACGAACGCCCGGTTGCCCTCCGGGTGCACCCGGGGCGAGTCCGGGGCCAGCGCGCGGGTCATGTCCAGCACGGCCGGCAGCGGCTCGTAGTCCACCTCCACCGCCTCCAGCGCGTCGCTCGCCAGGTACCGGTCGGTGGCGACGACGCAGGCCACCGCCTCGCCGGGGTAGCGCACCTCCTCGACCGCCATCGGCGGGTGGTCGGGCAGCACCATGTCCTCGGTGACCGGCCACGCGCACGGCAGGCCGCCCTGCTCGGCGGCCAGGTCGCGGCCGGAGAACGCGGCGACCACGCCGGGCAGGCGCCGGGCGGCCGACACGTCGACCCTGGTGATCCGCGCGTGCGCCATCGGGCTGCGCACGAAGGCCACGTGCAGCATGCCGGGAAGCTGGATGTTGTCGGTCCACCGGGTGCGCCCGGTGACCAGCCGGGCGTCCTCCTTGCGGCGGCGCGCGGCGCCCACCTCGCGCCGGCCCGGTACCGGCTCGCCCAGCTCGTCGCTCTCGGCGACCTGCCGGGCCACCATCCCGGCGTCGATCTGCTCGGTCACCGGTCGCCCACCGCCCCGGCGTCCCGCATGGCCCGCGCGCCGCCGCGCACGGCCCGGACGATGTTGCTGTACCCGGTGCACCGGCACAGGTTGCCCTCCAGGCCGGCCCGCACGGCGTCCTCGGAGGGGTCTGGATCGTCCTTGAGCAGGTCGATGGCGGCCATGATCATGCCGGGGGTGCAGTAGCCGCACTGGAGGGCGTGTTCCTCGTGGAAGGCCCGCTGCATCGGATGCCAGCCGTCCGGCCCGGCCAGCCCTTCCACGGTGAGCACCTCGGCGCCGTCCGCCTGGACCGCCAGGACCGAGCAGCTCTTGGCGCTGCGGCCGTCCAGCATGATCGTGCAGGCGCCGCAGTTGCCGGTGTCGCAGCCGATGGGCGTGCCGGTCTTCCCGATGCGGTCGCGCAGGAGGTGCACCAGGAGCAGCCGGGGCTCCACCTCCTCCTGGTAGGCGACGCCGTCGACGGTGACGGTGATACGGGCCATCGATCCTCCAAGCGCGGTGGCTGGTTGCTCTATTGCCGTGCGCCGGCCGGTGCGAACCTCGCTGGAGGTGATCTGTCGAAGGCTGACGGGGAGTTGGCGAGCGCACTGGCGGTGATGGGCGAGAGTGAGGATTGCCGACAATGCGAACTTACGCCCCTGCCGTCCCCCGTCAACCCCCCTGTCCCGCGAACCCCGGGAACCGCGCGCCGGAGGTCAGCGGCGGCGCATGGTGCGGGCCATCACGCCGACCAGCCCGGCGAAGCCCAGGCCGAAGACCAGTAGCAGCCCCATCACCAGCGTGTCCGGCTGCGGCCGCAGCAGGTAGCGCACGCCGATCCCGATGAACAGCAGCCCGGCCAGCAGCGCGAACCAGTCGGTCTTATGCCGCACGGCGCACCTCCACGTCCCCGATTCCCGCCTTGACGTACAGCTCGATCACCGGGACCCGGCCCGCCTGCGGGACCTCCGGCTCCAGCACCTTCTCGTAGCGGACGTCGTGGCCGCCGCGCACCGAGTGCTCGATCTGCACGTCGCCGAGCCGCGCGTACCCGTGCACCTCCACCCGGGCGGTCGCCGGGACGATCACCCGCATCTCGCCGAAGGAGATCGAGGCGTCGAAGCGGGTCCGCGACCCCGGCGCGAACCGGGTGTCGCGCAGGTCGAGCGTGCCGTCGCCGATGCCCACCGAGTAGGTGCGGGCGACGGCCGCCGCGTCCACCGGCTCCCAGGTGTAGCTGCCGACCTTCCTCGGCACGTCGCCGACCGCCGAGCCCGCCACCAGCAGCAGGGAGAGCACCGTGCCGGTGGCCACCAGCCCGGCGCCCCGGCCGAACCAGGCGGTGATGAGCAACCCGGCACCGAGGACGACGAGCACGGCGCCCCCGATGAACGGCAGCGGGGTGCCGGTCGACGGCTGTGTGGCAACCATGATCCCTCCGACCATGAGCGCGAGGAGAAGTGTGGCGGCGCCGACGAAGGACCGCGGCCGGGTGCGGCGCGCGGGCGCGTCCGGCCACCGGGGGGCGGGCGCTCCGGCGTCCCGGCCGGGCGGTCCCTCGTATCCGGGCGGCGCGTACGGGCGCACCTGCGCGCCGTAGGGGCCGCGCGGGGCGAAGGGCTCGCCGGAGGAGTCGAACCGGGGGCGCGCGGCCAGGCGCGCCTCCACGGCCAGGTCGGCGAGCCTGCGGTAGTACTCCGGTGCCCCGGCCGGCGGCGCGTCCGACGGCCGGGCGCCCGACGGCGGTACGGCGGCCGGCGGTGCGTCCGATGGCGCTGCGTCCGGCGGCGGTGCGTCCGATGGCGATGCGGCGGCCGGCGGTGCGTCCGGCGGTGCCGCCGCGGAGGTGGCGGCCGGGGCGGACCGGTCCGGTGCGGCGGGCGCGGGCGGCGCGTCCGCCGGGTGCGCCGCCACCGGCGGCATCGGCAGCGTCATCGTCGGCGGGACGGGCCCCGCGGCCGGCCGCGCGCCCGCCGGCGGCGCGTCGTTCGACCCGGCGGCCCGCGGCGCGTCGGCGTACGCCGCCGGCTCCCCGGCCATGCCGGCGGTGAACGGTGCGGCGGCGGAGAACGCGGGGACGGCGGACGGCGGCTGGGCGGACCGCCGGCGGCGCAGCCGCTCCGGCAGGCTTCGGGCGAGGCCCCGCAGGTCCGCCCCGCGGGAGTGCGCGGCGAGCATGGCGACGGCCAGGACCGTGCCGATCACGATGGTGGCCCGGCTGATGCCGTCGGCGGCCACGTTGACGATCAGGCCGAACGCGAAGATCGCGGCGAGCAGTGCCAGCACGGTCTCGGTGTCGAAGGACCGGCGGCTCCAGTGCTCGGCGAGACCGGGACCGCCTTTCGGGTTGCGCATCAGCAGGAATGCGGCGACGTACATCATGATGCCGATGCCCGAGCCGACCACCAGGAGGGCGAAGCCCACCCGGAAGATCACCGGGTCCATCCCGGTGTGCCGGCCGAGGCCGGCGCAGACACCGGTGATCATGCGCCCCTCGTCGCTGCGCCCGAGTACGCGCTCCTCGCCGGTGGGCGGGCCCGGGTCGACCGTCCGGTCCGGACGTCCTGCTGCGGTCATGGGTCCCATCGTGGTGGGCGGTGGCCGCTCCCGGCCATCCGGGACACCCCTGACTCGTCCCCGACCCGGTGCCGCCGGCGCGGCGGGCCTCGCCGCCGGGCGGGATCGTCCGGACCGGCGGGCGGCGAGGCCCGGCCGTGTCTCCAAGGCGACTCCCCCGCGTCTCCCTCGTGTCTCCCCGTGTCTCCCCGTGTCTCCCCGCATCCTCTCCCGTGTCCCCCTCACGCGGGCGGACCTCCGGGTCGGGTCAGGGACGGCCCTGATGGCGGGGCGGTGCCGTGACGTGTGACGATGCTTGGGATATGTCTGAGAATCCGACCGTTCCTTCGGCTCCGTCGGCCTATCCCCGCATGGTGCGCCCGTTGCGGGGCCGGCTCGTCGCGGGCGTGGCGCAGGGCGCCGCCGCGCAGCTGCGGCTGGACCCGGTGGTGCTGCGGCTGGCTTTCGTGCTGCTCAGCGTGCTCGACGGCCTGGGCGTGCTGGCGTACGCCGCGCTGTGGATGTTCACCCCGCGCGAGCGGCAGGGGGGTCCGGCGCCCGGCCGTGACTGGGGCCAGGTGGCCGCCTACGCGGTGATCGGCATGGCGCTGACCGCTTTCGGGTGGCTCACCGGTGCCTCCTCCGGCGGCGTCGGCACCTGGTCGATCGCGGTGGGCGGCATCGGCGCGCTGATCCTCTGGCAGCAGGCCGAGCCCGGCCGCCGCCAGCGATGGATGACCGACGCGGTCCGCCAGGTGCGCCGGTCCTGGATCCGCACCGGCATCGGCCTGCTCCTGGTGGTCGTCGGGGCGATCGGCTTCCTCGCCGCCCAGGGCAAGCTGGCCGAGGCCCGGGCCGGCCTGGCGTTCACCGCGGTCGTGGTCGGCGGCATCGCGCTGATCGCCGCCCCCTGGCTGACCGCCCTGTGGAAGGAACTGCAGAAGGAGCGCCGCGAGCGCATCCGCCAGGAGGAGCGCGCCGAGATGGCCGCGCACGTGCACGACTCGGTGCTGCACACGCTCACGCTCATCCAGCGCAACGCTCAGGATCCGTTCGAGGTGACCCGGCTGGCCCGCTCGCAGGAGCGCGAGCTGCGGAACTGGCTGTACCAGCCGAAGGCCGACGCGGACGCGACGGTGGCCGCCGCGGTGCGCCGGGTGGCCGCGGAGATCGAGGACGAGCACGGGGTGCCGATCGAGATCGTCTGCGTGGGAGACTGCGACCTGGACGACGGCCTGCGCGCGATGCTGCACGCGGCCCGGCAGGCCATGGTGAATGCGGCCAAGTACGCCGAGGCGCCGGTGATCTCCGTCTACACCGAGGTCGAGCCGGAGGAGGTCACGGTGTTCGTGCGCGACCGCGGGAAAGGCTTCACCATGGAGGAGGTGCCGGAGGACCGCATGGGCATCCGCCAGTCGATCATCGGCCGGATGGAGCGTCACGGCGGGAGCGCCCGGGTCAGGACCGAGCCGGGCGACGGCACCGAAGTGATGCTGACGATGAAGCGGGAGCGACCGTGATCCACCAGGTGGCCCGCCGAGCCCCGAGGGAGCCGTGACGATGGTCAAAGTGCTGATCGTGGACGACCACCGGCTGTTCCGGTCCGGCGTGCGCGCCGAGCTCGGACCGCAGATCGAGGTGGTCGGGGAGGCGGAGGACGTCGAGTCGGCGGTGGGGGCGATCGAGTCGCTCGAGCCCGACGTCGTACTGCTCGACGTGCACATGCCCGGGGGCGGCGGCCAGGAGGTGCTGCGCCGGGTGCTCGGCTCCGGGGCGGCCGTGCGGTTCCTGGCGCTGTCGGTCTCCGACGCCGCCGAGGACGTCATCGGGGTCATCCGCGGCGGCGCCCGCGGATATGTCACCAAGACCATCAGCGGTCGCGAGCTGACCGACGCGATCGTCCGGGTGGCCGAGGGCGACGCGGTGTTCTCGCCGCGGCTGGCCGGGTTCGTGCTGGACGCCTTCGCCTCCACCGAGGCACCGTCGATCGACCCAGAGCTGGACTCGCTGACCACCCGCGAGCGCGAAGTGCTGCGGCTGATCGCCCGCGGGTACGCCTACAAGGAGATCGCCAAGGAGCTGTTCATCTCGGTGAAGACGGTGGAGACGCACGTGTCCTCGGTGCTGCGCAAGCTGCAGCTTTCCAACCGGCACGAGCTGTCGCGCTGGGCCACCGCGCGGCGATTGGTGTGAATGCCCACACGACAGTGTGACAAATCGGTAAAGATGGCCATGTGAGAGTTCGCGGGGTCCTGTCCCTCCTGTTGGCCGCCGTGCTCGTCGCGGGCTGCTCGTCCGTGGCGTTCTGGAAGGACCAGTTCACCCTGCGTCCCCGCGCCAAGGCCTCCCAGGACGCCCAGAACGGTCAGAGCGGCCAGAACGGTCAGGACGCCCAGGCGAGCCGGCTGCCGCTGGGGGAGACGTTCGAGGACGACATCCAGCTGGCGAGCATCCTGACCGAGCGGTTCTGGCAGCAACAGTTCCAGGCCTCCGGCGAGGAGTACCGGCCCGTCCAGCGCTTCCAGGCGTATCGCGGAAACGACGGGCCGGCCTGTGGTGGCCAGCCCGCGGTGCCGGACAACGCCTTCTACTGCCCGGTGGGCCATTTCATCGCCTACGACGCGGCATGGCTGCGGACGCTGTACGACGAGCTGGGGGACGGCGCGATCTACGTGATCATCCCGCACGAGATCGGGCACGCGGTCCAGGCGCAGCTCACCACCGACTTCCGGTTCAACATCGAGCGGGAGCTGCAGGCCGACTGCTATGCCGGCGGCGCGCTGAAAGGCATGATCGACTCGCAGCAGCTGTCCGCCCAGGAGGGCGACGAGCAGGAACTGCTCGCCAACCTGGCCGCGGCCGGCGATCCGACGGACGCCTTCTTCGCCGAGGACGCGCACGGCACGCCCGAGCAGCGCCAGCAGGCGTTCGCCAAGGGCTACCAGCGCGGGGCGGGCGCCTGCTGATGCGTAGGCTGGCCGGCATGGGTCGAGGACGGTCCACCGGCCGGGCCCCGCTGGCCGCCGCGCTCGGCGTGCTGCTGGCCGCCAACCTGCTGAACAACCGGGTGGCCCGCCGGCTGGCGCCGGTCACCTCCACCGCCGCCGCGGCCGCGCTGGCCGGCCTCGGCCGGCGGGCCGGGCTGTCATGGGCGGAGATGGGGTTCACCCGGCCCGGCCCGGGCGCGCGGCTCGGCGGGGCGCTGGCCGCCGCCGTCGCCGCCTGCTACGGCGCCGGCGTGCTGCTGCCGGGCACCCGGCGGCTCTTCCTGGACGAGCGCACGCTCGGCCTGTCCCGGGCCCGGCTGCTGGAGGAGGCGCTGGTCCAGGTGCCGCTCGGCACGGTGCTGCTGGAGGAGACCGCGTTCCGCGGCGTGCTGCCCGCGCTGCTGGCCCGCCGGTGCGGGCCCGCCGGTGCGGCGGCCGGCGCGGCGGCGCTGTTCGGGCTCTGGCACGTGCTGCCCGCGCTGGACCTGGCAGCGGCCAACCCCGCGCTCGGCGGCCCGGCCCGGCGCGGGTGGGTGGTCGCCGGGTCGGTGGCCGCCACCGTGCCGGCCGGGCTGCTCTTCCACGCGCTGCGCGCGCGCGGCGGGCTGCTCGCGCCCGCGCTGACCCACCTGGCGACCAACATGCTCGGCCACCCCGCGGCCCGCGCCGCCCGGCGCCTGTCGGCCGGGGGGTCGGGCGGTCAGCCGGTGGAGACCACCTGGAACGCCTCGGCGTAGCTCCCCTCCGGGAGCCTGGCGGCCTGGGCGTTCATCGCGAGCCAGCCTTTGACGAAATCCTCCAGCGTGTCCATGTGCGACGTCTGGCTGGCGTGCGCCCGCAGCGCGGCGAACTTGCGGTCCAGGACGGGGGTGACGTCCACGTAGTGATCGTTGGCCTGGCCGCCCATCAGCCACACCTCGCGGACCGTCCAGGCCGCCAGCCCTTCGTCGGCCAGCAGTTCGGGGAAGGCGTACGGGTTGCGGGCGTCGGGGTAGACGGCGTCCAGCGTCGCGCCGCCCACGGCGCGGTGGTCGGGGTGGCTCGGCCCGATCCGGGCGTAGTTGCGCTCGGGAGTGGAGGTGAGCACCCGGTCCGGCCGCACCTGGCGGATCACCCGCGCGATGTCGCGCCGCAGCGCCAGGGTCTGCTCCACGGTGCCGTCCGGGTAGCCGAGGAAGTGCAGTTCGGTCACCCCCACCTCCCGGGCGGCCGCGGTCTGCTCGTCGCGCCGCAGCTCGGCCATCCCGCCGTTGTCGACCAGGCGGTCGAAGCCGCCGGCGTCGCCGTCGGTGACCACGCAGTACACCACGCGGATGCCCTTGCCGGTGAACGTCGCGACGGTGCCGGCGGCCCCGAAGTCGACGTCGTCGGGGTGGGCGGTCACGACGAGGATCGTGCTGATCTCGGCGTCGTCGAGTGCGGTCACGGTCGTCCTCCTAGGGGCATGACGTGGCGAACGCAACGCGGCGTCATGATATTTCCGGCCATGATGCCGCATGTCCCGGCGGTGGCCGCGCCGGGGGCATCGCCGGTGCCGGCGGGCGGGTCGGCGTTGTCGGTGGGCGGCCCTAATCTAAAGGCGTGTCGACCCGAGCCGTGAACCCCACCGTTGATCATCCGTTGCTCGACGGGCTCAACCCGCAGCAGCGCGAGGCCGTCGTGCACGCGGGCGGCCCGCTGCTCATCGTCGCCGGCGCCGGTTCGGGCAAGACCCGGGTGCTCACCCACCGCATCGCCTACCTGCTCGGCGAGCGCGGCGTCCAGCCGGGGGAGATCCTGGCGATCACCTTCACCAACAAGGCCGCCAAGGAGATGAAGGAGCGGGTCGACCGCCTCATCGGGCCGCGGTCCCGGGCGATGTGGGTGATGACCTTCCACAGCGCCTGCGTGCGCATCCTGCGGCGGGAGGCCAAGCGCCTGGGCTTCACCTCCAGCTTCTCCATCTACGACCAGGCCGACGCGCAGCGGCTGATGGCCATGGTCTGCCGCGAGCTGGAGCTCGACCCCAAGCGCTATCCGCCCCGGTCGTTCTCCGCCCAGGTCAGCAACCTGAAGAACGAGCTGATCGACTACGACACGGCGGCCGACCGGGCGCAGACCCACCTGGAGCGCACGCTCGCCGAGGCCTACCGCGTCTACCAGCGGCGGCTGACCGAGGCCGGCGCGATGGACTTCGACGACCTGATCATGCTGACGGTCACGCTGTTCCAGCTGTTCCCCGAGGTGGCCGAGCACTACCGGCGCCGGTTCCGCCACGTGATGGTGGACGAGTACCAGGACACCAACCACGCCCAGTACATCCTGATCAGGGAGCTGGTCGGGCTGCCCGAGCTGCGCACCGCCGAGGGTGAGGTGGTGCGCGAGGGCGCGGTCGAGCCGGCCGAGCTGTGCGTGGTGGGTGACGCCGACCAGTCGATCTACGCGTTCCGTGGCGCGACGATCCGCAACATCCTGGAGTTCGAGCGCGACTACCCCGCGGCCCGCACCATCCTACTGGAGCAGAACTACCGCTCCACCCAGACCATCCTGTCGGCCGCGAACGCGGTGATCGCCCGCAACGAGGGCCGCAAGCCGAAGAACCTCTGGTCCGACCAGGGCGCCGGGCCCAAGATCGTCGGCTACGTGGCCGACAACGAGCACGACGAGGCGATGTTCGTCGCCCACGAGGTCGACCGGCTGGCCGACGAGGAGGACGTCACCCCCGGTCAGGTGGCGGTCTTCTACCGCACCAACGCGGCCTCCCGCGTCTTCGAGGAGATCTTCATCCGCACCGGCCTGCCGTACAAGGTCGTCGGCGGCGTGCGCTTCTACGAGCGGCGCGAGGTCCGCGACCTGCTGGCCTATCTGCGGGTGGTGGCCAACCCCGGCGACACCGTGTCGCTGCGCCGGGTGCTCAACGTCCCCAAGCGCGGCATCGGCGACCGGGCCGAGGCGATGGTGGAGGCGTTCGCCACCCGCGAGCGCGTCCCCTTCTGGGAGGCGCTGCGCCGGGCGGACGAGGCGCCGGGCATGGCGACCCGCTCGCTGAACGCGATCCGTGACTTCGTCGCGCTGCTGGACGACCTGCGGGCCAAGGAACTGCCGATCTCCGAGCTGGCCGAGGAGGTGCTGGCCGTCACCGGCTACCGCACCGAGCTGGAGAACTCCGGCGACCCGCAGGACGAGAGCCGGCTGGAGAACCTCAACGAGCTGATCTCGGTCGCCTCGGAGTTCGAGGGCGCCAACCCCGAGGGCACGCTGGTCGACTTCCTGGAGCAGGTCTCGCTGGTGGCCGACGCCGACCAGATCCCCGAGGGCGAGGACCACCAGGGCGTGGTCACCCTGATGACCCTGCACACGGCCAAGGGGCTGGAGTTCCCGGTGGTCTTCCTCACCGGTATGGAGGACGGCGTCTTCCCGCACATGCGCTCGCTGGGCGAGCCGCGCGAGCTGGAGGAGGAGCGCCGGCTGGCCTACGTCGGCATCACCCGCGCCCAGCAGCGGCTGTACCTGTCCCGGGCGGCGGTGCGCAGCTCGTGGGGGGCGCCCGCCTTCAACCCGGCGTCCCGCTTCCTCGCCGAGGTGCCGGCCGACCTGCTCGACTGGCACGGCGATCCGGCCAAGTCGGCGTGGAGCGCCGCGACCGTGCGCGAGAGCCGCACGGCGGCGCCGAAGAAGGCCGGCGGGCGGGTCGTGCCCAGCCTGCGTCCGGGCGACCGGGTCACCCACGACACCTTCGGTCTCGGCACGGTCGTCACGGTGGACGGGGTGGCCGAGAAGACCAAAGTGAAGATCGATTTCGGGTCCGGTGGGGAGAAGACCCTGCTGCTGGCCTACGCCCCGCTGGAGAAGCTCTGACCACCGCCGAGCAGCGCTGCCCGCTCTGACGGGCTCTCAGCGGCTCCGTCCGGCTCTGCGCCGGTTGCGCGGCTCTGCGCGCTCTGCGCGGCGTATCGGCCGAGCCGTGGCCCGGCCGATACGCCGCCCGGTGCTCGATACGCGGGCTCAGTGCTCGTCGCGGACCAGACCCTCGATCTTGGTGGTGAAGTCCGGCGGCGGCGGCGGCACGTACCGCAGGTCCTGGACGTCGACCGTCAGGTAGGCGGGCGGTGCGGTGACGGTGACCTTGCCGCCCCACCCGGTGAAGGTGACGTCGGTGGAGATCGACAGAGCGGGGCTCTTGTGGCGGGTGGGCAACGTGAAGGTGGACTGCACCCGCCGCGGCAGCCGGTCGGCGCCGAGCCACAGCTTCCACGGCACGGTGATCTTCTTCTTCCCGGCCGCCCTCTGGTAGATCCGCGCGGTCGGCGAGACCTTGCCCAGCGCCTTCAGCGAGATGGCGCCGTGCAGCAGCGTGGTGGGCGCCCCGCCGACCCGGCCGCCGGACGCCTTGCCGTCGGCGGTGGCGAGCACCGCGGCCAGCACCTCGGGCCGCAGCGCGTCCACCAGGCCGTCGCCGGCGAGCCCCGCGGGGTCCGCTCCGGGGGTGCGCAGCCAGGTCCTGCCCTCGGGCAGCAGCCCGTCGTACATCGAGCTCTTCATGTACTGGTGGCCGTCGAGCATGATGACGCGCGTCCGGGCGTCGCCGCCCGGACCGCCGGACTCGGCCACGATGCTGACGTCGGCGGCGTCCACGCCCGTGGGGGCGAACCGCAGCCGGCCGCCCAGGCGGTGGGAGAACAGCACTTCGCCGTCCAGCCTGATCCGCGCGGTCTCGTGCACGGTGATACCGGTCTTCTTGGCGAACTGCCGCCGCAGCGCGTTCGCGGCGCCGGTGCCCGCCCCGACCGGCGCGGTGATCGCGCCGGTTCGCGCGGTGGCCGGGGCGGCCTGGGCCGCGGCCGGTACCGTCAGGGCCATCGCCGGCGCGACCAGGGTCGTCGCGGCAAGGGCCAGCCATCTCCTCATCGAGGGGTCCTCCCGTAAGTAGGCCCTCGCCGGTAGGGGAGGGCCCCGACATTCTGCCAAGAAACGATCTCCCAATAATGGTCATTTATCGGAAATATCAACGCGGATGGCTGAATTGGCGGGGATCGCGCCACCGCTGCATCGCCGCCGGTGGTCGCGGGGTACGGGGCGGGTCGCCGGCGGCCGGTACCGGCCAGGCCGGAGTGCGGGGTGGACCGGAGGTCCGCCCGGGTTTATCGGCGGCTTTTTTATGGAATTTTGGGCATTTTGCAGGTATCTCGTTACCCTGATGACCCCAGTCGGCGGCCCCCGGCGAGCGCTCCGGGTCCCGGCGGCGGCTAGGCTGCATGCGCCAGGCTTCCGGCCGAACGCGGGTGCCCCGAGGCCTGGTCTCAACGTAGAGAAGAAGTAAGCCGGACAAGCAAGGACGGACCCTCGTGGACCTGTTCGAACATCAGGCGAAGGAGCTCTTCGCGGAGTATGGCATCCCGGTGCCGCGCGGCGTGGTCGCGCACACCGTGGAGGAGGCGCGGGCGGCGGCGGAGCGCCTGACCGGGCGCGTCGTCGTCAAGGCCCAGGTGAAGACCGGTGGCCGCGGCAAGGCGGGCGGTGTCAAGGTCGCCGCCGACGCCGCCGACGCCGAGGGCAAGGCCACCGGCATCCTCGGCATGGACATCAAAGGTCACACGGTCCACAAGGTCCTGGTGGAAGAGGCCAGCGCGATCGCGGAGGAGTACTACTTCTCCTTCCTGCTCGACCGCGCCAACCGCACCTTCCTCGCCATCTGCTCGGCCGCCGGCGGCATGGACATCGAAGAGGTCGCGCACAGCACGCCGGACAAGGTGGCCAAGATCCCGGTCTCCCCGCTGACCGGGGTCGACCGCGCCCGGGGCCGGGAGATCGCCCAGGCCGGTGGCCTGCCCGAGGCCGCGCTGGACGGCGCCGCCGAGATCATCGAGAAGCTGTGGGCCGTCTTCGTGGACGAGGACGCCACGCTGGTCGAGGTCAACCCGATGATCCTCACCGCCGACGGCGAGGTGAAGGCCCTCGACGGCAAGGTCACCCTGGACGACAACGCGACCTTCCGCCAGACCGAGCACGAGTCCTACGCCGACAAGGCCGCCGAGGACCCGCTGGAGGCCCGGGCCAAGGAGAAGGACCTCAACTACGTCAAGCTCGACGGGTCGGTCGGCATCATCGGCAACGGCGCGGGCCTGGTCATGTCCACCCTCGACGTGGTGGCCTACGCCGGGGAGACGTTCGGCGGGCAGAAGCCGGCCAACTTCCTCGACATCGGCGGCGGCGCCTCGGCCGAGGTGATGGCCAACGGGCTGGAGATCGTGCTCTCCGACCCGAGCGTGAAGTCGGTCTTCGTCAACGTGTTCGGCGGCATCACCGCCTGCGACGCGGTGGCGAACGGCATCGTCTCGGCCTTCAAGCTCCTCGACGAGCGCGGCGAGACGGTGACCCACCCGCTGGTCGTCCGCCTGGACGGCAACAACGCCACCCTCGGGCGGCAGATCCTGGCCGACGCCGCGCTGGACGGCGTCGAGCTGGTCGACACCATGGACGACGCGGCCAAGCGTGCCGCCGAGCTCGCCGCGGTAGGTGCGTAATGGCCATCTGGCTCACCGAGAACAGCAAGATCATCGTGCAGGGCATGACCGGGTCGGAGGGCTCCAAGCACACCCGGCGGATGCTCAAGGCCGGCGCCAAGGTCGTCGGCGGCACCAACCCCCGCAAGGCGGGCACGACCGTCGACTTCGACGGGGTGGAACTGCCGGTGTTCGCCACCGTCGCCGAGGCGATGGCCGCCACCGGCGCCGACGTCACGGTGATCTTCGTCCCGCCGGCGGGCACCAAGGCCGCCGTCCGGGAGGCGATCGACGCCGAGATCCCGCTCGCGGTGGTCATCACCGAGGGCGTGCCGGTGCACGACACCACCGAGTTCTGGGCGTACAACATCTCCAAGGGCGCCCGCACCCGCATCATCGGCCCCAACTGCCCCGGCATCGCCTCCCCCGGCGCGTCCAACGCGGGCATCATCCCGGCCGACATCACCTCGGCCGGCCGGATCGGCCTGGTGAGCAAGTCCGGCACGCTGACCTACCAGCTCATGTACGAGCTACGGGACATCGGCTTCTCCACCGCCGTCGGCATCGGCGGCGACCCGGTGATCGGCACCACGCACATCGACGCGCTGGAGGCCTTCCAAAGCGACCCCGACACCGACGCGATCGTGATGATCGGTGAGATCGGCGGGGACGCTGAGGAGCGGGCCGCCGCCTACATCGAGGAGCACGTCACCAAGCCGGTGGTCGCCTACGTCGCGGGCTTCACCGCGCCGGAGGGCAAGACGATGGGGCACGCCGGCGCCATCGTCTCCGGCTCGGCCGGCACCGCGCAGGCCAAGAAGGAGGCGCTGGAGAAGGTCGGCGTCCGGGTCGGTCGGACCCCGAGCGAGACCGCCCGGCTGATGCGCGAGGTCATGCGCTCGCGCTGACCCGCCGCCCGCCCCGCGGAAACGCCCGGCCGCGCCGGGCGTTTCCGTTTGTTCGGCCCGGCCGCCCGGACAAAGCACCATCGAATGACAAAGGGGGCGACACGCGGCCGGGGTGCGCCCGCCCCGGGCGTCCCGGCTGAGACCATCGGTTACCGTGACGGCCCTTCTGCATCAGCTCCGCACGGCCCCCCGCACCGTGCTCAGCCGCATCCCCCTGGTGGCCGGCGGCGGCGACGACGAGGAGACCCGCCGGCCGCTGCCGGTCTCGGGCATGCTCGGCGCCGCGTGGACCCTCGGTGTCGGCCTCGCCGCGCTCACCACCCTCACCCTGGTCGGCTGGATCGCCGCGCCGCGCGGCGCCTTCGGCCAGGGGCTGCCGGGGGTGTTCCGCGCCGCCTGCCAGGTCTGGCTGGCCGCCCACCACGCCGGGTTCGCCATCCCCGCCGGCCGGGTCGGCCTGCTCCCGCTGGGCCTGATGGTGCTGCCCGCCGCCCTGCTGTACCGGGCCGCGATGTGGATGGCCCGGGACGCCGACCTGCGGCTGCGGCTGCCCGCCCGGCTGCCCAAGGGCAGCCCCAAGGAACGGGCCAGTGCCCGCCGCCGTGCCCAGCTGGTGCTGATCGCCCAGGCCGGCATCTCGCTGGCCGCGCCCTACGCCCTGCTGGCCGGGGTGATCGCGCTGGCCGCCCGCAACGAGGTGACCCGGCCGTTCGTCGGCGAGGCGCTGCTCAGCCACTTCCTGCTCGCCTTCGTCGCCGGCTCGCTGGCGACCGCCCGGACCATCGGCCCCTGGCGGTCGATGCTGCGCCTGCTGCCCGAGCGGGCCCGCTCGGTGGTGGCGGGCACCGCCGTCGCGCTCAGCCTGCTGCTGGCCGCCGGGCTGGCGCTGGTGGTGTTCGCCGTCGTACGGAACCTCGCGGAGGTGCAGCGGCTGTCGGAACTGCTGGCCCCCGGGTTCGTCGGCGGCTCGCTGCTGCTGCTCGTGGAACTGCTGTACCTGCTGAACTTCGTCGTCTGGGGGATGGCCTACATCAGCGGTGCGGGATTCGCGCTCGGCACCGGCACGCTGGTCGCGCCGACCGGGGTGCAACTCGGCACCGTCCCGGCGCTGCCCGTGCTGGGCGCGCTGCCGGAGTCCGGGGTCGCCTCGCCGTGGACCATGAGCGTGCTGGCGATCCCGTTCCTGGCCGGCGCGGTCGCCGGGGTGGTGGTGGCCCGGGTGGCACCCACCCCGCAGTTCGAGTCGGCGCCGCTGTGGGGGTTCGTCTGCGGCCTGACCACCGGCCTGGCCGCCGGAGTGCTGGCCGCGCTCGCCGGCGGCCCGCTCGGCGGGTCCCGGCTGTCGGCCGTCGGACCGTCGGCCTGGGAGGTCGCGGTGTCGGTGGGGCTGGAGGCGGGCGTCGCCGCCGGCATCTCCGCCGGCCTGGCGAACTGGTGGCTGATCTTCCACGGCGCCCAGGTGATCACCCCGGTGCGGGGAGCGGCGGTGATCGCCAAGGTGGCGGAGGTGGCGGGCAGGGTCCGGCCGGCCGCGCCACCCGCCGCACCGCCGTCCAGGCACTGGATGGACGCCGCCGAGGACGACACCCGGCCGATCCCGGTGATCCGCGCCGACTGGGCCGACGAGCACACGTTGGCCGAGGGGGCCGGCGACCCTGGACGGCCGCCCCGGCCTGGCGTGGCGCGGCCCGGAGCGGCGCGGCCCGCGAAGGCGCGGCCGGCCGGGCCGCCGCGCCGCGACATCGTGGACGAGACCGACGACCGCGGCGGTCACGTGATCTACGTCGACCCCTACGCCTGGGACCGGGATCCGTGACCGCCGGCCGCCGTCACTCGTGCGAGCGCGAGCCGGCGCCGCTGGGGGAGGGGTCCAGCAGCAGCTGGTCGGGATAACACCAGGCCCAGTCCTCGCCGGGCTCGAACGACTCGATGATCGGATGCCCGGCGGCCCGGTAGTGGGCGGTGGCGTGCCGGTTCGGCGAGGAGTCGCAGCAGCCGACGTGCCCGCAGGTCAGGCAGGTGCGCAGGTGGACCCAGCGCGAACCGTCGGCCAGGCACTCCTGGCAGCCGCGCGGATCGCCGGGCTGCACGTCGCGGATCTCGTGAAGGTGGGAGCAGTCGGTCACGGCATCTCCTTGCGGTGCGCGGGCACCCGGCCCGCGGCGGATGGTACGGCGGCCCGGCGCGCCCGGGCCGGCCGGCGGCCGAGACGGGCCCGGCCGGTCATGGCGCGAACGGCAGCCGCAACCCGCCCTCGGGGACGAACGGCAGCCGCGACTCCATGGCGTGCTCCAGATCGGCCACGCAAGCCTGCTGGGAGGTGGTGGTGCCGGCCCCCTTCATACACTCGGTGTAGACACCGAGCTCGTCATCGAAGTAGGTCTGGAACCAGGCCACCGACGCGGCGAGCAGGATGGCGAGCGCCGACGTCACCAGACCGGCCACCGGCATGAACACCGGCGCGCGGCCGCCGGAGGCGGCCCGCCAGGCCCGCACGCACGCGACGGCGGCGAAGACGCCGAGGGCCAGACCGAGGACGGGCACCATGAACGTGAGCGCGATCGCGCCGATGGAGAGCAGCAGCGCCCGTCGCCCGATCTCGACCGCCGACGTCTCAGCGGATGGAAGCACCTGACCTCCTTGGCGTTGTGGAGCGGGCGGGCCGATACGCTGACTGCCGTACCGTCAACGTATCGCCCGAAGGAGTGCAGCCCTGTCGGCTCGGCTCGTGGTCCTCGTCTCCGGTTCGGGATCCAACCTACAGGCCCTGATGGACGCCGCCGCAGATGCCGCCTTCGGTGCGGAGATCGTCGCGGTCGGCGCCGACCGCGACGGCATCGAGGGCCTGGCCCGCGCCCGGCGCGCGGACCTGCCCGCGTTCGTCGTCAAGGTCACCGACCACGAGGGCCGCGAGGCGTGGGACGCCGCGCTGCACGCGCGGATCGCGGCACACCGCCCCGATCTCGTCGTCTCGGCCGGCTTCATGAAGATCCTCGGGCCCCGGGTGCTCGGGGCGTTCCCGGTCGTCAACACCCACCCCGCCCTGCTGCCCGCCTTCCCCGGCGCGCACGCGGTGCGCGACGCGCTGGCCTACGGGGTCCGGGTGACCGGCTGCACCGTCCACCTGGTGGACGCCGGGGTGGACACCGGGCCGGTCATCGCCCAGCAGGCCGTCGCGGTGCGCGACGGCGACGACGAGGCGAGCCTGCACGAGCGCATCAAGACCGTGGAGCGCCGGCTGCTGGTGGACGTCGTCGGGCGCATGGTGCGCGACGGCTGGAGTGTGACCGGCCGGCACGTCCGGCTCGGCGGCGGGCGCCCCGCGGCGTCCGGCGCCCCGGGCGGCGGCCGGTGAGCCGGTCTCGACCACGGATCGGCCGGGAGTCCGGACCGTCCGGAATCAAGGAGGAACACGAAGTGACCAGCATCGCCATCCGGCGCGCGTTGATCACGGTTCATGACAAGTCAGGTCTGGAGGAACTGGCCCGGGCACTGGACGCCGCGGACGTGGAGATCGTGTCCACCGGCGGCACCGCGTCGGCGATCGCCTCCTTCGGCGTGCCGGTGACCCCGGTGGAGTCGCTGACCGGCTTCCCCGAGTGCCTCGGCGGCCGGGTGAAGACGCTGCACCCGCGAGTGCACGCGGGCCTGCTGGCCGACGGCGCCGACCCCTCCCACGTCAAGCAGCTCGAAGAGCTGGAGATCGAGCCGTTCCAGCTCGTTGTGGTCAACCTTTACCCCTTCGAGCGGACGGTCGCCGGCGGTGCCGCCCCGGACGAGTGCGTCGAGCAGATCGACATCGGCGGCCCGGCGATGATCCGCGCGGCCGCGAAGAACCACGGGACGGTCGCCGTCGTGGTCGACCCGGCCGGCTACGGCGACGTGCTGCGCGCGGTGGCGCAGGGCGGGTTCACCGAGCCCGAGCGCCGGCGGCTCGCCGCCCGGGCCTTCGCCCGCACCGCCGCCTATGACACCGCCGTGGCCTCCTGGTTCGCGAGCGTGCACGCCCCGGAGGAGGAGGACGCCGGCTGGCCGTCGTTCATGGGGGCGACCTGGCGGCGCCGCGCGGTGCTGCGGTACGGCGAGAACCCGCACCAGGGGGCCGCCCTGTACACCGGCGGCGAGGGCGGCCTGGCGGCGGCCGAGCAGCTGCACGGCAAGGAGATGTCCTACAACAACTACGTCGACGCCGACGCGGCCTGGCGGGCGGCGTGGGACTTCGCCGAGCCGGCGGTGGCGATCATCAAGCACGCCAACCCGTGCGGGCTCGCGGTCGGCGCCGACGTGGCCGAGGCGCACCGCAAGGCGCACGCCTGCGATCCGCTGTCGGCCTACGGTGGGGTGATCGCGGTGAACGGCGAGGTCGGCGCCGAGCTGGCCGAGCAGATCGCACCGATCTTCACCGAGGTCGTGGTGGCGCCGTCCTTCACCGCCGAGGCGCTCGCGGTGCTGACCGCCAAGAAGAACATCCGGCTGCTGCGCTGCCCGGCCGGCCCGGCGAACCGGGTGGAGTATCGCCGGATCGACGGCGGCCTGCTGGCGCAGCGGGTGGACCGGGTGGACGCCCCCGGCGACGACCCGGCCTCCTGGGAGCTGAAGACCGGCCCGGCCGCCCCGCCCGAGATGCTGGCCGACCTGGCGTTCGCCTGGCGGGCCTGCCGGTCGGTGAAGTCCAACGCCATCCTGCTCGCCGCCGACCGCGCCACGGTGGGCGTCGGCATGGGCCAGGTCAACCGGGTGGACGCCGCCCGGCTGGCGGTGGCCCGGGCCGGCGAGCGGGCCGCCGGGTCGGTCGCCGCCTCCGACGCCTTCTTCCCCTTCGCCGACGGGCTGGAGATCCTGCTGGCGGCCGGGGTGACCGCGGTGGTGCAGCCCGGCGGCTCAGTCCGGGACGACGTCGTGGTGGAGGCCGCCGCCAAGGCCGGGATCACGCTCTACTTCACCGGCACCCGGCACTTCTTCCACTGAGCCGGGCCCGCCGGCCGCGCCGCGGGGGACCGACCGCCCGGTCCGTCCCCCGCGGCGCGCGCCGGGCCGGCCCGGCATGGAAGGATGGCGAGCTGTGAGCGCGCAGATTCTCGACGGCAAGGCGACCGCCGCCAAGATCAAGGCCGACCTCAAGGAGCGGGTGGCCGTGCTGGCCGCCCGCGGGGTCGTGCCCGGCCTCGGCACCATCCTGGTCGGTGACGACCCCGGCAGCCAGATCTACGTCGCGGGCAAGCACCGCGACTGCGCCGAGGTGGGCATCTCCTCGATCCGCCGCGACCTGCCGGAGACCGCCTCCCAGGTCGAGGTCGAGGCGGCGATCGACGAGCTCAACGCCGACCCGGCGTGCACCGGCTACATCGTCCAGCTGCCGCTGCCCCGGCACCTGGACGCCCAGGCGCTGATCGAGCGGATGGACCCGGCCAAGGACGCCGACGGCCTGCACCCGGTGAACCTCGGCCGGCTGGTGCACATGGTGGACGCCCCGCTGCCCTGCACGCCGCGCGGCATCGTGGCGCTGCTCCAGGAGTACGGCGTGCCGATCAAGGGCGCCGACGTCACGGTGATCGGCCGCGGCATCACCGTCGGCCGGCCGCTCGGCCTGCTGCTCACCCGGCGCACCGAGAACGCCACCGTCACGCTGTGCCACACCGGCACCCGAGGGCTGGCCGGCCGGGTCCGCGAGGCCGACATCGTGGTGGCCGCGGCCGGCGTGCCCGGCCTGATCACCGCGGAGATGGTGAAGCCCGGCGCCGCGGTGCTGGACGTGGGCGTCTCCCGGGTGGACGGCAAGCTCGCCGGCGACGTGGCGCCGGAGGTGCGGGAGGTCGCCGGTTTCGTGGCGCCCAACCCTGGCGGGGTGGGCCCGATGACCCGGGCGATGCTGCTCGCCAACGTCGTCGAGGCCGCCGAACGCCGCGCCGGCTGACCCTTTCCGCCCCGCGGATCCAGCGCCCCGCCGCGCCGAGGGGGTCGCCGCCCGAGCGCAGCCGGTCGACCAGGTCGGCGTTGCCGAGCAGCGAGAACACCAGGTGGTCGGTCGACGGCAATCGTGCGGCGGGCGCGTCCCGGCGTCCACGCCCACCGTGCGGCACGCCTGCGGTCGACCGGCCGCTCCCGGGGCCGGTCAGAGGCGGTCGGCCTCGGTCAGGTCGATGTCGATCTTGAAGGGTACGGTGAGTCGCAGCTTGTCGTGGAAGATGCCGGTCGGCACGTACTTCTTGGTCGCCGGGTCGATCTCGTAGACGTAGACCGTCGGGCGTCCCTTGTCCTGCTCCACCCGCCAGAAATGCTTGATGCCGGCTGTGGCGTACAGCTCGGGCTTGCGCTCCCGGTCGCGGGTCTCGGAGTCGGGGCTCACCACTTCGACCAGCAACACCGCGTCGGCGGCCTGGTAGGCGGTCGTGTCCGGCCCCGTCAGGGCGTCGGCGTGGATGACGGCGATATCCGGCTCCGGCCGCTGCCGCGGGCCGAGGATGATGCTCATCTCCCGGCGTACCCGGTATCGCTCGGGGGCGCAGCGTCGTAGCGCGGTGACGAGCAGGTCGACGATGACGGAGTGGAAGTCCTTCTGCGGGCTCACGAAGACCAAGCTTCCGTCAATCAACTCTGTGTGCGCGGGCAAATCCGGAAAGTGATCGAGGTCTTCTGCCGTGAATCCTTCCGGCGGCGGCCGCAGCCAGCCGGGAAGATGGGCATCTGTCACGATTTCGCTCCTGACCTGGACCGTCATGCCTTCACCGTAGCAATCACGCCCACGCTTGCCAGGAGAATTCTCCCGGTCCGGCCACCCCGTTCGCCGCCCGCTTCCGGCGCCGGGACGTCGCGTCCCGGCGGGCCGGCCGCCGAGACGCGGGCGACGGCCGGGTACGCCGGGACGCGGGCGAGCGGGTGCGTCCGGGGCTCAGCCGGCCGGCGCCGGGGCGGCGATCTCGCGCAGCCGCCGGGGGCCGTCCACCTCGTCGAACCAGGCGGCCTGCAGCACCCGGGCGACCACCTCCTTCCAGTGCCGGCGGACGACCGCCCGGATGGTGTCGTCCTGATACAGGCGGCGGCAGGCCTGGCAGTGGTGGCCGTACCGGCCCTCCCACTCGATGGACGGATCGTGCGACGCCGCCCAGGCGATCACCCGTTCCGGGCCCTCGTAGTGGATCCACAGCTTGAGGAAGTCCTGCTCGGCCTCCTGGACGGCCCGGCGCAGCGGCTCGGCACCCTCGGCGCGCCCGACGTTCAACTCGCCGATCGCGCGCAACCCGATGCCGCAGCAGGCGCCGATCCGGCCGTCGCCCTGCACGGTGTAGGTCTGCAGCACGCTGGGGCACCCGGTCCGCGAGCCCAGGTTGCCGCGGTCGGCGGCCGTGCCGGGCTCGTAGCGGTGGAACCGGTCGGGGCTGAGCGGCATCCACGGGCTGGACTTCACCGAGATCGCCGCCCGCCGCCCGGCGTCCAGCAGGTCCAGCGCCGGGTGGGCCAGCAGCCGGTCGCGGGTCATCTCGTTGCCGAGCTTCATCTCCACCATCACGTGCACGGGCAGATCGCGCTCGGCCGCGGCGACCATCGCGTAGGCCACCCGGTCAACCGGGACGAAGCGGACGTGCTCGTCGCCGGTGCTGTAGTTGATCTCGGTGAGCCCGGCGCCGGCCAGCGCGGCCACCCGGGCACGGGCCCGTTCCAGGCTCCGGGCCCAGTGCGCGTTGGTCACCAGCCGCACCGGGAACCCCCGGTCGCGCGCGTGCGTGATGCCGGCGAGCAGGTCGCGCCAGCGCAGCGTCGCCTCACCGCCGGTGAAGACGACGTTGTAGAAGCCCAGCTCGCGGGCCTCGTCGATCGCGGCGACGATCTGGGCGAGGTCCAGCCGGCCCGCGGCGTGCGGGCTGGACAGCGTGCCGCACTCGGCGCACGCGGCCGGGCAGGCGAAGGTCGGCATGATCGACAGAGTGCGCGGGCCGGCGAAGACGCCCCGGCCCGGGTCCGGCGCGCTCATCCGAGGTCCAGCGGGGAGTCCAGGTGCAGGTCCAGCGGCGCGTCCACGTCCAACAGCCTGCTGCGGCGCAGCAGGCCGGCCTGGTTCACCAGCGCGTCGACGGTGATGCGCAGCCACTCCGGGGAGATCGTCAGGTCTTCCTCCGGGTCCACGCCGCTGTGCGGGGTGGTGAAGTGGGTCTGCGGAGTGAAGCTCTGGGTGGAGGAGTGGTCGTGCCGGGTCTGGGCGTCCTGCACCTGGTCCTGGGTCTGGTGCTGTTGCACCTTGTGATCGGTGGTGACCGCGATGCCGGGCAGCAGGAAGTCGCTGTGGTGAATGAAGGGAGACGCGTCCGGCGCGATGCGGATTCCGGCGTCGTCGCGGATCGCGTTCCGGATGATGTCGAGTTCCGGGCTGCCGTGCCCGTGTTCCAGCACCGCTTCGGCGAAGTCGCGGGAGAACCGGGTCCGCTCGATCGGCTCGCCGCGTCGCTCCTCGGCGTAGGAGCGCAGCCAGTCGACCAGCTCGGCGTTGCCGAGCAGCGAGAACACCAGGCGGTTGGTCGACGACAGGCGTTGTGGCGGCAGGCCGACGTTCCCGGTGACCTTTGCCAGCACGCCGGCCGGGTCCTCGGCGAACCGCCGCCGCAGCGCGTCGTCGGCGCGCATCGCGGCGAACAGGGCGGGCACGCCGCCGGTGACGGCGTCGTCGCGTAATATCAGCGGCTCGCGGATCTCGCCGCCGCCGGCCTGGTCGGTCATACGTCCACCTCGTTCTCGCTCACGGTGCGCCGCCCCCGCCGGCCTCGCTGCGAGCATCCGCCCATCGCAGCCGTTCCGTCAATGACGAAACGGAGTCGCCCGCTCACCGTGCGCGGATCGGGCGGTGCGGTGCGCGCTTCGTCAGGCGGCGCCCGCGGCCGGCCGGTCCGCGGGCGGCCGCGCCGCGCCGCGCCGCAGGTAGGCGGCCAGCACGCCGAGGGCGAGCAGCGCCTGCCCGGCCACCAGCGCGGGTGACAGCGGTGAACCGCTGAACAGGGCCCACAGCAGCGGCGCGCAGCCGGCCGCGGCCAGGTCGGGGCCGGTCGCCGCCCAGATCAGCGGACCGGTGGGCACGGCACCGCCCGGGGTGTCGATCACCGGCATCGAGTGGTCGATCGGCGCCCGGCGGGCCATCCGCAGCGCGCCCGCGGCCAGGGCCGGTGCGGCGGCCGGTCCGAAGAGCCACCACGGGCCGCCGGGCAGCGGGCCGGCGGCGGCGAGCCCGGCCAATGCGAGGACGAGCCACCCGGCGCCGAGTAGCGCGGGCAGCACCGCCCGGGCGGCCAGCACCGCGCGCGGGTCGACGCCGAGCAGGCGGGCCAGCGCCGGATTGTCGCCGTCCCGCCGTGCGCCGGAGGTGCAGGTCGCGGCGGCGGAGAGCGCGCCGATGGCCAGCGTGACCAGCGTGAGCGTGGACGGGGTCCCGCTCGCCTGCCCGACCGCGGCGGGCAGCACCGTGCTGGCGAGCAGGCCCGCCGCCCGCCACGGGCGGCGGGACAGCAGCCGCCAGTCCGGCCAGGCCACCGCCATCGCGGCCGGCCAGGGGGGTGCCGCCGTTCCCCGCCCGGCCCGCGGGTCCGGAGCCGGACGGCGGGCGCCGAGGGAGGCGGACCGGCCGGCCGGCCGCGCCGGAGCGGGTGCGCCGGCGGCGTGCTGCGGGGCGAGGGCGAGTGGTCCCGGGGCGAGCGCGGTCGCGCCGGCGGCACGCAGTCTGGCGGGCCAGCGGCGGGAGCGCAGGATGCGGCCGCGCCACCGGTTGTCCTCGGCGGCCCAGGTCAACGCGCCGGGGTCCATGACGGTGGTCGCCGCCGCCAGGTGGCCGGCCCGGGTGGAGGCGGCCAGGACCTTCGAGGCGGGCATCCGGTCCAGCGCGGCCCACGCCCGCCGGCCCACCAGGGCGGCCGCCGCGGCGGTCAGGCCGGCGAGCGCCGCGCCGAGCGCGGCCGGCGCGGCGGCGACCGCGGCGAGCAGGCCGCGGCCGGGCCCGGCGCCCAGGACCGCCATCAGGACGGCCGCCACGGTGAGCACGGTGATCGCCGCCCGGGTCCCGGACTGCCACTGCTCGGACGCCTGGCCGAGCACGGCGGACGCCATGCCGCCGGCCGTGGCGGACATGCCGAGCACCACCGCCACGATCAGCCGCACGCCCACCTGGTCGGCTGCGCCCACCAGCGCGAGCGCGGCCACGCCGAGGACCGCCCCGCCCAGCAGCGCGGCCACCGCCAGTTCCACGGCGGAGCGGGCCAGCACCCCGCGGCGCGGCAGCGGCGACAGCACGAGCCAGGCGGCCTCCGCGGCCGGGAGTACGATCGGGCCGGCGGCGCGGGCGAGCGCGAGGAGGCCGGCCAAGGCCAGCGTCACCAGGGCGAACGCGGCGCCGAGCCGTCCGGGGGCGATCGGGTGCGCGACCGAGGCGATCGCCGAGCCGATCGGCCGGCTCGCCAGCAGGGCCGCCATCGCGAGCGCGAAGCCGGCGGTGTACCGATCCGTCCAGCGCGCCGGCCGGTGACGGCGCTCGCGGATGAAGCCCCGGACCGCGCGGACCCCGGTCACGCGGCGGTCTCCAGCAGCACGCGGCGGGTGGCGACGGCGTCGGCCAGGGCCGGGTCGTGCGTCGCCATCACCACCGCGCCGCCGGTCGCGGCGTACCCGGCCAGGTAGGACCCGAGCCGCCGCCGGAAGGCGGTGTCGAGCCCGCGTTCCGGCTCGTCCAGCAGCAGCAGCCGGCTCGGCCGCAGCAGGACCATCGCCAGGCACAGGCGCTGCCGCTGCCCGGTGGACAGCGCGAGGGGGGACACGTCGCCGCGTCCGGCCAGCTCGAAGGCGTCGAGCGCCGCGCCGACCTCCAGCCGGGCCGCGCCGTGCACCGCGTGCATGAGCTCCAGGTGCTCGCGCACGCTCAGGCCCGGATACCAGGCCGGCTCGTCGGCGGCCAGCACCACCTCGCGCCAGAACGCCGGCTCGTCGGCCGGTGGGCGGCCGAGCACGCCGAGCTCGCCCGCCGCCGGCGGCTGCAGCCCGGCCAGGCAGCGCAGCAGGGTCGACTTGCCCACGCCGTTCTCGCCGAGCACCGCGACGATCTCTCCGGGGGCGGCGGCCAGGTCCACCCCGCGCAGCACCGTACGGCCGGCCAGTTCCACGTCCATTCCACGCGCCGAGACGATCACCGCTCGACTCTACGGCGCCCGCCCGCCGCGCGCGGGATCGGGCGGGGTCACGAGGCGCGGCGGCCGGCGGTCTGCGGGGGCGGGGACTCGCCGGGGCCGGAGGTGCGCTGCGGCGGCACCACCGGGGTCGGCCGGACCAGGCCGAGCGCGACCACCTCGTTGGCGAGCCGGGTGCGCCGGTTGATCCCTTCGGGGATGCGGAACTTCTGGTAGAGCCGCAGCAGGTGCTGCTTGACCGCGGCCTCCGTCACCACCAGGTCGTCGGCGATCTCCCGCGCGGTCGCCGGGGCGACGAACGCCTCGTCCGACAGCGCCGGGCGGCACAGCGAGGTGAGCACGTCCACCTCGCGCCGGGTCAGCTCGGGCGCGGCCGCGCGGCGCAGCTCCACCTCGGGGGTGAAGTCCTCCCGCGGGACGCCGCCGACCCGGCAGCGCGCCGCGCCGAAGGAGACGACGTCGCCGTCGTCCAGCACCCTCCGGGCGATCGGCCGGCCGTTCACCCGGGTGCCGTTGCGGGACAGCCCGAGATCGACGACGTAAAGGTAAGGCCCGCGCCGGACGAACTCGGCGTGCAACCGCGACACGCTCGGGTCGGCCAGCCGCACGTCGACGCCCCGGCCGCGGCCGACCGTCGTGACCTCGGGGCGCAACGGGATGACCTCGCCGGTCTCCTCGACACGTATGAACGGCCCCTCCACGGCAGTTCCTCCCCAGGTAGCCCGCCGTTACTTGCGCTACAGCTGCGGCTTACCCAAAGGAGGGGTCGAGGAATCGTCCTTTGCCATATCGAGAATCGCACCAGAAATTGGTCTGGACCTTCGCGGCCGGTTTTACCAGCTCACGGGTAGACTTCCCGTGAAGATAAGCGGAGGAAACCACACATGGCGGACAACCCCACTAAAGGCCTCGCCGATGTCGTCGCCGCGTCCACCGCGCTGAGC
Source organism: Sphaerisporangium rufum (assembly GCF_016863395.1). Taxonomy (GTDB): domain Bacteria; phylum Actinomycetota; class Actinomycetes; order Streptosporangiales; family Streptosporangiaceae; genus Sphaerisporangium; species Sphaerisporangium rufum. Next base: position 91,136 of record NZ_BOOU01000007.1, on the reverse strand, counting down.
GACATCGACGGCCGAGCCGGTCGCCTGTTCTACCGCGGCTACGACATCCACGACCTGGCGGGCCATGTCTCGTTCGAAGAGACGGCGCATCTGCTCCAGCACGGTGCGCTCCCCACCCGCCGGCAGCTGGCCGACTACGGCGCCGAGCTCGCCTCCGGGCGGGCGCTCGGCGCGCTGGCCGAAGGCAACGTCGCGGAGATCGCCGAGAAGCAGGGGCCGATGGAGGCCCTGCGCTCGCTGGTGTCGCTGGCCGGCGCGGAGGACGCGGACAAGGACTCCAACGAGGCGGCCGCGAACCGGCGCAAGGCCGCGCGGCTCACCGCGCAGCAACCCATCCTGGTCGCGCGCTACCACGCGGCGCGCAGCGGCGGGCGGGCCCCGGAACCGGATCCGGCGCGCAGCATCGCGGCGAACTTCCTGCTGCAGATCACCGGCCGGGAGCCGGACCCGCGGGCGGTGGAGATCTTCGACACCTGCCTGGTGCTGCACGCCGACCACACGATGAACGCCTCGACCTTCGCCGCCCGGGTCTGCGCGGCGACGCTGTCGGACATGCACTCGGCGATCGTGGCGGCCATCGGCACCCTCAAGGGCCCGCTGCACGGCGGGGCGAACGAGCAGGTCATGCGCACCCTGGAGAGCATCCCGGCGGACGGTGTCGCGCGGGCGGTGCGCGACCGGCTGGCCGCCGGCGAGAAGATCATGGGCTTCGGCCACCGCGTCTACAAGACCGAGGACCCGCGGGCGACGCACCTGCGCAAGATGTCCCGGGAGCTGGCCGAGGCGAGCGGCGACGACACCTACTATCGGATGTCGAAGGAGATGGAGGAGGTCGTCCACGCCGAGAAGGGGCTCTACCCGAACGTCGACTTCTACGCCGCGACGGTCTACCACTACCTCGGCATCCCGACCGACCTGTTCACGCCGGTGTTCTCGGTGAGCAGGATGGCCGGCTGGACCGCGCACGTGATCGAGCAGCACGCCGACAACCGGCTGATCCGCCCGGACAGCGAGTACATCGGAGAGCGTGACCAAAAGTGGGCGCCGATTGACGAGAGGTAGGGTCGGCCTGCCGTACCTGCTGGTCCTGGCCGGGGCGGCCGCCGGCCTCGGGGCGATGGCGCTGGGCCTGCCCGCGTGGGCGGGCTCGCTGGTCGTGTCCGCGGCGCTGCTCGGCGGCGCGGTCGCCCGGCTGGCCGGCCCGGACGGCGGCCAAGGCCTGCTCGCGGTCCGCGGCCGGCGGGCGGACGCGGTGACCTTCGCCCTCATCGGCGGCGCGCTCGCCGTGGTGGCCCTCACGGTGGCCCTGCCGGAGATCGTCGGCCGTGGGTAGCGGCGTGGGCGGACGATGGCCGGATCCGCCCCTTCGGGTAGCCTCACCGCGTCCGCGATAAGTCCGGTCCAGCCCAGTTCGTCAGAAGTTGTGAGAAGGGGAACCCCAAGCATGCCCAAGATCAAGGTAGCGGGTCCGGTCGTCGAACTCGACGGCGACGAGATGACCCGGATCATCTGGAAGTTCATCAAGGACCAGCTGATCCTCCCCTACCTGGACGTCGACCTGAAGTACTACGACCTGGGGATCGAGCACCGCGATGCCACCGACGACCAGGTGACGATCGACGCGGCCAACGCGATCCGCGAGCACGGCGTCGGCGTGAAGTGCGCGACCATCACCCCCGATGAGGCGCGGGTGGAGGAGTTCGGCCTGAAGAAGATGTGGCGGTCGCCGAACGGCACCATCCGCAACATCCTCGGCGGCGTCATCTTCCGCGAGCCGATCGTCATCGCCAACGTGCCCCGCCTGGTCCCCGGCTGGACCAAGCCCATCGTGATCGGCCGGCACGCCTTCGGCGACCAGTACCGGGCCACCGACATCAAGGTCCCCGGCGAGGGCACCCTGACGCTGACCTTCACTCCGAAGGACGGCTCGCAGCCGATGGAACTGGACGTCTTCGACTTCCCCGGCTCCGGCGTGGCGATGGCGATGTACAACCTCGACGAGTCGATCCGCGACTTCGCCCGTGCCTCCATGCGGTACGGCCTGGACCGCGGCTTCCCGGTCTACCTGTCGACGAAGAACACCATCCTCAAGACCTACGACGGCCGGTTCAAGGACATCTTCGCCGAGATCTTCGAGAGCGAGTTCAAGGCCGACTTCGAGGCCGCCGGCATCACCTACGAGCACCGGCTGATCGACGACATGGTCGCCGCCGCGATGAAGTGGGAGGGCGGCTACGTCTGGGCGTGCAAGAACTACGACGGTGACGTGCAGTCCGACACCGTCGCCCAGGGCTTCGGCTCCCTCGGCCTGATGACCTCGGTGCTGATGTCGCCGGACGGGCGCACCGTCGAGGCCGAGGCCGCGCACGGCACGGTGACCCGCCACTACCGCGAGCACCAGAAGGGCAACCCGACCTCCACCAACCCGATCGCCTCGATCTTCGCCTGGACCCGGGGCCTGGCGCACCGCGGCAAGCTGGACGGGCAGCCGGAGGTCACCGCGTTCGCCGAGACCCTGGAGCGGGTCTGCGTCGAGACCGTCGAGGCCGGTCAGATGACCAAGGACCTGGCGCTCATCGTCGGCGGCGACACCAAGTGGCTGACCACCCAGGAGTTCCTGGCCGCCCTGGACGAGAACCTCAAGCGCAAGATGGCGGCCTGACAGCGGCCTCCCGGGGCCGCCGCCCGGCCGCGCGGGCGGGCGGCGGCCCTGGCGGCGTTCTCCACGCGTCCCTCCGGGCTCGCTGAGATCACGGCGTGGTCTCGGCGGACCGGCGGAGCCCCGGCGGGATCGTATGGTTCTCTTGGTCGACATTTGACGAACCACGGGGACAAGAATGCCGAACATCGGCCCGCTGGACCGGGGAGACCCCGACCGGCTCGGCCCTTTCCGGCTCGCCGGCCGTATCGGCGAGGGTGGCCAGGGCGTGGTCTACCTGGGCGAGAGCGCCACCGGCGAGCGTGCCGCGATCAAGCTGCTGCACGTCAAGTTCAGCGGCGACCGCACGGCGCGGTCGCGGTTCGCGCGGGAGCTGCGAGCCGCCGAGCGGGTGGCGTCGTTCTGCACCGCGCGGGTGCTGGCCGCCGATCTGGACGGCGACACGCCCTACATCGCCAGCGAGTACATCGACGGGACGTCGCTGCGGGAGACCGTGGAGGGCTCCGGACCGCTGTCCGGCAGCGCGCTGCAGCGGCTGGCCGTCGGCACGGCGACCGCGCTGACCGCGATCCACCAGGCCGGCATCGTGCACCGCGACTTCAAGCCGGACAACGTGCTCATGGCCGCGGACGGCCCCCGGGTCGTCGACTTCGGCATCGCCCGCATCCTGGACTCCACCGGCACCATCACCAGCCGGGCCGTCGGCACCCCCGCCTACATGGCGCCCGAGCAGATCTCCGGCGGCGAGGTCGGCCCGCCCGCCGACGTGTTCGCCTGGGCGTCGACGGTGATGTTCGCCGCCACCGGGACCGCGCCGTTCGGCGGCCGGTCGATCGCGGCGGTGCTCAACCGGGTGCTCAACCACGAGGTCGACGTCGAGGAGCTGTCCGAGCCGCTGCGCGGGGTGGTGCGCTCCTGCCTGCACAAGACGCCGGACGAGCGGCCGACCGCCGACCGCATCCTGCTGCGCCTGCTCGGCCACGCGGGGGCGGACGGCGTGGACGGCGGGGACGGCGCCTCCACCGCGGTGCTCAGCGAGGGCGCGGAGGTGGCGAGCCGGCGGACGGTCGAGACCGCCCGTCGCGCGGCCCGCGCGGTGCCGCCGGCCGCGGCCCCGCCGGCCGCCCCGGCGCCGGCCGTCCCCCGGCGCCGGTCGTGGCGCGGCCGGCTCGTCGCCGCCGTCCTCGGCCTGCTGGTGCTGGGCGGCGGCGGCGCGTACGCCGTCGACCGGTATGGCCTGCCGTTCGGCCGGGGCGGCGGGGTGGCGGCCGCGGTGCCGAGCCGGACGGCGCCGAGCCCGGGCGTGTACTCCTCGGTGCTGGACAAGGTGGCCGCGACCGGCCGGCTCACCATCGCGGTACGTGACCTGCTGCCGGGGGTGGCGCTGCTCGACAACGGCGAGTGGGGCGGCTTCGAGGTGGAGGTCGGCAGGTACATCGCGCGCCGGCTCGGCGTGCCGCCGGACGGGGTCGTATTCGACGCCGCCGGCTCGGCCCAGCGACTCGCCATGCTCGACTCGGGCCAGGCCGACCTGGTCATCGCCACCTACCCGATCCGGGCGGGCGCGCCGATCACCCTGGCCGGCCCCTACTACCTGGCCCACGTGGACCTGCTGGTGCGCCAGGGCGATCCGTTCCGGCGGCTCGGCGACCTGGCGGGCCGGCGGATGTGCTCGCCGGGGTCCAACGCGTCGGTCGGTATCGTGCAGGACGCGGTCAAGGTGCGGCTGGTGTCGGCCGACAACTACGCCGACTGCATGTCCCTGCTGCGCGAGGGCAAGGTCGACGCGGTTCCGGGTGACGATCTGCTGCTGGCCGGGTTCGCCAACCGCGAGAGCATCCGCTACAAGGTGCTCGGCGCGCGGCTCACCGACGAGCGGTACGCGGTGGGGGTGCGCCGGGGCGACGTGGAGACCTGCGAGGCGGTCCGGGACGCGGTCGACCGCATGTGGGCGGACGGCACCGCCATCGCGCTGCTGCGCAAGTACTTCGGCAAGGTCGCCTTCCGGTTCGAATCCGAGCGGCCCACGCCGGTGAGCTGCCGCTGAGGCGGCCGGCTCATGAGTCCGGGGCGGCGGAGGCCCGGATGTCGTCGGCGGTCTGGTGGGTCCAGGCGAGGATGGCGCGCAGCTGCATGATGCCGAGGTCCAGGGCGTAGTGGCCGATGTCGCCGCCGCCCTGTCCGGACATGTGCACCTTTTTCATCTCCTCCAGCCCGTCCAGCCTGGCCTGGGTGGCGTCGGCCATGCGTTCGAGCGCCTCCAGCGCCTGTGGCGGCTCCAGCAGCGGCAGCAGGAACGCCTGCAGCGACTGCTCGCTGCGCATGGTCCCGCTCGGGGTGTGCGACACCAACCAGTCGCGCATCGTCGCCGCGCCGTGTTCGGTGATCGTGTAGATCTTGCGCCCGCGCGGCCCCGGCTGGGCCACGCTGATCAGGCCGTCGGCCGCCATCCGGTTGAGCTCGGGGTAGATCTGGCTGTGCTTGGCCTGCCAGACATGGTTGATCGTCAGCGTGAACATCTTGGTCAGGTCATAGCCGCTGGCCGGTCCGGCGAATGACAGCAGTCCGAGGAGGGCGACGCGGAGCGACATGCCGACCATGCTAGCCATCACGGATATGTTCACTGTGACATATGGAATGTCTTCTACCAGGTGATCGGCCGGCAGGGGAGAGTTTGCGCTCCTGTGAGGTTCGCCGGGACCTTCGCGCGCGTGTCGGACGGCGCGACGCGGCCCGCGGGGCGTTCAATGGTCGCGAACGGGGGTCGGGTTCCATGGTTCTGCTCTCGGCGGGGTTCACCGCCGGTCTGGTCGCGCTCGCGGTCGCGGGCGTCCCCGCGGCGGCGCCCGGCGGTGTCCGGGCCGGCGGCGCCGATCTGGCGGTGCGCCTCGCGGTCCGGCCGCGGGTGGCGCAGCCCGGCCAGTGGCTGACCTACCAGGCGCGGGTGCGCAACTCCGGCCCCGGCGACGCGGTGCTTCCGGTGCTGACCATCCGGGTCCCCGACGAGGTGGACGTGGCCGCCGTCAACGTGACCACCTGCCGTCCGGGGCGGTCCGGGCACGTGGTGGTGTGCCCCTCCTCGGCGGACATCCCGGCCGGCGCCACCGGCGCGGTGACCGTGGTCGGCCTGGTGAGCCCGGACGCCCGGGGCCCGCTGCGGGCGTCGGCCCGGCTGAGCTCGGAGGTGGTCGACGGGCGCGACGCCGACAACCGCGCGGTGGTGACGACCCGGGTGGACGAGGGCGCCGACCTGGCCGTCCGCCTGTCGGCCTCCCCGCCGAGCGCCCGGCCCGGGCAGCGGTTCACCGTCACCGCCGCGGTGCGCAACGCCGGCCCGCACGCGGTCGCCGACGCCCGGATGCGGCTCACCGGGCGCGACGCCCGTTTCCTGTCCGCCCGCGGGGCCCGGTGCGCCGCCCGGGGCGGCCGGGTCGGGTGCGCGCTGCACCCGATCCGGCCGGGGGCCCGCGGCACGCTCAGCCTGGTCTTCCGGGTGCCGCGCGGCGCGGCCGGCCCGGCCGCCGCTGAGGCGATGATCTACTCCCGCCGGTTCGGCGACCGCCGGCCGGCCGACAACCTCGCCCGCGCCCGGGTGCCGGTACGGCCGGCCGGCCGCCGGAGTGGCCGCCGGCGTGCGGCCGGCCCGCACGTCAGCGGGTGAGCGCCGCCCAGGCGTCGCCGACGATCGTGCGCAGGCCGGCGTGCTCGGCCTTCCAGCCCAGCTCGCGCCGGATGAGTTCGGAGGAGGCGACCAGCACCGCCGGGTCGCCCGCGCGGCGCTCGCCGACCACCGCCGGGATCGGATGGCCGGTGATCTCCCGGCACGTCTCGATCACCTCCTGGACCGAGAACCCGCTGCCGCTGCCCAGGTTGTAGATCTGGTGGCCGCCGGGCCGGCAGGCGTCCAGCGCCAGCAGGTGCGCCTCGGCCAGGTCGGTGATGTGGATGTAGTCCCGCACGCAGGTGCCGTCCGGCGTGGGGTAGTCGGTGCCGAAGACGCTCACCGACTCGCGGCGGCCGAGCGCCACGGCCAGCACGTTCGGGATGAGGTGGGTCTCCACCGCGTGCCGCTCGCCGTACACCCGGCCGTCGGCGCCGGTGTGCGCGCCGGCGACGTTGAAGTAGCGCAGGCTGACCGCGCCCAGGCCGTGCAGACCCGCGTACGCCGTCAGCGCGGTGTCCACCGCGAGCTTGGAGGCGCCGTAGGGGTTGGTCGGCCGGGTGGGCGCCGTCTCCGGGATCGGGGTGCTCTCCGGCTCGCCGTAGGTGGCGGCGGTCGAGGAGAACACCATGCGCCGGACCCCGGTCTCGCGCATGGCGTCCAGCAGCGCCAGCGTGCCGCCGAGATTGCTGGACCAGTAGAGGCCGGGCCGGGCCACCGACTCGCCGACCAGCGACCGGGCGGCGAAGTGCAGCACCCCGTCGAAACCCCCGGCCAGCACACCCGCGGCCTCGGTGATCGGCGCCTGGACGAAGGCGGCCCCGTCCGGCACGGCGTCGGCGTGGCCGGTGGACAGGTCGTCCAGCACGGTGACGTCGTGCCCGGTATCGACCAGCCGGGCGGCCACGGCGCTCCCGACGTACCCCGCGCCCCCGGTTACCAGAAGCTTCACTGTGCCGCCCTTCGTGGGAACTTGTGTGATCCTGTCGGAAATTGTACGACCTAAGCCTACGCTGTGCCCGATGACGGACGGTAAGTCACCACCGGGTACGCTGACCAGATCATCATCATCTGAGCCTTCTGCGAACGGACTCGATCGACGTGCAGAACCTCGCGGTGAACATCCTCCTCGTGCTGGTCTTCGTGCTGATCGGCGGGTTCTTCGCGGCAGCCGAGATCGCCATGGTCTCGCTGCGCGAGAGCCAGGTGCGCCGGCTCGCCGAGGAGGGCCGCCGCGGGGCGCGCGTCGCCCGGCTGGCCCGCGACCCCAACCGCTTCCTGTCCGCGGTGCAGATCGGGGTCACCCTGGCCACCGTGCTGTCGGCCGCGGTGGGCGCCGACACCCTGGCCGGCCAGCTGGAGCCGGTCTTCGCCGGCACGTCGCTGCCGTCCGGGGCCGCCAAGCCGCTGTCGCTGGCGGTGGTGACCATCGCCATCACCTACGTCACGCTGGTGCTCGGCGAGCTGGCACCCAAGCGGCTGGCCCTGCAGCGCGCCGAAGGGCTGTCGATGCTGGCCGCGCCGTTCCTGGACCGGCTGGCGGCACTGTCCCGGCCGGTGATCTGGCTGCTGTCGAAGTCCACCGACGGGGTGGTCCGGCTGGTCGGCGGCAACCCCGAGGCCGACCGCGCCGCGATGACCACCGAGGAACTGCGCGATCTGGTGGTCGCGCACGAGGAACTGCCCCAGGACGAGCGCGACCTGATCGACGAGGTGTTCACCGCGGGCAAGCGCGCCCTGCGCGAGGTCATGCTGCCGCGCACCGAGGTCGAGTTCATGGCGGCCGACACCCCGCTCGCCGAGGCCGCCGTGCTCGCCGCCGCGATGCCGCACTCGCGCTTCCCGGTGTACCGCGACTCCTACGACGACGTCATCGGGTTCGTCCACGTGCGCGACCTGCTGGATCCGGTGCTCGTCGGCCGGATCGAGCCGATCAGCGAGCTGGTGCCGATCCGCCCGGTCAAGCTGCTGCCCGCCTCGAAGCGGGTGCTGTCCACGCTGACCGAGATGCGCAACGACGGCCACCATCTGGCGATCGTGGTGGACGAGTACGGCGGCACCGCCGGCATCGTGACCATGGAGGATCTGGTCGAGCAGCTCACCGGTGACATCCGTGACGAGTACGACGCCGACGGGCGGCCGGTGCGGCTGGCGGCCGGCGAGATCGAGATCGAAGGCCTGGTCAACCTGGACGACTTCGCCGCCGAGACCGGCATCCGGCTGGAACCCGGGCCGTACGAGACGCTCGGCGGCTACCTGATGGCCGCGCTCGGCCGGCTGCCCGGGCACGGTGACACGGTGGACGGCCCCGGCCACTCGCTGGAGGTGACCGAGATGGACGGCCGGCGGGTCGCCCGGGTGCGGGTGGTCAAGCGGATCGTCGCCGACGCCGCGGACGCCCCGCCCGCCGGGGCGGAGGACCGGGCCGCGGGAGACCGGGCCACCGCGCAGGGCCGGGCCGCCGCAGCGGACGGCGCCGGTGCGCGAGGTCGGACGGACGCGGGAGACCGGGAGGTCCCGCCCGCCGATGAGGGTGCGGGCGGCGGCCCGGCGGCCTGACCGCCCGCGGTACCGGGCCATCAGGTCGCGGACCCTGCCCGGCACCTGACAGAATCAGGGACCATGGCCAGACCTCGTGCACTCTCCGGCATCCAGCCGACCGCCGACTCCTTCCACCTCGGCAACTACCTGGGCGCCGTCCGGCAGTGGGTCGGCATGCAGGAGACGCACGACGCCTTCTACTTCATCGCCGACCTGCACGCGCTCACCGTCCACCCCTCGCCGGCCGAGGTGCGCCGCCGCACCCGGGTCGCCGCGGCCCAGCTCTTCGGCGCCGGCATCGACCCCGAGCGCAGCACGCTGTTCGTGCAGAGCCACGTGCGCGAGCACGCCGAGCTGGCCTGGATGCTGATGTGCGAGACCGGCATGGGCGAGGCCGGCCGGATGACCCAGTACAAGGACAAGGTGGCCAGGCTCGGCGAGAGCGCCGCCGGGGTCGGCCTGTTCGCCTACCCCATGATGATGGCGGCCGACATCCTGCTGTACCAGACCGACCAGGTGCCGGTGGGCGCCGACCAGAAGCAGCACCTGGAGATCACCCGCGATCTCGCCCAGCGGTTCAACAGCCGGTACGGGCCGACCTTCACCGTGCCCGAGCCCTACATCGTCAAGGAGGTCGAGAAGATCGCCGACCTGCAGGATCCGCTGGCCAAGATGTCCAAGACGTCGTCCGGCCCGCAGGGCCTGCTGGAGGTGCTGGAGGAGCCCGGCCCACTGCGCAAGAAGATCATGCGGGCGGTGACCGACACCGGCTCGGAGGTGGTCGCCGACCCGGAGAACAAGCCGGGCGTCACCAACCTGCTGCGCATCCAGTCGGTGCTGACCGGCACCCCGGTGCCCGAGCTGGAGGCGCGGTACGCCGGGCAGGGTTACGGCACCTTCAAGAAGGACGTCGCCGAGGTGGTGACCGACACCTTCGCCCCGATCCGCGAGCGGGTCGTCAAGCTGCTGGCCGACGAGGCCGAGCTGGACAAGCTGCTGGCCATCGGCTCGGCCCGCGCCGCGGCCATCGCCCGCGAGACCATGGCGTCCGCCCGGGAGAACCGCGGCCTGCTGCCCAAGGTCTAGCGCCGCGCCGCCCGGCCGCCCCGCCCGGCCGCCGGGCGGGGCGGCCGGGAAAGGCCGCATCACCCGCGGCCCGGCGGGCATACCGGCCGCGCTGCGGGTAGATGCGAGTAATGGGAAGCGCGTGGGCCTCGATCCCGCACCGGATCGAGGCGGCGAAAGAACGCGGCCGGGCCGCGACCGAGCACTACCGCATCCGCTGGGCATGGTTCGACCACCTGCTGCGCACCGTGCACCGCTACCAGAGCCAGCGCGGCGACCGGCTGGCCGGCGGCATCACCTACTTCGCGTTCCTGTCGTTCTTCCCGCTGCTCGCGCTGGCCTTCGCGCTGGCCGGATACGTGGTCGCGGTGCGCGCCGACCTGCGGGACGTGATCATCTATACGATCAACCGGCAACTGCCCGGCCTGGCGGACCAGGTGAACATCGGACAGCTCGCCGAGGCGCGCCGCGGCGCCGGCGTCATCGGCCTGCTCGGCCTGCTCTACGCCGGGCTGGGCGCGATCGACGCGCTGCGCGAGGCGCTCCGCGAGATGGTCGTGAGCTGCGAGGAGCCGCTGAACTGGTTCCTCGGCAAGCTGCGCGACCTGGTGGCGCTGCTGCTGATCGGCGGGGCCGGCGTGCTGTCGGTGCTGGTCGGCGGGTTCGCCGTGCAGGCCACCGGCACCGTGCTCGGCTGGATCGGCCTCGGCGACTCGATGGTCGCCACCGTCCTGGTGCGCACCGCCGGCGTGGTGATGAGCGTCGTGGCCGACATGCTGGTGTTCCTGATCATCCTCACCTGGCTGGGGAAGGTGGGCAAGCCGCTGATCACCGTGCTCAAGGGGGCGCTGCTCGGCGCCATCGGGTTCGGCCTGCTCAAGCAGCTGGCGACCCTGCTGCTCGCCCACACGCTGACCAACCCGATCTACGGGGCGTTCGCCGTGGTGGTCGGCCTGCTGGTCTGGATCAACCTGGCCGCCCGCCTCTCGCTGTATGTGGCGGCGTGGACGTCCACCGCCGACGGCGCCCCGCCGCCGGAGCCGACGCCGATGCCGGTCAACGAGTTCGCCTGACCGTCCCGGCGGGACGCCGCGCCGCCGCCCGGATCAGTCGTGGTCGACCTGGTGCGGACCGCCGCCGGGCGAGGAGGCCGCGCCGGCCCGCGCCCGCCGCCGCACGCCGTACACGATCCACACCGCGCCGCCGAGCAGGGCGACCGCCAGTACCAGGGCGCCGGCTCCCACCACCGGGGAGTCGTCGGCCACCTCGGCGGGCGGCACGGGACGGCCGGCCGGGGGAGCGGCCTTCGGCGGGCCGCCGACCGGCCGGGTGGGCTTGACCGAGGGCACCGGTCCGACCAGGGCGCCGACCGGGGTCACCTTCCCCCGGGCGGCGAACCCCCAGTCCAGCAGGTCCTCGACCTCCTTCCAGAACCCGCCCTCGTGATGCATGATCGACACGATGATGGTGTGGCCGTCCCGCCGGGCGGCGCCGACGAAACTGCCGAGCGCCTTGCTCGTCCAGCCGTTCTTCACGCCGAGCATGCCGGGGTAGCGGCCGAGCAGCCGGTTGTGGTTGGCGATCTGGTAGTGCTTGCCGCCGGGAGCAGGGAACTCCGCGACCTTGGTGCTGATGTAGCGGCGGAAGTCGGGGTGGCCGAGCCCGGCGCGGGCGATCAGTGCCAGGTCGTAGGCCGAGCTGCTCTGGCCCGGCTTGTCCAGGCCGTTCGGCGTCTTGGCCACGGTGTCCGTCGCGCGCAGCCGGCGGGCCTCGGCGTTCATGTCGGCCAGCGTGCGGGCCAGGCCGCCGTTCGCCTCGGCCAGCGCCACCGCCGCGTCGTTGCCGGAGACCATCATCAGCGCCCGGAACAGGTCCTCGATCGTGTAGATCCGGTGCCGGGTCAGGCCGACGGCGCTGCCCTCCTGGTTGCAGGCCTCCGCGCTCGGCAGCACCGTCCGGTTCTTCTTCAGCCGGGGGATGAGGGTGACCGCGGTGAGGATCTTGAGGGTGCTGGCCGGCAGGTAGCGGCCGTGCGGATCCTTGGCGGCCAGTACCTGGCCGGTGTCGGCGTCGGCCACCACGAAGGCGGACGCCTCGGTCTTCGGCAGCCGCCGGGCGTTCTCGGCGACCACCACGCCGCGGCCCGCCAGCAGCGCGCCGCCGACGGGCCCGCCGTCGTCGGACGCGGCGCGCGCGCCGCCGCCCGGGACGGCGAGTGCCAGTCCGCCGGCCAGCGCGATGGCGCCGATGACAGTTACGTGCTTCATCCCCATAGGGAAATCAGCGTAGCTTTGTCGCTTTTCATGTGGGGCAAGACACGACAAAGATCGCGAAGAGCCTGGTCAATGGCGCGCGGTAACATGGAGGAGGTGAAGATGACACGACGCGTCGCGGCGTTCCTGCTGGTGCTGGCCGCCTTCATGGCCGTGGAGTGGGTCAACCTCGCCGTCAACCTGGCTGACGGGCATCCCACCGCCTTCTACGTCGTGCACGGCGTTCTGGTCGGGGTCAACCTCCTGCTCGCCCTGGCGCTGGGCATCGTGGGATGGCGCGGCTGGCGGGGTGGCTCGCTTACGAGCTCCGCGGGGAGGGCAGATGATTAACGACCGCTTTGCGGTCGGCCGTCGGTAGGTGAGTCCTCTCTCCGATCTGCCAGCCTGGCCGAGTTAAGAGATAAGGCGTGGCGGACTGGGGTGCCCGTACGGGTTGGCGGATTTCCTGGCGCGGCGGAGACTCGGCCTTGGAACCTGCCATGGAGGCGCCCGGTGACGATCCAGTTCAATCCTTCGCGCGGCCCGACACTGGGCGTGGAATGGGAACTCCAGCTGGTCGACACGCACACCCGGCGCCTGCGCCAGGACGCCAAACACGTCCTGGCGGCCATCCCCGAGCTCAGCGAGGGCCCCCGGCCGAAGGTGATGCACGAGCTGATGCAGTCCCAGCTGGAGATCATCACCGATGTCCGGCACACGGTGTCGGAGTCGCTGCGCGACCTGCGGGGCACGATCGACCGGCTGCGCGAGGTGGTGGAGCCGCGCGGCCTGTCGCTGGCCTGCACGGGGACGCACGCCATCAGCGACTGGCGCGAGGCGGTGTACGCCCCGGTGCAGCGGTACACCGAGCTGGTCGAGGAGATGCAGTGGCTGGCCTGGCGGATCCAAACATTTGGCGTACATGTCCACGTGGGGGTCCGGGAAAGGGATAAAGTCATTCCCATCGTCAACGCGCTGGCGGCCTACCTGCCGCACTTCCTGGCGTTGACGGCCTCCAGCCCGTACTGGGGCGGCCAGGACACCGGTCTCGCCTCCAGTCGGGCCATCGTTTTCGGCGCCCTGCCGACCGCGGGCCCGCCGCAGATGCTGGCGGACTGGGCGGAGTTCGAAGAGTACATGGACACCCTGAAGCGCGCGGGGACCATCAAGAGCATCAAGGAGGTGTGGTGGGACATTCGACCACACCCCGACTTCGGCACGATTGAGATTCGAATGTTCGACGGTATACCGACCCTGAGAGAGGTCGGGATGGTGACGGCGTTGTCGCAGTGTCTGGTGCAGCAGTTCGACCAGCAGCTCGACCGCGGCTACCGGCTGCCCCACCCGGCTCCCTGGGTGGTGCGCGACAACAAGTGGCGGGCCACCCGGTACGGCATGGACGCCCTCGTCATCACCGACGACCACGGCTCGACCGCGCCGATGCGCGACATGCTGTACGAGTTGACCCGCGAGCTCGCGCCGGTGGCCGAGCGGCTCGGCTGCGCCGAGGAGCTCGCGGTGATGTCCGACGTGGTGGAGCAGGGCAACTCCTGCGAGCGCCAGCGGGCGATGCTTTCCGAAGGCGGCACCCTCGACGACGTCGTGGACGCGACGATCGTGGAGCTGAGGGACGACCGCTTCGTCACCACCAATCCGAGGATGTCGAACGGGGCGATCGGTCATGCCGGCACGTGATCTACCAGGGGAGCTCGACGCGTTCCTGAAGGCGCACGACGAGTCCCTCATCGAGTTCCGGCGCGATCTGCACGCCCATCCCGAGCTCGGGTTCGTCGAGCACCGCACCACCGAGCGCATCGCCACCCGGCTGGCCGAGGCCGGGCTGGTGCCGACCACCCTGCCGCGCGGCACCGGCCTGATCTGCGACATCGGCTCCGGTGACGGCCCGATCGTCGCGCTGCGCGCCGACATCGACGCGCTGCCGCTGCCGGACGAGAAGGACGTCTCCTACCGCTCGACCATCCCGGGCGTGTGCCACGCCTGCGGGCACGACGTGCACACCACGGTCGTGCTCGGCACCGGGCTGTTCCTGGCCGGGCAGGCCGCCGCCGGGCTGCTCCCCGGCCGGGTCCGGCTGATCTTCCAGCCCGCCGAGGAGGTCATGCCCGGCGGGGCGCTGAAGGTGCTGGAGGCGGGCGGTATCAGCGGGGTGGACCGCATCTTCGGCCTGCACTGCGATCCGCGCCTCACGGTCGGCAAGATCGGCCTGCGCGTCGGCCCGATCACCGGTGCCTGCGACAAGGTGAGCGTCCGGGTGGCCGGCCCCGGCGGCCACACCGCTCGCCCCCACCTGACCGCCGACCTGGTCTTCGCCCTCGCCAAGATCGTCACTGAGTTGCCGGCCGCGCTGAGCCGGCGCGTCGACCCCCGCTCGTCGCTGTCGCTGGTGTGGGGCCGGGTCCAGGCCGGTTCGGTGGCCAACGCCATCCCCGACGACGGCCTGGCCGAGGGCACCATCCGCTGCCTGGACGAGCAGGCCTGGCACGAGGCCCCCGACCTGTTCAAGGCGCTGCTGGACTCGGTGGCGATGGCCTACGGGGTCGAGGCCGAGATGAACTACGTCCGCGGGGTGCCGCCGACGATCAACGAGCCGGCCAGCGTGCAGATGCTGCGCGACGCGGCCGGCCAGGTCCTGGGCCCGGACGCCGCGGTGCCGACGCCGCAGTCCCTGGGCGGGGAGGATTTCGGCTGGTACCTGGAGTCGGTGCCCGGCGCCTACGCCCGGCTCGGCGTCCGCGCCCCCGACGAGACCCGGCAGGTCGACATCCACCAGGGCACCTTCGACGTCGACGAGCGCTGCATCGCGGCCGGGGTGCGAGTGCTGGCGGCCACCGCGCTCACCGCGCTGTGGGACGGCTGCCACGCGACCGACCGGGACTCCGCCGAACCGGTGAACGTCTGAGCGCCGCCCCGCGGCGCGGGCGCCCCGAGCGCGCCGCCCCGGCGGACCCGTATCACGGTTCCGCAGGTCACAGGCCGGCCCTAGCTGCATAACGGACCTATTGCGGAGCATGGCTCTGGTTTGGCCAACCCCGGTAGAACAACTATCTTCCGTGCAGGGTTGCCGTGCGTTCCTTCGCGCGTGCACACACGGCGAAGACACGGGAGGAGTCACCTTGCTTCGGATGCATGCCGGCAGGTTGGCCGCCACCGCCGCGATGGGGGCCATGCTGATGGCCGCCGCGGCGTGTGGGAACAGTGACGGTGGCGAGACCTCGGCCGCGCCGGGTGCGTCGGGCGCCTCCTCGGCGGCGCCGGAGGGCGCCAAGGTCGGGCTCGCGTACGACATCGGCGGCCGCGGTGACCAGTCGTTCAACGACGCCGCCGCCGCGGGGATGGACAAGGCCAAGACCGAGCTGAAGCTCGGCGAGGTCAAGGAGCTGGAGGCCGGCTCGGGCGAGACCGGCGCCCAGAAGGAGCAGCGGCTGCGCCTGCTCGCGCAGAGCGGCTTCAACCCGGTGATCGCGGTGGGCTTCGCCTACTCCGAGGCCATCAAGAAGATCGCGACCGAGTTCCCCGACACCAAGTTCGCGATCGTCGACGACGCGGCCCAGGGGCCGAACATCAGCAACCTGGTGTTCGCCGAGAACGAGGGCTCCTTCCTGGTCGGCGCCGCGGCGGCACTGAAGAGCGAGAAGGGCCACATCGGCTTCGTCGGCGGCGTGCAGGTCCCGCTGATCAAGAAGTTCGAGGCGGGTTACGCGGCGGGCGCCAAGGCCGTCAAGCCGGACATCAAGATCGACGTCAAGTACCTGAGCCAGCCGCCGGACTTCGGCGGGTTCAACGACCCGGCCAAGGGCAAGACCGCGGCCGAGGGCATGTACGACGCGGGCGCCGACATCGTCTACCAGGCGGCCGGCGGCTCCGGCGGCGGCGTGTTCGAGGCGGCCAAGGCGGCCAAGGCCAAGGCCATCGGGGTCGACTCCGACCAGGCGCTCACCGCGGACGAGAGCGTGCGCGACGTCATCATGACCTCGATGCTGAAGAAGGTCGACGTCGCGGTGTTCGACTTCCTCAAGAGCTTCAGCGAGAACACCGTCAAGGCGGGCCCGACCGTCTACGACCTCAAGGCGGGTGGCGTCGACTACTCCACCACCGGTGACCAGGTCGGCGACATCAAGTCCAAGCTGGACGAGTACAAGGACAAGATCATCAGCGGCGAGATCAAGGTTCCCACCGAGTGACGATCTGAGCGGACAGGGCCCGGCGGTCGTACCACCGGGCCCTTTCGGCTACAGTTCGCTGCGTCCCGCGACGTCCCGGCCCGCCCACCAGGCCGCTGGAGCGTCCGCGCAGGTCAGCCCGTCCGTTTCCGGCAGGCTGCGCCACCCGGGCAGCACGGCCGTCCTCCGGCCGGGCCACCGCCTCGCCGCCTGGGCGCGCCAGTTCCGCCACCGAGGCCACCCGCATGGAGGAGGCGGCCATCAGCACTTCGAATCCTCCGGTAACCGCGACCGATGCCGATACCGGGACCGACACGGCCGTCGAGCTCCGGGGCATCACCAAGCGGTTCCCCGGCGTCGTCGCCAACCGGGACATCCGGCTCAGCGTGCGGCGCGGCCACGTGCACGCCATCGTCGGCGAGAACGGCGCGGGCAAGTCCACGCTGATGAAGATCCTCTACGGCATGCAGCGGCCGGACGAGGGGGAGATCAGGATCGATGGCGCCCCGGTCTCCTTCCGCACCCCGGCCGACGCGATCGCGGCCGGCATCGGTATGGTCCACCAGCACTTCATGCTCGCCGACAACCTCACCGTCCTGGAGAACATCATCCTGGGCAGCGAGCCGCGCGCGGGCGGGCCGGGCATCGACTTCGCCGGCGCCCGCCGGCGGATCAAGGAGATCTCCGATCTCTACGGCCTCGGCGTCCAGCCCGACGTGCTGGTCGAGGACCTCGGTGTCGGCGCCCGCCAGCGGGTGGAGATCCTCAAGGTGCTCTACCGCGGCGCGCGCATCCTGATCCTGGACGAGCCGACCGCGGTGCTGGTGCCGCAGGAGGTCGACGAGCTCTTCGAGAACCTGCGCGGGCTGGTCCGCGAGGGCCTGACGATCATCTTCATCTCCCACAAGCTGGACGAGGTGCTGTCGGTCGCGGACGCGATCACCGTCATCCGGCGCGGCACCACGGTGGCCGGCGTCCGGCGCGGCGAGGTCACCTCGCGGCAGCTGGCCGAGCTGATGGTGGGCAGCGAGCTGCCGAGCCCGCAGACCCGCGAGTCGACGGTGACCGACCAGGTGGCGCTGTCGGTGCGCGGCCTGACCGTGCGCAACGCCGAGGGCCGCGCGCTGGTCGAGGACGTCTCCTTCGAGATCCATCGGGGCGAGGTGCTCGGCATCGCCGGGGTCGAGGGCAACGGCCAGGCCGAGCTGGTCGAGGCCATCATGGGCATGCGCGCCGCCACCGGCGCCGTCCGGCTCGGCGAGATCGACATCTCCGGCTGGCCGACGCTGCGCCGGCGCGAGGGCGGCATCGCCTACATCCCCGAGGACCGGCACCGGCACGGCCTGCTGCTGGAGGCGCCGCTCTGGGAGAACCGCGTCCTCGGCCACCAGACCCGCCGGCCGAACGTCAAGGGCCCGTTCGTCGACCGGGCCGGCGCCCGCGCCGACACCCAGCGGATCGTCCGCGACTACGACGTCCGCACGCCCGGCATCGACGTGGACGCCGCCACCCTGTCCGGCGGCAACCAGCAGAAGCTGATCGTCGGCCGCGAGCTGAGCGGCGAGCCGGTGGTGCTGATCGCCTCGCACCCGACGCGCGGCGTCGACGTGGGTGCGCAGGCCGCGATCTGGGACCACCTGCGGGCGGCCCGGGCCGCCGGCCTGGCCGTGCTGCTGATCTCGGCGGACCTGGACGAGCTGATCGGGCTGTCCGACTCGCTCAAGGTGATCCTGCGCGGCCGGATGGTCGCCGACGTCGACCCCCGGGACGTCACCCCCGAACGGCTCGGCTCGGCGATGACCGGCGCGGGCGAGCGCCGGTCCGGCCACGCAGACCCGCCGGGGGACCCGGACGCCCCCGCACCCGGGACGGCGGCCACCCCGGCGGACGGCATCCCGGACGGCCGGGTGGCCGGCACCGCGGCCGGGACCGCGGACGGCTCGGTGGACGGCTCGGTGGACGGGACCGCCGCCGAAATCGCGGCCGGTGGTACCTCCGGCACCGCGGCCGGCCCGGCCGGTGTCACCGGTGAGACGGCCAGGCAGGACGGCGCTTCGCGGCTGGACGGCCCGGCCGGCCCGGGCGCCCCGACCCGGGACGGCACGGTCCAGGACGGTGCGGTCCAGGACGGTCCGGCACGTGCGGACGGCACCACCCGCGAGGACGGCGGCGCTCGCGAGGGCGGCACCGCCGGTGCGGCGGACGCGGCGCCGCCGGCCACCCGCCGGCGGCCGGCCGGCACCGAGGGGTCGTCGTTCACCGACCGGCTGCTCGGCCGGGTGCACCTGGGCGGTCTGCTCGGGCTGGCCGCGCCGCTGCTGGCCATCGCCTTCGCCGCCCTGATCACCTCGGTCGTGCTGCTGCTGACCGGCAGCGCGCCGCTGGAGACGCTGGCGCTGCTCGTCGACTTCGGCACCCAGCCGCGCACGATCGTGATGATCGTCAACCTGGCGACGACCTACTACATCTCCGCGCTGGCGGTCGCCGTCGGCTTCCGGATGAACCTCTTCAACATCGGGGTGGACGGCCAGTACCGGCTGGCGGCGCTGGTCGCCGCGGCGGTCGGCGGCACGCTGGTGCTGCCCGGCCCGCTGCACGTCGGCGCCACCGTGCTGGTCGCGGTGATCGTGGGCGGGGTCTGGGCGTCCATCGCCGGCCTGCTGAAGGTCACCCGGGGCGTCAGCGAGGTCATCTCCACGATCATGCTGAACGCCATCGCGACCGGCATCGGCGCCTGGCTGCTGCACCCGGACCGGCTGGCGGTGCCGGTGTCGGGCAGCAACAACATCGGCACCAGGCCGATCCCGGCGTCCGGCCAGTTCCCGGGGCTCGCCCTGGTGCC
The DNA here is from genome assembly GCF_016863395.1 of Sphaerisporangium rufum. GTDB lineage: Bacteria > Actinomycetota > Actinomycetes > Streptosporangiales > Streptosporangiaceae > Sphaerisporangium > Sphaerisporangium rufum. The sequence continues at coordinate 71,935 of NZ_BOOU01000007.1, read as the reverse complement.
CGGCACCCAGGCCAAGGTCTTCGGGTTCGTCATCGTCGCCGCCGTGCTCGGGCTGGCGTACTACGTGCTGTTCAACCGGACGCGGCTCGGCTTCGACATGCGCGCCACCGGCCGGTCGGAGTCGGCGGCGGTGGCCAGCGGGGTGAACGTCCGCAAGATGGTCCTCACCACGATGATCATCTCGGGCGCGGTGGCCGGCCTGGTCGGCATGCCCCAACTGCTCGGCGCGTCCTACTCCTACAGCCTGGACTTCCCGACCGGGCTCGGCTTCACCGGCATCGCCATCGCCCTGCTCGGCCGCAACAACCCGGCCGGCATCGCGGTCGGCGCGCTGCTGTGGAGCTTCCTGGACAGCTCCTCCGACATCCTGGACTTCAACGGGATCCCCAAGGAGATCGTGATCATCATGCAGGGCACCACCGTGCTCTCGGTCATCATCGCCTACGAGCTCGTGCACCGGTACCGGATGGCCGCCCAGCAGCGCCGGGTGAGCCGGCAGCTGTCGGCCGGCGCCGCGCCGGTGGAAGGAGCGACGGCATGACGGTCTCCGAGGTCACCGCGGCCCCGCCCGCCGCGCCGCCGGACCCCCGCCGGCCGCGCCTGGACCGGCGGATGATCCTGCTGGCCGGGCTCGGCCTGCTGGTGCTTGTGGCGCTGGCCCGCGCGCTCACCGGGGCGACCGACATCACCTCCGGCGGGACCATCGGTGCCGCCATCGGCCTGGCCGTGCCGATCGGGCTGGCCGCGCTCGGCGGCCTGTGGTCGGAGCGGTCCGGCGTGGTCAACATCGGCCTCGAGGGCATGATGATCCTCGGCACCTGGTTCGGCGCCTGGGGCGGGCTCGCCTTCGGCTCGCCGTGGGCGGGCGTGGTGGCCGGCGCGATCGGCGGCGCGCTCGGCGGCCTGCTGCACGCCGTCGCCACCGTCAGCTTCGGGGTGGACCACATCATCTCCGGCGTCGCGCTGAACATCCTCGGCCTGGGCGTCACCCAGTACCTGTCCAAGCTGGTCTTCGTCGGCATGAAGGGCGGCGGCGAGACCCAGTCGCCGCGCATCCCGGCGATCTCGACGGTCAGCCTGCCGTTCGTCGGCGGGCCGCTGGAGGACCTGGAACGGACGCGCTGGTTCCTGCTCGCCGACCTGGCCGGCCTGCTGCGCGGCCTGACGCAGAACGTGTCGCTGTTCACCATCGTGGCCGTGCTGCTGGTGCCGCTCAGCTACTACGTGCTGTGGCGGACGGCGTTCGGCCTGCGCCTGCGCGCCTGCGGCGAGCGGCCGGTGGCCGCCGAGTCGCTCGGCGTCAACGTCTACTTCCACAAGTACGTGGCGGTGGTGGTCTCCGGCGCGCTGGCCGGGCTCGGCGGCGCGTTCCTGGCCATCGTGGCGGCCGGCATCTACCGCGAGGGGCAGACCGGCGGCCGCGGGTTCATCGGCCTGGCGGCCATGATCTTCGGTAACTGGCGGCCGGGCGGGCTGGCCGGCGGCGCGCTGCTGTTCGGGTACACCGACGCCCTGCAACTGCGCCAGGGCGGCACCTCGGTGCACGCGCTGTTGCTGGTGGTGGCGCTGCTGCTGGCCGCGGTGGGCGTCTACCAGCTGGTCCGGCTCGGCCGGAGCCGGGCGGCGCTGATCAGCGGCATCTTCGCGATGCTGGTCTTCGCGGTCTTCGCGCTGACCGACACGGTGCCCGAGCAGTTCACCTCGTTCACGCCGCACCTGACCACGCTGCTGGTGCTGTCGGTGGCGTCCCAGCGGCTGCGCATGCCGGCCGCCGACGGCCTGCCGTACCGGCGCGGGCAGGGCAAATGACCGGCCAGACCACCCGGGGGAGCAAGGCGACATGACCCAGCAGGACCGCACCGGCGACACCGGCGACACCGGCGACACCGCGGACACGGTCGACACCGGCCGGACCGTCGACTGGGACGCGTTGCGCGGCCTGGCCACCGACGCGATGGCGCACGCCTACGCGCCGTACTCCAAGTTCCCGGTCGGCGCCGCCGCCCTGGTGGACGACGGCCGGGTGGTGACCGGATGCAACGTGGAGAACGCCTCCTACGGCCTCGGCCTGTGCGCGGAGTGCGGGCTGGTGTCGGCGCTGCACGCCTCCGGGGGCGGCCGCCTGGTGGCCTTCACCTGCGTGGACGGGCACGGTGAGCTGCTGATGCCCTGCGGGCGCTGCCGGCAGCTGCTGTTCGAGCACGGCGGCCCGGAGCTGTGGGTGGAGACGCCGGACGGCCCGGCGCGGATGGCCGACCTCCTGCCGTTCGCGTTCGGCCCGGACGACCTGTCCCGCGGCGCCTGACCGCTACATCTGCCGATCATCCGGGGGGACCACATGGACGCGATCGACGTCATCGTCACCAAGCGAGACGGCCGCGAGCTGTCCGCCGAGCAGATCGACTGGGTCGTCGACGCCTACACCCGGGGCGAGGTGGCCGACGAGCAGATGTCGGCGCTCGCCATGGCGATCCTGCTCAACGGGATGGGCCGGGCGGAGATCGGCCGGTGGACCGAGGCGATGATCCGCTCGGGCACCCGGATGGACTGGTCGTCGCTGGACCGGCCCACCACCGACAAGCACTCCACCGGCGGGGTGGGCGACAAGATCACCCTGCCGCTGGCCCCGCTGGTGGCCGCGTGCGGCGGCTACGTGCCGCAGCTGTCCGGGCGCGGTCTCGGCCACACCGGTGGCACCCTGGACAAGCTGGAGTCGATCCGCGGCTGGCGGGCCTCGCTGTCCGGCGAGGAGATGCTCGGCGTGCTGCGCGAGGCGGGCGCGGTCATCTGCGCGGCCGGGGAGGGGCTCGCGCCGGCCGACAAGAAGCTGTACGCGCTGCGCGACGTCACCGGCACGGTGGAGTCGATCCCGCTGATCGCGTCCTCGATCATGTCCAAGAAGATCGCCGAAGGCACCGGCGCGCTGGTGCTGGACGTGAAGGTGGGCTCCGGCGCGTTCATGAAGGATGCCGGCGCGGCGCGCGAGCTGGCCCGCACCATGGTCGAGCTCGGTACCGACCACGGGGTGACCACCGTCGCGCTGCTGACCGCGATGGACCGGCCGCTCGGCCTGGCGGTGGGCAACGCGCTGGAGGTCGCCGAGTCCGTCGAGGTGCTGGCCGGCGGCGGCCCGGCCGACGTGGTGGAGCTGACCGTGCGGCTGGCCCGCGAGATGCTCGCCGCCGCCGGGCTGTCCGGCAAGGACCCGGCGGACGCGCTGGCGGACGGGTCGGCCATGGACGCCTGGCGGCGGATGATCGCCGCGCAGGGCGGCGACCCGGACGCGCCGCTGCCGGTCGCCGCGGAGACCGCCGAGGTGACCGCGCCCGCGACCGGGGTGCTGTCCCGGCTGGACGCCTACCGGGTCGGGCTGGCCGCCTGGCGGCTCGGCGCCGGGCGGGCGCGCAAGGAGGACGCGGTGTCCTTCGGCGCGGGGATCACCCTGCACGCCCGGCCAGGCGACGCGGTACGCGAGGGGCAGCGGCTGATGACGCTGCACGCCGACGACGCCGAGCGCTTCCCGCGGGCGCTGGCGGCGCTGGACAACGCCTACGAGGTCGGCGAAGCGGCCGATCCGGCGCTGCTGCCGCTGGTCATCGACAAGATCACCGCTTGACGGGAGTGCCGGGCCGGCCTGATCGGGCTGACCCGGTGCCTGGCGGCCGCCGGTGGGCGAGTGCTTTCCGCGGCCGCCCGGCGCGCCGGCTCGGGCCTTCGGGGCCGGCCCTGGCGCACCCGGCCGCCGGTGACGCGCGCCGGTCCGCGCCCGGCGCGGCCGGGACCGCTCCTCGGCCGTGGGGCCGGCTCCGCGCGGGTGGCGCGGTCAGCCGCTGAAGGAATCGCGGAGCACGGCGCGGTGGGTGGGCAGGGCCTCGCGGTGGCGTTCCCGCCCGGCGTCGGTGAGCGCGACGAAGACGCCCCGGCGGTCGTCGACGCACATGCTGCGGCAGACCAGCCCGGCCTTCTCCAGCCGGGAGATGAGGCGGGACAGCGCGCTCTGGCTCAGGTGGACGACGTCGGCCAGCTCCTGCACGCGGTACTTGCCGCATTCGGACTCGGCCATCCGGTCCAGCACCTCGAAGTCGCTGACGCCCAGGCCGTGCTTCTCGCCCAGCTCCCGCTCCAGCCGGCCCGAGCAATCGGCATGCCGCGCCATCAGCTCCCGCCAGGAGGTCACGACATCGGGCTCCGCCATGCCCGCGATAGTAGCATGCGCACACATTAGATGCAAAAGCATTAAATGTTTGTGCATTGAATGCATGCGCATGTAATGTGCTTCACATGATCCCCTCCGCACAAGCCGATCGGTGGGACGCGCGCCTGTGGGGCGCGCTCGCCGTGCTCTGCGCCGTCGTCTTCCTCGACGCGCTGGACGTCTCGATGGTGGGCGTCGCCCTGCCGTCCATCCAGGCCGACCTCGGGTTGTCCACCGCGAACCTGCAGTGGGTGGTCAGCGGGTACGTCCTCGGATACGGCGGTCTGCTCCTGCTCGGCGGCCGGGCCGCCGACCTGCTCGGACGCCGGCGGGTCTTCCTGACCGCCCTCGCGGTGTTCGCGGTCGCGTCCCTGCTCGGCGGGCTGATGAACGACGGCGCCCTGCTGATCGTCGCCCGGTTCGTCAAGGGCATCAGCGCCGCCTTCACCGCCCCGGCCGCGCTGTCCATCATCACCACGACCTTCGCCGAGGGGCCGGCCCGCAACCGGGCCCTCAGCATCTTCACCGCCTGCGGCGCCAGCGGCTTCTCCCTCGGCCTGGTGCTCTCCGGCCTGCTGACCGAGATCGGCTGGCGCTGGACCTTCCTGATGCCGGTGCCGGTCGCCGTCATCACCCTGGTCGCCGGCCTGCGGCTGCTGCCCCGGCACTCGGGCGAGAAGCCACCGGCCGGCGGTTACGACCTGGCCGGCGCCGCCACCATCACCTTCTCGATGCTGCTGCTGGTGTTCGGCGTCGTCCAGGCGCCCGAGTCCGGCTGGGGCTCGCCGCGCACCATCGGCGTGCTCGCCGCCGCCGTCGCGCTGCTCGGCCTGTTCGTGGCCATCGAACTGAAGGTACGGCACCCGCTGGTCCGGCTGTCCATCCTGAAGTCCGCGCCGCTGGTCCGGGCCAACCTGGGGCTGGTCGTGCTGTTCGGCTCCTACGTCTCCTTCCAGTTCGTCGCCATGCAGTACTTCCAGAACCTGCTCGGCTGGTCCGCGCTGCAGACGGCGCTGGCGTTCCTCCCGGCCGGCCTGCTCGTCGCGGTCACCTCCACCAAGATGGGCGACCTCGCCGACCGGTTCGGCACCGGCCGGCTGATCGTGATCGGCTCGGCCGCGCTGGCCGGCGGGTACGCCGTCTTCCTCGGCGCCGGCGAGAACCCGGGCCTGGTGACCCTGGTCATCCCCGGCATGCTGCTGCTCGGCGTCGCGTTCGCCCTGTCGTTCCCGTCGCTGAACATCCAGGCCACCAACGGGGTGGCCGACGAGGAGCAGGGCCTGGCGTCCGGGCTGCTCAACACCTCGGGCCAGGTGGGCGGCGCGCTGGTGCTCGCCGTCGTGGCCGCCGTGGTGACCGCCGACGGGGGCACGGTCACCCTGCCCGCCATCCACGCCTCCTTCGCGGTGTGCGCGGTGGTCGCCCTGATCGGACTGGGCATCGCCGTCACCGGCCTGGTCCGGGCCCGGCCGGCCGCCGTCCCGGCGGCCCCCGGTGCCACCGAGGAGGAGGCGGAGGTCCCGGCGACCGTCTGACCGTCCTCAACGCGTGACCGTCCTGAGCATGTGATCATCCCGAACCCCTGATCGGCCCCCGGCGCCACCCGCGCCGGGGGCCGCACCGTTCCAGGCTCCGCGTCACGCCCGCTCCCAGGGCTCTCCCCGCCTCCGCCGGACCGGTACGCGCTTTGGGCGCCGGGGCGGAGCCGTCCGCGGGGGCCCGCAGCGGCCCCGGTGCGTTTCGTCCAGGTGTAGGGCGGTGCCCAGAAGAAGGATCGGCCGGCCGGGCGGCCGGACATGGACACTTTTCGATGACGGCGGGTTTCCCGGCGGCCGGGTGAGGCATTGTCGGCAGCAAGGAGCAACGAAGGGACACCGGGAGCCCGGTGCACCCGCCCTGAGGAGGCCGAGGCGCCATGAAGAGGATCTCCGCCGCCGCCGCGCTGGTTCCTCTCGTCCTGCTCGCCGGATGCGGCGGCACCGGCACCCCGCCCGGCACGGCCGCCACGACGACCACCGAGCCTTCCGCGGTGCCCTCCGCCGGGGCCTCCGCCGAGCCTTCCGGGCCGTCAGCCGAGCCCGCCTCGCCGTCCGCCGTCCCGCCGGCCACGCCGCCGACCGCCCCGCCGGTCAGGGTGCCCTCGCCGTCCGTCCCGGCCTCCGGGCCGCCGACCGCCGCGGCCGGTGTCCAGGACCTGCCACCGCCCACCGGCACCGACCCGGTCCGGGTCCGCCGCTCCCCGGCCGAGCCGCCGCTGGTCCTCGGCGTGCGGTTCGCCGCCCACCAGCGGTACGACCGGGTCGTCATCGACCTGCGCGGCACCCGCACCGGCTACACCGTCGACCGGGTGGCGCGCCTGGTCGAGGACGGCTCCGGCGACCCGGTGGACCTCCCCGGGGAGGCGTTCCTGCGGGTGCGGATCTCCCCGGCCGCCGCGCACACCGACGACGGCCGGCCGACCTGGAAGCGCCGGCCGGTGCTGCGCGCGGACCTGCCCAACCTGCGCGGCGTCGTGCGCGCCGGCGATTTCGAGGGCGTGGTCACCGTCGGGCTCGGGCTGCGGCACCCGGCCGCGTTCCGCGTCTTCGAGCAGCCGTCCCCGCCGCGCCTGATCATCGACATCGCGCACTGACGCCCGCCCGCCGACCTGGGGCGACCGGACGGCAGAGGTTCAATAGACTGGCGCGATGGTACGCATCATCAGCGAGCCCACCCGGGTCCCGGTGCCGGGCGGCAAGGTCATCGACGAGTACGTCGGCCGGGTGAACAGCGGCGACGACGGGCTGTCCATCGCCCACATGACCGCCCCGGCCGGCTGGTCGGAGCCGGCCCAGGCCCCGGAGTTCACCGAGTACACCGTGGTGCTGCGCGGCACCGTCGTGGTCGAGCACGCCGACGGGGTGACCGAGGTCCCGGCCGGCCAGGCGTTCGTCGCCGCGCCGGGGGAGAAGGTCCGCTACTCGGCCGGCCCGGAGGGCGCCGAGTACGTCGCGGTGTGCACGCCCGCCTTCTCCCCGGAGACCGCCGGCCGCGAGGAGTGAGAACCCCCCCGCCCGGCCCGCCGGAACGCGGGACGAGTCCATAAGATGCTGAGATGAACGACCAGCCACAGCTCGACGCGATCCGCCGGGCCCCGAAGGTGCTGCTGCACGACCACCTCGACGGCGGCCTGCGACCGCAGACGATCATCGACCTCGCCCGGGAGACCGGCTACACCGGGCTGCCCACCACAGACGCCGAAGAGCTGCGCGCCTGGTTCCGCGCGGCCGCCGACTCTGGCTCGCTGGAGCGCTACCTTACGACCTTCGACCACACCGTCGGCGTGATGCAGACCCGGGAGGCGCTGGTCCGGGTCGCCGCCGAGTGCGCCGAGGACCTCGCCGACGACGGCGTGGTCTACGCCGAGGTGCGGTTCGCGCCCGAGCAGCACACCTCCACCGGCCTGTCCCTGGACGAGGTCGTCACGGCGGTACTGGACGGCTTCCAGGCCGGCTCGCAGGGGCGTGGCATCCGGGTCGGCACGCTGCTCACCGCGATGCGCCACCAGGCCCGGTCCATGGAGATCGCCGAGCTGGCCGTGCGGTACCGGGACGTCGGCGTGGCCGGGTTCGACATCGCCGGCGCCGAGGCCGGCTACCCGCCCACCCGCCACCTGGACGCCTTCGAGTACCTCCAGCGGGAGAACGCGCACTTCACCATCCACGCCGGCGAGGGGTTCGGGCTGCCGTCGATCTGGCAGGCCATCCAGTGGTGCGGTGCCGACCGGCTCGGCCACGGCGTGCGCATCATCGACGACATCCAGGTCGCCGCAGACGGCACCGCCAAGCTCGGCCGGCTGGCCGCCTACGTGCGCGACAAGCGCATCCCGCTGGAGATGTGCCCCACGTCCAACCTGCAGACCGGCGCGGCGGACTCGCTGGCCGAGCACCCGATCGGCCTGCTGCGCCGCCTGCACTTCCGGGTGACCGTCAACACCGACAACCGGCTGATGAGCGACACCTCGGTCTCCAAGGAGTTCGCCGCCCTGGTCCAGACGTTCGGTTACGACTGGGACGACCTGCTGTGGTTCACGGTCAACGCGATGAAGTCGGCGTTCATCCCGTTCGACGACCGGCTCGCCCTGATCAACGGCGTCATCAAGCCCGGATTCGCCAAACTCAAGTGGCAGGCCTGAGCACCGCGCCGCAGGCGTTAGCGTTGGAGCGCCCGGCCCGCTGGCAGGCCGGGCCGGTAGACGGAAAGGGGCCGGTGAGCGGTGAAGCCACAGGTGTTCCGGTCGAAGATCGCCTGGTTCCTGGGCTGGGTGTGGATGGCGTTCGCCGGCTTCAACGCCGTCGACCTGATCCTCAACGGCCGGATCCCGACCGCGCTGGTCGCCGGCGCGGTCCTCGGGGTGCTGACCGCGGCCGTCTTCGTCGGCTGCCTGCGCCCGGCCATCGTCGCCGGCGAGGACGGCGTGCTGGTGCGCAACCCGCTGCGCAACATCCTCGTGCCATGGAAGGCCGTCGACGCGGTGCGCGTCTCGCACACCATCGCCATCGAGTCCGGCGAGCAGAGCGTCCGCTGCTGGACGCCGCAGGCCTCGGCGCGCGAGCGGGCCAGAGCCGCCCGCCGCGGCGCCGCGGCCGCCTCGCCCACCTCGACCGGCCCCAAGGCGCGCGGGTTCGACCTGCAGCCGAAGGTCTCCAAGGCCGAGCAGGCCGCGCTGTCGGCCATGGCCGGCCGCACGCACGCCGACTGGGTCGCCCAGCAGCTCACCGAGACCGCCGAGCGCCGCGCCCGCCTGGCCACCGAGCGCGGGACGATGACGTCCACCTGGTCGCCCACCGCGCTGGCCGCCATCGCCGCCGCCCTGATCCTGGTCATCGCCGCCCTCATCTTCTCCTGACCCGGTCCCCGGAAGACCGGGCCCGGCCCGCGGTCGTCAGGCTTCGCCGGCCGCGGCCCTGGGTGCGACGGGTCGACACATCGACCCCCGCTCCATCGGCCCTGGAGTCTTACGACCGCCGGGCCGCGTGATCAGGTCAAGCTCGGTGACCGGCGAGGCGACGCCCACCTCGATCGGTGGCGCGGACGACGACATCATGCCGGACAGCGGCCCGGCGGCGGCCGATCACAGTTCCAGGACGGCGGCGAGGTCGGCCTTCAGCGCCGCGAGGTCCCGGGTGGCCCGCTCGCGGGCCTCTCCGGGGTTCGCGGTGACCGGGACGACGACCTCCAGGTAGCACTTGAGCTTGGGCTCGGTACCGGACGGGCGGACCACCACCCGGGCGTCGCCGTCCAGGCGGTAACGCAGGCCGTCGGTCGGCGGCAGCCCGGCCACCCCGGCGCTCAGGTCGTCGGCGGCCAGCACGTCCCGGCCGCCCAGCCGATCCGGCGGCGCCGAGCGCAGCCGGGCCATCGCGCCGGTGATCAGCGACAGGTCGGCCACCCGCACCGACAGCTGCGCGGTCGCGTGCAGCCCGTACGCCCGGGCCTGGTCGTCCAGCAGGTCGAGCAGCGTCCGGCCGTCCCGCTTCGCCTGCGCCGCCAGTGCGGCCACGGCCAGCGCGGCGCCGATGCCGTCCTTGTCGCGCACCGGCAGCCCGGCGTCTGAGCCGACGGTGTAGCCGAGGGCCTCCTCGTAGCCGTAGACCATCCCGTCGCCGGCCTTCACGATCCACTTGAACCCGGTCAGCGTCTCGGCGTGCCGCACCCCGCGCGCCTTGGCGATCTTGCCGAGCAGGGACGAGGAGACGATGGACGCGGCGACCAGCCGGTCCGCCGCCGAGGTCCGCTCGATCACATACTCGCCGAGCAGCCCGCCGACCTCGTCCCCGGTGAGCATCCGGTAGCCGCCGCCCGGCAGCGGCACCCCGACGGCGCACCGGTCCGCGTCCGGATCGTTGGCGATCACCAGGTCCGCGCCGGACGCCGCCGCCTGGGCCAGCGCCAGGTCCATCGCGCCGGGCTCCTCCGGGTTCGGGAAGGAGACGGTGGGGAACTCCGGGTCCGGGGCGAACTGCGCGGCCACCGGCTCCGGCTCGGCGAACCCGGCGGCGCGGAACGCGCGCAGCAGCAACTCGCCGCCCACGCCGTGCATCGGGGTGTAGACGACCTTGAGATCGCGGGCGTCACCGAGCGGCAGTCCGGCCAGCGCCGCAAGATACGGCTCGATGATCGCCGCGTCGGACAGCGTCTCCCACCGGTCGCCGAGCGGCAGCCGGTCCACCGGGCCGGCCGCGTCGATCGCCGCGGAGATCTCCGCGTCCAGCGGCGGCACGATCTGCGCGCCGTCCCCCCAGTAGACCTTGTACCCGTTGTCGCGCGGCGGGTTGTGCGACGCGGTGACCATGATCCCGGCGTCCGCGTCCAGGTGGCGGACGGCGAAGGCCAGCACCGGGGTGGGCCACCGCTCGGCCATCAGCGAGACGCGCAGCCCGGCGCCGGTCAGCACCGCCGCCGAGTCGCGGGCGAACACGTCGGAGTTGTACCGCGCGTCGTACCCGATCACCACGTGCCGGCCGGGGCCGAGCCGGGCGGCCAGCCCGGCCGCCGCGCGCATCACGGTGACGCGGTTCATCCGGTTCGGCCCGGCGCCCAGCTCGCCGCGCAGGCCGGCGGTGCCGAACTCCAGCCGGGCCCCGAACCGGTCCCGCAGCGCGTCGGTGTCACCGGCGGCGAGGATCCGCCACAGCTCCGCCCGGGTCTCCGGGTCAGGGTCCTGCGCCGACCACTCTTCCGCCCGCCGCACCAGATCGGACATCGCACCCCTTTGTTCGCAACCAGCCGAGCCACCGGGTGGTCGGCGCCGGCGTTCCGGCCCTCTGTGATCCTGGTGACCTCGGGGACGTCCTTCGCGGAGCCGTCGAGTCCCGGCCACCGCCGAGCCGCCCGCGAGAGCGGCTCCCGCTGCCGGTGGTCCAGGTCGACCACGGTCCCGACCTGGTGAGCCGTCGCGACACCGTGGAGCCACCCGCGCGACCCTGAGAACCGCGTCAGAGCTTGTCGACCACCTCGGCGAGCAGCACGCCCATCCGGGCCGCCGTCGCCTGGCCCACCGCGAGGACGTCCTGGTGGTTCAGCAGTTCATCGGTCAGGCCCGCCCCCGGGTTGGTGACCAGCGAGATGCCGAGCACCTCGGCGCCGGCCTCCCGGGCCGCGATGGCCTCCAGCACGGTGGACATGCCCACCATGTCGCCGCCCAGCGTGCGCAGCATGCGGATCTCGGCCGGCGTCTCGTACGTCGGCCCGCGGAAGGCCACGTACACGCCCTCGGCCAGCGAGGAGTCCACCTGCCGGGCCAGCTCGCGCAGCCGCCGCGAGTACACCTCGGTCAGGTCGATGAAGTTGGCGCCGGTGACCGGGTTGTCGCCGGTCAGGTTGATGTGGTCGCTGATCAGCACCGGCTCGCCGACCCGCTGCGTCTCCGGGCGCAGCCCGCCCGCCGCGTTGGTCAGCACCACCGTGCGCGCCCCGGCCGCCACCGCCGTCCGCACCCCGTGCACCACCGGTTCCACGCCCCGGCCCTCGTACAGGTGCGTCCGGCCGAGGAAGATCAGCGCCTTGCGGCCGGAGGTGGTCTCGACCGCGCGGAACCGGCCGGCGTGCCCCGCGACCGCCGGCGGGGCGAAGCCGGGCAGCTCCGTCACCGCGTGCTCGGCGATCACCGTCCCGATGGCGTCCGCGGCCGGCACCCAACCCGACCCCATGACCAGCGCCACGTCGAACGACTCCACCCCGGTCAGGGCCTTCAGCACGTCAGCGGCCTGCGCGGCCGGCGAAAAAGCGTCACTCACGCTCCCCGAGGCTACAACCCCGCCCGCGCCGCCCGGCATCGGCCTGTGGAGACTCCTCAAGCCGGCGACCTCCATCTCTGATCACCGAGGCCCCGCCGGCCACATCAGAAATACGCATCTGTATTCGTCGCCGTTCTTACCGGAGTTGTGGCCCACCGGAACCATTACGGCCTGCTCGGCTCTTTCTTTTCTCCCGGTTATTGAGCACAACGAGTGACTGGAAGGCGGCGATGTGCGCTGTGATCTAGATCACTATTGTTGAGTCGGCTGGTTTTGCGTACGTTCCAAGTGATCTCCACCGGCTTGGTAAGTACGGAACAAAGGTCATTCGTCGCCCGTGACGGAGGGCTTCTTCGGCATCCTCACGTCACGGAAGGACCGGCGTATGCGTCGCGCCACGATGCGTCGATGGCTGGCCACGACCACGGTGTTCCTGTCGGCCGCCATGGTGTTCATCTCGAATGTCGGCGTCCCGGACGGCCTCACCCCGCGCGCCTCGGCGAACGCGGTCGACCGGGCGGCGACCGAGGTCTCCGCCGCAGATCTGGACACACCGGTTCAGCAAGCCGGTACGGCCGCCGGGCAGCCGCACCTGGTGCCGACCGAAGCCACCACGGCGCGCTCTGTATCTCCGGGAAAAGCGATCGAGGATCTCCGCCCGCCGAAGGGCGCGCTACCCCTGGAGGTCCGGCGCAAGCCGTCCCAGGAACCCGCCACCGGTGGAGCGGAGCCGCCGTCTTCCCAGCGTGCTCGCGCGGAGGCTCCTGCCAAGGACCCGGTGACTACGTCATCCGCCGACCGTGGGGGAGGAAGTTCCCGGGCTGTGCCCGCCCAGGCTGTCAACACGACGGCGGCAGAATGCTATTACCCAAGGTGGTCGGCGGCCAGCTTCTACTCGACCGGCTCCGTCGTGTCGTATTACAGCCCGACCGAAGGCATGACCGAACCGCACGATTTCCGGGCGGTTCGTGACCCGCTGAAGTCGCCGCCGCTGAGGACGACCGCCTGGCAGGACATGGGCCGGTGTTACGTGCAGCCGACGCCGCAGCCGCCGGTGTTCCTCGATTTCCGGCCGCGGGAGGACGGCCTGGTCGGATCATTGACACCGACGCTTTCGGCGTACGCCTATTCGGCGACCGGGGCACGGGTGACGTACTACTTCCAGATCTGTTCCGGGGAGTCCGGGACGGGACAGTGCACCGTCTCCGGGTCGTGGACCGACACCGGATCATGGGTGGTCCCGGCCGGGAAGCTGCGGTGGGGCAAGACCTACTGGTGGTCGGTGCGGGCGGAAGACGACGTCAACGACCTGGGCACCACCTCGCCGTGGATGTCCTTCAGCGCCCGGCCCCAGCAGCCGTCCATCAACTTCCTGCTCGGCAGCGGTACCGGCGGGCGCGAGTTCAACCACGTGGTGGGCAACTACACCTCCACCGTCACCGATGCCTCGGTGGCGGCGGCAGGTCCGCCGCTGACGGCCACCCGCACATACAACAGCCTGGATCCGCGCACCGGCGGGATGTTCGGAGCCGGCTGGAGCACCCGGTGGGACATGCGCCTGGTGGACGAGCCGCAGACCAAGACAGTGCTGGTCACCTATCCCGACGGTCGGCAGATGCGGTTCGGGGCCACCGGCGATGGCGGCTACGCGGCACCTATGGGCACCTACGCGACGCTCGCCACGGTGACCGAGGGCGGCTGGCGGTTGATGGACAAGTCCGCCACCTCCTATCTATTCGACGCGCAGGGTCGGGTCACCAAGGTCACCGACAACCGCGGCCGCAGCCAGGATCTCGACTACGGCACCGATGGCAGGCTGGCCGCGGTGACCGCCACCGGGGGCCGATCGCTGCACTTCACCTGGAACGGCGGTCACGTGACCGGCGTGTCGACCGATCCGGTGAACGGCTCGCCGCTGAGCTGGTCCTACACCTACGACAGGGACAAGCTGACCAAGGTGTGCGGTCCTGGCTCGGCCACCGCCTGCACCACCTACGCCTACACCGACGCCTCGCGCTACAGCACGAACGTGCTGAACTCCCTACCCGATGGCTATTGGCGGCTCGATGAGACCAGCGGTGCCGCCGACGCCAAGGTGGCCGACGCGGTCGGCTGGAACCTGGGGGAAGGTAGCGGCTACTTCAACAGCGGCTCCTACGACGCGACGGTCGGCGTGGCCGGCGCGCTCGGTGGTTCGGCCGACACCGCAGTCCGCTTCGCCGGGACCTCGACCACCAGCTCCCATGTGTGGCTGCCGAGCTCGTCCATCAGCGGCCAGGGCGGCCATCTCACCGTCGAGGCCTGGTTCAAGACCACCGGCTCGGGGGTCGTGCTGGGGCACAGTGATTCGTCGGCGAGCACGCCCTCGAACTTCACGCCGGTGATCTACGTCGGCAGCGACGGCCGGCTACGCGGGCAGTTCTGGAACGGATCGGTCAACCCGATCACCACTTCCGGGACGGTGAACAACGGCCAGTGGCACCACGTGGTGCTGGCCGGCGAGGGGAACACCCAGACGCTCTACCTGGACGGTGATGTCGTCGGCCTGCGGGCCGGGACCATCGACCACCGCAACCAGTTCGAGACCCGGGTGGGCTCGGGGTTCGCCTCCGCCAGTTGGCCGGCCGCCACGACCACGACGCGCTTGTTCCCGTTCAAGGGTGACATCGACGAGGTGGCGATCTACAACCGGGCGCTGCCGATCTCGGAGGTTCAGTCCCATTACCTGTCCGGTGCGGCGGCGCCGCAGCTGACCACGTCCACTCTGCCGTCCGGGCGGGTGTGGGCGCAGAACGCCTACGGCTCCGACGGCGGTCGCCTGCAGACCCACACCGACGCGCACGGCGGGGCCTGGAAGCTGAGCGCCCTGCAGTACGGCTATGGGGAGGACGCGTTCCCCCAGGCGACGGTCACCATCACCGACCCGCACAACGAGACCGTGAAGTCATTGCTCGACCCGTTGCGGATGTGGCGGATCACCAGCGAGACCGACCAGCTCGGCAAGACGACCGCCTACGAGTACGACACCGGCGGCTTCCTCGGCAAGATCATCGACCGCAACGGCAACGTCACCCAGTTCACACATGACGAACGCGGGAACGAGCTGAGCGTCACCCGGTGCCGGTCGGCCGGAAACTGCCAGATCTCGTACGCGTCGTACCACCTCAACGCCGCCGACAAGTTCGACCCGCGCAATGATCAAATGACCGCGTACCGGGACGCGCGGTCGGCGAGTGAGGCCAGCGACACCTACGCGACCACCTGGGAGTACACCTCCTTCGGCGAAAGGTCGAAGGAGACCACCCCGGCCACCACGGACTTTCCCGCCGGGCGCGCCACGAAGTACACCTACACCGACGGCAGCGAAGCGGCGGTCGGCGGCGGTCAGACCCCGGCCGGCCTGCTGGAGACCGAGACCGACCCCAAGGGCAACGAACGGTCGTACGCCTACACCGCGGCCGGTGACCTCGCCCAGGTGACCGAGCCCACCGGCCTGGTCACCAGGCACGCCTATGACGCGATCGGCCGGACGACTTCCAGCAGCCAGATTTCCACCGGGCAGGGTGACACGGAACCGCCACCACCAAGCGGCACCAACGGGCTGGTGGCGGCCTACGGGTTCGACGCCGGCAGCGGAACCGGCATCAACGATGACTCGGGACATGCCCAGCAGGGGGTGGCCACCGGCACGGCGTGGGCGGCGTCCGGAAAATACGGCAAGGCCCTGTCGTTCGACGGCAGCGCCTCCTGGGTGACCGTGCCCGACTCGCCGGCCCTGCGGCTGTCGCAGGGGATGACTCTGATGGCGTGGGTCAAGCCGGACGTTCTGGACGACTGGCGGCAGGTCGTCCTCAAGGAGTTCACCGGCGGCCTGTCCTACGGGCTGTACGCCTCGAACGGGTCGCGGCCCAACGGCTGGGCGGTGAACGTCGACGGGGCCGAAGGCAACGTCGATTCCACCCAGGACATCCCGGTGGACACCTGGTCGCATCTCGCGCTCACCTATGACGGCGCCAAGCTCAAGTTCTACGTGGACGGCACCGAGACCGCCGAGCGGGATTTCTCCGGCTCGCTGCGCGCCGACGACGGCGCGTTGCGGATCGGCGGCAACGGCACCTGGGGCGAGCACTTCTCCGGTCTGATCGACGAGGTCCGTGTCTACAACCGGGCACTCGGTGAGAGCGAGATCCAGGCCGACCGGGACACCCCGATCACCGGAGCGGCTCGGGCGAGCGCGTCGGCCGAGCCGTCCACGACCACCACGACCACCACGTTCACCTATGACGCCTTCGGCAGGCTCGCCAAGAAGACCGGCACCGGGGTGAAGAACCAGGTCAGTGGAGTGACGCATACTGCCGAGACCCGGTTCGCCTACGACGACGACGGCAACCGGCTGACCGAGACCTTGGCGGATCTCACCGGTGGCGACCCGGCGCGCGTCACGGCCTATGAATACGACACCTACGGCCGGCCCGAGAAGGTCACCGGCCCGGAAGGCGGCACGAGCCTCACCGCCTACGACCACATGGGCCGGGTCGTCAGCACCACCGACGCGGCCGGCGCGACGTATGGCTACGACTACACCAAGCGCGGCGAGCCCGCCACCACCACGCTGAAGGCCTGGACCGGCAGTCCCACCAGTCCGGAGCCTGCGCGGGACGTGGTGACGGAGTCCAGGGCCTACGACCCGGGCGGGCGTCCGGCCTCGCGGACCGACGCCCTCGGGCGCACCATTCGATACACCTACTTCGGTGACGACCTGCTCGCCGAGGAGATCGCCGACAAGGTCAAGCTGAACGCCGCCACCTCGACGGTCAACGTGGTGCTGACGTCCTCCCAGTACGACCCGGCCGGGAACCTCACCCGGCGGACCACCGGAGATGGCAAGACCCGCGTCGACCACGTCTACGACGCGGCGAGCCTGCTCACCTCCTCCACCTTGGACCCGCAGGATCTCGCCAGGAAGACCGGCTACGTCTACGACGCCAACACCAACGTCACCCAGGTGAACCGGACGGCGGCCAGGTTCACCCGGACGGAGTCGGAGTCCTACCGCTACGACGCCGGTGACCGGCTCATCGAGCAGACCGTGGAGAACGGTGCCACGGATCTCACGACATCCTGGACCGTCGACGACCGTGGCCTGGTCACCGAGATCATCGACCCACGGGGGAACGCACCGGGGGCCACCCGCGCCGACTTCACCACGACGATCGGCTACGACGCCTTCGGGCGGACCGTCAAGCTGGCCGGTCCTCCGGTCAAGGCCGAGCGCAACGGCGCGGCGGCGACCACCGAACGTCCGGTCTCCCAGTTCGGCTACAACAACGCGGGCGAGCAGACCCACGAGACCGCCCCCGAAGGCCGGAGCGTCGTCACCGGCTATGACAAGGCGGGGCGGACCACCTCGGTCACCGGAAACCCCTACACCCCGCCCGGCGGTTCCGCGCTGACACCCCGGACCTCGTACGGATACGACGCGGCGGGCCGCGTCACCTCCGTCACCGATCCACGGGGGAACATCTCCAACGCGACCTACGACGTCCTCGGCCGCACGGTCCGGATCACCGACCCGCCGCCCACCCAAGGCGCGGTCCGCGGCAACTGGGACTACACCTACACGCTCACCGGCGAGCGACTTTCGTCCACCGACCCGACCGGCGCCCGGATCGAGGCCACCTACGACGGTCTCGGCCGCCAGGTGACGCTGACCCAGATCGAGCGCAAACCCACCGCCGTCGCGCTCACCACCGTCGGTGAGTACGACAGGGCGGGCAACCTGGTGGCCGTCAAGCGGCCGGCCGGCAACCGCAGTACGGCGGACGTCAACGCCGCAGGTGAAGTGATCGCGGAAACCGACCCCCTAAATCATCAGACCCGGTTCGCCTACGACCTGGTCGGCCGGCCCGCCAAGGTCATCGACGCGTTGAACAACGCCACGGCGGCCGAGTACGACCTCGCCGGCCGCAAGGTCGCGGCCAAGGATCTCGACCCCTCCGGCAACGTACTGCGCACCTACGGCTTCGAGCACGACGCGGCCGGCAACCTCACCGGTGAGACCAGCCCGGAAGGCCATATCACCCGTCGTTCCTACGACGCCGCCGACCAGCTCACCGAACTGGTCGAGCCCGTTTCGGCGGACAAGACCATCACCACGACGTTCGGCTACAACGCGGCAGGCGACCGCACCCGGACCACCGACGGACGCGGAAACGCCTTCCTGGCCACCTACAACTCCCTCGGGCTGGTGGAATCCCGTATCGAGCCGGCGACCCAGGCTCACCCAGCCCTCGCCGACCGGACCTGGACCATGTCATACGACGAGGCGGGGAACCAGGCCGGCGTCCTGCAGCCAGGCGGGGTCCGCATCACCAATACCTACGACAACCTCAACCGGCTGACCACCGAGGCGGGCACCGGCGCGGAGGCCGCCACCCAGAGCAACACCTTCGGCTACGACCTGGCCGGCCGGCGGACCAGCGCGGGCGATCTGAACCTCACCTTCAACGACCGCGGCCTGCTGCTCAGGACCGCCAGGACCGGCGGCTCCACCGACCTGTCGTCGTTCGGCTACGACAACAACGACCGGCTCACCCAGCGCACCGACGCCGCGGGCTCGGCCACCATGACCTGGGACGATGCCGACCGGCTAAAGACGTTCAGCGACCCGGTCACCGCCACCACCCTCACCTACGGGTACGACGAGGCCGACCGGCTCAAGACCGTCGACCACGGTGCGACCGGTCCAAAGCGCAGCTATTCCTACGACCGAATGGACCGGCTCACCGGCGACACTCTGAAGACCGCCGCCGGTGCCTCGATCGCCTCGATCACCTACGGCTACGACCGCGACGACAACCTGACCACCAAGACCACCACCGGCACCAGCGGCGCGGGCACCAACACCTACACCTACGATCACAGCAACCGGCTTACCTCGTGGACCGCCCCGGGCGGCGCCGTCACCGACTACGCCTGGGACGACTCCGGCAACCGCGTCAAGGCCGGAACCAAGACCTTCGCCTACGACGAGCGCAACCGCCTCACCTCGGGTGACGGCACCACCTACACCTACACCGCCCGCGGCACGACGGCCAGCGAGGTCAAGGACGGCGTCACCAAGCTGCTGAAGTTCGACGCGTTCGACCGGATGACCAGCGACGGGGAGGCGTCTTACACCTACGACGCGCTTGACCGGGTGATCAGCCGCACCCAGGGCGGAGCGGTCAGCCGCTACCTCTACGGCGATCTCGCCAACGACATCGTCGCGATGACCGACGCGGCCGGCGCCGTCCAGAGCCGCTTCAGCCGGGGTCTCGACGGTGAACCAGTCGGCATCTCCGACGGCTCCGGCCCTCGGTTCGCCTTCGCCGACCAGCACGGCGACGTCGTCGGCACCTTCGCTGCGAACGCCACCGCCCTGGCCGACTCGGTCGCCTACGACCCCTTCGGCGAGGAGACCGCCCGAGCCGGCTCCCGCCATGACCTGGGCTATCAGGGCGAACTGACCGACCCGGCCACCGGCAAGGTCAACATGCACTCCCGCTGGTACCAGCCCGGCACCGCCACCTTCGCCAGCCGCGATACCTGGACGCTCGGTGCAGATCCGTCCATCCGGCATAACAGATACTCATATGCTGACGCCAATCCGTTGGGGGCAACCGATCCGTCGGGACACACGACCCTTCAGCCCGGTTGTCGGGCGTACTCCTCCCCCGGCGCAGCCCCGTGCAGTGACAGTGATGACGCCTATGTTCCTGACTCCACGCGCTGCAAGGCATCGTTCTTTTCGCCGGACAATCCTTGCGACCCCCCGGACCGCAAAACGAACAGCTGCCAGCAGCAGCCCTTTGCGTCCAGGTGCAACCCGGACAACTCTTTTGAGACAAAGATTCCGAAGCAGAAGAACGGCAACGGCCGGCCGAACAACGGGGGAGGGGGCGGCAACGGTGGCGGCGGAGGCGGCGGCAACGGTGGCGGTGGTGGAGGTGGCGGGGCACAGCGGCCGTCTGCTCCGGTCATCGATTGCAGTAAAGGCCCCAATAAAGGATACTGCGACAGGTTGCCTCCGGCGGCAACGGTGGGTTGCAAGGCAAAGAACAAATGTGAGATACCCCCAATGGGTGCTTTGCCGGAAGAGCTAAACTGTGATCTGAATTCGCCGGATCCTGGGTGCCCGGCGGAAAGACCTGACATTGTCTCCTGTGTCGCCTGTGAGAAGCTGCCGAACTTCCAACCGGTCTCTCTGACACCCCCGGGAAATCCGATTGTGGATGTACCGTATGGCAGCACGCCAGAGTCGATCTTTCCGACGAGCCCGCAGGGAGAACTGCCTGATTGGTTTCGGTGTCTTTACTACGGGTGCGATCCGGGTGGTAGCGAGTGGTTAAAGATCTGGGATTCAGTCAACAAGCTGGGCGGAGCTGCATCAATAGAGTTAGGTGCGCCTCCCGCCATGAGAGGGCTCCCCAAGGAAGAAAGGCCACTTGGGTCGTGTCTGAACCCTCACAGCTTTGTCGATGGCACCATGGTGCTGATGGCGGATGGCACATACAAGCCCATTGAGAAAATCAAGATCGGGGACTTCGTCCAGGCGCTGGACCCTGAAATCGGCAAAGCAGGACCTCGTTTAGTCCTCGATGTCATAACGGGTGACGGAGACGAGAGCCTGGTGCAGCTCACTACTGAGGTGGACGAAAGGTTCGGCCGTACGGCCGGCGCGGTAACCGCTACCGATGGCCATCCGTTCTGGGTTCCTGACCTGCGCAAGTGGCTTACTTCTACAGAACTCCGCGTTGGTCAGTTCCTACAAAGTAATGCTGGTGACCATATTCGGATCACGGCTATTAAGAAATGGACTGTCACCCGCCAGGTCCACAACTTAACAATTGCGAGCTTGCACGCATACTACGTGCTATCGGGATCCACGCCTATTCTGACCCACAACAGCGGCTGTCCTCGTGGTAGATTGTCAGACCCCTTGCCGCCGGGCATGTCGAAGAGGATTGCCTCCGCTTATGATGAAGTGAGGGCGGGGCGAATTGCCCCGCATAATATTTATGCAGGTCGAGAACATCCAAGGTGGGCGGGGGCAAGAGAGTACCGGGTACCCGGTGGTCCGGAAAGTGAACGAATTCTTGTGAAAGAGCTTCCTAACGGAGGCAAGATATATGGATGGACCACTACGCATTATAGAAAGATTCAGCCCTTCGGCGCGCCACACTTCTCGGAGTTGAGCTTGATGTAAGATGATTAGTGGATCGAGGTGGTCGACTTCGGTGTCGCGGTTCCGCATTAGAGTACGGGGTGGCGCTGTCGGTCTTACCAGAGGAACGGTGGTGAATTTTCAGGTGTACGTTCTTGTCAACGAAGAATATGGAGATGTGGTCGTTGCGGCTGAAGAGATAGAGGGATTCTTCGTTGCGCCTGAAGCAGAGAATTCGAAAGTGGTTTTTCATGGAGTGAGTGAGGTGAGCGAGGAGAGAACTGTGATCGAGGAAGGCGTGCTGAAGATTGTAGACTTCAGGCGGCAGAAAGTTGGTGAGTACTATATTGGACGAGTCATCTTAGGTGAACGCGAAGCAGGGTCGCCGGGCGGCCCTGCGACCAGGGTCCCTTGTCGTTTTTTCGGCGATCGCTGTGACTGTCCCGGGGCTGCGAAGGTCTGGCGACGCTGGGCCATGGGCGGCATAGTCGAAGGAGAGTGGCTTAGGTGGCCGGCGATTGAGCACTGCTCGTGGTTGCACGTCGTTCAGAATGCCTGGTTTACTGCAGGTCACAGGGCAGCCCGATACGGTGCTAACGATATCGTATATCTAAATGGTTCGAACATCTATAATAAGGCAAGCTTCTACTGTGCGTTCGGCGAGGCGGTCAATGGACCTGGCGGTTATATGGGATCGAATCTTGATGCCATGGCGGACTGTATGTCTTCGAACTGTGGCGATGGAGCTTTGGCGAAGATCATATGGCGTGACTTTGAGGTTTCGCAACGCTTGCTGGAGTGCAGTTTCGTGGAGGCGATCCTAGACATCATGCATGAAAAGCAGGTTGATGTGGATGCCTGCTAGACGTCCATCGGTTGTCGCTTGCAAGGAGAAGTCCAATAGCTTTCGGTCTGCTGAACGGACTGGATGCGGCTTCAGCTGTGGCGTTGACACCATTCGGCGGCGGTCTGAAGCGGGCCGAGCAGTTTGTCGGCGATCCGGGTCTTCGTGGTGTGGTCCAGGGTGTCGGGCAGTTCGTCGAACGAGGCCGGCAACACATCGAGCAGTGAGAAGACCTGCTCGCCGTCGCGCAAGGCCAGTAGTAGCATGCAGCGCCACTGGGGCGAGCACTCCGGACGATGGTCCAGGTGATGAACGAACGCCGGGTACAGGTACTGAGTCGCGCCTGGATCGGCATACTCGGTCAGCCACGCGACACCGTGCCGGCGGCTGAAGCCGTAGCGCGTCGCTTCTTCATCTAGAAGAACCAGTTGAGCCGTACTGATGGCCTTCACCGTTCGCGGGACATCCGGGTCGGACATGCGGTCGACCATTCCTCAGGTATATGGGGGCGCTCGGATGAGTATCGGCTTTCGTCCGACCGGAAACAGGTCATGAAGATGCGATCAGGTTGCCGGCGTTTGTCCTGCCGGATAGGTGGTATCCGTTCGGTACGCTGGGCGAGTGGATCTGCGGCTTGGCGGGCAGTCGGTCGTCCGGGTCGCGTTCGACGCGGGCGTAACGCTGCTGACCGACTCGGGATACGAAGTACGGATCGAAGCCGCCGCCACGCTTTCCTCCGAGGATGGCACCTGGGAGGTCACTCCTGGCGCCCCAACGCCGGCGATGACCCGAATGATCGAGCTCTTCGGGGCCGAGATCTTGAGCGCGCGGGCGTCGGTTGCCGGGACGCTGTCCATACACCTGGCCGGCGGGCGGTCGCTGATCGTGGAACCGGATGACCACTTCGAGGCGTGGACCATGGCGGGACCCGGCGGAGCACTTGTCGTCTGCATGCCAGCCGGAGAGCTTGCCTTGTGGCGTACCTCTGACGGTTGACCGTGGTGCCGCCGGTGCGAGCGCGTGCTCGGGTGGTGCCGCTAACCGGGGGAGTCGTGGCGGGGACGGCGGGGGAGTGCGGTGATGTATTCGTGGACCTGGCTCGGGTTGTAGCCGCGTAGGGTGACGTCGAATTCCGGTGCGAAGGGCGTACCTGCGGGGCTGTTCGCCGCGGCGATGTAGGCGTCCACCTGGCTTCGCCGGTAGCCGCGCATCACGACGTCGAAGCGGCCGGGCTCCGTACCCTTCGCGAACTGCCTGCCGCGGAGCACGTCCCGGATGTTGGCGGCGCAGAGCACGACGCCGAGGAGAATGAATCCCAGGTTGCCGGCCAGGGCCCAGCCCGATGGGCGGACGTCGAGAAGTCGAGCGGTGCCGCCGATCACGAAGAGCGGCGGTGCGACGATGGCGATGATTCGCTGGATGAGAGGTAAACCGGCCAACCATGATTCGCGTTCGGCTGGGGTCATTCGCCCAGTCTGCCAGGGCCGATCTTGGGAGTACATGCCTGATGAAGCTCACTATCCGAGAGCGGGCCACGGCTTCCAGCCGGAGTCATGCCGTGCGGCCGGTGGCTCAGCGGTGCGATCGGTCGGTCGGTGGGTGTCCGAGGTGATCTGACGGCGTGGTCAGGTCGTGCGGGCGAGCCAGTCGCGGAGCAGGGCGGCGAAGCGCTCGGGCTGTTCGAATGGGAGGTAATGGCCGACGTCGGCCAGGGCGGTGTACTCGCCGTCCGGGAAGGCGGCCAGGGCGGCGAACTGGTCGCGGTACCCGGCCACCTGGTCGCGGCGGCCGGTCAGGATGGTGACCGGGCCGGCGTAGCCGCCCGGCGAGCCCTCGTCGCTCACCCGGTACCCCTCGCTGCGCAACCTGGTGAGATAGGCGTCGTCGGTGGGGGCGTTGGCGGCGAAGGCGTCGGCCATCCGGTCGGCGACCTCCCGCGTCCGGCGGCCGAGGGCCGCGGCGAAGTGGCCGCGCAGGTCGCCCGGCACGCCGTCCAGCCAGCCCGGCTCCGGCTCGGCGGACAGCACCCCGGACAGGTCCCGCTCGGCCGGCGTGATCTTGACTCCGGAGCAGACCAGGAGCAGCGCGGCCACCCGCTCCGGGCGGCGCCGGGTGAGGCCGGCGGCCAGGTAGCCGCCGTAGGAGCAGCCGGCGAGCAGGACGGGCTCGTCACCCGCCACGGCGTCCACGGTCGCCGACACCGCCGCCAGCACCGCGTCCGAGTCCGGCGCCACCGGAGCCGACCCGCCGGTGCCCGGCAGGTCCACGTACACCCGCCGGTACCCCGGCAGGCCGGCGAACGCGGGCTCGAACGCCTCGGCGGCCACCGCGCCGTCCAGCGTGAACCACGGCAGCACCACCACCGGCCGCCCGCGTCCGTATGACCGCACCGAAAGCACCATGTCCCTCAGCCAACCACCGGCCGTCGCCGTGTCCAGACCCGTTCCGCCACGGGCGTAGGGTCACGGCGCTTCCGGCGCGTCCTGGCCGGGAGTGACCGGTGCGGCGCCGCGCAGGGCGGCGAGCTGCTCGGGGGTGGCACCCAGTTCCCGGGCCCGGGGCTCCAGGGCGGGGACCTCGGCGCCGCGTCCCTGGTCTCGCAGGAATTCCGCGTAGGAGAGCACGGCGCTCAGCCAGCCGGCGGCGATGCTCGCGGTGAAGCACTCCTCGGCCGCCTCGGTCTCCCCGCGCGCCTGGAGGATGAGCGCCAGCTCCTCGTACGCACCGTCCGACCCGGCGTCGATGGCCCGGCGGTAGTGGTCGATCGCCTCGTCCACCCGGTCCTGGGCCGCCAGGAAGGTCGCGTAGTAGTAGTCCGCGCCTTCCTCGCCGTTCCGCACCGCCGTACGGAAATCGCGCTCCGCCGTCTCCAGGTCTTCGGCGGTCCCGTGATAGGCGAGGAACCGGGCGCGGCCGGCGTGCGCGCCGGGTATCCGCGCGTTGACGGCCCGGTCGTGGTACCTCCGGGCCGCGTCCAGGTTCCCCAGCCGCTCCTCGGCGTCGGCGATCTTCAGCAGCGCGGTGGACTCCGATGATCCGCCGCCGGCCAGGCTCTGCCGGAGCCAGCCGAGCGCCGCCTCCGGCTCGCCGCGGTCCAGCTCGATGGCGCCCAGGTTGCTGAACGCGAGCGCGTCGCCCTGCTCGGCGGCCTGCCGCAGCACGCGCCGCGCCTCCGCCTCCCGGCCGGGGTCCTCCGACAGGAAGGCGCCGTAGTCGTTGAGCGCCCCCTGGTCACCCCGGTCGATCGCCGTCCGGTACCACTGCTCGGCCCGAGTACGGTCTTCCGCCAGGTCCGCCCAGATCGCGGCGGCACGCAGTGCGGCGCCCGGCAGGCCGCGACCGGCCGCCTCCTCCATGAGGCGTCCGGCCTCGGGGACCCGTCCGGTGGCGATCAGCACGTCGCAGAGCCAGTGGTAGGCGTCGGTGTCCCCGGCGGCCAATGCCGTGCGCAGCACGGGCTCCGCCGCCGGGTGGTCGCCGGCCTCCGCCAGCATCGCGCCGTACCGCACGGCGGCTCCGGGAACGCCCTCGCCGATCAGCCGCTCGTAGAGCTCGGCCGCCTCCTCGCGCAGGTCGAGGGCGGCCAGCCGGTCGGCGCGGGCGAGCAGATCGCCGGTGCTCATCAGGACCCTCCTCCGCGGCGCTTGTTCGGGTTCGGCGGGATGTGCCGCCGGCCGCCGTGCGCGTCTCCGCCCTGGTGCTTGTCCCGCTTGGAGGCGCTGGGCTGGCTGGTGTGCCCCTTGCGATTCTCCTGGTTGAGGGGAGGCTTCTTGTTGTCGCCTCTCGCATGCACCAGGCCGTCGAACAGGCCGCCCTTGCGCTCGCCGGCCCCGAGCGGAACCCGGGGCCCACCGGCCCCCTGGAGCACCGGGCCGCCGCCGGGCATCCGCAGGTCGTCCAGGATGCGCCGGAGGGGGTGGGTGATGCGGCGGGTCACCGCGGGGGCGATGACCTTGCCGGTGCCTTCGCCCGCCTCGCGCAGGATCCGGGTGATGGCCTGCCGGGCGACCAGCATGTTCGCGGTCGCGGCGCCAGCGCCGAGCGGGCCGCCGAGCAGCAGCGACTGGCCGACCCGTACCGCGGTCACCGCCGCCCAGGTGGCCACCGCGACCTTGGTGGCGGTCACCACGGTCGCGGTCCCGTCGAGCAGCGGGGGCGCCGGGCGCGCTGCCGCGGTCGCCTGGCTCAGGTGGCCGCCGGAGGCGCCGGTCTCCTGCCACATCCCGGCCAGGGCGGTCGCCGAGTCGCCCCGGTAGTCGGGGGAGAGGTCGCGTACCGCCGTGTCGGCGCCCGCCGCCGCCGGTTCGGCCTCGGCCAGGACGGTCCGCCAGGCGGCGGCGTCCTTCCTGATCTCGTCCTCGTCGATGTTCGGCCAGGGGACGCCGAGGAGGTCCAGCATCGCGTCCACGCCGGGCGGCACGGTCACACCCATTGGTCCCCCTGGAGGGCGGCGGTGATCGTGGTCTCGGTGGCACGGGTGTTGGCCGCGACCTGCCGCAGGCCGTCGCCGGTCGCCTGGATGGTGTCACCGAGACGGGTGAACGCGTCCAGGGCCGTTTCGCTGCACTCGGCGTACGCCATGCGCAGCACCTCGAAGAGGCCGACGTCTCCCCAGGACGCGCCACCGGTTCCACGTTCCCGCAGCTGCCTGATCGCGGCGGCGTATCGCTCCCCGTGGGCGTCCAGCCGCCCCGCGCCGTCGACCAGGGATTCTGGAACTACTTCGAATCCGGAAGCCATGTCGGCCGACGTTAGCAGTCGATGATCATCCTATTTCACAGTTTAACGTGATTGACGTCATTCGTGACGGTCGGTACCCAATACCGTATTGACGGTGGACCGTTGTCGCTATCCGGTAAAGGATGTCCGTTATGTCGACATATGAAGTTGAATGGATGGAACAGGCCCTTACTCAGGCTCGCCGAGCCATTGGTCGGCTTCAGCAGGCCCGGTCGGCGATCCTTTCGGTCGCCGGAACCGGGACGAGCGCGGGCGGCCTGATCAGCGTCACCTGCGACGGCTCCGGCGGCGTCACCGCCGTCGCCCTGGACCCGCGAGTCCGACGCCTCGACCTCGCCGAGCTGGGCAAAGAGGTGACCGCAGCGCTGCGGGCCGCCCAGGCGGAGGCTGAACGGCAGGCGCGGGAGCTGGCGGACGCGGTCATGGCGGAGACCGGATCGCTGCCCGTCCCGCTGGATGAAACGGCCATCAGGGACAGGATCGAACAGGTGGTTCGCGAGGCCTTATAACCTGCATGTCTGATTTATCTACAATCGTGAATAAGTGAGTGATCTGAGGGTCACTGTGCTCGAAAGCGGATCAAGGCGATTCTTGGGATGAAACGCCGGTCCGGTGAACATTTATGGGGGAGTAGTACTTTGTACGGATCACATGGCGAATCGGGGCAGATGAACGTTGATGAACCCCGAGTGATGGCGGAGCGCGCCGCCGCGTTACAGGCGTGGCTGGCGCGAGGCCAGGAGGAGCTCGACCGGATCACCGGTCGCGCCGATTCCGAGTCCGGGGCGGTGACCGTGACGGTGGCAGGGGACGGGAAGGTGACGGACGTGACGTTCCGACCGCGTGCCCTGCGTCTGGACAGCGAGGCGCTGGCGACGGAGGTCCTCGCCACCGTCCAGGAGGCGCAGCGGGACGCGGCCCGCCGCGCCGACGAACTGATGCGGGACGCCGTCGACGGCTTCGACCCGGCAGGCGCCCGTGACGAGCTGCACCGGATGCTGTCGCACTGGCGGTAGGCCGTGGCCGCCGGCCGGTTCGCCGCCACCGGCTGACCCGGCCGGCGGCCCGGCAGGGATCAGAAGTCGAATTCGCCGTTCTTGGCGCCGTCGAGGAAGGCGGCCCAGACGGTGGCGCTGACCACGAACGGGGCCCTCTCGGGGGCCTCGGTGTCCCGGATGCCCACCCGCCCCCGGGACAGCGGTGCCACCTCCAGGCAGTCACCGCCGTTGGAGCCACTCTTGGTAGCCTTGCGCCACGCCGCACTCGCGAGTTCCTGGCTCAACTCCATCGCTTCTCCGCTTCTCTGATCAGGTCGAGGGACATGTGCTCGGGAAGGGCTTTCGCGCGGATCGCGTCGTATCTGCTATGGACGGCTCTGACTTCTTCTAGTCGATCTGTCACGTGACCGTGAGTGGCGGAATCGATATAAACCCTATCCGTGGTGCCCGGGAGTTGGGCGATGACGAATCCACCGAGCAGACCGGTGGTATCGCCGCCGGCAAGCGGGACGATCTGGATGCCCACCCGAGGAGATGACACCGCGTGTAGCAGGCGCCCCATCTGCTCCCGCATCACGTCCCTGCCGCCGATCGGCCGCTGAAGCACTCCTTCGTCGAGTATCGCGCGGAAGAGGGGAGCGTTGGCGCGAGTGAGGATCTCCTGGCGCTCCATGCGTCTGGCGAGTAACTTCTCCACCTGCTCGTCGCTGATCTCGGGTTCGCCTCGGAGTACCACCCGGGCGTAGGCCTCCGTCTGGAGGAGCCCGGGAACGTACAGCGGCTGCCAGGTGTGCAGCGTGTGTGCCTCCTGCTCGATGCCCAGCCAGTCGCGGAACCAACCGGGTGTGGCCTCGCCGGTGAGGTCCTTCCATAGCCGGGTGAGTTCGCCGCCGAGCGCCAGCGCGTTGTCACAGTTCTGGGCGAACAGGCGGCTCGGGGTGCGCTGTCCCCTTTCCACGAAGCCGAGCAGGCTGGGACTGAACTGGATCGCCGCCGCGAGCCGTTCCAGCGACAGTCCTTTTGCCTTTCGGTATTTGCGCAGCTCGCTCCCAAAAAAGGCAAGAGGTCGTATATGCGGATCGGGGGAAGGAGGGTTCATGGGGGCTCCTGGGCGAGAAACCGCTACTGGCGAGCACAATCGGTACGCGATCGCCACAGGATGTCCATGGCTGTACCGGCTCTTCCGCTGCACAACTTAGCTGGTCAGCTGCACCCTGGTGAGGCGATTCGAGGAGATCGGAGAATCAGCAGAATTCGCTATCGCTGCATTTGGTAGCGGGTTCGACAGATTGCCGGAAACCAGTGATCTCCAACGTGCCGTGTGAACGGTAGTAAGCCTCGGTTCATGTGGATATGGGAGGTGGGTGCGAATGGCCGGAAATGGGGCACGAACGGCCGGGTGGGAGGTGCCGGACGATCTCGCGGCGGTGGGGAAGGTGCGGGGCATGGTGCGGGATGTGCTGGCCGAGTGGGGGCTGGCCGGTCTCGCCGACGACGTCGTCCTGGTCGCGGGGGAACTGCTGGCCAACGCGAGCACCCACGGACGCCCGCCGGTCCGGCTGGGGCTGGCGATGGACGGTGGCCGGCTACTGGTCCAGGTCACCGACCACGGGGCCGGCCGGCCACGGCGGCTGGACCTGGGAACGGCGGCCACCCACGGCCGGGGGCTCGCCATCGTGGCGGCGCTGGCCGACGAGTACGGCACCGCACGGGCGGAAGATATGGCAGATAGGGCGGCAGCTATGCCCGGTAAGACCGTGTGGGCGTCCTGGCACGTCCCCGCTCGATGATCGGCGTCGCGGCGGTCCCGAGTGATGTGCCGAGGGCGAGGTGTGGCAGCGGGGTGATGTCGGCGGCATCAAGGTAAGGCGGCGCCGGGTGAAGTCGGTGGCGCCGGGGGTGACGGAGAGTTGAGGGTATAGGGGGATTCGCGTGGGTTGCGTACTCTCGGGCGGGAGGCGGATGCCGAGGGCCTCGGGAGAAGAGGGAATGATGAGCGGGCTGGCGGACCGGGCGGCGAAGCTGGACGCGGACGATCCGCTCGCGGCGCTGCGCGACCGGTTCGATCTCGATCCCGAGGTCGTCTACCTGGACGGCAACTCGCTCGGCGCGCCGCCCCGGCACGTCGCCGCCCGGATGGCGGACGTCATCGGCCGGCAGTGGGGCCGCCGGCTGATCCGGTCGTGGCCGGAAGGCTGGTGGGACGCGCCGGAACGGGTGGGCGACCGGATCGCCCCGCTGGTCGGCGCGGCGCCCGGCCAGGTGGTGGTGGCCGACTCCACCAGCGTGAACATCTTCAAGACGCTGGTGGCCGCGCTGCGGATGCCACCGCTGCGCCCCGGCGACAACGGGCGCGATGAGCTCGTGGTGGACGCGGCCACCTTCCCCACCGACGGCTACATCGCCGCGTCGGCGGCCGAGCTGACCGGGGCCGAGCTGCGGCCCGCGCTCCCCGACGAGCTGGACGGGGTGCTTGGCGAGCGGACGGCGGTCGTGCTGCTCAACCACGTCGACTACCGGACCGGGCGGCTGTACGACATGGCCCAGGCCACCCGCAAGGCGCACGACGCGGGCGCCCGGGTGGTGTGGGACCTGTGCCACAGCGCCGGCGTGCTGCCGATCGAGCTGGACGCGCTCGGCGTGGACCTGGCGGTCGGCTGCACTTACAAGTTCCTGAACGGCGGCCCCGGCGCGCCCGCCTTCGTCTACGTGCCGCACCGCCTGCAGGAGAAGTTCCACCAGCCGCTGGCCGGCTGGGGCGGGCACCGCGAGCCGTTCGCGATGGCCCCCGAGTACGAGCCGGCGCCGAACATCTCCCGGGCCCGGGCCGGCACGCCGGACATCCTGTCGCTGCTGGCGCTGGAGGCGGCGCTGGAGGTGTGGGACGGGGTGGACCTGGCCGAGGTGCGGGCCAAGGGCATGGCGCTGACCGGGTTCTTCGCCGAGTGCGTGGACGAGCTGCTCGGCGACCGGGTGGAGATCGTCTCCCCTCGGGACCCGGAGCGGCGCGGGCACCAGGTGTCGGTACGCCACCCGGCCGCGGACCGGCTGGTCACCGCGCTGGCCGAGCGGGAGGTGATCGGCGACTTCCGCACCCCCGACGTGCTGCGCTTCGGCTTCGCGCCGCTCTACAACACCTACGGCGAGGCGCGGCGCGCCGCCGAGACGCTGGCCGGGGTGCTCGCGGCCGCCGGCTGACCTGACCGGCCGGGGTCAGCCGCCGATGGAGGTGCAGGGGCGGCCGCGCAGGTCGCGGACGTAGTCGTCCGGCGCGCCGGCCTTCTCGGCCGCGTCGGCCAGGATGCCGAGGTAGCGGGCGGACGGCAGCCCGCCCTCGTAGTCGTCCAGCACGTAGAACCAGGCCACGACCTCGCCGTCCAGGGTGGCGACCCGCAGCCGCACCTTGTGGTAGAGGCCGAGCGCGGCGCCCTCCCACTGGTCCAGCGACGGCTCGTCCCACTCGGGGACGTCGTAGAGCACGACGAAGACGTGTTCCTCGGGGTCCTCGGCGATGGTGGCGAGCGCGCCCTCCCAGCCGACGTCGGCGCCGCCGAAGGTCAGCCGCCAGCCCTGCAGCCATCCCGTCCCGCGCATGGGCGAGTGCGGAGCCCGCTGGGCCATCTGCTTGGGGTCCATGTTGCTGCCATAGGCGGCGTAAACCGGCACGGTACACAAGGGTAATCCAAGATCGGCTGAGACCCCCGGGACGGCGTCCGCAACACGCGTGGGCCGGCCCCGGGCCGCGTACGATCTTCCTGCGCGCGGTCGCGGAATCCGGCGAATCATCGCGGCTTTCGCGGGAGGATCGCGGTTTTTACCGGCTTTCGGGACCTGTGGTGGGGTATCGCACCCCAGGCACCCGGAGGCATGCGGGAGAATGGGGCATGTGACGAGGATTGTGATCATTGGTGGCGGCCCCGGCGGTTACGAGGCGGCACTGGTCGCCGCCCAGCTCGGAGCCGAGGTCACCGTGGTCGAGCGGGACGGCCCCGGTGGCGCCTGCGTGCTCACCGACTGCGTGCCGTCCAAGACCATGATCGCCACCTCGGTCCGCAAGCAGGCCCTGCTGGACGGCACCTCGCTCGGCGTGCACTTCACCGGCGGCCTGGACGGCGACGTCGGCGGCATCCAGGTGGACATGCCGCTGGTCAACAGCCGGGTGAAGGACCTGGCCCGCGCCCAGTCGGCCGACATCGCCGCCCGGCTGGTCGCCGAGGGCGTCGAGATCGTGACGGCGCCCGGCCGGCTGGTCGACCCCGGGGTCGTCCGGGCCGGTGACCGCACCATCGAGGCGGACGTGGTGATCGTCGCCACCGGCGCCACCCCGCGGGTGCTGCCCGGCGCCGAGCCGGACGGCGAGCGGGTGCTCACCTGGCGGCACCTGTACGACCTGGACGAGGTGCCCGAGCACCTGATCGTGGTCGGTTCCGGCGTCACCGGCGCCGAGTTCGCCGGCGCCTACCGCTCGCTCGGCTCGGAGGTCACCCTGGTGTCCTCCCGGGACCGGATGATGCCGAACGAGGACGCCGACGCCGCCGAGGTGCTGGAGGAGGTCTACCGGCGCCGCGGCATGAACGTCATGGCCCGCTCCCGCGCGTCCTCGGTCAAGCGCACCGCGGACGGCGTGGTGGTCACCCTGGAGGACGGCCGCACCGCCGAGGGCAGCCACTGCCTGATGACCGTCGGCATGGTGCCGAACACCTCCGGCATCGGCCTTGCGGAGTGCGGCGTCACCCTGGACCGCGGCGGGTTCATCCAGGTCGACAAGGTGTCGCGCACCTCGGCGCCCGGCGTCTACGCGGCCGGCGACTGCACCGGGGTGCTGATGCTCGCCTCGGTGGCCGCCATGCAGGGCCGGATCGCCGTCTGGCACGCCCTCGGCGAGGCCGTGCAGCCGCTGCGGCTGGCCACCGTGGCGTCCAACATCTTCACCGACCCGGAGATCGCCGCGGTCGGCATCGCGCAGCGGCAGATCGAGGCCGGCGAGATCGAGGCGAACGTGGTCAAGCTGCCGCTGGCCACCAACGCCCGGGCCAAGATGCAGGGCTTCAACGACGGCTTCGTGAAGCTGTTCTGCCGGCCGAACACCGGCATCGTGCTCGGCGGCGTGATCGTCGCGCCGCGTGCCTCAGAGCTGATCCTCGCGCTGTCGGTCGCGGTGCAGCACCGGCTCACCGTCGACCAGATGGCGCACACCTTCGCGGTGTACCCGTCGCTGTCCGGCTCCATCCCCGAGGCCGCCCGCCGGCTGATGCTCCCGGTCACCGCCGCCGGCCTGTGACCGGGCGATGAGCACGCGAAAGGGGCGGCCCTGGAGGGAGCCGCCCCTTCGCATGATGTGACCGGAGGGTGGACTACCAGTCGCCGCCGCCGAAGTCGCCGCCGCCGAAGTCGAACCCGCCTCCGCCGCCGCCGAAGTCACCGCCGCCGCCGAAGTCGCCGCCGCCACCCCAGTCGCCACCGCCGCCGCCGGCGTCCATGCCCTCGGCGTAACCGGCGCCGTAGCCCGCGCCGTATCCGCCGAAGCCGAACCCGCCGAACGAGCTGCCGAGCATGGTGCCGATCAGCATGCCGGTCATCAGGTCGCCGCCGAAGCCGCCGTAGTAACCCTGGGCGTAGGGGGCGTAGCCGGGGCCGGCGTCCCAGTAGGGCCGGCGCTGGCCGTTGACCATGACCTCGCGCATCTGCGGGTCGAAGCCCTGCTCCACCCGCTGGGCGTCCGCCGCACAGGCGGGCACGTCACGGGGGGCGCCGCCGGGCGGGGCCCAGGTGACGTCGCGGGCCGAGGGGCCGTGCTGCGGGTTGAAGAAGCACGGCGGGCGCCGCTCGGGCACCGGCTGCCCGGCCACCCGGGCCTTGACGCAGGCCAGGGCGTACCGGCCCTCCTCCAGGGCGGTGGTGACCCCGCGCAGGTCGTCGGCGCGCTTGGCGCCGGCCAGCTCGGTCTTGGCGCGCTCGTAGGAGTCGAGCGCCTGCTGCCAGTCGGTCTGGGTCTTGGCCTGGTCGTCGGAGACCTTGACGTCGAGGTCCAGCGCGGTGATCTCCTCGCCGAACTTGGTGACGTCCTCGTCCACCGTCTGCTTGACGGCGGCCAGCTCGGCGGCCTGGCGCTCCCGCTCCTGGCGCTTCTTGCGGCGGCCCAGGAAGAAGATGCCGAGGCCACCGGCCAGGGCGATCACCATGATGCCGACGAAGACGCCGAACCCGCTGCCGCCGCCCGCGGCGCTGCCGGACTTGAGCGCGCCCCGGGAGTCGCCGCCGGCGGCCTTGTCGACGCGGGACACGAAGTCCTGCATGCCGGAGACGATGTCCTCGTTGTTCTTGGTCGCCGCGTTGGCGAGCTGGCCGGCCAGGCCGCCGCGCATGGCGCTGGACGCCGCGAACAGCGTGGTGCCGTCCAGCACGGCGACGGTGGCCTTGTTGCGGCCCTCCTGCGCCAGGCTGCGGCCGAGCTGGGTGATCAGCGGGCCGGCGGCGGCGCTGTTGGGCACCGTGCCGTCGGCGAGCGCCACGACGTAGATCTTGCTGTCGGCGCCCTTGACGGCGTCCCGGATCTCCGACAGCTGGCTGGAACTCAGCGTCGCGCCGGGCGCGGCGTAGACCGGGTCCCCGGTCTTCCAGGCGGCGATGATGGTGTTGGGGTCGGGTGGTGCCGCGGCCTGGGCGGCGGGCGTCCACGCCAGGAGCGTGAGCAGCCCGGCCAGCAGGGCTACGGCGGTGGCTGCGGCGCGGCGCACCGAATGAGTGGTCACGGCTATATGCCTCCTTCGTCCTTCAGGACGAACGGCGGTTGCTCAAAGTTCCTCGGATCGCCACCGTATATCGCCGATCGCCAAAGGTGCGCGCCACAGTACTCGTCAGGCGTCCTTGATCTCACAGATCGCCGCGCCCGCGGTCACCGTCTGCCCGACGGCGGCCACCAGGCCGGCGATGGTGCCCGCCTTGTGCGCGGTGAGCGGCTGCTCCATCTTCATGGCCTCCAGCACCACCACGGTGTCGCCCGCCTGCACCACGTCGCCGTCGGCGGCGGCCACCTTGACGATGGTGCCCTGCATCGGGCTGACCAGCGCGTCACCGCTCACCGCGGCCCCGGTGCCGGCCTTGGCGGCCCGCCGGGCGGGCTTGCGCGGCCCGGACGGCTGCCGGGCGGCCGCCGGGGCGGCCGGCAGCACGACCTCCAGGCGCTTGCCGCCGACCTCGACGACCACCCGCTCGCGCTCGACCGGCTCCTCGGCGCCCACCTCGCCCGCGTACGGCTCGATCTTGTTGTCGAACTCGGTCTCGATCCACCGGGTGTGCACGGCGAACGGCTCGCCGATGAAGGCCGGGTCGGTGAGCACGGCCCGGTGGAAGGGCAGCACGGTGGGCATGCCCTCGATGACGAACTCCTCCAGCGCGCGGCGCGACCTGGCCAGCACCTCCTCCCGGGTGCGGCCGGTGACGACCAGCTTGGCCACCAGGGAGTCGAACGACTGCGGCACGGTCATCCCGGCCTCGTAGCCGGCGTCCAGCCGGACGCCCGGGCCGGCCGGCGCGCGCATCGCGGTGAGCGTGCCCGGCGCGGGCAGGAAGTTGCGCCCGGCGTCCTCGGCGTTGATCCGGAACTCGATCGAGTGGCCGCGGATCTCCGGGTCGCCGTAGCCGAGCGGCTCGCCGTCGGCGATCCGGAACATCTCGCGGACCAGGTCGATGCCGGCGACCTCCTCCGAGACCGGGTGCTCGACCTGCAGCCGGGTGTTGACCTCCAGGAAGGAGATCGTGCCGTCCTGGCCGACCAGGAACTCGCAGGTGCCCGCGCCGACGTAGCCGGCCTCCTTGAGGATGGCCTTGGAGGAGGAGTAGAGCAGCTCGCGCTGCTCGCCGGTCAGGAACGGCGCCGGGGCCTCCTCGACCAGCTTCTGGTGGCGGCGCTGCAGCGAGCAGTCGCGGGTGGAGATGACCACCACCTCGCCGTGCGTGTCGGCCAGGCACTGGGTCTCGACGTGCCGGGGGCGGTCCAGGTAGCGCTCGACGAAGCACTCGCCGCGCCCGAAGGCGGTGACCGCCTCGCGCACCGCCGACTCGTACAGGTCGGGGATCTCCTCCAGGGTGCGCGCGACCTTCAGGCCGCGCCCGCCGCCGCCGAACGCGGCCTTGATCGCGATGGGCAGGCCGTGCTCGACCGCGAAGTCGACGACCTCCTCCACGTCGGCCACCGGGTCGGGGGTGCCGGCCACCAGCGGCGCGCCGACGCGCTGGGCGATGTGCCGGGCGGCGACCTTGTCGCCGAGCGCGACGATCGCCGCCGGGGGCGGGCCGATCCAGGTCAGCCCGGCGTCGATGACCGCCTGGGCGAACTCGGCGTTCTCCGCCAGGAAGCCGTAGCCGGGGTGCACGGCGTCGGCGCCGGACTCGCGGGCGACGCGCAGCAGCTTGCCGATGTCGAGGTACGTCTCCGCCGGGGACCGCCCGCCCAGCGCGTACGCCTCCTCGGCCATGCGCACGTGCAGCGCGTCGAGGTCTTGGTCGGCGTACACCGCGACGCCGGTCAGGCCGGCGTCCTTGCACGCGCGGGCGATCCGCACCGCGATCTCGCCACGATTGGCGATCAGGACCTTCTGCACCGGCCTGTCCCTTTCCTCTACCGCCTTGGGCGCCTCCCACGGAGTGTAAGCGGCCTCTGATCTCAGGTGACCCCCTACCCCCCCGGGTTCTTGCGGGAGTGTCGGGCCGGATATCCGGCCGTTAGCCCGATAACCAGTCGCTATAACCAGTGCATCCTAGGGGGTGGACGTCTAAGGTAGGGGCGTTTGGCTACCCCCCGTGTGCATACGATCGGCGAAGGAGACCGGCATGAGCCAGAGCTTGCTCGGCGGCGACCCCGCGGAAATGCAGAACATGGCCGCCCAGTTCACCCAGCAGGCCGAGCAGGTGCGCCAGACGATGGCCGCGCTCGACCGTGAGGCGGCGAAGGTCGGCAGTGCGTGGACCGGCCCGGGCGCGGTGCGGTTCGGCGGCGCCTGGCAGAACTACCGGCAGGCGTTCCAGCGCATGTCGGAGGAGCTGGCGGAGGCCTCGCGCCTCATCACCACCTACCGCGGCAACATCGAGTCCGCGACCCGCTAGCGCGGATGTTCGACCGGATCGCGTTCACCTAGACCGTGGAATCGCGGGTGTGCGGGCGGCCTTCGCGGTCGCCCGCACACCCGCGGCCGGTCGGTCATCGCCGGACCCTCCCGCGTCGCGGTGCCGGGCCGTGTCATCGCCGGCGGCAAAATGCCAGATTTCCTGATATGGCGGCCCGTTGCTTGACATCTGTGGCTAATGTGATCGGCGTTGTCTTTCGAGACCCACGGAGGGAACAGAGCGATGGGTGATTCCAAGGTAGGCGGCATCCTGCCGGACATGGACAAGATGGCGGGGACCTTCAAGACCCAGGCCGGTGCGGTGCGGGACGCGCAGAAGGCTCTGGACGCCGAGGCGGGGAAGATCCCGGCGTCCTGGTCGGGGCCGAACGCCGACAAGTTCAAGTCCGCCTGGGAGGAGTACAAGAGCTCCTTCGAGAAGGTGGCGACCGCCCTGGAGGAGGCGCAGGACGGTATCAAGAAGAACCGCAACGCGATCGCCAGCGCGACCGGCGCCGGCTGATCGGCCGGACCATCGAAAAGGGGGGCCGATCGGCCCCCCTTTTCGCGCTTCAGGGTCAGCCCGGGTGGGCGACCTGGACCTGCTCCCACATGCCGGCCAGCACCAGCAGGCCGCGGCCGACCGGCCCCGAGCCGCTCGCCACGCTGCGCGGCAGCCGCACGCCGAACAGGTCGCCGTCGCCGGGCTGGGCGGGCCGCAGCAGCAGGCCGTTGCGCGACTTCTTCATCGCCACCACCGGCCCGCGGTACATCGAGTCGAGGTCCTCGACGCTGCCGGCCGCGATCACCAGGTTGCCGGTGTCGCGCAGCTCGCCCACGTGCTCGGTGACCCACTCGGCCAGGTCGCCGTCGTTGCCGAGCAGCTCCAGGTCGTCGATGATCAGCGCGTACCGCCCGGAGCAGGCGGCGATCGCCTTCTTCACCTCGTCCACCTCCGACTCGGCGGTGAACGAGCCGCGCACGCCCGGCCGGTCGCCCATGTCGCGCAGCGGGCCGCGCCGCGGCGAGATGAGCACCGCCTCGTAGGACCGGTCGAGCAGCCCGGCCAGCATGGTGCACAGCGCGGTGCTGCGCCCGGTCTTCGGCGGCCCGGCGATCACCAGGGCCGGCCCGTGCTCCTCGGCCCGGAAGTAGCGGACCCCGAGCGAGTCGCCGCCGACGCCGAACACCACCGCGTCCGCGGGCAGCGGATCCTCGGCCAGCGCGAGCGTCTCGGCCAGGTCGACCACCGGGGGCAGCGCGTCCACCCGGAACGGGCGGGCCGCCCGGGGCAGGTCCCCGGCGCGCGCCCGGGCGTCCCGGGCGATCTGGTGCAGCGCGGCCACCTGGGCGGTGCCGGCCGCGTCCTCGGCGAGCAGCGCCACCTGCGTCTCGCGCAGCCCGGTGCCGGCCCGGAAGCCGCGGCCGGGCGGCAGGTGCTCGGGGACGTCCTGGGTCTTCATCCCGATGTAGGTGTAGTCGCCGGGATCGGTGAGCTTGAGCACCAGGCGGTCGTCGAAGAGCGTGGAGATACGACCGACCAGCGTGCTGCGGTCGCCGGACATGACGACCTTGACCCCGGCGCCGGAACCCTCCTGGAGGATCTGCAGCCACTGGTCGATCAGCCGGCCGCCGTCGTAGGACTCGAACGCCGCGACGAACCCCTCCCACCGGTCGAACAGCACCAGGATGTAAGGCAGCCGCCGGTCGGCCGGGACGGCGGCCCGCTGCTCGCTCACGTCGGCGAACCCCTGCGCGGCGAGCGACTGCTGGCGGCGGGCGATCTCGGTGAGCAGCCGGTCGGTCAGCCGGCCGAGGCGGTCGGGGGAGTCGCGGCCCACCACCGCGCCGGTGTGCGGCAGCCCGACCAGCGGCAGCAGCGCGTTGTTGCCGCAGTCCACCGCGTAGAGGTGCACGTCTCGCGGATCGGTGTACCGGCCGGCCGCGCCGCCGACGGCGCGCAGCACCGTGGAGCGCCCGCTGCGCCCCGCCCCGCACACCAGCAGGTGGCCCGCCGCCGCCAGGTCGTAGGTCTCGACCTCCCGCCGCTGCAGGGACGGGATGTCGGCCAGCCCGAGCGGCAGCCGGGTCCACTCCCGCGCCGGCAGCTCGTCCAGGGTGACCTGGTCGGGCAGCGGCGGCAGCCACGGGCTCGGCTGCTCGGCGACGCCGAGCGCCTGGGCGGTGGCCGCGATGGTCTCCACCAGGACCGCCAGGTCGGTGACCATGGTCGACTCGTCACCGTCCTCGTCCGGCGCGGCCGGCAGCGGCGTGCCGAGGCCCCGCCAGCCGAGCGGCACCACCCGGACGGAGGCGGGTCTCCGGCTGCCGTCCCCGGGGCGCCGGCCGCCGATCCGGGCGGACTGTACCGGCGCGGGGGCGGCGGCGCCGGACCGCACATAACACCGGCCCGGCGTGGTCTTGGAGATGGTCGCCGCGACCGGGGTGTTGATGACGTCGGTCGACTCGCCGGAGCTGGTCACCCGCAACGAGATGCGCAGGTTGGTGTTGGCGGCGATGTCCGGGGTCACCACGCCCGCCGGGCGCTGGGTGGCCAGGAGCAGGTGCACGCCGAGCGAGCGGCCGCGGCGGGCGATGTCCACCAGGCCGACCACGAAGTCCGGCAGCTCCTGGACCATGGCGGCGAACTCGTCGATCACCAGCAGCAGCCGCGGCATCGACGGCAGGACGGTGCCGGTGTCACGCAGCTCGTTGTAGTCCTCGATGTCCTTGGCGTCGGCGTCCAGCAGCAGGTGCTCGCGGCGGCGCAGCTCGGCGGCCAGCGACTGCAGCGCCCGCTCGGTGAGGTGGCCGTCCAGGTCGCTGACCATGCCGACGGTGTGCGGCAGCCGGGCGCAGTCCTTGAACGCGCTGCCGCCCTTGTAGTCGATCAGCACGAAGGTCATCTCGTCCGGCCGGTTGGCGACGGCCAGCGAGGCGATCAGCGACTGGAGCAGCTCCGACTTGCCGGCGCCGGTGGTGCCGGCGATCAGGCCGTGCGGGCCGTCCAGCCGCAGGTCGATCGCGAACGGGCCGTCGGCCCCGATCCCGACGGGCACCCGGGTGGTCCGCCCGCGCCGCCAGTACGCCTCGATCTGGTCCGGCCGCGGGTCGGGCATGCCGAGCAGGTCGAGCAGCCGCGCCGAGGACGGGATGGCCGCGTCGGCGTCGTCCCGGCTGACGTCGCGCACCGGGGCCATCGCCCGGGCCAGCCGGTCGCACCAGGCGATGGTGACCTGGTCGGCGACGATGTCGGCGTCGGTGTCGGCCGCGCCGCCGCGCAGCCGGACATACGCCGGCCGCTCCCAGTCGCTGACCGCGACCGAGGTGCACTCCTCCGGCAGCAGGCGCTGGTCGTCGTCGACGCAGATCGAGTAGACGCCCACCGCCGGCCCCTGCTGGAGCACCTGCGGCATGCCGGGCAGGCCGCGCAGCGCCCGCGCGCCGTCCAGCACCAGCAGCACGTTGTACGGCCGCTCCACCGCGTACCCCTCGGCGACCCCGCCCCCGCCGCCGAACGGGGACGTGCCGAGGCCGGCCGCCGCACCCGGCGCCGGACGCCGTTCGTTGATCTTGGCGACCAGCTCGGAGACCCGGCGCGCCGCCGACTCCGGGTCGGTGCCCACCAGCGCCACGCACTCCTCGCCCTCGCGCGGCGCGCAGTGCGGCAGCCAGCGCACCCAGTTCCAGCTCACCGCCGCCTCGGCGTCGGCCGACAGCACCACGATGGCCAGGTCGCGCGGGCTGTGCAGGGTGGCGGCCTGGGCGACCAGCCAGCGGGCCAGCGCCCGAGAGGAGGGCCGGGCCCCGGTCAGGCCCAGCACGCCGACCCGCGGCAGCGGCACGCTCACCGGCACCGCGTGCGACAGCGGCACCGGGGGCAGCGCCTTGGCGTCCACCCCGTAACTGCCGTGCTCGGGCACCAGCTCGATGGCGGCCGGCCGGTCGGCCACGCCGAGCCGCAGGTCCAGGGTGTCGGCGTCGTGGATCCGGCGTTCCCACAGCCGGCCGCGCGGGCCGGTGCAGGTGAGCAGCGCCTCGGCCGGGTCGGGGAACTCGGCGCGCCGGTCGGCCTGGTCGGCCCGGCGCAGCCGCTCCAGCGCCTGGCCGAACTCCTCGCGGCGCCGGCGGTAGTCCTTCATGGCCTGCCGGTGGCGCTTGCGGCCGTACCGGCGGTCGCTCCACCACTGGGCGACCATGGTGATCGGGGTGAGCAGCGCCATCAGCAGGAACAGCATCTGCTGGAACACGATGGCCAGCACGACGCCGCCCACGGCGAACAGCAGGCTGGCCAGGATCTGCAGCCGCTGCCCCTCCTGCTGCTTGGGCTCGACCGGCACCTCGATGGTGCGGGTGCGGGGCGGGCCGGTCAGCCGGGGTGGCCGGTTGTAGGCCAGGCCGCCGTCCGGCATCGGGGTGAGGTGCGCGTCCGGCGCCTGGGGAAAGGCGAGGGTGAGCACCGAGGCCCCGGTGACGAGCACCCCGCCGGGCGGCCAGGGCGCCGGCCCGGCCAGCGCGACGCCGTCCAGCGTGACGTGCGCGCCGGCGGCGGGCGCCACGGTGACCTCGCCCGTCGTGACCTGGACGGTCGCCGCGAACGGCGCGGTGGCCGGGTCGTCCAGCGGCACGGTGGCCTCCCGGCCGGAACCGATCGTCGCGGCGCCGAAGCCGAGCCGGTGCACCGCGCCGGAGGACGGGCCGCTGGAGACCCGCAGCTCGGCCACTCCGGCCGGCTCGCCGCGGACGGTGGCGGCGGCCGCCTGCGGGCTGAAGGCGATCATGTCGCCGTCCCGGAGCACCTGGACCGCGGGCGCCTCGGGCGGCAGCGGGCGGCCGTTGGCCCACAGCTCGGTCCGCCGGGGCGCGCCGCCCCAGCGCGGATGCGGCACCACCGGGGCCAGGCCGGCCCCGGTGCGCACGGACTCCTCCAGCGACTCGGCGAGCCGGGCCACGGTGATCGAGTCGTCGCCGGTGGCGAGGATGTCGAGCGGACCGTGGCCGGTGAGCGCCGTGAGTGAGATGCGCATGGTCACTCCTACGCGCGGGCGTGCGCGGGCATGGCGGGACTCAGCGCCCGCGGTCGTCGCCGGGCCGGGCCCGGCCGGTGGTCTCCTGGTCGGCGCGCAGGTACTCCAGCAGACCCTCGTCCAGCCCGCCCGCCGGCCGGTCGGGCAGGAGTTCCTCGTCCGGGACCGCCTCGGCGTCCGGGTCGCCCGGGTGGGCGGCGGCGACGCTCACCCAGGTGACGCCGGGGAACGGCGGCTCGGTGTCCTCGCCCGCGTCCCAGACCGCGTCGGCGGCGTCGGCGTCCCCGGAGGTCCACCAGCCGGTCATCGGCAGCCGGCCGGTGAGCCCGGCGACCAGCGCGCGGGCGTCGCCGGCCGGGCGGGCGGCCAGCTCCGCCGACACCATCCAGGTGCCCGGGATCTTCCACGCGTACGACTCCGGCGCCGGCCGGCCGGTGACCGGCTCGGCCAGCGCGGCCAAAAGCGGGTCCAGCAGGGCGGCGGCCCGTGCCGCGTCCGGCGCGGTGACGTTCGCGCGCAGCGAGACCTCTCGCATCATCAGTTGCCCAGCCTTCCGGTGCCCCACTCGACGTTCAGGTGACTGCCGTCGGCGGTGAGCGTACCGAGGCCGCTCTTGCTGTTCTTCACCTGCACGTCCCATTCGCTCGGCGCGTCGCTGGTGCCGCGTCCGTGTCGCTTGCCCTTCTGCCACACGTTGCCGTAGGCATCCTCGATGCCCTGGTTCGGGTTCGCCTTCTTCGGGTCCCAGCCGCGCTTGGGGACGAAGGGGATCGGCCCGTCGACGGGCAGGCCCTTGGCGCGGGCGGCGTCCGCGATCTTGGGGTACTTGGCGTAGAACTTGGCGGCGTCGGTCTGTAGCCGGTTGACGACGCCGAGAGCGTCCAGGATCTTGCCGGGGTTGCTGAATCCGACGTTCTTGAGGGTGTTCTTGAGGCTCTCGAAGCCCTCCTTGATGGCCTTGGCGTGCGCGGCCAGCTTGCTCTCGTCGGCGATGTCGTCCGCCGGCACCTTGAAGAACGCCTTGAGGCCCGGGAAGTTCTCGATCAGCCGCAGGAAGGTCTTGACCGGCTTGGCGCCCGCGTCCCCGAAGTAGGGGATCATCGCCGCCATGGACAGCAGGGCGCCCTTCCAGTCGCCCTGGCCCAGCGAGATGACCCCGGACACGCCGTCGGAGATCGGCGTCGGGTCGAAGATGCCGACCAGGTCGGCGACCAGGCCGGCCGCGTCGGCGAAGGTCATGGTGCCCTGGGGCAGCAGCGGCCGGTCGTAGTCGCCGCGGAAGAAGCGCTCCACGACGTCGATGAAGGCGTCGTCGACCGGTTCGAAGGCGTAGTTCTCGCCGCCGTGCGCGGCGACCTCCTGGAAGATGCGCAGCGCCAGCCTGTCGGCGGGGTTCTGCCAGGTGTCGTCGCCGGGCGGGCGGGTGCGCTCGTAGGCCTCGGCGGCCTCCACGGTGGCGGATTTCATGAACCGGGCCAGCGGATCGCCCAGCTTGGGGTCGGTGGTGTTCACCCAGCCGAACGCCTGGCCGCGCATCATCGAGTTGATGCGGTCGAACTCCTTGCCGTACAACTCGCTGGCGGC
The DNA here is from genome assembly GCF_016863395.1 of Sphaerisporangium rufum. GTDB lineage: Bacteria > Actinomycetota > Actinomycetes > Streptosporangiales > Streptosporangiaceae > Sphaerisporangium > Sphaerisporangium rufum. Next base: position 28,460 of record NZ_BOOU01000007.1, on the reverse strand, counting down.
CATCGGGTTGCGGGCCACCGCGTCCAGGATGTCGGCGGTGAGGTAGTTGCCGCCCGCCGCCTGGTCGGCCTTGAGGGCCTGCTGCCCGATCATGACCAGGGTGTCCTTGTTCCACACGCCGTGCTTCATCAGCGCGGCCAGGTCGTACAGGGACGGCCCGCCGCCCCCGCCGTTCGGGGTGAAGTTCTTCAGCCACGCCTCGTCGATCAGGCCCTGGTGGCTCGCCACCGCCATCAGCCGGCCGAAGGCGGCCAGCCGCTCGGCCGACCCCTCCTCGTCCCAGGTGCGCAGCCGGCCGGCCACCCAGGCGGCCTTCTCCGGGCCGAGCTGCTTGAGGAAGGCCCGGGCGAAGTCCGGATCGCTCTGGTACTTGCGGATCTGCTCCCAGGCGTCGTCGGGGAACCCGCCCGGCTTCTGGTACTCACCGGCCAGCTCCTTGGCCTTGGCCTCCGCCTCGGCGGGACTCTTGAAGAACCCCTCCCACTCGGTCTGCACCATCGCCCCGGTGAAACCGAACTGGTCGTTCTCCTTCGACAGCTGCTCGGCCATCCGCTGCCGCCGGTTCAGCATGCCGAGCTCACCGCCGATCCACCCGGCCACCCCGGCCAGCGTGCCGATCGGCTTGGTGGACAACCCCACCCGGGAGAAGGCGTCCTTCAACCCCGGGACGTGCTCCTCCACCAGCCCCTTGGCACCCTCCAAATCCTTGATCATCGAACGCATCAGCACCGGGTCGATACCGGCGAAGTCACCACCGCCGTCGTCCTCGCGAGGAGCCATGCTCTGTGCCGTCCTCCCTACGTCCGCTACCGGCCCTGCAGGTCCATCCGCAGCATCTTGGCCTCGGCGGGGGAGCAGGTCTTCGGGGTGCGGGCCAGCATGCCGGACAGTTCGTCGTCCAGCCCGGCGAGCGCGTCGTTGTACGCCCGTCGCTGGTCGCTCAGCCGCCCGCCCCAGGCGTCGGCGGTCGGGCTGGTCCACACCTTCTTGCCGGCCATGCTGTTGGTCGGCTTGTCCAGCTTCTTGCCCAGCTTGTCCTGCACCTCGTGCACGCGTTGCCGCAGCTGCGTGAGATAGGTGTACAGGGGGTTCGGAACTTCCGCCACCCGGGCAGCATAACGCCCGGGTGTCGCCGGTGCGCTTATACCAGTCAAGTCACGAATTCGGTACGGAACACCTACGGAACCGCCGGGCCGCCCCGGCGTTCCGGCCCGCCGGTAGACCGCTCCATCAGGGCAAGGGGCGACAATTCCCTCGGCGTCCTCCATCACCTTGATCACTGCGGATAATCGGGCATTCACTGTCCGCCAGCACTAAAGCCCGACAGGAATACTGTTTCGAGGCTTATCCCGACGTTCCCCGGCCGGGGTGAGTAATCTCGGGAACGCCAGCAGTCTCCCCGCGTTCCGATCTGGAGTCCCCCACCGATGAGGGTCACCGAGCAATCGTCCTTCCGCGGCCCCGAGGCGCAGCGGCTCGCCGACCAGGCGCCCGCTCCCGGAGCCCCGCAGGGACGCAGGCTGCCCGTCTCGCCGCGCGAGCGCCGTCCCGCGCTCGCCGCGCTCGCCGTGCTGCTGATCATCGGCGGCGCCCTCATCACGACCGTGCTGTTCATCCAGAGCGGCGACCGGGTGTCGGCGATCGCGGTGGCGGCCCGGGTCGGCGCCGGCCAGCGGATCCCGGAGCAGGCGCTCAAGGAGGTCCAGGTCGCGGTGACCGACGTCCAGTACGTCCCATGGTCGGCGCGGGGCGAGGTCGCCCGGCACTACGCCGCCGTCGACCTGGTGCCCGGCACGCTGCTGAACGACGACATGGTCTCGCTCGCCTCCTCCGAGCTGCGGCCGGGCAAGGCCGTGGTCGGCCTGTCGCTCAAGGCGGGCCAGGTCCCGGCCGGCCTGCGCAAGGGCGACCGGGTGCAGGTCATCTTCGTCCCGGGCGAGGACGGCACGGTGAACGGCGGCAAGGTGCTCGCGCCCCGCGCCATGGTCAACTACGTCGGCGGCGGCGGGGAGAGCGGCACCGGCGGCACCACCACCGTCTCGGTGATCGTGGACACCGGCTCCGCGGCCGGGATCGTCGCCTACGCCTCGGCCGGCAAGATCGGACTGGCCTACCTGCCCGGACTGTCCGCCGACGGCGGCGCCGCCACCCCGGCGCCCTCCGGCACGCCCGGCCCCGAGGACTCCGCCACCGGCGAGCCCAGCGCCGAGCCCACCGGCCGCAAGTCGCGGCAGAGCTCGCCACCCCCCAGCGGGACGGGTGACGAGCAGGGCACCGGCCGGACCGGCACCCGGCAGTCGACCCGCTCGACCCCCGATCCCGGCGGGCAGGGCTGACCATGGCACTGATCGCGCTCGCCGCCGACAAGGGCGGTCCCGGCGTCACCACGGCCGCCACCGCGCTGGCCGCGGTGTGGCCGCGGCCGGCGCTGCTGGCCGAATGCGACGCGGCAGGCGGCGACCTGGCCTACCGGCTGCCCGCCGACGGCGGCCGGCCGCTCGACCCGGGCCGCGGCCTGCTCAGCCTGGGCGCCGTGGCGCGCAAGGGGCTGACCCTGCCGCAGATCAACGAGCACACCCAGCGCCTGGTCGGCGGCCTGGCGGTGCTGGCCGGTATCGGCAGCGCCGAGCAGGCGGGCGGCCTGACCTGGCTGTGGGAGCCGCTCGCGCAGGCGTTGCGGGCCATGCCCGGCACCGACGTGATCGCCGACTGCGGCCGGGTCGGTTCCTACCCGGCGATCAACGGCCTGCTGGCCGGCGCCGACCTGGTGGTGCTGTTCGCCCGCCCGCAGCTCGACCAGGTCGCCCACCTGCGCGACCGGGTGACGACCATGGGCAACATGCTCGCCGAGCGCACCCGCACCCCGCCCGCGCTGGGCGTCGTGGTGGTGGCCGAGCCCAAGGAGTTCAGCCGGGCCATCGGCGAGGTGCGCCGCGTCATGGCCGCGGCCGGGCTGCCCGACCTGGTGCTCGGCGGCCTGGCCTACGACCCCAAGGGCGCCGAGCTGCTGCGCGGCGAGTGGGGCGGACGGCTGGACCGCACGCTGCTGATCCGCTCGGCCCGCGAGCTCGCCGCCAACCTCCAGGCCCGGGTGGCGCACCGCGCCGCGACCGGGCCGACGCCGCCCGGCCCGCCGCCCTCCGGCCCGCCCGCCCACCAGCGGAGCGGCGCATGAGCGCCTCGCCGGTGGCCCAGATGCTGCTCATCCTGCTCGGCGGGGCGGCGATCGGCGGCGGTCTGTTCACCCTGGTCGCCTTCTTCATCGGCAGCCGGGGCCGCCCGGCCCGGCCGGACCGGTCGGAGGAGCTGCGCCGGCGGGCCCGCCGGCTGTCCACCCGGATCGGCATCGCGGTGGTGGTGGGCGGGATCGTCCTCATCGTCACCCGCTGGCCGGTGATCGCCATCGGCTCGGCCCTGCTGGTGCTCGGGTGGCACGGCCTGACCGGCGGCGCGGCCGAGGAGCGCGTCGGCATGCGCAACCTGGAGGCGCTCGCCGCCTGGACCGAGTCGCTGCGCGACACCATCGCGGGCGCCGCCGGGCTGGAGCAGGCCATCCCGGCCTCGGTGCGCGCCGCCGCGCCCAACCTGCAGCCGCACCTGATCGCCATGGTCGACCGGCTGCACACCCGGATGCCGCTGCCGGACGCCCTGCACCGCTTCGCCGACGACATCGACGACCCGTCGGCCGACCTGGTCATCGCCGCGCTGATCCTGAACGCCAAGCTGCGCGGGCCGGGCCTGCGCGAGGTGCTCGGAGCGCTGGCCGGATCGGCCCGCGAGGAGCTGGACGTGCGGCGCAAGGTCGAGGCCGAGCGGCGGTCCACCCGGCGCAGCGTGCAGATCGTGGTGGGCGCCTCGCTGGGCTTCGCCGCACTGCTGATCGTCTTCAACCCGTCCTACGTGAGCGAGTACCAGGGCCTGCTGGGCCAGCTCGTGCTGCTGGTGGTCGCCGGCTTCTTCGGCGCGGGATTCGCCTGGATGCGGCGGCTGGCCAAGTTCGAGAAGCCCGAGCGGATGCTCGCCCGGGTCGCGCCGGCGCCGGCCGCCGAACCGGGGGTGGCCCGGTGACCGCCCCGCTCATCGGCGGCGCGATCATCGGCCTCGGCGTCTTCCTGCTGCTGCGCGCGCTGTTCCCGGCCCGGCCCGGGCTCGCCGCCCGGCTGATGGCCGCCGACGCCGTGCGGCAGGGCGGCGGCGGGCCCCGGATCAGCGTGGTGACCACCCGCGAGGAGCTCAGCCCGCTGCGCCGCCGGGTCGGCGAGTCGATGGCCGCCTTCTACGCCGCGCGCGGCTGGGAGGTGCGCTCGGCCCGCGCCGACCTGGCGCTGCTCGGCCGGTCGTTCGAGGGATACCTGGCCACCAAGTGCCTGCTCGCCGCCGCCGGGCTGCTGGCCGCGCCCATCCTGGCCGCGTGGATCCCGCTCATGGGGTGGGACTTCCAGCTCTCGGTGCCGCTGTGGTCGGCGCTGCTGCTGGCGGGGCTGTTCTTCATGCTGCCGGACCTGCAGCTCAAGCGGGACGCCGCCAAGCGCCGCCGCGACTTCCGCCACGTGGTGGGGGCGTTCCTCGATCTGGTGGCGATGAACCTGGCCGGCGGCCGCGGTGTCCCGGAGGCGTTGATGATGGCGTCTTCTCTGGGGCAGGGGTGGGCGATGTGGCGGATCCGCGACGCGCTGTCCAACGCCCGCATCGTCGGCATCACGCCGTGGCAGGCGCTCGGCCAGCTGGGCGAGGAGGTGGACCTGGACGAGCTGCGCGACCTGTCGTCCGCGCTCGGCCTGGTGGCGGAGGACGGCGCGAAGGTCAGGCAGTCGCTGGCCGCGCGGGCCGAGACGATGCGCCGGCGCGAGCTGGCCGACATCGAGGGGCAGGCGGGGGAGCGGTCCCAGTCGATGCTGGTGGCCCAACTCCTGCTGTGCGCCGGGTTTCTCATCTTTCTGAGCTTCCCGGCCGCGATGAAAATGCTGGGATCATGAGAGGGGACGTGTCCCGATGAAGATTCTCGACTCGCCGATGGTCGCCTACCTGGTGGCCATCCTCCGGGTGCGGCTGGACCGCGCCCGTACCGCGCCGAGCCGGGGCGCCTCCGCCGTGGAGTGGGTGATCATCACCGCGATCATCGCGGGTGTCGCGCTCGGCCTGGCCACCCTGATCTCCCAGCTCGTCAAGAGCAAGCAGGCGGAGATCCAGAGCAACTTCGGCGGCGGCGGCGGTGGCGGTGGCGGTGCCGACTGACGTCTCGGCGCTGCGCCGCCGACTGCGGCGCGGGGACGGCGAGCGGGGCGCCTCGATCATCGAGCTGGCGTTGATCATGCCGGTGGTACTGGTGGTCATCCTGCTGATCGTCCAGTTCACCCTGGTCTTCCACGGCCGGCAGGTGGCGGACGCCGCCTCGCGGGAGGGCGCCCGGATCGCCCGGTCGGCCGGCACCGGCTCGGCCGGCTGGCAGGGCGCGGCGGAGGCCAAGGCGCGCACCATCGTGCGCACCGTTGGCCCGAAGATGCTGCAGGCGGTGACCGTGCGGTCCTGGCAGCGCGGGGACCAGCGCGGCGTGACGGTGGAAGGGGACGCCGTCGCGGTGGTCCCGCTGCTGCCCGGCATGTCGTTCCGGATCAGCTCCACCTTCGGCGGCCCGATCGAGTGCTTCCGGCCCGACGACGGCAGCGGAGGCTGCCAGTGAGGCGCCGGGCAGCCGCGACGGCCGGTGACCGGGGGTCGATGTCGGTGGAGATGGTGCTGCTCGCGCCGGTGTTCCTGCTCTTCCTGCTGCTGCTGGTCGGCGCGGGCCGGATCGTCGAGGCACAGGGCGAGGTGAACGGCGCGGCGCGGGACGCCGCGCGGGCCGCCTCGGTGGAGCGCGACTTCGGCGCGGCGCAGTCGGCGGCGAGCGCCGCGGCGGCCGCGTCGCTGGACGGCGGCTGCGGCGGGGCGCCGGGCGTCAGCACCTCCGGCGACTGGCGGCCCGGCGGCTCGGTGCGGGTCGAGGTCACCTGCCAGGTGGATCTGGGCAGCGTCGCGGGGTTCGGGTTCTCGGCGGTGAAGAGCATGTCCAGCACGGCGGTGGCGCCGCTGGAGCAGTTCCGCCGGGTGGACTGAGCCACGGTCCGCCGGATGTGCCGGAAGTGTTAGGAAATTGCAGGCAGGTTGTCGGGAAGATCGGCGAGAATCCGATGCGACGGGGGCCGCTACGGCCGGGGAGGGCTGCGATGAGATCGCCGGACGGCGAGCGGGGGAGCATCGCCGCGTTCACCGTGCTGTTCAGCATCGCCGTGCTGATCCTGGCCGGCCTGCTGGTCGACGGCGGCGGGGCCATCAACGCCCGGCTGCGCGCCGCGGACATCGCCGAACAGGCGGCCCGCGCCGGCGCCGACAGCATCGACGTCGACCACCTGCGCGAGACCGGCCAGGTGCGGCTGCTGGACGACGGCCAGGCCTGTGACAAGGCCGCCGCCATCCTCGGCCAGCACGCCGATCCGTCCGCCGCGCTGCAGTCCTGCGCGGTGGGCGGCGGCGGTCAGGAGGTCACCGTGTCGGTGACCCTGCGGTGGCAGGCATACTTCCTGACCATCATCGGCTTCGGCGGCGGGACCATGCGGGCCACCGCCACCGCAGGCCCGCGGACAGGTCTGGGATAGGGGACATGGCAACACCACCCGTACGCGTCCAGGGACGGTCGGCCACCGACATCCTGCTCGGCGTGCTCGCCGTCGTCGCGCTGCTGGCCCTGGTGGCCGGGGTGCCGTACGGGCTGATCCGCGTTTTCGGCTCGCCGCTGCCGGAGGGCGGGTTCTCGATCGAGGCGCTGACCCGGCAGGTCGGCGTGGAGACCATCATCGACATGCTGTCGGTGCTGGTCTGGCTGGCCTGGCTGCAACTCGTGGTGTGCGTGCTGGTCGAGCTGTGGTCCGGCGTCCGCCGGGTCGGGGTGCCGGCCCGCGTCCCGTTCGCGCGCGGCACCCAGGCGGTGGCGCACCGGCTGGTCACCGCCGCGCTGCTGCTGTTCACCGCCACCGCGGCGGTCGCGCCGATCGTCAGCGCCGTGGTGCCGGGCAAGGCCCCGGCCGCCACGGTGTCGGTCATCGACGCCAGGGCCGAGTCGGACGCGGGGACGGGCGAGGGGACGGGCGCTGCGGAGGCGCGGCTGACACCGGTCAAGAAGACCAAGAAGGTGTACGTGGTGCAGCCGCCGCGCGGGCGGCATCACGAGAGCCTGTGGGAGATCGCCGAGAAGTGCCTGGGCGAGGGCCGCAGGTACCGCGAGATCTACAAGCTGAACGAGCACCGCGAGCAGCCGGACGGCAGCAAGCTGCACATCGCCAGCCTGATCCGGATCGGCTGGGTGCTGGACATGCCGGACGACGCCACCGGCGTGCACGTCGTCTCGGTCGACGAGGAGCGCGCGGAGACCCTGGAGCGGCACCCCGGCAGGCCCGAGCAGTCCGACGGCCGCACCGACTACGTGGGCGGCCACGCGAAGGCCGACCGCCCCGACGAGCCGGGCACCGGGCGGCGGGCGCTGCCGGACGGCACCGGCGGGTCCGACGACGCGACCCTGGACGCCGACGCCGCGCGGGACCGGGCGCGCACCCCGCTGGTCCCCGACCGGCCGACGCTGGCCGACGGCTCCGGTGACGCGGTGCGTGACGCGGACGCGGCCCGGGACCGCGCGCGCACCCCGGTGGCCGCCGAGCGGCAGGGCGCCGACGACCCGCAGGCCACCCAGAACGTGCGCTGGTCGCGGCCGGCGACCGGTGATCCCGAGGTCACGGCGAACGTCCGGCAGCAGCGGGCCGTGGACGCCGGGCCGGACCTGGCCGCGATGATCCCCGACTTCGTCGCCGCCGGCTCGCTGGCCGCCGCCGGCCTGCTCGCGGCGCTCGGCCGCCGCCGCCGCGAGCAGCTGTGGGCCCGCGCGTTCGGCCGCCGGCTGCCGGTGCCCACCGGCGAGGCGGCGCTGGCGCAGGCCGCCCTGATGCTGGCCGCCGACGCGGCGGGCAGCCGGCTGCTGGACGTCGGGCTGCGCCACCTGAGCAAGGAACTGGCCGCCCAGGGGCGCACGCCGCCGGCCGTGTTCGGGGCCTTCCTGGCGCCGACCCACATCGATCTGTGGATCCACCCCGGCGACAAGGACGTGCCGGCGCCGTGGACCGCCGTGGACGACGGGCGGCTGTGGCGGCTGTCGGCCCGCGACGGGCACCTGCTCAGCGAGCAGGCGGTGGCCGGCGTGCTGGCCCCCTACCCGGGGCTGGTCTCCATCGGCACCAACGACGGCGGCCGGGTGCTCATCGACCTGGAGACCGCGCACGGTCTGATCAACCTGACCGGCCCGCCGGAGGTGGTGTCGGCCGCGCTCGCCGCGGTGGCGGTCGAGCTGGCCACCAACCGCTGGTCGGACCACATGCGGCTCGTCCTGGTCGGGTTCGCCCCCGAGCTGGCGATGGTCGCCCCGGATCGGATCACCGTGGCCGGCAGCCTGGCCGAGGCGCTGCCGGGGCTCGCCGCGCGCACCGAGGAGGTCCGGCGGGCGCTGGCCGCCGCCGGCACCGACTCGGTGCTCACCGGCCGGGCCCGGGGCGGCCAGGGCGAGGCGTGGATGCCCACCTACCTGCTGTCGGCGGTGCCGCCCACCGCCGAGGAGGCCGCCCGGCTCGCCGAGCTGGCCCGTACCGGCACCCGGCTGTCCTCCGGCTACCTGGTCGCCGGCGACGGCGTGCCCGGCGCGGTGTGGACCTGGGAGGTGGCCGCCGACGGGCGGGCCGGTGTCCGGGCGCTCGGCTTCGACGTGGCCGGCCAACTGCTGCCCGAGGCGCAGTACGCGCGGGTGATCGAGCTGTTCCGGGCCACCGGCGCGGGCGGGGTGCCGCTGCCCGAGCCCGAGCCCGGCGGTCCGGCCGCCGCCCAGCTGCGGCCGTCGTTCCGGCCGGCCGCCGAGGTGCTCGTCCTCGGCCCGGTGCGGGTGCTCGCGCCGCGGTCGCTGGAGGAGGGCCGCGTCCCGCTGTGCTCGGAGCTGCTGGCGTACCTGGCCACCCACCCCGGCGGGGTGCACCCGAACGTCCTGGGCGGCGCGCTGTGGCCGCGCGGGGTGGAGACCTCGGTGCGGGACGCCACCATCGCCCGCGCGCAGGAGTGGCTCGGCACCGACGGCGCCGGCCGGTTCAACCTGTACGCCGACGCCGAGGGCCGGCTGCACCTGGGGCCCGAGGTACGGGTGGACTGGCAGCTGTTCCTGGAACTGGTCCGCCTGTCGCGGCGCGACCCGGCGCGGGAGGCCGACATCCTGGAGGACGCCCTCACGCTGGTGCGCGGGCCGCTGATGGCCGGCCGCCCGGCGGACCGCTACGTGTGGGCGGCGGCCGACCCGGTGACCGAGGAGGTCACCGCCCGGGTGTCGGACGCGGCGCGGCGGCTGTGCGCGCTGCGCCGGGAGTCGGGGGATCCGGAGGGCGCGATCGCCGCCGCGCTGGGCGGCCTGCGGGTGTCGGAGGGGGACGAGGGGTTGTGGCGCGACCTGCTGCGCGCCGCGCACGCCACCGGCGACCAGGCGGCGCTGCAGTTGTGGGTCGGCACGCTGCGGCAGCGGGCCGCCGCCTCCCGCTACTGGGGCCGGCTGGTGCCGGAGACCGAGGCGCTCATCGAGGAATTGCTGCCTTCGCCGGTGCACGAACGGGCGGCTGGCTAGCATTCGATCACCAAATAGTGTGAAATATCGGCCTTTGAGGGACTGAAGATGCGGAAAGTAGCGGTGACCGGTTCGCTGGTCCTGGTCGTCGCCCTGTCCGCCGCGGCGTGCGCGCGGGAGACCTACACCTTCACCCCGAAGGGCCGTGCCCAGAACCGTCCCGCCGCCGCGTCGCCGGCCGCGAGCCCGGCCGCGAGCCCGGCCGCGGCGGACGCGCTGGACTTCCCCGACGGCTTCACCGTCGGCTTCCAGGCCCGGCCCGCCACCGGCGCGGGCGCCGAAGCCCTGGACGCCTTCCGCCAGGTGTGGCGGTCCTGGTGGTACGCCGTGGCGACCGGCGGCCGGGACGCCCGCTACCGGGCCCTGCTGTCCTGGGCGCCCGGCAGCCAGAACGCCGCCCTCGGCCGGGTGGTGACCGGGTGGGCGGCGGAGAAGGTGGTCCCGGTCGGGACGATCCGGGCCCGCAACGTGCGGGTGCACGCGGCGGACGGCGACCGCGTCACCCTGGTCGGCTGCGGCGACGAGTCCAAGGCCGGTACCAGGAGCCTGGCCACCGGCGGCGTCTCCTGGTCGTTCGGCCGGCAGAAGACCTCCCGTTACACGATGTGGATCACCATGCGACTCGAAGGGGACCGGTGGCTCCTGTACGCCTACCGGGTGCTTCCCGGCGATCATCCGGCGGCCAAGGAGTGTCAGAGATGAGAAGACTGCTCACCGTCCTCGCGCTGTCGGCGACGCTGGCCGCGGCGCTCGCCCTGCCCGCCGCGGCCCAGCCGCCGGGCGGAGGCTCCGGCGACGGCAAGAACTTCAGCGTGTACGTCAAGAACCTGGTGCGCCTCAGCGGCTCCGGATACAAGGGCGGCAGCCCGAACCTGCCGGTGGATTTCGACCCGCCGCACTGCTGGTACCAGCCGCAGTACACCTACGAGGAGATGCGCGACTGGGCGGAGCGGATCCGCTTCGTCTGGCACCACGAGGGTCCCGAGGGGCAGCGCGAGTCCCGCGACTGGTACGAGCAGATCCTCGCCGAGATCGCGCCGCACGCCGGCGAGCCGGGCAAGATCTTCTGGTTCCTCACCGACGACGGCACCGACGCGGGCTGGGACTGCTATATGAGCACCGACCCGTTCTGGAAGTACGTCGGGGCGCAGCCGCCCGCGGTCGCCAACGACAAGATCATCGACCCGGTGGACCTGGCACTGATCGCCCGGGCCAACCTCACGCTGCCCGACCCGGTGATCACCCTGAACCCGCCGCGCGGCCGGTCGTTCGTCGGCCTGGAGACCTGGGTGGGCGTGCAGGATCAGGGGGAGCGGGACGTCACCGCGGAGGTCGCCGGGACCAACCTCAGCGCCACCATCGTCGCCCGGCCGTCCCGGGTGGACATCTCGGTGCACGGCGCGGACGCCGAGGTGCACGACGGCCTGGCCCGCTGCCCCGAGTACCGCAAGGGCGCCGACCTGGGCGGAGCCTGCTGGGTGCGGTTCAACCGCTCCTCGCTCGGCGCCCCCTACCGGATCACCGTCACCCAGACCTGGGTCGTCACCACCAACGTGGCCGGCGTCACCCTGCCGCCCGGTGAGGTGTCGGCCGGGACGACCGTCATCATCGACGAGATCCAGTCCAACGTCACCCGCTGAGCCCGGCCCGCCGCCCGCCGGTCGCGCGCTCCGCTCGCGGCGGCCCCGGGCGAGGCCGGCGGCACCTCCGGCCGGCCCCCGGGGAGCACGGGGCCCGGTGCCGGCGCACCCCGATCATTGACTGATGGCCGCCTGGACCGGGGTGGCGGTGCCGGAGACCACCAGCAGGCCGCGCCCGGGCGGGCCGCCGACCGCGCCGCGGGGCAGCCGCACGTTGAACAGGTCGCCGTCGGCCGGGCTCTGCACCGACAGCAGCAGCCCGGTCCGCGACTTACGGGCCTCGGCGGTGAACCCCCGGTAGGCGGTGGTCAGATCGCCGGTGCTGCCGGCGACCAGCAGCCCGTGCTCCCCGTCGCGCGCGGTGCGCAGCGACTCCTCCAGCGCCATGCCGAGCGGCGAGTCCGGGGACACCAGCTCGGCGTCGTCCACCAGGACGGCGTACCGCTCGCGCCCGGCCACCGCGGCGGGCAGCTCGGCGGCGTCCGCCGCCGCGCCGAGCACGGCCAGCACGCCGCGTTCGCCGGCCAGCTCGCGCAGCGGGCTGCGCCGGGGGGTCACCACGACGACCGGGGTGTCCCGGCCGAGCAGTGAACGGGCGGCGGTCAGCAGCGCCGAGGACCGGCCGGAGCGCGGCGGCCCGGCGATCACCGCGGCCGGCCCCTGGGCCAGCAGGTCCAGGCCCACCGGCGCCAGCGCGTCGCCGCCCGCGCCGAGCAGCGCCCACAGCGGCGAGGGCGGCCGGAATCCGGGATCCAGGGCCAGGGCCTGCTCGGCCGTCACCCGCATCGGCAGCGCGTCCACCCGAAGCAGCGCGGGGTCGGCCGGATGCCGGGCGGCGGACTCGCGGGCGAGCGACTGCAGCACCGCCACCTGCGCCGGGCCGGCCGGGTCGTCGCAGAGCAGCGCGATCTGGCTCTCCACCACCCCCTGCTCGCCGATCGACAGCGCCCGGCCCGGCGGCATCGCGGCGGGCAGGCCGCGCGGCGGCAGCCCGGCCAGCCCGTAGTCCGCCGGGTCGGCCAGCCGCATGATGAGCCGGTCGTCGAACAGGGTGGAGATCTGGCCGAGCAGCCCGGAGCGGTCGGCCGTCACCACCGCGCGCAGCCCGACCGCGGGCCCTTCGCGCAGCAGCTGCATGAACGCCTCCAGCAGCCGGCCGTAGTCGTAGCCCTCGAAGGCGGCGGCGAAGCCCTCCCAGCGGTCCAGCATCAGCACCAGCCACGGCATCCGCAGTGACGCGTCGCCGCCGCGGCCGGCCCGCGCCTCGGCCAGCGAGGCGTACCCCGCCTCGGCGAGCAGTTGCTGCCGGCGCCCGATCTCGGCACGCAGCCGGACGAGCAGGCGCTCCACCCGGTCCAGCTGGTCGCGGGTCACCACCGCGCCGCAGTGCGGCAGGGCGACCAGCGGCATGAGCGATCCCGAGCCGCAGTCGATCGCGTGCAGGTGGACGTCCCGCGGCGAGGCGGCCGTCGCGATGGCGCCGGCCAGGGTGCGCAGCGCGGTGGTCCGCCCGGTCCGGGCCGTCCCGGCGATCAGCAGGTGCCCGCCGCGCACCGGATCGAGCGCGAGCGGCCGGCGGTCCTGCGCCCAGGGCAGGTCGGTGACGCCGAACCGCAACGGCGGGACCTCGTCCCCCAAGTGCCCGGCGTCCCCCAAGTGCCCGGCGTCCCCGGTCTCTCCACCCGCCGGGAGCACCATCCGGTCCGGCAGCGGGGGCAGCCACGGGCTCGGCTGCTCCGGGACGCCGGCCAGCCGGGCCGCCTCGACCACCGCGTCCACCAGCGCGGCCAGGTCGCTGTCCGGGCCGCCGGCCGCCGGCGTCCCGGAGGTGATCCCCGCATGCCCGGGGACCGCGGCCGGACGTTCCGGGGTCGCCGCCGGGGCGCGCAGCGGGTGGCCGAGCTCCCGCCAGCCCACCTCGACCACCGAGGGCCCGCCGCCGCGCCGCCCGGCCCGCGGCGCCCGGCCGCCGATGCGCGCGGTCTGCACGGCCTGCGCCGCGGCCACCCCCGAGCGGACGTAGCACCGCCCGGGGGTGGACTTGGAGATGTGCGCCGCCTCCGGCCCGGCGATGACGTCGTGCGACTCGGCGGGCTCGGTGACGCGCAACGCGATGCGCAGCGAGGTGTTGGCCTGGATGTCGGCGGTGACCACGCCGGCCGGGCGCTGGGTGGCCAGCACCAGGTGGATGCCGAGCGAGCGGCCGCGCCTGGCGATGTCGACCAGGCCCTCCACGAAGTCCGGCAGCTCGGCCACCATGGCGGCGAACTCGTCGATGATCAGCACCAGCCGGGGCAGCGGCGCGGCCGGCGCGGCGGCGGGCACGGCGGCGGGCACGGCGGCGGGCACGGCGCGCAGCGGGCGGGGCCCGGGGCCGCGCCCGCCGGCGCCTGCCGGCGCCGCGGCCGGCGCCGGGCCGGCCCGCAGCTCCTGGTAGTCGTCGATGTCCTTGGCGCCGGCCGCCAGCAGCAGCCGCTCCCGGCGGCGGATCTCGGCGGCCAGCGAGGACAGGGCGCGCTGGGTGAGGTGCTCGTCCAGGTCGGTGACCATGCCCACCGTGTGCGGCAGCCGCACGCACTCCTTGAACGCGGCGCCGCCCTTGTAGTCGATCAGCACGAACGTCATCTCGTCCGGCCGGTTCGCCACCGCCAGCGAGCAGATGAGCGTCTGCAGCAGCTCGGACTTGCCGGCGCCGGTGGTGCCCGCCACCAGCGCGTGCGGGCCGTCCAGGCTCAGGTCCACCTCGAACGGGCCCTCCGGGCCCACCCCGATGGGCACCGCGGTCGTCCGCCCGCCGTCCCGCCAGCGGGCGGCCACCGCCCGGCCGGACGGCGTCAGGCCGAGCAGGTCCAGCAGCCGGACCGAGCCGGGCAGCGCCGCGCCCCGCTCGTCGCCGCTCGCGTCTCGCAGTGGCGCCAGCGAGCGGGCCAGCCGGTCGCACCAGTCCGGGGACACCTGGTCGGCCAGGATCTCGCCGATCGCGTCCAGACCGCCGCCGCGTAAGCGGACGTACGCCTCGGGCCCGCACGCCACCACGGTGGCGCACTCCTCGGGGAGCAGCCGCTCGTCCTCGTCCACCGCGATGGTGTAGACGCCGGCGCGCGGACCCTGGCGGAGCACCTGCGGCATCCCCGGCAGGCCGCGCAGCACCTGGGCGCCGTCCAGGATCACCAGCACGTCGTGCGGCCGCTCGTCGTAGGAGGCGTACAGCGGCTCCTCGCCCGGCCGGAACGACCGGCCCCAGCCCTTGGCGGAGGCCAGGGACCCGAGCCCGCCCGCCTCCTCCTCGCCGAGCCGCTCGGTGATCAGCGCGGCCAGTTCCGACACCCGCTGCGCCGCGGCCTCCGGGTCCGCGCCGACCAGCGCGACACAGTCGGCCTCCCGCGGGGCGCAGTGCGGCAGCCAGCGCGCCCAGTTCCACTGGGCGGCCCCGTCGGCGCCGGCCGACAGCACGACCACGGCCAGGTCGCGCGGGCTGTGCAGCGCGGCCGCCCCGCCCACCAGCGACCGGACGACGCCGAGCGCCACCTCGCGCGGCCCGGTGACGCCCGCCACGCCGAGCCGCCGCATCGCCAGCGCGACCGGCACCGCGCCGCACAGCGGCACGTCCGGCAGCGCCAGGTCGGGGCCGGCGCCGCGCTCGGGCGCGAACTCGATCTCGGCCGGCAGGTCGGCCACCCCAAGGCGCAGCCGCAGCGCGTCCGGATCGTGGCCGCGGCGCTCCCACAGCCGCCGCCGCGGCCCGGACGCGGTCAGCAGCACCTCGGCCGGGTCGGGCGCGGCGGCCCGGCGCTCCACCTCGTTGACCGCGCGCGCGTTCTCGACCGCCGCCTCGAAGGCGGCCAGCCGCTCCCGGTAGGCCTTCATCGCCTGCCGGTGTTTCTTGCGGCCGTGCCGCCGGTCGCTGATCCACTGCCCGATCATGATCATCGGGGTCATCAGGGCGATGAGCAGGTAGTACCAGGCGTCGAGCACCAGCGCCATGGTGATGCCGAGCACCGCGGGCAGGCAGGCGGCGAGCAGTTGCAGGCGCACCCCCTCGCCGCGGGACGGCTCGGCGGGCACCTCGAAGCGGCGGATGCGATCGGCCGGGCGCAACCGGGGCGGCCGGTTGTAGGCGAGCCCGCCCTCGGGCAGCACGTCCACGTGCGCGTCCGGCGGCTCGGTGGGCCGCAGCACCAGGATCGAATCGCCGCAGGCGAGCGGGACGCCCTCCCGCCAGGCCCGCGGCCCGGCCAGCGGCTCGCCGGCCAGGTGCGGCACCGTGCGGGCCGCGCCGCGCGCCAGGACCGCCACGACGCCGGCCGGCGCACCGTCCGGCGTTCCTTGGCCGGCCGGGCCGCGCCGGCGCCGCAGCAGCAGCGGGCGGCGCCGCCGGGCGCGCGCCGGAGCCGCGGGCGCCATCGGGCGCACCAGGACGCCGTCCGGGGTGACGCGCATCTCGGCCGCCTCGGCCGGCAGCCCCGGGTCGGCCAGGCGGATCGCGCAGGCCGGGCCGGAGCCGATGACGTGCACGCCGAGGCCGAGCCGGTGCACGGTGCCGGCCGCGGGCCCGCCGGTCACCCGCACCTCCGACACCCCGCCCGGTTCGGCCAGCACCGTCGAGCCGGCCGACCGCCGGTCGAGCGCGACCAGGTCGCCGTCGCGCAGCGCCGCCGCGATCGAGGCGCCGGGATCCAGCCGGCGGCCCTCCACCCACAGCGACGGCGCCGGGCCGCGGGGCGCCCGGGCCCGCCCCGCCATGCCGTACGGGGCGCGGGCGCGGGTCAGCCGCACGACGTTCCCCTCGCCGCCCCGGCCGTCCTCGCCCGGCCCCTCCGGCGGGGCGCCCAGCGCGGTGGCGAGCTCGGCGACGGTGGTCTCCTCGTCGCCGTCGACGACGATGTCGCGGTGCCCGCGCTCGGCGACCACGGTCAGCATGATCCGCATCGGCGTCTCCTCCGGGTCCGGCTCCGCGCGCCAACGTAGCGGGGCGGCGCCCGCCCGTCCGGCGTTCCGGGCCGGCCGGGGTGCGGCCCGTGCCGTGCCCGGCCGCGCCACCGGGCCCCGGCGGCGCGCGCCGCCGGACTCGTATTGTGCCCGGACCGGTGGCGGACCGGATATCCCGCCGGTGTTCCCCGGCACCGGCACGCGGCGCCGGCCGCCGCTTTTCCGCGGTTCACCAGGAGATGGGCGGCGGTGCGCGGCGGGCACCGGGAAATGCCGCATACCGAAAAGGCCGGTAGGCCGGCCCCGGCGGGCGCCCCGGGGTATGGATACGCTTCTCGCCGTGCGTGCCACGATGCTGGGACGCGGCGACCGGCATTGTGGATAACCGGCCCTCCTGTGGATAACTCCCGGGCTTACCGGCGCCCTCTTTCTCTTAAATCTGGATGAATCACTACAAAACGGGCAGAACTTCGTAGGATGACCGGTCGACGACGCTGTGGAAAAGCCGCCGGTCGCCGGGGCGGGCGGGTCTCCCGTCCGGTGGGCGTGGGTGCCGGCTCCGGGCGCCTGGCGTGCAGCCCGGTGCCCCCGGCGCTTCGGCGGCGGCCCGGCCACCGGATCCCTTGGGACGCCGTCGCCTTGATCGCCGCTCGCGGGCGGGCCGGCGGGCGGTCACGGGCGGCCAAGGCGGGCGGCCTCCGGGGCCCGGTGGTCGTGGTCGCCCCGGTGCGGGAGGCGCGCGCCGGTCGGGGGCGGCCCGAACCCTGCGGACAGGTTCCGGTGTCCGGCGGTTAAGATGCGGGACGGGAGGGAAAACGTAGAGGCGGGAGTGATGGCCGTGGCCCGCGATACGGTCGCTGCAAAAGGAATATCAGCTCGAAAATCATGGCAAGTGGCTCATGGGGCCGCCGGAGTTATTGACATTCCCATTGACAGTCAATCCATAGTGGATGAGCATGGGTCCGGTTTCTCTCCGGGCACGCGGCGCAGGCCACACGCAATAGCATGACAATTCCGGAAGACACCCCCTGCGATCCCCGTCCTACATATCCGTGACCATGCCGTCCCGCACCGTGGTCATGCGGTTCGTCTCGATCGGCGGTCCCCGAGCCGATCGACATCGGCGCATGGTGAGGGCGTCGGCATCGTCCCTGATTCGGGAGCCCCCACCCATGAGGATCAGCGAGAAGAGCGACCGCGACACCCGGACGCCGGCGACCGCCGAGCGCGGCGCGGCGCCCGGCGCGCTGTCCGGCCCGGCCTCGCGCAAGCTGCCCGTGCCGCCCCGCGAGCGCAAGCCCGCGCTCGCCGCGCTGGCACTGCTGCTGGTCCTCGGCGGAGCCCTCGCCACCACGCTGCTGGTCATGCGCAGCGGCGACCGGGTCTCCGCCATCCAGATCACCCAGCAGATCGGTGCCGGCCAGCCCATCCTCCCCGAGGCGATGGAGGAGGTGCAGATCGCCGACACCGGTGTCGGGTACGTCTCCTGGGCGCACCGCCAGGAGGTCGCCGCCACCTTCGCCCGGGTCACCCTGCTGCCCGGCACCCTGCTCACCGAGCAGATGGTGAGCCGGGCCAGCGAGCAGCTCGGCCCCGGCAAGATCACCTTAGGCCTGGCGCTGAAGGCCGGCCAGATGCCGCTCGGCCTCAAGCGCGGCGACCGCGTCCAGGTGCTGCACGTGCCGTCCGGCGACCGGGCCGGCGCCGAGGGCAAGGTGCTCGCGCCGAGCGCGCTGGTCGAGAGCGTCGGCGGCGGCGAGGAGGGCGGCGGCGACGCCGGCCTGGTGTCGATCATCGTCGACTCCACCGTCTCGCCGACGATCGCGCTGTACGCGTCCAGCGGCGAGCTCGCGCTCGGCAAGCTGTCCGGGGTCGACTGACGTGGCGCTCATCGCGCTCGCCGCCGACAAGGGCGCGCCCGGCGTGACCACCGCCGCGACCGCGCTCGGCGCCGTCTGGCCGCGGCCGGTGCTGCTCGCCGAGTGCGACCCGGCGGGCGGTGACCTGGTGTACCGGCTGCCGGGCATGGGCGGCCACGTGCTCAACCCGGCGCGCGGGCTGCTCAGCCTGGGCGCGACCGCCCGGCGCGGCCTGCGTCCCGACCAGATCCACGAGCACACCCAGAAGCTGGTCGGCGGCCTGGACGTGCTGGCCGGGCTCACCAACGGCGAGCAGGCGGCCGGGCTCACCTGGCTGTGGGGCCCGCTCGGCCGGGCGCTGGCCGCGTTGCCCGGCGCCGACGTGCTGGCCGACTGCGGCCGGCTCGGCACCTACCCGCAGACCGGTGACCTGGTCGCCGAGGCCGAGATCACCCTGCTGTTCACCCGGCCCAGCCTGGACCACGTGGCGCACCTGCGCGAGCGGCTCGTCCTCACCCCGGGCCTGGTCGGCGTGGTGGTGATCGCCGACCCGCGTTCGTACCGCGGCGACATCGACGAGGTGCGGCGCATCGTGACCGCCACCGGCCGCGAGGTCGCCTTCGTGGCCGGGCTCGCCCACGACCCCAAGGGCGCCGAGCTGCTGCGCGGCCAGTGGGGCGGCCGGCTCGACCGCTCGATGCTCATCCGGACGGCCCGCGAGCTGGCCACCCGGCTGGCCGCCCGGGTCGCCCCGGGCCGGGCCGGCGACCCCGCCCCGTCCCGCTCCCGCACCGGGGAGCGGGCATGACCACGCCCCGGCCGGACGGCCGGCGGGCAAGCGGGCGCCCGCGCGGCGCCCACCACGGAAAGACACCCGAGCGGAGCACGTGATGAACATCGACCACACGCTGGTGAAGCGGTTCCGGCAGGAGGTCGGTGACCGGCTGGCCCACCAGCGGCGCCTGGACCAGGCCAGCGGCCTGGCCCCGATGTCCGGCGAGGACGAGCGGCAGTTCGCCCGCGCGCTGATCTCCCAGGTGCTGGAGGAGCACGCCCGCAACGAGATCGGCTCCGGCCGCACCCCGCCGACCGCCGAGGAGGAGGAGGCCCTGGCGGCCGGCATCCACGCCGCGTTGTTCGGCGTGGGCCGGCTGCAGCCGCTGCTCGACGACCCCGAGGTCGAGAACATCGACGTCAACGGGTGCGACCGGGTCTTCGTGGGCTACGCCGACGGCCGCGAGGTCATGCACGACCCGGTCGCCGAGTCCGACGACGAGCTGATCGAGCTCATCCAGATCCTCGCCGCCTACAGCGGCCTGTCCAGCCGGGCCTTCGACACCGCCAACCCCCAGCTCGACCTGCGCCTGCCGGACGGCTCCCGCCTCTCGGCGGTCATGGACGTCACCGTGCGGCCGGCGGTGTCCATCCGGCGCGCCCGCCTGGGCAAGGTCTTCCTCAGCGACCTGGTGGGCAACGGCACGGTCAGCTCCGAGCTCGGCCGGTTCCTGGCCGCCGCGGTGGCCGCCCGCAAGAACATCATGATCGCCGGGTCGACGAACGCGGGCAAGACCACGCTGCTGCGCGCCCTCGCCAACGAGATCCCGACGCACGAGCGTCTGATCACCGTGGAGCGGGCGCTGGAGCTCGGCCTGGACCAGTTCCCCGAGCTGCACCCGAACGTCGTGGCGTTCGAGCATCGCCTGCCGAACTCCGAGGGCCAGGGCGAGATCACCATGGCCGAGCTGGTGCGCCGCTCGCTGCGCATGAACCCCAGCCGGGTGATCGTCGGTGAGGTGCTGGGCGACGAGATCGTCACGATGCTGAACGCGATGACCCAGGGAAACGACGGCTCCCTGTCGACCATCCACGCCAACTCCTCGATGGAGGTCTTCAACCGCATCGCGACCTACGCCCTGCAGGCCGAGGAGCGGCTGCCGATCGAGGCGTCGCACATGCTCATCGCGGGCGCCATCGACTTCGTCGTCTTCATCGAGAAGCGCAACGACTACCACCGCGGCGGCCGGCTGCGCCGGTACGTCGCCAGCGTCCGCGAGGTGGCGGGCTGCGACGGCCGGGTGCTCTCCTCGGAGGTCTTCGCCCCCGGCCCGGACGGCTACGCCGTGCCGCACGCGCCCATCTCCTGCATCGACGAGCTCGCCTTCCACGGCTACAACCCGTCGATGGGGGCGTGGTCATGATCCCGTTACCGGGCGGGCTGTTCGACCCGCTGGCCCTCATCGCCGGCGGGGTGACCGGCGGCGGCCTCTTCCTATTCGGCCTCGCCCTGTACGGCCTGCGGCCGGGCCCGCCGGCCCCCGACCACGGTGCCCGGCGGCGCGAGCTGCTGCGCCGGGCCTCCACCCGGTCGGTGGTGGCCGCCGTCACCGGCGGCGTGGTGCTGGTGGTCACCGGCTGGCCGGTGATGGCGGCCGGCGCCGTGCTGCTGGTGCTGGCCTGGCGCGGCCTGACCGGCGGCGCGGCCGAGGAGCGCACCGCGATGGTCCGGCTGGAGGGCCTGGCCGCCTGGACCGAGTCGCTGCGCGACACCATCGCCGGCGCGGCCGGCCTGGAGCAGGCGATCCCCTCGTCGATCCGGGCGGCGGCGCCGTCGCTGCGCCCGCACCTGCGCGCGCTGGTCGACCGGCTGCACACCCGGATGCCGCTGCCCGACGCGCTGCGGCTGTTCGCCGACGAGCTGGACGACCCGTCCGCCGACCTGGTGATCGCCGCCCTCATCCTCAACGCTCGGCTGCGCGGCCCGGGCCTGCGCGAGGTGCTCGGCGCGCTCGCGGTGTCCGCGCGCGAGGAGCTCGACATGCGCCGCCGGGTGGAGGCCGAGCGGCGGTCCACCCGGCGCAGCGTGCAGATCGTGGTCGGCACCGCGGTGGTCTTCGCCGCCGCGCTGGTGGTGTTCAACCCCTCCTACGTCGAGGAGTACGACTCGCTGCTCGGCCAGGCCGTGCTGGTGGTGGTCGCCGGGCTGTTCGGCGCGGGGTTCGCCTGGATGCGGCGGCTGGCCCGGTTCGACAAGCCGGCCCGGCTGCTCGGCCCGGCCGGCGGACCGGCACCCGCCCCCGCGCGCGAGCCGGTGGCCGGAGGCGTGCATGGTTGAGAACGTGCTCGCCGGCGGCGTGCTGGGGCTGGGGCTGTTCCTGCTGGTCCGCGCGCTGTTCCCGCCGCGCCCCGGCCTGGTCGCCCGGCTGCTCGCCCTGGACTCCGCCCGCGAGGGCGACGAGGCGGCGCGGCTGCGCACGGTCACCCCGGACGAGGACGTCAGCCCGCTCCGCCGGGCGCTCGGCGACCGGCTCGCTCGGTTCTACACCGCCCGCGGCTGGGAGGTCCGCTCCGCGCGGGCCGACCTCGCCCTGCTCGGCCGGTCGTTCGAGGGGTACCTGGCCACCAAGGTGCTGCTGGCCGTGTCCGGCCTGCTGGCCTTCCCGGTGCTGGTGGCCTGGCTGTTGCTGATGGGGTTCGACCTGTCGCTCCAGGTGCCGATGTGGGCGGCGCTGCTGATCGCCCTGGTCTTCTTCTTCCTGCCCGACCTGCAGATCCGCCGGGACGCGGCGGTGCGGCGCCGCGACTTCCGGCACGCCGTCGGCGCGTTCCTCGACCTGGTCGCGATGAACCTGGCCGGCGGGCGCGGCGTGCCGGAGGCGCTGCTCATGGCGGTGTCGGTGGGCGAGGGCGGTGGCTCGGCCAACTGGGCCATGGCGCGGATCCGCGAGGCGCTGGCCGGCGCCCGGATCGTCGGCATCACCCCCTGGCAGGCGCTCGGCCGGCTCGGCGACGAGATCAACGTCGATGAACTGCGCGACCTGTCCGCCGCCCTGGGGCTGGTCGCCGACGACGGCGCCAAGGTGCGCGCCTCGCTCACCGCGCGGGCCGCCACCATGCGCCGCCGCGAGCTGGCCGAGGTCGAGGGCCAGGCCGGCGAGCGCTCGCAGTCCATGCTCGTCGCCCAGCTCCTGCTCTGCGCGGGATTCGTGATCTTTCTCAGCTTTCCGGCAGCGATGAAGATGTTGGGGTCCTAGATGTTCACACCGCCATGGTTCGAATACCTGCTCGCCGTCCTGCACGTACGGGTGCACCGCGCCCGCACCGCGCCGTCGCGCGGCGCGTCCGCCGTCGAATGGGTGATCATCACCGCGATCATCGCGGGGGTGGCGCTCGGCCTGGCCACGCTGATCAAGACGCTGGTCACCCAGAAGCAGGGCGAGATCGAGAAGAACTTCGGCGGGGGTGGCGGTTCCGGCGGGAACACGTGACCCGGCGCACGCGGGCGGGCGCGCCCGACCGGGGGTCGATGGCGGTCGAGACGGTCATGCTGGCCCCGGTCCTGCTGCTCTTCCTGACGTTGCTGGTGGGCGCGGGCCGGATCGTCGAGGCGCAGGGCGAGGTGAACGGCGCCGCCCGGGACGCCGCCCGCGCCGCCTCGGTGCAGCGTACGTTCGCCGCGGCCCAGGCCGCCGCCCGGGACGCGGGCACCGCGGCGCTGCGCGGCTCCTGCGCCCCGGTGGTCGGCCTGTCGGGCAGCGACTGGCGGGCCGGCGGTGAGGTGCGCGCCACGGTGACCTGCCGGCTCGACCTGGACTTCCTCGGGTTCGCCGCGGTGAAGCAGATGAAGGGCGCCTCGGTGGTGCCGCTGGAGCGGTTCCGGAGGGTCCGATGATCCCGGTGGTGGCGCGCCGCGGCGAGCGGGGCTCGATGTCGGTGTTCGTGGTGCTGTTCTCGGTGGTGGTCTTCCTGCTCGCCGGGCTGCTGGTCGACGGCGGCGCGGCGATCAACGCCCGGCTGCGCGCCGCGGACATCGCCGAGCAGGCCGCCCGGGCCGCCGCCGACCAGGTGGACGTGGAACTGCTGCGGACCACCGGGCGGGTGCGGCTGCTCGCCGACACCCAGGCGGTCTGCGGCCGGGCTCGGCGGGTGATCGCCGCGCACGGCGATCCGGCCGTCCGGCTCGCCTCCTGCCGGGTCGGCGCCGGGCAGGCCGAGGTCACCGTGGCGGTGAGCGCCCGGTGGAAGGCGCTGTTCCTGGCCGCGTTCGGGTTCGCCGGGGCCGCGATGACCGGCACCGCCACCGCGGTCCCCGACCCGGGCGGCGCGCCATGAGCGGGCCGGGCCGGCCGGGCAGGCGGTGCGCGGGCCGGTGGGCCGGGCAGAGCGGCGGGCGGTGCGCCCGGCAGGGCGATGGGCGAGGCGGCGGGCGGGGTGCGGTGCGGCGGGACGGGCGGCACATCCGGCGGCAGGGAGGACGGCCATGAGCGCGGCACGCAGGCCCGCGCCGGCGCGGGGCGCCGGACCGGCGGCGATCCAGCGGATCCGGCCGCGGCGGACGCTCGGCGACGTGCTCGCCGGCATCGCCGCGCTCGTGGCGCTGGTCGCGCTCACCGGCGGGGTGCCGTACGCGCTGCTGCGCTTCGCCGGGCCGCCGTTGCCCGAACGGCTGCTGAACGGTGACCTGCTCACCCGGCAGATCAGCACGAGCACGGCGGTCGCCATCCTGGTGCTGCTGGTCTGGCTGACCTGGCTGCAGCTGGTGATCTGCGTCGTGGTCGAGGTGTACGCCGGGATCCGGCGGATCGGCATGCCGGCCCGCGTCCCGCTGTCCGGCGGGACGCAGGCGGTGGCCCACCGGCTGGTCTCCGCCGCCCTCATGCTGTTCACCGTGTCGGCTGCGGCGATCCCCATCGCCGGCCTGGGCGCCGGACCGCCGGCCCGCCCCGCCGTGACGGCGGTGGCGCTGTCGGCGCCGATCCCCGCCGAGCGGCTGCAGCACCAGCAGCAGGCCGCGCTGGACATGGTCCGGCCGGTCCGCAAGGTCTACGTCGTGCAGCCACCGCACGGCCGCCACCACGAGAGCCTGTGGGAGATCGCCGACAAGTGCCTGGGCGACGGCCGCCGCTACCACGAGATCTACCGGCTGAACCAGCACAAGACCCAGCCGGACGGCACCCGCCTGCAGATGGCCGACCTCATCCGGCCCGGCTGGGTGCTCGACATGCCGGACGACGCGCGCAACGTGCAGGTCGTCCCGGCCGACGAGCGGCGGGAGACCACGCTCGAGCGCCACCCCGGCCCGCCGGCCGGCGCCGACGGCCACACCCGGTTCCTCACCCCGGCCGGCGACCACCGGGCGGCGGGCGACCACCGGCAGGGCGGCGGCGACCAGGTGGCGGGCGACCACCGGCAGGGGCGCGGCGAGCCGGCGGCGGGCGACCGGGAGGCGGACGGCCGGGAGGCGGACGGCCGGGAGGCGGACGGCGACCGGGCCACCGGACGGGCGGCGGGCCGGGACGGCACCGCGGCGACCGGAGACGCCGGCCGGCGTCCGGACCGGGTGACGGTGCCGGAGCAGATCATCCGCGATCTCACCCCCGGCCGCGACGACGGCACCCCCGACCGCCGTTCCTACCACCTGCCCGCGGTGCCCAGGCCGCCCGCGATCTCGGCCATCCCAAAGCCGACACCGGCCCCGGAGCGCGTCACCACCACCGCGGGCGACGCCGCCCGGCCGCAGACGCCGCCGCGGCCGCCCGCCCAGCGCCCGGACCCCGGCGGCGGCCTCGATCTGATCGACTACCTGGCCGGCGGATCGCTGGCCGCGGCCGGCCTGCTCGCCGCGCTCGGCCGGCGCCGGCGCGAGCAACTGTGGAGCCGCGCCTTCGGCCATCGCATCGCCCGCCCGCGCGGCGACGCCGCCGGCGCCGAGGTCGCGCTGCGGCTCGGCTCGGACGCCCCGGGCAGCCGCATGCTCGACAACGCGCTGCGCCTGCTCGGCAGGCTGCTGGCCGAGCAGGGGCGGGTGCCGCCCACCGTGTACGCCGCCCACCTGTCGGCCCGGGGCCTGGACCTGTGGATCCACCCGCCGGAGCCGGACGCGCCCGAGCCGTGGGAGTCGCACGACGGCGGCCGCACCTGGCGGCTGCTCGCCCACGAGGGCCGCGGCCTGGACGAGCAGGCGCTGGCCGGCGTCCCGGCCCCCTACCCGGGGCTGGTGTCGCTCGGCGTCACCGAGTCCGGCCGGGTGCTGATCGACCTGGAGGCGGCGCACGGCGTGATCGCCATGAGGGGGCACCGGGTCCGGGACGCGCTGGCCGCGCTGGCCGTCGAGCTGGCCACCAACCGGTGGTCCGACGACATGCGCATCACCCTGGTGGGGTTCGGCGCCGACCTCGCCGCCATCGCCCCGCACCGGATCCGGGTGGCCGGCGGCCTGGCCGAGGTGCTGCCGGAGCTGGCCGCCCGGGCCGAGGAGGCCGCCGGCGGGCAGGTGCTGACCGGCCGGGTGCGCGGCCGGGCCGCCGACCCGGCCTTCGCGCCGCACTTCCTGCTGTCGGCCATCGAGCCGGACCCGGCCGAGGCCGAGCTGCTGGCCCTGCTCGGCCGGGCGGGCGCCCGGACGGCCGCCGGGTACGTCATCGCCGGCGAGCCGCCGCACGCCACCTGGACCTGGGAGATCACCGAGGACGGCCAGGCCAGGGTGGACGAGCTCGGCGTCGGCGTCACCGCCCAGCTGCTGCCGCGCCGGCACTACGACGCGGTGATCGACCTGTTCCGCACCGCGTCCCGGCTGGAGGGCGAGCCGGTGCACGAGGAGGAGCCGGCGCCGGAGTTCACCACCTCCCCGTCGGTCACCGTGCGCGTGCTCGGCCCGATCGAGGTCGGCCCGCTGCCGCCGCTGGAGGAGGGCCGGGCCGAACTGGCCGCCGAGATGCTCGTCTACCTGGCCACCCACCCGGCCGGGGTGCACCCGGTGGTGCTGGGCGGCATCCTGTGGCCGCGCGGGGTGCAGCCGGTGGTGCGGGACGCGACGATCGCCCGGGTCGCCGACTGGCTCGGCACCGACAGCCAGGGCCGGCCGAACCTGTTCACCGACGGCACCGGGCGGCTGCGGCTCGGCCCGGAGGTGCGATCGGACTGGCAGCTGTTCCGCGAGCTGGTCCGCCGCTCGCACCACGACCCCGGCGCCCGGGCGGTGCTGCTGGACAAGGCGCTCGGCCTGGTGCGCGGCCCGCTGCTCAGCCCCCGGCCGCGCGGCAGGTACGCCTGGCTGGCCGCCGACGACCTGGAGTACGAGGTGACCGCGTGCGTGGCGGACGCCGCGCACCGGCTGTGCGAGGTGCGGCTGGCGCACGGCGACCCCGAGTCGGCGGTGGCCGCGGTGCGGGCCGGGCTGCTGCTGGCGGCCGACGACGAGGGGCTCTGGCGCGACCTGCTGCGGGCGGCGCACGCCACCGGCGACCCGCTCCAGCTCGGCGCCGTCGTGGACGGCCTGCGCCGCCGCGCCGCCTCCCACCCCTACGGCGGCGGGATGGCCCCAGAGACCGAGGCCCTCATCGACGAGCTGCTGCCGGCCTGGCGGTTGCGCTCGATGCCGTCGGCGTGAGGCGGGCGGCGATGACCGGACGACCGAGACGAGAAGGGCGGCGAGGGTGAACGGGACGGATCCCGCGGGCGGTACGGATCCCGGCGAGCCATGCCGATACCCGCATAACGCTGGCCGGCGTTCGCGGGCCGTGGTTAGCGTCGTCGGCATGCGGATGCGGGCCGCGCTGGCCGCCGTCGTGGTGCTGGGCGCCGGCTGCTCGGCCGCCGGCGCCGAGCGCCCGTTCCGCCCGGCCGACGGCCCGCCGCCCGCCGGTGCCGGGAGCACCGCGGGCGGCACCGCCGGGCCGTCCGCCGCCGGTGCTCCGCTGTCGGCGGCCGGCGTCCGGACCGTGCCGGTGGCGTCCGGAATGTCGGTCGACATCGAGTGGCCGGCCGGGCTGGACGCCGAGCGGCAGGCCATGGTCGGCGCGTTCACCGACGGCTACGTCGGCTCGTGGAAGGCGGTGGCCAGCGGCGGCACGGACACCGGCTACCTGTCCGGCGTGGAGGACCAGGCCGCCCGGGACGCCTACACCTGGGTGAGCCGCTTCGTGAACCGCCGCGAGTCGGCCACCGGCACCGCGAAGGTGTACGGCATCCGGGTGGCGTCGGTGACCGGGCGCGGCGCCGAGGTGGACGCCTGCGTGGACGAGACCGGCGTCCGGGTGACCGAGGCGGGCGCCGCGGGCCGGCCGGTGCCCTCGCAGCCGTCCTGGACCCGGCTGCCGGCCGGGGTGTACCTCCAGGTGGCCGCGGTGCGGCGCGGCGACGACGGCGTCTGGCGGGTCCGGGCGTACCTGCACGCCGCCTACCCGAGCCGGCGGGCCAAGGAGTGCCGCCGCTGATCCTGCCCTTGGCCCCTCCCCCGATCCGACGGCGAGATCTCCACCCCCGAGGAGATGCGATGAGATCACTGGTAGCGCCGGTGCTGGCCGCCGCGCTGACCATCGTGCTCACCACGGCGTTCACCGCGGCGCCCGGCCCCGAGTCCGGCGGCCCGCACGGTGAGGGCTTCCAGGACGGCCGCACCAGCGGCGTCGTGCTGCGCAACTCCAAGATCGTGCTGCGCGGCGACGGGCTCGGCGCCAAGAGCGACGGCTACCGGGTCAAGCGCCCCTGCTGGTACGAGCCGGGCGACGACGCCGACGCCATGCTGGACCGGCAGCAGGACGTGCGGGACTACTGGTTCCACACCCACCCCGAGGGCACGAGCGAGGACTACGACCGGTTCATCGAGCAGTACAAGGACAAGGTGGGCAAAACCGGCCGCTGGTGGAAGCCCGCCTACAACGCCGCCGACCCCGACGGGCTGTCCTGCTGGTCCGGCCTGCAGGGCGCGGTGTGGGTGCCCGAGGGCGGCGCCCCGCCCGGCGGCATCACCCTCGCCGAGCTGTACCAGCTCGCCCGCGCCGCGCTGACCGTCCCCGAGCCGGACATCCGGCTGAGTCCGGACGTGAAGAGCTACGTCAACCTGCCCACCTGGGTGTGGCTGGCCGGCACCGGACCCACCACCCGGTCGGTGACGGCCGAGATCCCCGGCGTCATGTCCGCCACCGTGACCGCCACCCTGTCGGACCTGCGCATCGACGCGGGGACCGGCGCCGACCGGGCCGAGGTCCGGCAGGCGTGCGGCCCGACCGGCCACCCGTACCGGCGCGGCGGCGCGTTCAGCTGCGGGGTGCGCTACCTGCGCGCCTCGGCCGACCAGGCGCGCGGCTCCTACACCCTGACCGTCACCGCCGTCTGGCCGGTCACCGCCGGCGGGGGATTCACCTTCCAGCCGGTGCAGGTCACCGCCCAACGCGCTGTGCCGGTCGGCGAGGTGCAGACCAACGTCCGCCGCTGATCCGCCTCATCCCGCTCCCGGCACCGGCCCGGGTCGGCCGGGCCCGCTCAGCGCGGATCGGGTCAGCGCGGATCGGGTCAGCGCGGATCGGGTCAGCGCGGATCGGGTCAGCGCGGATCGGGTCAGCGCGGATCGGGTCA